>NZ_BAAAAU010000003.1:0-374385 GCF_054768115.1 Clostridium sp. CTA-6
ACTAATGGTACTGTTGATGTTACTCAATTAAGTTCATTGACAAATGGTACTATTACTAAAGTAAGCTCTATCACTAATGGTACTGTTGACGTAACTCAATTAAGTTCATTGACAAGTGGTACTATCGCTAAAGTTGATTCTATCACTAATGGTACTGTTGACGTAACTCAATTAAGTTCATTGACAAATGGTACTATTACTAAAGTAAGCTCTATCACTAATGGTACTGTCGATGTTACTCAATTAAGTTCATTGACAAATGGAACCGTAGATGTAACTCAATTAAGTTCATTAACAAATGGTACTATTGCTAAAGTAAGTTCCATCACTAATGGTACTGTTGATGTTACTCAACTAAGTTCATTGACAAATGGTACTATTACTAAGGTAAGCTCTATCACTAATGGTACTGTTGATGTTACTCAATTAAGTTCATTGACAAATGGTACTATTACTAAGGTAAGCTCTATCACTAATGGTACTATTGACGTAACTCAATTAAGTTCATTGACAAGTGGTACTATCGCTAAAGTAGATTCTATTACTAATGGTACTGTTGATGTTACTCAATTAAGTTCATTGACAAATGGTACTATTACTAAAGTAAGCTCTATCACTAATGGTACTGTTGACGTAACTCAATTAAGTTCATTGACAAGTGGTACTATCGCTAAAGTAGATTCTATCACTAACGGTACTGTTGATGTTACTCAACTAAATTCATTGACAAGCGGAACTATTGCTAAAATAAGTTCTATCACAGGTGGATCAATAAATGTAAACATTACTGATAGATATTTCAATGAAACTTCTGAAACAGTTTCTACTATCGCTTTAGCTACACCACAATATAGTACTGCAGTAGACACTTCAAAAATGCAGGATATTACCTGGTATGTTAAGAAGGTTGCCGGTGGAACTATGCCAGTAACAGTTAGCATAGCAGTATGTCCAGAACAAAACGGAACCTATGTTCTAGTTGGTGAAACAGCTACCGTTGGAGCAGTTGGAACCGCTAAAGCTTTAAGCAGTTCTTATTATATGCATTATACAAAAGTTTATTGTACAACTGCTGCAACTACAAACCAAAGTGTACAAGTCTTCTTTAATGGTAGGTATTAATAAATTAGCTGAGAAGTACCATTTGGTACTTCTTGGTTTCTTTGAAATAGAGGTGATAATATATAATGGGTCATGATATAAGTTTATGCATGATTGTTAAAAATGAAGAAGAAAATTTAGGAAGATGTCTAAAAAGTGTACAAGATTTAGTAGATGAAATAATAGTAGTAGATACTGGCTCCACAGATAAAACTGTAGAAATTGCAAAAGAATATGGTGCAAAAGTTCATTATTTTGAGTGGTGCAATGACTTTAGTGCTGCTAGAAATGAATCTTTAAAATATGCCTCAAAAAATTGGATTTTGATATTGGATGGCGATGATGAATTTTGCAGTGAAGATAAAGAAAAATTTAAAAATCTTATAAAAAAAGATTTAAATGAAGATACAATATACTTTTTTGAAACATTAAATTACTCTGGATATAGTGTAACCACTACAGATATAACCATAAACTTAAATCCACGACTATTTAAAAACAATTATGGATTTCATTATGAAGGTGAGGTTCATAACCAATTAGTTAATTATGAAAAGGATGTAAAAGGTAAAACCTATGATATAAGAATATACCACTATGGTTATTTGAATAAAAATATTGTATCTAAAGATAAAAGAAATAGAAATATTACTCTTTTAAGAGAACAAATAAAAAAAGGTGAAGATATTAAATTTGCATATTTTAATTTAGGTAATGAATATTTTGCTTTAGATGATAAAAAATCAGCTTTAGATAATTATTATAAATCTTATAATGATTTTGACCCAAGCACTGGATATGCTTCAAGATTAATAGAAAGAATAGTCATATCAAACTATACTTTGAAAGATTATGATAAAGCTCTGGAATTCATTGAAATTGGAACAAGATATTATCCTGAGTTTACTGATCTATATTATTTAAAAGGACTTATATTAAAAGAAGAAAATAGCCCTCTTTTAGCAATAAAAGCCTTTGAAAAATGTATAGGAATTGGAGAACCACCTTCAGTTTTAAAATCCATTTATGGAGTAGGTGGATTTAGACCTAAATATGAACTATCAAAAATTTATATGGATCTAAAAGATTATGATACTGCATATAAATACTCTGTTGACACTATTAAAGCAAAGCCAGATTTTTTAGTTCCCCTTTATAATATATGTCATATACTAAAAGAAAAAAAATTTAATATAGAAGAAATGAAAGAAATTATAGAAAATTTCTTCACTGATTTTCCAAGAGAATATCCTATAATTGCAGATTTATTTTATATGGAAGGAGACTATGAAACAGCCTTAGAGTATATAAACAAAAGTGAAAAATCCGGGGTATTTTCAGAAAATCTAAAAATATTCAAAGTGAAATCTCTACTATATTCTGGTAAAATTGATGAGTGTATAAAATATATTGATACCATAGATGAAAAAAATTTATATTATTTTCAAATAATGATGTATAAATCTTTATGTTTTATTATAAAAGATAAATATGATCTAGCACTTGTTGCAATAAATCAATTTAATAAAAGTAACCTATCTGAATACAACAGGACTACTTTAAAAGTATATAAAGAAATGCTCAATTTATTTACAAACAAAAATACTAATGTTTTATCTGAGGATAAAACTATGTTAGATTTTACTCCAGCTATTCTACAAATATGCGAAGTTATGCTTATAAACAAAGAATTTAATAAATTTGAAAAAACCTTAAATTTATTAAATTTGATAAGCGATCAGTCAGTTTTACTAAATTTAGGTAAATTATATTTTAAATATGACTATAAAGAAATGGCTAAAAAAGAAATTATTAGATCAATAAAAATGTTTGAAGTTATTGACAAAGAAGGAGCAAATATATTAGAAAGTCTTCTATAATTTAACCTACTAAAAATATTTACTAAAGATTAAAGAATTGTAAAAGTAGGAGAAGATATTTTATAAAGTCTTCTATAATTGGGAGTGATGAAAATGCTTACTGAACCTACTAAAATATTTACTAAAGATGAAGAACTTATAGAAGTAACCGAAGATATTTTAAACTGGCTTGAAACCTATAGTCCACCGCCATTATCAAGTAATGTAACTCTAGTTGGGAAAAAATTTACTGAATATAGTTTAGATGTTGCTGCTCTAAGTAGTTATCAATATACTCCACCCTTTGAAACAATGCAACAATCTCTAGTTACTTTTTTCGTAAAAAATATCGGTTCAAATAGTGCAAAGATTAAATTACAAATAAGTCCTAAAGAAAATGAAGCAGATTATGGATATACTGATGATAGTGTTGTCACTACAGATGTAAATCCAGGGAAAATAGTTACGTTGGTGCCTATGATTTTTTCAAGATATGTTAGAATAGCATATAAATCAGATTTAGGAACAAATTTAAAAATAATTGCTCAAATGCAAATATAAACTTCAAATCAGAAGGAACTATCTCATTTTGAGATAGTTCCTTCTGATTTGAAAAAAACCACTAATAAAATACTTTTTAATATATAATTTTATTTTTATTTCAAATATAAAACATATTTAAACCTTAATTGTTTTATATATTGTGACTGTAGCATCATCAACAGGATAACTTTTAGCATGAGTAATTAAAATTCTAGTATAAGACATATATGCAGTTGTAGTTAATATTATATTGTCATCTTTCAAAAGAATATAATCACTAATATAAGGAGGTTTATTATCTATCCAATTTATATTATCAGAACTAAGCTGAATCCTTACACTAATAGCTCCAAGCCCATGATTTTCTATTGCAAAAGTACCTATACTAGGACCAAGAGGAATAGATGAAGAATTAACAAAATCATCTGTTGATAATAGTTCAACTGTTTCAGCAGGGTACTCACTCAATCCTTCATTATATCCGTAGTATATTTCTAGATTAGGAAATTTAGTATCATCACTATCAAATGTGCTAGAAAAACCGATAAAGCTAGCCTGAGTTTCTAACCCTTTCATTAGCATTCCATAATTAAGTGTAGGTGAATTGTACCACTTTATTAACAAATTCTTTATATCGACTTCAACAAATTGATTAATCTCTGCATTTATATTTAATGTTGCATAAGGGTTGTTCTCAAATGATGGTTGATTTGAGTAAGTGACAGTATTTTTATCAAATGGTTGGAGCAGATTGTGGATTGTTATCGGTTTTGTAATATTATTAACAATGTTTATTTTGACATAAAGTCTTAATATAGCTTTATCAATAAATATATTAGATGGAAGACCAGAAATATCAAAGTGCATTAGTATTCTGTAGATATTATCTTGATTATAATATCTGCCACAACCTAGCAAAGATTCGCCGTTAAAATTAGTATTGGGATAAAGTTTTGCAACATACAAATCCGCTTGGGGAATTTTTCTTACATTTGCTACAAAAGCCATAAAATCCACTCCTTTATTATAGTTAACATATTATAAATTTCATATAAAAAATTTCCCCTATAAATCATAATATGCTTATAATTTATGATTTGTGATTATAATAAATAATAAAAAACTATGAATTTTGAGTTATTTTACTTACCCTTTATTCATAGTATTTTTTATATTATATTTAGAATTAACCTATAAATTTATAAAAGTTGAAACCTTAATTTTTATAATAAATTCATCAAAATTTACTTTCCATTATTGCCAATGCAATAGCGCCTTTAACACCTGCATCATTGCCTAAAGCTGCTAGCACTATTTTAGTATTTTCGCTCATATGTTTAAAACATCTTTCTTTTACTACTTTATTTATTCTTTCAAATACTATCTTTCCTCCCTTTGAAACTCCTCCACCTATTATGATCATTTCTGGATCAAAAGAAGTAATTATATTAGCAACACATATTCCAAGATAATTCAAAGCTTCATTAAGTACGCTTTTAGCTACAATATCTCCCTTTTCTGCTTCCTTAAATACTTCATAAGCAGTTACTTTTTCATAACTACATAATGAAGTTTTTTCCCCTTTTCTTACTTGTTCACTTGCTAATTTAGCTATGGCAGTACCTGAAGCTAATGCCTCTGCACATCCATAATTGCCACAGTTACATCTTTGGCCATCTTTTTCTAAAGTCATATGTCCTATTTCTAATGCATTACAAGTACTACCCCTATATATTCTGCCATTTAATATCGCTCCCCCTCCTATACCTGTTGAAACTGTTATAAACACCATATTATTTGTTCCCTTTCCTGCTCCAAAGGTATATTCACCTATAGCAGCTACATTAGCATCATTATCTAAATAAGCTGGTATATTAAACTTTTCTACTAAGGGTTTTACTATATTAAAATTTTTAAAAGGAAGATTAGGAGTAGTTATAATTACCCCTTCTTTTGTATCTAGAGGTCCGGGAGAACCTATACCTATAGAAATAAAATTATCTACATTAGATTTTTCTATTACTTTTTCTACAATGTCTATTATACGTTGTAATACTTTTTTCTCTCCTTCTTCTGCCTTTGTTGGAAGAGTATACTGTGAAATAATATCCCCATTTAAATTTGCAACTGCTCCACTAATTTTAGTTCCACCTAAATCGATTCCTATCACATATTTATGCTCCATCAAAATCATTTCCTTTCTATTTATACCATCTTCCTATTTTACCATTATAAAAATATCATAAATATCTTTGTATATCAAATAATGCTAATCCTAAAAAACTAAATAAAAATTTATTCTTTTGTATTCCTACCTTATCTCCTTTTAACTTCTATTTTCCCTATTGTATCATCCTATTGTACATTATCATAATATGTATGGATAACTTAAATATATCAGTTATTAATTACTTTACGGAGGTCACTATTTATGAATGTTTTTCGTTATGATGATATTCCCCCACTATATTGGAATAAAAATAATCGTATAGGAAAAGTAAGAATTACAACTGAAGCCACTCCCTTAAGAGTTGAGGATAAAAATCTACCTGGAAGAAGACAATTGTGGGTTATTAATGATGCGGCTACTTATATTTACCACTCTACAGATCCAAACTTTACACTTGAAAGTGGAAAATATGTTTTTAATGTTCCTGCCGAAGTTATTGTATATGATCTTGACCCAAATGAAGATTTAACTATTTATGCAAAGACTAAAGAATATCCTGTAACAATTAGAGTATTTGAGGTGATTTAATATGGCAATTTCTAGTTATCAATTTAGAAATCAACCCTACTGGCTGGGTTTTGTTTTTGCTGGTCAAGCTTTTACTATTTCATGTAAAAAGATTATTTTTCCAGGTAAAAGTCTTAATATACAAATATCCACAGGTAAGAATACTATTACACACATAACAAATCAAAGAATTATAAGCCAAAGAGAAGAATTAGGAATTAAACTAATTAAAAGCCCTACTTTTATCCCTGGTAATAAAGAAATTCCTGTAATAAATTTAGATGATAGATCTAAAATTAAAGCAGATACTTCCTTCTATTACAATGCTTCTAACATACAAAATGGTGTAATATTAGAAGAAAACTTTATACCAAAATTCTCATTTAGTCAGGGTGGAACCCCTATAGAATCTACACTTTTCGAAAGAATATTACAATATGATACTAATTATATATTAAAAATAACAAATGAAGGCTTTTATCCTAATAAAGTTATGCTCAATATGGCATTTTACGAATCAGGTAATTAGTCCTGTATATAAAGAAGCTGTCTCAAAATATATTTAGTTTTAATATAGCAAATATAAAAGTTTATAAGTGTATGTTTTAAAACTAAATATATTTTATTCCATGACTAACAATTCTAATCCCTCCTCTCCTATAAGAGCTAGATAAACATTGTAAACTCCCTATATCTGTTAAATTAAAATTAGCATATAGTAAAATATGTGAATTAGGTTTCATTTTATAATACTTTGAAATAACTACTAGCATACTTATAAAATCTATTCAATACATTTTAAAGACTTGTTGCTACAAACTAATGAAATTAATTCCATATTCTACGATATAATAAGTGTAAAAACCATACAAAACTTGAAAAATTCTATTAAAGGAGGCATATTTATGAATATATCTTTTTCACTCAAACATCAGATGGGTTCAATAAATTTAAATTATCCATCTAATGCTAAAACTTTTGTTAACAACAAGAAATCTCAAAAACAGAACCTTATTAATAAAGGTAATAAGGGCACATCCTTTACAGGAAATTCCCGAAAAAATGATATATTAAAAAATCTAATGGAACAAAAATCAAATTTGATGGAAAGTAAAAATTCTATTATGGAAAGAGGATTGAAAAATGGTAACGATCCTTTAACTATAAAAGAAAAGCTTCAAAGTATTGATAAACAGATTAAAGAGATTGATAAACAAATAAATGATCTTCAATTAGAAGAACAACGTAATTCAATGGGCATTGAAAGTAAAGATAAAGACAAAAATAAGAAAAATCCAAACTCTAAGAAGACATCAAATACATATTCAGAAAAGAATATGAAAACAGATGAATCTATGGACAATCTTTTAAATCTTTCTAGCAATCTATCACAAGCTAAATCATTATCTTTTCAAAAAACTTTAATGTCAGGTACAGCAAGAGTTTTAGATTGCGAAATAAAAACAGATGAAAAAAGAGGACTAGACCCTGTTAATAAGAAAAAGCAACTTGATAAAATAAAAAATGGTCTTGAAAATATTAATAAAGAACTAGGTAACAACTTAAAAAATATAAACAATAATAATACAGAAAATAATACTTCTAATAATATAGTTGATAATAATGAACAAAGTAAAGATGCAAATTCTAGTTCAGCCTCTGAAAATTCAAATGAATTATTTATAAAGCAACAACAAATTGCACAAAATATTAAGCATTATGAGGACAATCTTCCTGATAAAGCTAGAGATAATAAATCTAAAGATAATAAAGAACAAATTAATATAATCGCTTAAAACTCATTTTATTACCATCTAGTTTTAGCCTATAAACAGATTTCTAAGGGGCTGTCGCACTAAGAATAAATCCTACAATATATTGTGTTAACTTTAAATTTGCAAAACAATATATTGTATGTAAATTTTTTAATGCAATAGCCCCTTATTAACAGACTTCTTAGGAGTTTTACTTCTTAGAAGTCGTTATCCTTTAGGGGAAATCGTTATCCAGAGACGTAACCGCTCTTTACTCTCACGTTGAATAAAATGGGAGTATTAGAGCGGGTAGTCATCCGATAAAAATTTTATTTATAGACTTAATTAGATGGTATACTTATTTTAGAGGTGATTTAATGCTAAAGTTAGCTATTTGTGATGATGAAAAATATCAAAGAGAAGAAATAGTAGGTATTATTGTTGAAGCTTTACGTTTAAAAAATAAACAGTATAAAATATTTCAGTTTGATAATGGAGAGGATTTAATATCATCAACAGATGTTTTTGATATATATTTTTTAGATATAAAAATGGATAAATTAACAGGTCTAGAAGTTGCAAAAAAAATTAGACTTATAAATAAAGAAGCAATTATTATATTTATAACAGGACTTAAAGATTATGTTTTTGATGCATTTGATGTAAATGCTTTTCACTACATCTTAAAACCCATCGATGAAAATAAACTTAAAGATGTTTTATATTCAGCTTTATTGCAGTTTGATAAAAAAGATGAGTTTATTATTGCTAAAACAATTAGCCAAGCTACTAAAATTTTTCTTAAAGATATAATGTATATAGAATCACAACATAGAAAGTTAAGAATCCATACTAAAAACAATATTATTGAATATTACCATAAAATATCTGATATTGAAAAAGAACTTTATGGATGTAATTTTTTTAGATGTCATAAAAGTTATATTGTAAATTTAAAGTATGTTGAAAGCTATGATAATGTATTTATAACCCTAATAAACTCTGAAAAAATATATGTTTCAAAATATAGATTAGATGATTTTTCAAAAGCATTTATGTATTATTTAAAAAATGAGGTTCAGTAATTATGGAAAAACAACAAATATTACAGATTTCTCAATTTTTATCAGGATATTTAACAATGATTTTTCTCTATACAATCAAATACTATTTCTATAAAAATTTTTTAGGCTTTAAAAGTAAAGTTTGGCATTTTACTTTATGTGCATTATTAGTAACAGCTATTGATTTTTATATGATGAAAACAAGCTCCCTACTATGGAGTATTATTATAAATAATATAATTTGGCTACTAATTATATGTTTTTTATGTAATGGTAATTTCTTAATGAAATTTTATGCTGTTATTGTTGAAGAAGCAGCATTACTACTTATTAATCTAACTTTTTTAACCTTTGATTTTACAATTTTGCCTATTATTCATAACATTAATGTATCTTTTAATAAACATATGATTATTAGTTTTATGACCAACATTATTAATGATCTTATACGTTATACTATACTATTTGTATTTTTAAAAAACATTTGTAAATTTCTAAATTTGAAAGAAAAATCAATAAAATTATATGAAAACTTATTTTTACTGATTCCTTGTTTATCAATTTATAGTTTAGGACTTATTTTTTATATCATTCAACCTATTAATATTGATAATAAAAGATACTATTTACCTTATATTTTTCCTAAAATTTATTATACTCTACCCTTTATAAGTTTTGCTTTGTTAGTATCATTATTAATTATGGCCTATACCTTTAAAAAAATGCTTGAAGGCCAATTAGAAGAAAAGAAAAACCTTCTTATGGAACAACAATTTAAACTACAGCTTGCTCATAGCAACAACATAGAAATGCTTTATAAAGGTATAAGAGGCATAATCCACGATATGAATAATCATGTTTCTTGTTTGAGAAATTTAGCTGCTAATAATAATATTGAAGATATAAAAAAGTACCTTATAAATATTAATGAAACCATAAGCAAACTTGATTTTAAAATAAAAACAGGTAATTCCATATCTGATGCAGTTATAAATGAAAAGTATAACATTGCTAAGGCTAATGAAATAGATTTTATATGTGATTTCCTATTACCCAAAGAAACCTTATTAGAGCCCGTAGATTTATGTGTTATTTTAAGTAATGCATTGGACAATGCCCTTGAAGCGTGTATGAGAATTACAGATAGTAATATTCAAAAAAAAATATATATAAAATCTTACATAAAAAATATGTATCTAATAATTGAAACTTCTAATAGTACTGCAGATAAAGTTCAATATGTTGAAAATAAAATTATCAGTACAAAAACTGATAAAAATAATCATGGTATAGGAATTTCTAACATAAAAACTGTTGCAAAAAAATATAATGGAATAGTTGATATACTAGAAGAAAAACATAAGTTTATTATTAATATTATGCTTAAAATAAAATAATAATAACATATAATGTCTTATATAAAATTCATATATATATATTCCTTAAAAATCATATAATAATTATCTCTTTTATATAAAAAGCTACATAAAAAATAAAAGTTCATTAAAAGACTAAAATTAATGTTTGTCTTTCAATGGACTTTTATTTTATAGCACTATTTAATTTTATATACTTATAAAATTTCAAAATAAATTTATTTTACTCTTAAGATACCTGTTGAAGTTTCCACAAACGAGCATAAAGTCCCTTTAATTTAATTAGCTCTTCATGTTTGCCCTGCTCTACTACTTTGCCATCATCTAATACAATAATGTTATCTGCAGAGCGTATAGTCTTTAATTTATGAGCAATAACAATTACAGTTCTTCCTTTAATTAATTGATTTATAGCCTTTTGTACATCCATTTCATTTTCCGGATCTAAGGATGCAGTGGCTTCATCTAGCAATACTACCGGGGCATCTTTAAGCATGGCTCTTGCAATAGAAACACGCTGCTTTTCACCACCAGATAAAGTACAGCCACCCTCTCCCACTGCTGTATCATATCCCTGTGGCAATTTCATAATGAAATCATGACAACAAGCTTTTTTTGCAGCTTCTTCTACTTCTTTTTGAGTTGCATCCTCGCGACCAAATCGAATATTATTTCCTATGGTATCCTGAAACAAATATACATCCTGAAAGACCATGGAAATCCTTTTAAGTAAACTTTCTGGATCCATCTCTTTCATATTCTCTTTACCCAAAAGTACTTTTCCCTGTTGTGGATCATAGAATCTAGCAACCAATTTTAGTACAGTACTTTTCCCACTACCAGAGGGTCCTACTAAAGCTGTTAATGTACCCTCTTTCATCTTAATTGATACATCCTTTAGTACCTTTACATTATCATAGCTAAAATCAACATGCTGTAACTCGATATCATTTGAAAGTGGTGGATCTTTTTCTCCTGACATAACGGGTTCTTCCATAAATTTTATAATTCTCTCACCTGCTTGAGCATCATAGCGAAGCTCAGCTAAATTTATAATAGCTTCGGAAAGAGGTTCAAATATTCTTGTACCTATAACTAAAAAGGTTGCTAGTGTCATAATAGTTAGAGTACCACCCATTAAAAGATAACTACCTACGTAGATCATCACTGTAAGTCCTGCCCTAAGTAAAGGGGTTACTGTTAACACAATAGATTGTAAAAGCCCCTCCATTTTGATACTCTTCTTCATTAAGTTGTAAAAAGAACCCTCTAGATGCTGAAAGTGTTCTCCAGTCATGTTACAAGACTTAATGACACGAATACCTGTTAAATATTCCTGTAGACGATTAGATGCATCTACTTTTGCCTCTGTTAGTTCTCTTCCTAATACTTTCTGCAATTTGGAAGTACCTATGATAATAAGCAATGCTACTGGCATTGCAGCAAACATAGAAAGGGACATACGCCAATCCATAAAAGCAAGGCCTATAAAGGCTAATACTGGTGTCACTAAGGCACCCATTAATTTTGGAACAACATGACTCATACCACTCTCTACCATAGTAAAATCCCCCATCATCATGTTTCCAAGCATTCCAGCATCCTTACAAAATAGATATCCTAGTGGTAACTTTCTCATATGCTCTGCAAGATTTGCTCTCCCCTCAGCAGCTGTCATGTATGCGTCCCTATAAGCATGTCTATAAGCAGGGATTTCTGCTAAAAACATAATTACCATGGATAAAGCAAGGCCTGCTACAACTATCCATAACTTTCCTATATCAAGAGGTACTCCTGGTGTTACAAACGGTTGAAAAATTATTTGAATAGCGCCTATTGCAAAGCCGAAAGGCAACATACCTATGACATTTGCTAAAATTGTATAAATAACAGGTTTTACAAGTTTTTCTGGATGTCCTGCTGTAATATTTGTGAAAATTTTCATTCTAAATCCCTCCTTTGCTCATACCCCAATTAGAGGCCACTGTATATGAATTCCAAAGCCTTTTATATAATCCATCTTTATTTACAAGAGCATCATGAGTGCCAGCCTCTACAATAGTTCCATCTTTCATAACCACTATATTTTCAGCATCTTTAATAGTTGTTAGCCTATGTGCAATCATGATAACAGTTTTATTTTTCATGAGCTCCCTTAGAGCTAGCTGCATGTGATACTCATTTTCTGGATCTGAAAAAGCAGTAGCCTCATCTAAAACTAGTATAGGAGAATTTTTTAAAATTGCTCTTGCCACACATACCCTTTGTTCCTCACCCCCTGAAAGATGAGTACCTCCTTCACCAACGATAGTGTCGTAACCTTTTTCAAGTCCTGTAATAAATTCATGACACTGAGCAGCTTTTGCAGCCTTAAATATTTCTTCCTTTGTAGCATCTGGTCTACCTACACGGATATTTTCATATAAGGTATCATGAAATAAAAATGTATCTTGAAAAACAAAGGAAACTAAATCCATCAAATTCTCTGTAGAGATTTCTTTAATATCTATTCCACCGATTCTAATATGACCTTTTTGAATATCCCAAAAACGTGGAATAAGATTAGCCACTGTAGATTTTCCAGAACCTGAAGGTCCTACAAGTGCTGTACATGAACCTTTTTCCGCCTTAAAACTTACTTTTGATAATGCTTCTTTCCTAGTGGATGTGTCCTCAGACTCATAAGAAAAGGACACATTATCAAACTCAATATCATAAGAGGAAGGTATCCTAGGGTTCTTTGACTCACAAATAGTTTTCTCAGCAAAAATCTTATCAATACGCTGAACTCCCTCAGAAATATCTCCTAATGAAGATGCAAAAGTCATAAAACGTAACATAGGTGACGCAACTCCTGGTGCTAAAATAATAAAAAATAAAATAGTTTGTGCAAAGGAAAGATCTCCTGATCTCCCTCCCATTAAAAGGATACCCACTGGCAATATAAATGTTAAAGTTGAATTTAATAATACCTTTGAACTTATATAGGTATTTTGATACTGATCTGTATACTTTACACAATAATCCCTGTAAGATATCATATCATCATAGAATCTACGAAAAGAATATACATTTCTACCAAATATCTTTACAGCAGGCACTCCCTTTACATATTGAATAGTTGATGAGTTGATTCTCTCTAAGGCATTATAGTATTTTTTTGCACTTTCCTCTGCAGCCTTACCACTTCTTTTTTTCATTTGTATCCAAAACCCCAAAACAAGTGGTATCATAGCTGCTAATGTAAGCCATGGATTTAAAGTTAGCATCATAATTATTGTAATAATCATTGTTACAAATACATTTACCATATCTGGTAACTGGTGAGCAACAAAGGCTTCTATCTTTTCTACGTTTTGTTCAAAGGTTTTCTTTACTATCCCCGTTGATGTATTACTTAAATAGCCTAGAGGTAATTTACCAATATGCTCTGACATACGAACCCTTAAGCTATATAATATCCTGTATGCTGCTGTATGGGACATTAACCCAGATATATACATGAAAACAATTCCCCCAACCAATCCTACAAGAGCAATAGTGCCCCAATGCAGCATTTGTGTAGAATCAACATTTCTAGGGTTGGCAGCGTTTTTTAAAAGTTCCGCCATTATAAAATAAACCGCTATATATGGTAATAGCATTAAAATTGCACTGATAGCTGAAAATATGGATGAGACAATAAGTAACCCTTGTCTTTCTCCAGCTATTTCCAAAAGCCTTGGAATGCCTTTCTTTTTTTTGTCCATTTGCAATTCCTCTTTTCTATAAATTAATTATTCACTTATACCGTTACTATCTAACATACAGGAAAACAATTTCTGGGAATTATTCTTTATAGGAAAATCCAACTCTGAGCTCCCATTAGCGATTTTGATAGCTCGGTTACAGGTGGAAAGGGCAAATTCATAATCATGGGTAATAACAAGAATAGTTTTTCCCTTTTTTGAAAGATCTTTTAAATGAGAAGAAATCCTACGCATATTTTCTCCATCTAAACCACTTGTAGGTTCATCTAAGATAAAAATATTCGGGTTAATCATATCAGCAACTGCTAAAGTAAGACGTTGTTTTTGTCCCCCGGAAAGGGAAGCAGGATGTCTACTTTTGTACTCCCATAAATCATATTCTTTTAAAATCCTCTGAATTTCTCTTTTTTCAATATAATTAGGTTTATTAAGCGACAGTTCCTCTTCCACACTTTCACCAAAAAGCTGGCTATCTGTGTTCTGACCCACAAAATAAGCAAAATCTTTTCGTTTTCTCATTTTTATAGGCTTTCCTTTAAATAAAACATCACCAGACTGTTCTTTTATTAATCCACATAGTATTTTACATAAAGTAGTCTTTCCCACACCATTATGTCCAATAAGAGCAATAATATCTCCAGCATAAGCTTTTATTGTAAGGTCTGAGAATATATTATTTTTCTTATATGAAAAATAAATATTTTCTGTTTCCATGGAAGGCTTACCACTACACAGAGCAGTTTCACCTTCATAAGGTAGAGATTCTAAGGAACTTGTCCTTAAACCAAGATATTTTACTTCATTAAAGTTTAAATTTTTCATCTGTTCTGATGTATATTCACAAATAATTCTACCTTCATTCATATAAAGAAAACGATCTACTAATTCTGTTAAATAATATAAACGATGTTCTGCTACTATAACAGTATGACCTTTCTCTTTGAGCATAGCCATAAGTTCTTTAAGTTTCGTAACAGACTCCATATCAAGATTAGCTGAAGGTTCATCAAAAACATAAATAAAAGGATTTACAGCATAAACAGAAGCGATAGCAATCTTTTGTTTCTCTCCACTAGACATTGGATAAATTTGTTTTCCAATCAAACCTTGACCTCCTATTTTATCGATTGCATTATCTATACGTTTTTCTATAATACTTCTATGAAGTCCATAATTCTCACAACCAAATGCAATTTCATCTTCTGTGAGGCTTGCAAAAAATTGACTACGAGGGTCTTGAAAAATAGAACCCACTGTTTTACCAATCTGCCATAGGGGTATTGGTTTCAAATCCTTGTTATTAATAAATACTTTACCTGTAAGCCTTCCATCATAAAATTTTGTTGCCAAGCCGTTTATTACTCTGGTAAGGGTAGTTTTTCCACATCCACTTTTACCAGTTAATACAACAAACTCTCCTGCTTTAACAGTTAAATTTATATTTTTTAAGCTAATTCCTGTTTCTTTAGAATAGGAGTAACTTATATTTTCAAGTCTTATCATTAGATCATCCCCATCTTTTCCCATATTAACAATAAAGCAGTAACCATTACCCCAACAGTACATAAAATTCTGTCTTTTCTTTTAAAAGAAATATCTCTTCTACATGTATGATTCCCAGGACAAGCAATACCTCTGGCTTCCGCTGAAGCAGCAAGCTCATCTGCAACTTTTGACGAACGTATCATAATAGGCACAAAAATATACTCTATACTCCTCATAGGATGACGCCAAGAAAGTAATCCTCTAAGACGCATAGCTGAAAATACACTTTGAAATTCACTTCTTACTGTAGGAATAAACCTTAACATAAAGGTCACAGGCAAAGCAAAAGAATCAGGTACACGCATCTTCTTAAATACTGCAACAGCTTCTCCAGGAGGCATGGCTATAATAGGTTTCGCTGCCATTACCATAGAAATAATTCTAATAATCATAAATAAAAACATATCGGGTAACAATATTGTAATTCCCTGCCCCATAGAAAGTATTTTTAGTATAATAACAAATGCTGCTATTAAAAATAATTTAATGGCACTTTTTAAATATCCCTGTATGATTAAGTAAATAGTTAATATAAAAAGCATGCTATAAATTATAATATTACTTTTCAGTATTGCCACAAGACACATATCTAAAAATAATATTATAATTTTTGCACGAAAATCAAATTCCAATTTCATTACTAAATCATGCCACTTTTTTTAAAGTGTTTTCCCATAAGTTTCTTAGCTAGCCTACAACCTAATATAGCCATTACAATAGTTGCAGCACAACTAAATAATACCCAGGGAGCAGAAGTATAGTATTTCGTCTGAACAACCACCTGTTCTGGACTAACACCACTTGAAATATAAGCATCCTTGAAAAACCATATCTCTGCCATGCCATGGGTTGCCCTAACTAACATAGTAATAGCCCAACTTACAGAAACTCTAGCTACACTTTTGTAGCTATCTTTTCCTAGCATACTTAGCTCTGCAATTATTCCCCCTACAATAAACCAAGGTGCCATAAAAGGACCCATCATAAGAAAAACAAGCAAGGCATGAATAAGATTATAAATCAATGCCACACCGGGCTTACCCACCTTCATACACATGTAAACATAAAAAGGAGCTAAAATAAAAGCTACAAACACCGAATTAAATATCATATTAAAAAATAAAGATGCCCCTGTAATCATTGAAAACGCAATAAATACGACAATCATAATTGCACTAAATATACCTATGGTAGCTAAATTTTTAACCGTTAGTCGGTTATTGTTTTTTACTTCTGTTTCCATAATAATACCTCCAAAATAAAAATTTATAAAAAGTAAAGTCTTATAATTGATTACCATTATCAATTATAAGACTTTATTTATCTCATCTCTACTCAAATCGGTATTATGTTCGCTCAAATTAGGATTTTCTAACAAGAAAAATACTGCAATACAATAGCATGTATGCAGTAAAAATTAATAATTTATTTTGAAATATCTTTTACATATTCACTAGGATTCACCCCATATTTTTTTCTGAAAGCTGCTGCAAAATGACTCATATTACCATATCCAACAAGATTAGCTACATCACTAACACGGAATTTTTTCTCCTCTAAAAAAAGCTTAGCAAGTTCCAATCTTTTATCTAAAAGATATGTATACACGGGCATTCCGAACAATTCCTTAAATCCTTTTTTGAGTTTAAATTCATTAAGACAAACTTCCTTGGAAAGATAACTTAATGTAATTTTCTGAGTAATGCTGCTATCCAGTATGTCCTTTGCTTTATAAATACTTTTAACATCATCTTTAGATAAACTTATATTCTTTGAAATTCCTTTACTCTGATACATAACCTCATTTAAATATACAGCCACAAGTTCCATAAGTTTTCCTTCCATATATAAATATCTTAAGGATTCTTCATAAGGACATTTTAACATTTGATGTAAAATTGCATTAATAGAAGGTGTTATTTTTAAATTATCACACCATACTTTTTCTGAAAAATAATTATAAAAACCAGAGTCTTTACAAATTTTATCAATATTATCTTTCATTTTCTTCAAAGGCATTTTAATTTCAATCAATTTAACATCACACTTTGCAGGATAAATGCATCTTTTCACAGTTTCTTCACTAGTACCCATATAGCTTTCACCGGACAGCATCTCAAATCTTTTACCGGTTTGGGGTAACTCCCACTGTAGATCATCACCAAGACAAAAGAGCATATCTATGTGAGGCACTCCCGAAGTACCATTAAGTTCCACTTGTTTTAGCAAGTTCATATCAAATTCCATAATACGAGCATTTTCACAACTTAATAATTGTTTTAAATGTCCACTTCCTAGCTCTTGGGGAATTTGATAACTATATTGTCCACAGCCTTTATTGTAAATTTTATTAAAGCCATCACAAATGCAGCAATCATTAGCTTTTGAACTTTTTATTTCATATTGTTTAGCTGTACACAATTCCATCCCCATTACTCCCTTCTCAACTGCTATATCTAAATTTCTTTACTAGATAAAATATTAAAATAAAATTTTCTACTAATATTTTATCCAAGCAACTATGATACTGAAATTTATTTTCAATTATAGGTCCATAATGGTTATTTGTCAATCTCTAGTTTATATAAAATACTTCTAATATATTACACTTATATCTATAAGCTTTCACTACTTGATAGACTCTTTTATTTCCTTTAACATTTCAGTAGTAGATACTATACCACCTGATGATATATACCAAAGTTCTGGATTTAATGAAATAATCTTGTTATTTCTATATGCCTTTGTAGTTTTTATTAGATCATTTTCTAATATTTTATTCACTGACTTATGTCCCCCTTGAACAACAGCCCCTCTATCCACAACAAAGATATAATCTGGATTTTTTTCTACAACATATTCAAAGGATATCTTTTGACCATGAACTGCTGTGTCTATATGTTCATCTGAAAGTGGAAATCCAAGTTCTTCATGTATAATCCCAAATCTTGATCCTTTTCCATAAGCACTTAATGCTCCATCATTAGCTAAAATCACTAAAGCCTTTTTCCCACTTTCACTAGCCTTCTTGTTTATATCTTTTACTGAATCATCAAGTTTCTTAATTTCATCTTTTACAAAATCTTCTTTATCAAATACTTTCCCTAATTTCTCTAAATTACTTTTAACTGACTCCATATATTTCCCATTCTCTGTATTAAGCTGTATTGTAGGAGCTATTTTATTAAGTTCTTCATATACCTTAGACTGTCTTGCTGATATAAATATTACATCTGGCTTAATCTCATTTAACTTTTCAAAATTAGGTTCAAATAAAGTACCTACATCTACATACTTATCATCTTTATATTTTGATAAGTAGCTTGGTATATTTGACTTTGGAAGTCCTTTTATTTCTATTCCCATTTTATCCAAAGAATCTAAAGTACCATAATCAAAAACTACTACCTTTTTAGGATTCTTTTTTAAAGTTGCCTCTCCAAGCTTATGAGTAATCTTGATATCTACACTACTTGCTTCCTGTTTTTTATTTTCCTTAGGTTTAAAAAACAAAGCTCCACCCACAATAAATACTATCAAAATTCCTACTATTGTCCATACTTTTTTATTCATTTAATTCACCTCAATAATTTATTTTAATTATTAGTTCTAACTAATTAAGATAATATAATATATAGATAGCTAAATTAGAAATATATACAAATTCTTTGGTCCTCTATATCTTTTATATTAAAATCCATTTCATATATATTACTTAAAATATTTTTATCTATAATATCATGAGTATTGCCTTCACTTGCTACAACTCCATTTTTTAGAGCAACTATATAATCTGAATAGCAAGAGGCAAAGTTAATATCATGTATGACTAAAATAACTGTTTTATTTCGCTCCTTAACCAACCTCCTTAAAATTTTCATAATCTGCACTGAATGTTTCATATCTAAATTGTTTAAAGGCTCATCTAAAAGTATATATTCTGTGTTTTGAGCAACTATCATAGCTATATAAGCTCTTTGCCTTTGACCTCCACTTAGCTCATCTAAATATTTATTTTCTATATCCTTAAGTTCTAAATAGGCTATAGCATCATTAACATATTTTAAGTCCTCTGATGAAAGATTACCATTACAATAAGGAAACCTTCCAAAACTCACTAATTCTTTAATCGTTAACCTTATATTTGTATGATTGGATTGCTTTAATATAGATATTTTCTTTGCTAAGCTTTTATTATCCCATTTAGAAACTTCTGTCCCATCTATAAACACCTGTCCTACATCTTTAGTGATAAGACGGCTTATTATAGAAAGCAAAGTGCTCTTTCCTGCTCCATTAGGACCAATAAAAGAAGTTATTTTTCCTTTTTCTATATTTAAAGACACGTCATCTATAACTTTCTTATGTCCATATCTTTTTGTTACATTTTTTATTTCTATCATAGTTTACTCTCCTTTAACAGTAAATACATGAAATAGATTCCTCCAATGAAGTTTATTATTACGCTTAAGGTTGTACCAAAATTTAAAAATCTTTCAACAATAAATTGTCCTCCGACTAAAGCTATAATACTTATAAATACAGAACCTATAATTAAATACTTATGCTTATAGGTATTTATAAACTCATAGGTAAGATTTACAGAAAGTAACCCTAAAAAAGTTATAGGCCCTACTAATGCTGTAGATATAGATACTAATATTGAAACAACTATAAGCATTTTTTTAACAACTTTATCGTAGGAAACACCTAAATTTATTGCCTGCTCCCTTCCTAAAAGCATTACATCTAAAACTTTCACATAATCATATATATAGGCTATAACGAGTAAAATTACTATAATAGATATAAGGATAACATCAGTATTTACCTTATTAAAACTTGCAAACATCTTATCTTGAATTACTAAAAATGCATTAGGATCAATTATTGTCTGCATAAAAGCTGCTAAACTTTGAAATAGTGTTCCAAATATTAATCCTGTTAAAAGTAAAAAGAAAATATTTTTATCCTCTCTTTTAAATAAAAATTTGTATAAAATCATTGAAAACACCACCATAAGGCTGACGGATATAAGAAAATTAAAATTGCTACTCATAACAACCATACTATTAGCTCCAAAGATAAATACTACAAAAGTTTGTATAAACATATATAAGGAATCTAATCCTAATACACTAGGAGTTAATATTCTGTTGTTAGTTATAGTTTGAAATATCATTGAAGAAAAAGCTATGGAACCTGCAGTTAAAGATATAGCTAATACCTTTAGAAATCTCCTTGGCAGAACATAATCATAATTGCCTTTACTTATTCCTGTAAATATGAATAATACTATAAGAGCTATAGAAAAAACACCTAATAAAACTACTCGTCTTCTACACTTCATTGCCATTCCTCCTAAACAAGAGATAAAGGAATACTGTACTTCCTATAACCCCAACTACAAGTCCTATAGATATTTCATAAGGATAAATAATTAATCTACCTAGTATGTCACAGCCTAAGAGAAATACTGATCCAAGCAATGCTGTACTATAAAGACTATTTTTTAAATTATCTCCTTTATAAAGAGTAACTATATTAGGTACTATAAGACCTAAAAATGGTATTTTTCCTACAGTAATAACTACCAGTGAAGATATTAATGCTACTATTACAAGTCCTATATTTATGATTCTGTTATAATTAACCCCTAAATTCTTAGAGAAATCCTCTCCCATACCTGCTACTGTAAATTTATTAGCATAAATAAAAGCTATGACTACAATAGGTAGACTCAGGTATATAAGCTCATAATTTCCTTTAATAATTAAAGAAAAATCACCTTGAAGCCAAGAGGCAATACTTTGAATAAGATTATATTTATATGCAAAAAACGTAGTTATTGAATCTATTATATTCCCAAGCATTATACCTACAAGTGGTATAAATATAGAATTTTTAACTTTTATTTTCTTTAAAATTTTCATAAATAAGAATGTGCCTAATAAAGAAAATATGAAAGAAACTATCATTTTTTCAGTGAGAGTTGCGGAAGGAAATATCATTAAAGCAACCAAAATCCCAAGTTTTGCACTATCTACAGTTGAAGCTGTATCTGGTGATACGAATTTATTCCGACTTATTTGTTGCATGATAAGTCCTGCTATACTCATACTCCCTCCTACTACAATAATACTTATAAGTCTTGGAATTCTACTTATTAATAATACCTTAAGCTTTACATCATCTGAATTAAATATATCTACAAAGCTAATATCTTTTACTCCAATAAATATTGAACAAATAGATAGAATAATTAATGCTAAAATTAAATATCTCTTTTTCATTCTTCATCTCCTTTAGGAACATTCAAAAAAATCTTATGGTATAATTTTGCATTTTAACCTGCCTTATATGTAAACAACATTATATTTGACACCTCCAATGCTCATTGATATAATCATTCACATATATACTTGTTTTTGATATTCATTATCAATCACATTGTACAACCTTATTTATTGTTTAACTTTAATTATATTTAGATTTTTATAACTATATTTAGATAATTTTAAAGGAGTGAGATATACTTGTCTGATGCGAATAAACATATATGTTCTATTGCCGAAAAGTTCTTTTTATGTACAAATATCCCAATAAAGTCTTTTAGTTTCAAAGGCGACTTAATAAATTCCAGAGGATATAATTACATGTTTCAAGATTTATTTGATGATAATAACATCTATGAAAAATTAGATAAGGATTCTATGACTAAGAATGGCTACTACACTATAAGTACTAATGGTTTAAATAAAGTTAATTTTACAGCTTTTTATATTTGTCCTAAAACTGTTCATAAAGGTGTATATATCATAGGACCATATTCTTCATCTAAAGGAAATAACAAGGGTATACCCTATAAGCCTATTTGCTGTATTCCTCATTTGATTTCTCTTTTAAGAAATATAGCTTTAGATAGTAGGTACATTAAAGAAAAAGTTCTTACACGTAAAATGCCAAATAGTCTCCATATTAGAAAGGCTATGGATCTTTTAGATGCGAATTATAGTGATGATATATCCTTAGATGATATATCTCGACATTTAAAAATAAATAAATCTTATTTTTGTTCTATATTAAAAAAAGAAACGGGGAAAACTTTTTCCCAGCTTGTAAATGAAATTAGAATAGAAAAAAGTAAAGAGCTTCTAACAAAAAATGATTTATCTATATTAGAAATTGCTCTTTCTGTTGGATTTAATAATCAAAATTATTTTAGTTCAACCTTTAAAAAATTTAATAATAAAACTCCTATTGAATTTAGAAATGAGAACCTCATACTACAATAAAATATTGATTACATTTAAACAATACTTCCTCCTGTAAGATGAGAGTCAATAAGACATAAAAAACAATAGTGCAACACTTTGTTGCACTATTAAAGATAGATCCTTTATAAAATTATAGGACAAAATAATAAAAATATTTTTACAATAAACTTGAATCTAAAGAGTAGTTTTTATCTCTATAATAAACTTGGTTCCAACTCCAAGCTCACTTTCTACCCTAATATGCCCACCATGTGCTTCTACTAAAGTTTTTGTTATGGTAAGGCCAAGCCCTGTACCCCCTGTAGTTTTATTCCTTGACACATCACTTCTATAAAATCTTTCAAATATATGAGGTAAATCCTCCTTTGGAATCCCCTCTCCATTATCTTCAACCTTTATAAATATCTTATCCTCTTTCTTTGATAATGAAACCCTTACTAATCCATCTTCATTTAAATATTTATGTGAATTAGATAAAAGATTATGCATAATTTGCTTTAATTTATCCTTATCTATAAAACCATATACATCCTTCTCCAGTTTAGTAACTATTTTAAAGCCGCTTTTTTCATATAAGGGATTAAATGTTTCTACAACTTTTTCTATTTCCTTTGTAATATTTAGGTTAGTTTTATTTACAACTGTTTCGGCTTTTTCTAATTTAGAAATATTCCTTAAATTATTCACAAGATTTGTTAATCGCTCTAATTCCTCATAAAAAACCTGCAATCTTTCCTCTGTAGGCTCCCATATGCCATCTATTATTGCCTCAACATGAGTTTTTAAAGTCGTAATTGGAGTTCTTATTTCATGAGCCATATCTGAAGTCAATCTTTTACGAAGAGCCTCCTGTTGTTGTAGTGTTTCTGCTAAATAATTTATAGAATTTGATAATTCCTGAATTTCTGTTGTATTACTTTTTATATTAGACCTTATATTTAAATTGCCCATTCTCATTGTATTAGCTATTTCTTTTATTTTAACCAAAGGTTTTGAAAGTTGTTTTGATAAAATCCAGCTCAGTATAAGTCCTAAAATAAAGGTTATGACCATAGATACAATAAAGGAATGATTTAAAGTTCTTTTAAATGTTAATGCTCCATTGCTTAAATATGAAGTACCAAAATATCCAATAGTTATCTTTCCAAAAGTCACATTGTTCTTTTTAAGCCATTGTTCTTCTTCCTTATAATCCCCTAAATCTAAATTTTTCATTTTCCCCATCATATTACCCATTCTATGCCCCATCATAGAATTCATCATACTCCTATGTTTAAGATGGTCATCCCCAGAGGTAAATATCTTGCTACCCTTTTTATCTTTTATCTCTATATAAAGTTCATTTAAAACTGCATATCTTTTTATTTCATCATACTTTAGTGCTTGAAAGCCTTTATCTTCTTTATACATATCTTCAATTGCCACTATAATTTTGTTTATTTTATTTTTATGTTCTTGAACCAAATATTCATTAAATCTGTTATTTATCATATAATTAGATATGGAACTAGCAATTATTATTGAACCTATAACCGCAATTAAAAATCCTAAAGAAAGTTTTTTCTTTAAAGACATTTTCATTAATTTTTTCCTCCAAATCTGTACCCAACTCCATATACAGTAGTAATATAGTTAGGTGCTTTAGGATTATCTTCTATCTTTTGTCTTATATTTTTTATATAAGTATCTACAGTCCTATTAAAACTTTCATAATCATATCCAAAAGCTTGTTCAACTAACTGTTCTCTAGTAAAAACCTGTCCTGGATTAGTTAATAATGAAACCAGCACTTTAAACTCATAAGGTGTTAATGTAACCACTTTTCCCTTCTTTAATACTTTCATTTTTCTTATGTCAACTTCTAAGTCTCCATCATTAAGTATTAAATGCTCTGCCAATGGATACTTTCCTCTATATGCTCTTCTAATAAGAGCCTTTACTCTTGCCACAAGCTCCCTTACACTAAAAGGTTTTGTAAGATAATCATCTGCTCCTATAGAAAGACCTTCTAGCTTATCCTCTTCCTCTACCTTTGCTGTAAGCATAATAATTGGAACATTAGAAGATTCTCTTATCTTTGAACAGACCTCTTCGCCAGATAACTTTGGTAGCATTAAATCTAATATAACTAAATGAAATGATATTTCTTTAAATAACTTAATCGCTTCTTCACCATCCATTGCAGTTATCACTTCATAACCTTCTTTTTCTAGATAAGCTTTTACCACATCTAATATCCTTTCTTCATCATCTACAACTAATATTTTAAAGAGTTTCTTCATATCTTCTCTCCTAATCATCTATATTTAAATTCTATACCATTGCTATTATTGCTAATATTCTTAATGTTTATAAACTTAGTATATATCAGAACTCTTCAGCTTCAGAATTCTTATACTATGTACAAGAACTATCACACAATTTAATGAATTATTTAACTAAAAAATGATTCTTTTTAGCAAACAAAATATTAATTAACTCTTACCTTTATTATATCAAAATAGCTAGAGAATAACCTCTAGCTATTTAAGTATATAATTTTACTATTTAGACATTATATTTTTTCTTTTTAAATATTCTTCTTCGCTAATTTCTCCT
Organism: Clostridium sp. CTA-6; assembly: GCF_054768115.1. Taxonomy (NCBI): domain Bacteria; kingdom Bacillati; phylum Bacillota; class Clostridia; order Eubacteriales; family Clostridiaceae; genus Clostridium; species Clostridium sp. CTA-6. Next base: position 25,604 of record NZ_BAAAAU010000003.1, read on the forward strand.
GTAGCATATTTTTCATTAAGTATTTTTATAGCATTATTATTATTAACCATATGACTCTTAAATAGCTTTACTACTGCATATATTATACCTATAATTATTAAAAGTTTAAATATCATAGGTACAATCATCCATGTTGACCATCCACCTGTAAAGGCTGATCTACCAAATCCACATCTAAACATTTTTTCTTATCCTCCTATAATATATTTATAATATCTTATAGAAAACATTCTTGTTTTCCATTAATATTATTAATCTAATTTTTAATTATATTTTTTATCCTTGTGTATGTATTTATTATAAGATTAAATTATGGAGCAATTATGAAGTATTTAATAGTGTATTAGTAATATTTCGTTTTGATAAAGGAGTACAATGTTATTCTTACAATTCGTAAAGATTTTCTAACAAATAATCTATTCATTAAAGATATGAGTACTAAAGACTACATTAAACATTAGAATATAAATCAACTAAATAATACAAAATATCTCAGAAATTTTAAAAGCCCTATGATTTCTTATGAATCATAGGGCTCTCAACATCAATAGATACCCATATAATAGCTAGTTAACTATATATAAATAGTTTCATTATTCCTCAGGTTTATTTAGTTCAGCTAACTTTATATTGTCAATTTTATTATTTTCACTATTACAACAACTTGATTTCTTATTTCCACCAAACATCATTGGTATCATTGCAATCATCATTATTGGACATAAAAATGGCACCATCTTTGCAATTATACCACTAGCACTAGGACTAATTCTTGATATAAGTGGTAAAAGTCCTACAACAACTATAGGTAATCCACAGCAAATAACCATATGCAACATATGCTTTAATGGACTATGCTTATGAGTTCCATGTTTCCCTTTGTTATCTCCATGACAATTCATACTTGTCCCTCCAATATATTTAACTTAATTTAAAAAGCATTTGTACTATAGATAAATTGTATATTATTTATATGAAGAATATATGTAGAAACCTAAAATGTTAAAATAATATTGGTATACTACAATGATAATTTCTGCAACAAGAATATAATAATATAATTTAGATTTATTTTTTCAACAACTCCGGTACCACTAATAAGGCGTATATATCACTTATAATTATATTATTTACTTTCTAATTAATTTTCTTCATATAATCAACATATATTTCTTATATACTCTTATTTATAATAAAAGTTTAGTTTCTAAAGATACAAGTTTACTATTAGTATTTTACTTAATAAAATAAAAATCGTCTAAGCTTTTATTATAATAAATAAAGTATAAATTTGCTTTATCTTATAAGTACATATTAGGAGGAATTCTATGAGTATTAAAAAAGAAAGAATTAAAGTATATGATATGACATGTACCTCTTGTGAAAATCGAGTTGAAAAAGCTATTAAAAAATTAAAGGGAGTATTACATACAAAAGCTTCTTATACAAAACAGTTTGTTGAAGTTTTATATGATGATAAATTATGCAACCAAACTAAAATTAAATCCACTATAAAAAATGCTGGATACAGCACACAAAGTTCTAATGATTATAAATTTATGGGAATTCTTATAATAGCTACAGTTATTATACTCTTAAGCTTAAAGACTAGTGGTTTTGATATGGAAGAAAAGCTAAGTAATGCTTCCTATATGATTCTTTTCGTAGTAGGAATTCTAACATCAATTCACTGTGTGGGTATGTGTGGTGGAATTATGCTTTCACAAAGTTTATCTAGTGAAAGTAATAATAAGTTCGAAGCTATGAAACCAGCAGTTTTATACAATTTAGGAAGAGTTATATCTTACACTCTACTTGGTGGGATAATTGGTGCCCTGGGTTCAGTATTTTCACTTTCTATTACTACAAAAGCAGCCCTGCAAATATTTGCTGGTATATTTATGATTATGATGGGTTTTAATATGGCTGGATTTAATATATTTAGAAAATTCCATATTAAGTTACCTCACTTTGCATGTAAAGTTAAAAACAAATCTGGATCTCCATTTATTGTTGGTCTTTTAAATGGATTTATGCCCTGTGGACCTCTTCAAACTATGCAGCTTTTTGCTCTAGGTACAGGAAGTGCAGTAAAAGGGGCTTTATCAATGTTTATGTTTTCTTTAGGAACAGTACCACTTATGCTAACCTTTGGTGCATTATCAGGTCTTTTAAGTAAAGGTCATACTAAAAAGTTGCTTAAATTTAGTGGAGTCCTTATTATAGTTCTTGGGTTTATAATGGGTAACAGAGGTCTTACTCTTGCTGGTATAAATATTAATCCTATGAAAGCTCTGGCTAGCAATACTAGAAGTTCAGATGATTTTTCTAATACAAATGTTGCTAAAGCAACTTTAGAAAATGGCGTTCAAATTATTAAAATGACTGCTAATAACAATGGTTACACACCTAATGCTTTTTATGTGCAAAAGGGAATACCTGTTAAGTGGATAATTAATGGAGAACAACTTAATTCATGTAATAATGCCCTTATAGCTCAATCTATAATGGAAAAAGAATTTAAAATAAAAAAAGGAGAGAATATTATAGAGTTTACCCCTGGTGACAAAGATATAAATTTTAGCTGTTGGATGGGAATGATAAGTGGTGTAATTAAAGTTGTAGATAACCTTGATGCCGTAGATACATCAAAAACTGATCCATCATTACCTCCTGCGAGCACAGGTCCTAGCTGCTGTGCTGTACCAGTAGATGAATCTTCCCAATCAGAGCAATCTAGCATCTATGGCAACAATATGGCTCTAGTGCCAACTGAAAAGTTAATTAATAAAGCTCTGCCATCTGGTGAATACCAAAGTGCAACGTTTAAAGGTATTGGTTCTGAATTACAGCCATTAATAGCTGTTACAGGTAATAGTTCAAAAACTAAATTAACTTTTAATTTAAATGATTTCGATAATGCTGAAGGTAAATATATAATCTTAGATTTAGAAACTCGTAATGAAGTCTTTTCATTTACCGGAAAAAAAGGTGTAAATGAAGTAGAGTTTAGTCCTAAAAAAACTGGTAGTTATGGAATATTAAAAGATAATGTAATTTTAGGGATAATTGAAGTGGTTGATGATTTAGAGTCTGCTGATATTGAAAAAATACGAGAAAAACATCTTGAGTAAACAAGAATATTTTTTAAATAAAAAAGAGAAGTGTTTAATATCATACTTCTCTTTTTATCTATCTACCTTACTATACTATGGCTGTCTTAATTTATCATATAACTAAAATTATTAATAATAATAGTAAAAAATTATTTGTTATTGCTTATTAATTATACTATTAAAAAATAAAAAACAGGCTATGTCAAAATATTTTAATCATTTTGACACAGCCCTTTAGTGTGGAACATGAATGCAAATTTAAGAAATTCTATTCATAAAAATAGCTATTAACCAATTATAAGGATGGATTATTGATTAATTTACTATGTTTATATTATATTATGAAGCTATGTAGAACATATGAAGAAATTAAATATGATAATAAAAATAAAAAAAAGTAATAACTCTTCATAAAATATAACATAAACTAATAAAATAAAAGTAATTTTTTAGGAGAATTAGCTAATGGTTATTACACCTGATCTTTCTGATTTAAAGTATAAGGAGATAAAGGGAATTAAGTACTTTGAACTTGTGGCAGAAGAGGTAGAAAGAGAAATACTTCCTGGATTATTTATTAAAGCTTGGGGATACAATGGAACTACACCAGGACCCACTATTAAAGTTCATCCAGGAGACTATGTCAATTTTAGAGTGTATAATAATTTATCCGAACCAACTAGTATTCACTGGCATGGTTTAGACGTACCTAATATTATGGATGGGGTACCAGATGTACAACCTTCCCCCAAAGTTGAACCGGGAAAATATTTTGATTACAGATTTAAAATAATTAATCCACCAGGAACACATATGTATCATACTCATCATATTAGTCACAAACAACAAATGATGGGATTAGAAGGAGGATTAATAGTATTAGATCCATATTCACAAGTAGATAAAGACTATTTTATTATGCTTCAAGAATTTAAAGTAGAAGGACTAGAGATGGGAGAAGTAAAAAAAGGTAAGTATGGCATTGATCCACTTTCACATGATTTTAACTTTTTCACCATGAATGGAAGATGTTTCCCTTTTGTTACTCCACTAGAAGTTAGCTGCGGGCAAACAGTGAGAATAAGATTAGGAAATACTATGGAAAATGGACATCCAATTCATATTCATGGCCATCAACTTTATGTATCAGCTTCAGATGGAAACATAATTCACCCATTCAATAGAATAAAAAAGAGTACAATTCATGTATCATCAGGAGAAACTTACGATGTAGAGTTTTTTGCTAATAATCCCGGTATATGGCCCTTCCATTGTCACATACCACACCACATGTCCAACAATATGACAGACCCAACAGGAGGTATGTTTACAACTATTGTTTATAAATAATTTAGTATACTAGAAATTTAAAATTATTACTTAAAATAAAGGTACTGTCCTAAAAGAGTATAAGTGTAAATCTAAATATGCAAGATTCTATTTATAGTAGTAATATTTAAAAAAATAAAACTTTAAAATATTTAGAAATTTGAAACGGAGTCTTATTCAGACTCCGTATTATCTCATATACTAAATTTAATAAATTATAGTCATCAACTTCAAAAATAAAAATAACTAATCACTTACTTCTACTTTTGATTTAGAAATAACATAAATAACTACTATTCCTAGTACAATATGTGAAAGAAAATTAACTATAAAACTACTTATACTTCCTTCGAATTAAGATTTTCCTTGCTCCATCATAGTTTTAATCTCTTGCTGTAACTGAGAAATATTTTTCATTTTTGAATCTCTTAATTGAGTAAAAAGCTGACGTACTTCTGGATTACTAATCTCCATCATATATTTATTATACATAGACTGTAGCATCATTTCATCTTGTAGAGAATCATGTAAAAAGTCCATATTATTCATATAATATCACTCCTCTTTAATATAGATAACACATCTAAATATAGTTACACCTTAAATTTAAACAATTGAAAACTTTGACATAGTTTGTGATAATGTATTATAGTTATTACGTGATCCTTGCTCCATTCCTTTTAAGATTTGCTTTAACTTTGGATCATTAATTTGTTCTGAAACATTGGCATATTTTTTTGCCATACCTTCTTCATGAAATTGCATTTCTTTAAAGGCATTATTCATTATTTCTTGTTCAGTAAGCATTTTTATAACCTCCTTATTTTTCAGTGATAACAGAATAGTATAATTCTCCGGTCGAATCAATCAATGCAGCATAAACATCTTTTACATCTATAATACCTTTTTTAAGTAATTCATTCTTAAGCCACTTTTCATCATATCCTAATGCTTTCAAATTTTTTTCTACAATTCTCCCTTCATTTATAAGGAGAGTTGGAAGTCCACCACCTATAGTTTGAATATTTAAATCCTTTGGAGTTACAGGCTGATAATCTGATTTTTTTAAAACACTTACATGGCCACTGGTTTCTAAAACTGCAGCTTCCACCTCATTAATATTAGGAACATCTATACTCCGCATATCAGCCAGTAGCAATTCTAATGGCAAAAAAGCTTTTGCCATGTTAGGCTTGAGGATCTTCCCACTTGATATTAATGGTATTGATTTTCCTAAAACAACTTTTGCAAAAGTTCTATTTTTTACAGCAATATAAGATATAAGATAATGAAGAATGTATATTACAACAATTACAACAACAGTATTAATAAAACTTATTTTAGCCTCAAATAAAGGGGCTGCTGTTATTCCACCCATCATCCAGAAAAATGCAAAGTCGTAGCCTGCAAACTGACCACCAGCTCTGTGTGGCAAAACTTTACCTTCTACAAATAACAAAAATCCAACTACGATACTGCGTAAAGCAAATACAAAGGGACTGATTTCTTCAACAGTTCCAAAAATCTCTTTTAATAGTTCCATTATCATTCCTTCTTTACTATATACTTATATAAACAGTTCCATCTGATTCAAGTGTAGCTAGAAATATATCTTTTGAATTGGTGATACCCTTCTCTTTTAATTTTGTAATTAGCCAATCCTGATTTAACCCCATAGCATGAAGATTTTTTTCATCTATTTTTCCATCATAAATAATAATTGTAGGTACTCCTACTATTTTAGGTGGTAAGTTCATATGTTTTCTTGTAAGTGGTAACGATTCAGGTTTTTTAATAACACTTATTTTCCCATATGGCTCCAATACAATAGAATCAATTTCTGATAGATTATGAGCTCCTTTTAGTCTTAATTGTCCTAGCAGATTATCCAGTGTTACATGACAATCAAGCATATTTTGCTTTAGTATTATTCCGTCTTTCATAAGAATTGTTGGTTTTCGATCGATTATATTAGGCCATTTTATATCTAGATAAGATAAAAATATATTTACAAAGGCATAAACAAAAATAATTACTATCCCAGACGTAAGTGAAGATTGTGGATTTAACATTCTAATAGCAGCTAAACTCACAATTCCAGCAGCTACCAAATAATTATGTCCTGATAAAATCCCTACTTGTCGGTGACCCATCAAACGAGTTGCAATAATTAATGCAATATAAAGTATAATAGCTCTTAAAGCTAAAGCAAATACTGATAAATTTTTACTTCCTTCCATAAATGAATTCCAATCCAAAGTAATTCCTCCTAAATTGTTATCATTTTAAAATTTTCTTTTAATATTAGTCATAATAAATCCACTTTTAGGCAATGTAGGTATTTTTATTAGACTATAGCTTAAATCCTGCTTTGGAACCTGAAACTCAATCTTATTAACAAGAAAATCTAAGCTTCCTTTCATAATTTCCATGGTAATCCCCTCTCCTGGACAACGGTGTGTCTTGACAGGATCACCTCCACCTTGAGGAATAAAATCAAATAAGCTTCCTTTCCATTCTTTAAACCTCTCTGGATAAAATTCATTAGGTTTTTCCCATATCTGTGAATCATGATTTGTACCGTACATATCGAGTAACACTAGCATTCCTTTTTTAAATTCACACTCATTCAATATAAAATCCTTTCGCACTCTTGCACCAAGAAAAGGAGCGAAAGGATAGTATCGTCGAACTTCCTGTGCAAACATTTCAAGATAGCTATCGCCACCTGAAATTAATTTTTCTTTACATTCTGGATGTTTATATAAAGCTAAAGCTGCAAAAGTAATGAAGGTTGAAATAGCAACAATAGGACGCAGTACATTAATAAGTTCTATGGCTGCCATTGAGGTATCCATTTGATTGCCATCAAGATCCTTATGAAAAGCCATGGCATATAGTGGTGAATCTTCTTCTGCATCCAACTTACCAGAACGAACATCTTTGATTGTCCCTGTTATCCACTTTTCCGCTCTGGATCTAGCCATTTTTCCTTTCCAATACTGTGGTCCAACTGCCCCTAAAGCATTAACCATTAAATTAAAATCCTCTGCCCGATTTTTTATTTCTGATTTATGTAATGGAACTCCTGCCCAATGACATGATATCTGGCATAAAATTTCCTTTGCCTCATTAAAAAGTACAATCTCCTTCTTATCTTCCCATTTATCAATAGAAGATTTCCATTTCTCCATTACAAGTTCAGCTAATATCTTTTGAGATACTGGAGTCATTAGTGACATAAAAAGGTGCTTTCTATGAGTATGTTCTTCATCATCCATAGTCTGGATTGCATTTTCGCCAAACAATGTTTTTTGTACCCGCTTAGGTGCTGCACCATTTCGTTGAAACAGTTCCTCCTTGTAAAACAACTTTGCAGCTTCCTTACCAGTCATGCATATTACCTTTTGTCCAAATAAATGAGTTTCAAACAAATTAGACTGATACCTGTCGGCCCTGTTTTTGATAAATAAATACCCCTCCTGTAACAAAGCGAAAGTGTTGTCAATGCCTTTATCCTTTGGAATATGTTCCTCTATTAACATACACTTATCTTCTCCTTCTTTTCTTATTGTAAAATTAACATATACTATATCAATTAGTAAAATGTATCTTTTTTATACATAAGAATAGGTACTTCAACAAAAATAAAAATAGCAATCTTCTTATTTTTTATTTTTGCAAAGTCTTCACACTTAATAAAACCTATTTCATATTTTACATTCCCCACCATACTAAGAAATTATTCACAGTGTGAATATTGCTGAGATAATAAACTTTCTTCAATTATCTTATCCCAGGCTGTGCAAGTAATGCCTTCTATATTAAGATTCTTTTCTCACTTTTTCTCTACTTACTCTTATTATCAGTTTTTCTATTATTATTTGACTTATTTAAATCACAACAATCAAGCTTATTATTACCAAAAGATTTACCATTTTCCTGTTCTAATTTTTGTAGAAATTTTTTTAAAAACTTGAACACATTAAACTTCCTCCCGTAGCTTATTTCTGAATAATATTTTCCAAAATATCTATTACTCCTCTATTTTGTCCACTAATAAATGATTTAATTGCAATTATCCTTCAATCTATCAGAGGTATCTTGTAAACAAATAAAAATTTATTACGTTTCTATTTCGTATACTTTATATATTTTGTTTACCTACAAAAATATAATACCTAAATCTTATTTCTTCATGATACTTCTAAAAAATGTTGATTTAAGCAATATACTTGTACAAAATAAATTATAAATATAGATATTGATATAAAAATCATTAAATCAAATATTGAAGTTCCTAATCTCATTTTATTTTTTATAAAAAACCATGCCTATATATATTTTAGCTATCTACATTTTTATGAAAATAAATTTTAAAGGTAGTTCCTTCACCTTCTTCACTTTCAAGATCTATACTTGCATAATGGAGCTGCAATATATTTTTTACAATAGTTAAACCTATACCATTTCCTTCAAATTGGTGTCTACTCTTGTCTCCCCTATAAAGTCTCTCAAATATAAAAGGCAAATCTTCCTTCTTAATTCCTACACCATTATCCTTAACTTCTACAACAATTTTTTTATCACTTTTATATATTTTAATTAGTACCTCTCCGCCATCTTCTGTAAATTTAAGAGCATTAGAAAGTAAATTTATAAATACTTGTTTTAATCTATCTCTATCTCCAGTTATACTATAATCCTCATGATTTTCCATATGGTATTGCAGTTTAATATTCTTGTTTTCCGCTATTGCATAAAAATCGCTACATATATCTGCAATTAATTCATCTAAGAATATTTTTTTAAAATTAAGCTTAATACTCTCAGATTCAAACTCTTTTAATACATTTAAGTTATTTAATAATCTACCAAATCTAACTACTTCTTCATTCAAACAATTTAATCTTTCTTCTGTAACAGGTAAAACCCCATCTATCATTGCCTCTAGGTTATTTTGCAATACATTTAGTGGTGTTCTAATTTCATGAGATATGTCAGAAACTAATCTTCTTCTTAGAGAATCTTGATACTTTAATTTTTCAGCTAGTATATTAACACTTTCTCTTAAATTCTCTAGCTCTTCAATATTACTTTCAACACTTGATTTCCCATCGAAATCTCCTTTCGATAAATTTACAGACAAATTAGCAACCTCCTTAATTGGAATTGAGAATTGTTTGGAAAAGTAAAGACTTATGGTAATTATAATAGCAAGAGTTAGAATTCCACTAGCAACAATACTTTTATTTATAGATGTTTTAAAACTTATATCTTCTTCAGATAATAGTAAAGAGGAATACTGTCCGATCCCCACATATCCAACTACTTTATCTTCTGATTTAATTTCAAAAGTCTTAGTATTATAAACACCTCTATCTTTTACAGGCATTGTATTTAATCTTATATCCTCTGGGTTCATACCCCATATAGTTTTTTTATTAATATCTAAAAGTGTTAAACAATAATTTCCCATATGAGCTTCATGCATCAACTCAACGCCAGAATTTTTATTCCACTTTCCTTGTGCTTTATATATTTCTTCAAAGTAAGATACTATTCTTTGGTATCTTTTATCTTGGACATCCATCATATATGCATCAAATTTGTTATTTATAGTTGAATTTACAAACAATGTAACAAGCAATATTCCTGCTACTGAGCAAATAACAAATAAAATACTTAATCTTTTTCTTATTGTATGCACTTAATTCTCACCACCAAATTTATAGCCTACCTTCATAACTGTAACAATATATTTAGGATTCTTAGTATCTTCTTCTATCTTCTTACGAATATTTTTTATATGAACATCAATAGTTCTATCATACCCATTAAAATCAATACCAAATATTTTATCTATGAGTTGTTCTCTTGATAACACTTTTCCCTTGTTTGAAACAAGGGCATACAGTATATCAAACTCATTTGGAGTAATTGAAACTTCTTTTCCATTAACTTTTACAACCCTCTTATCATAATCAATGCTTAACTTTCCGTCATCAAAAATTAAATTTGAAGTACTATTATCTGCACTTAACCTTCTAAAAAGAGCGTTGACCCTCGCTGTAAGTTCTCTAGGACTAAATGGCTTAATCAAATATTCATCTGCACCAATATTTAAGCCCTCTATTCTATCATTTAAAGCTCCTTTTGCTGTTAACATAAAAATATGCACATCTGAACTTTGTCGTATTATTTTACACACTTCTTCCCCACTGATATCCGGCAGCATTAAATCTAGAATTATTAATTGTATATCAATTGATTTAAATATTTCTATGCCTTCTAATCCTTTTGTAGTGCAATATACTTTATATCCTTCTTTCTCTAGATAAGCTTTTAAAACCTCAGAAACTCTTTTTTCGTCTTCAATTATTAAAATGCTACTCATATATTTCACCTCTTATCTAACATAATTCTTATCTTAAAATTATACTAAACTTATTAATTTACTGTTTATTTTAAAGAGATTATATCAATTTAATTTGAAGATAATATGAAGGTTTATCCTAATATATTTAAAATAGTTGTTTTCTATTAATATAATTGAAAATAAAAAATAGTAGCCCTACTACTGTAAGTAAAAAGCTACTAATTTTTATTATAAAAAATTACATATATCCATTTTTCTTATCTCTTGCTTCATCTTTAATTTCTTCTCTCATACCATCAAGTGCTTCTCTTCTTCTTTGGTTTTTTTCTATTAGAGTTTTTTTCGTTTTTTCATCATCTGTTTTTGCAATCATTTCATCTGCAAGCTCACAGTTTTGAATAGTCTTAGTAATATTATATTGAATTTTATCTACATTATCTCTTCTATCATCTGGTTTATTTTTCATGACATCTATCTCCTTTATTTTATTGTACTTATTTTTTATTATGGCTAGAAATATATTTTGTTATGCAATAATATTAATAAGCTTCATCTAATCTATTTATTAATAAACTTTCTTTTTTATCTTCAATTCTAACTTTCTTTGGCTGAATAGCTTGTCCATTTTTCAGATTTTGTTATGATATTTACATATTATATATTGCTATCTTTATCTGCTGAGCCCTCTATAAAACATAAAGTTCTAATAATAATTATTATAAAAATAAAACTATTAAATTTTCTTTGTAAAATAGCATCTTTTTTATTTATTAATCATTACTTGCTTGTAAATATTCCTCTAAAGTAATACCCTTATTCATAATTTCTGTAGCCGCCTCTATCCCTACAAACCTTATATGCCAAGGCTCAAAATTATAACCAGTAATATTTTCTTTTTCCTTTGGATATCTAATTATAAATCCATACTTATAACAATTTTCTTTAAGCCATTTATATGCTCTAGTATTAACAAAATTTTCATCTAAGTTAGTATACTCAGTTGAAACTACATCCATAGCTAAACCTGTTTGATGCTCACTTGTTCCTGGGTGTGCAACATACTTATCCGCATGTTGTTGTCCATTTCTATAAATCGAATTATTATAAACGTTTACCTGATAATTATAGCTTCTATATCCTGATACCCCTAATAATATTATGTTCTCATTTTTAGCTTCCTGGAAAAGATTTTCTAAAGCTTCACTAGCCACTCTCCTTAGTCTTCTTATTTGAAAATTTCTATTCCCTAAAAATCTTATATTAGGCACAATAAGATCATGAGGTAGATAACTTTCATCTAGTTTATTATCTCTATTTACTAATACTAAACTTTGTTTTGAAATTTGTTGTTTATTATTCTTACTATTAGTTTCTTTTTTTTTAATAGTTTGTTGTTTATTATTTTCACTAACAGCTTGTGCTCTTTTAGATTCTATACTTCTGTTATATTTATTTGATAATATCTGTATAGTACATAAAATTATAACTATGCTTATTATAAAATTAACTCTTCTTAATATTAGTTTTTTCTGTCTTCTATTTCTCATGTATATCCCCCTATGACCTAATTAATTTTATCAGAGAAAAGTTTTTAAAATTTTTATTACTTGTTTCATAGTTGTTAAACTTTCTAATATAGCAAGAAAGATTGCATTATTAGTAAACTTAAACTAATTAGCAACCTTCAAAAATTTAATCTTCAAATCTATAACAAACCTTATATACACTTTTTCAAAATAAATATCTTTGATGTGAATTTAGCAAGTAACTCCATTAAGATCTAATGTTACTAGATTTTATTCTTATTTAATTTTAAAATTACTGCTTAAACAAAAATAAAACAAAGAAAAAAGATGAAGTTCTTATAAAATTATAACATAAAATCATAAAAAAATTTCTAAATAATCAAATGAATGGATATTAACAATTTGTAAATACAAATTGTTTTTCTTAAAATAATCATCTGCAATCATATGAATATGATATAATTACCATTAGTTAAATTAACATAATGATAAAGTAAAAAACAATATAATTTAAATAAGACCTAAAGGAGGACTAGCTATGAATTTTAAGGAGATAACAATATCGGATATAAAAAAACTTGCAGATATGTATGTTGCTACATTTAATTCTCCACCTTGGAATGATGAGTGGACAATTGAAACTGCCTCAAAACGCTTATATCAAATGGTAAACTGTGAATCTTCCTATGGACTTGTAGCATATGAAGATAAATTAATTTGTGGAATGATTTTAGGCAGTGAAGAACAGTACTATAATGGTATAATGTTCAATATTAAAGAATTTTGTGTAAGAAATGATGTACGTAGCAAAGGTCTTGGTACAAAAATTTTTCAAGAATTTGAAAATCGCTTAAAAGGTAAGGGAATAACTGAAATTATTTTACTTACATCAAAAGATGATAGTACAGAAGGATTTTATAGGAAAAGAGGCTTACAATCATATGATGAAATGGTTTTGATGGGTAAACAGATTTGATTACATAGCCTAAATTATACATCAATCAAAACATAAGAATCATCATAAATTGAAATCCCACTATTTCTCTTTAGTGATTCTTATTGTTTTGTTTTTGTTGAAATATATAAAATTTCTGATGAATTTAAGCCAGCATAGAAAACTTCCTCTACATTATAAATAAAATCATAAAATGTTATATTTGATATTAATTTTCTTCCCATTATTCTTCCTAAGAATAATATATGTAAAAATGCTCCTAAGAATTATTTCTATAATTTTTCCTGTCATAGTATACCCCCATGACAATATTTCCCTACTTATATATTCACCTTCCCCTTAAAAATATCCATTTCATATTTTTAGGTTCTCTTATATAACTGCTAGACAACTATGCTCAATTTGAATAAAATTATATTAAATTCATCATCACTATTATTACTTAGGGAAAATAAAAAAAAGAATCTATTTTTCAAGTGTTTAGAAAATAGATTCTTTTATATTTTTTATTTTGATTTAGTAGGTTTACATGAACTGTGACAGTCACAACAATTTCCGCTACAACAATTTCCACTTTTCTTATCTTTATAAACTTTGTGTCCAACAAGAACAAATGATCCTATTACTAATGTACCAATTATAAATGTAGCCATAATTATTATCTCCTTACGCGCTATGCGCTAATATTTTCTGTCCTATCACCTTTTATATTAGTTGAGTTAGAGAAATCTTTTTGTGGTCTAAATAACATATATAAGAACCATGCTAATAATACTAAAGCAACTAATGTTCCAATTCCAAACCCTTTTCCTGTGAAAAGTAATCCTAATTGGTAAAATGTAAGTGCTACTCCATAGGCTAATGCAGTTTGATATCCAACAGCTATCCAAGTCCATTTAGCATTACCCATTTCACGTTTAATTGCACCAATTGCTGCAAAGCATGGAGCACATAATAAATTAAATATTAGGAATGAGTATGCAGATAATTGTGTAAATGATCCGTGTAGAGTCTTCCAAATTTCTACACCATCTTCTGCTACCTCTCCAGCACCATATAAAATACCAAATGTACCAACTACATTTTCTTTTGCAATTAATCCTGTAATAGTGGCTACTGCTGCTTTCCACTCTCCCCATCCTAATGGATTAAATATAGGAGCTATTACTTTACCCATTGAAGCTAACATTGAATCTGGAGTTTCTACCATTGCTAATGACCAATTGAAACTCTTTAAGAACCATATTAATCCACAAGCAAGGAATATTATAGTACCTGCTTTTTTAACAAAGGATTTCGCTCTATCCCACATATGGATAAGTACGCCTTTTACACCAGGCACATGATATTTTGGTAATTCCATAACAAATGGAGCAGGCTCACCTGCAAAAGCTTTTGTTTTCTTTAAAATTATTCCAGAACATATAATAGCTCCGATTCCAATAAAATATGCTGAAGGTGCTACCCAAGCTGCCCCTGGGAATAATGCTCCTGCAATTAAAGCTATTATTGGGAGTTTTGCAGAACAAGGCATAAATGTAGTAGTAATAATAGTCATCTTTCTATCTGATTCATTTTCAATAGTTCTTGATGCCATAATTCCTGGAACTCCACAACCTGTTCCTATAAGCATAGGAATAAATGACTTACCTGAAAGACCAAACTTACGGAATATTCTATCCATTATGAAAGCTATACGTGACATATAACCACAATCTTCTAAAATCGCAAGACATAAAAATAATACCATCATTTGTGGTAAGAATCCAAGTACAGCTCCTACACCAGCAATAATACCATCATTTATTAAAGAAACTAACCAATCAGCAGTTCCTATAGATGTAAGGAATCCTTCTACTGCTGGAGGTATAATATCACCAAATAAAACATCATTTACCCAGTCTGTAGCTCCAGTACCTATTGTTGAGATAGATAAATAATAAACTAGGTACATAATAGCTGCAAATATAGGTAGTCCTAAAACTCTATTAGTAACTATTTTATCTATTTTATCAGAAGTAGTTAACTTAGATTTGTTTTTCTTAACTACACATTTAGTAATTATTTTACTTATGTAATTATAACGTTCATTAGTTATGATACTTTCGCCATCATCGTCCAATTTATCTTCAAAATTAGCTACAATTGTTCCAACTTTATCTTTTGAAGATTTTGAAATATTTCCTTGTTCAATTGCTTTTTCATCATTTTCAAATAATTTTATAGCAAACCAACGTAAATGTTCTTTATTAACTTGATTATAAATTTCATTCTCAATATCAGACAACACTTTTTCCACATCATTTGAGAAAGCATGCTCAATTACATTTTCTTTATGTGATTTAGCTAATTCTATTGCTTTATTAATTAATTCTTTACATCCATCACCCTTTAAAGCAGATGTTTCAACTACAGTGCACCCCATAGATTTACCTAACTTGTCCTTATCTATGATATCTCCATTTTTTCTAACAATGTCCATCATATTTAGGGCTATTATAACAGGAATTCCAAGCTCCATTACTTGAGTTGATAAATATAAATTTCTTTCAAGGTTTGTACCATCTACTATATTTATAATAACCTCTGGTTTTTCTCCAATAAGATAGTTTCTTGTTATAACTTCTTCTAAAGTATATGGTGAAAGTGAATATATTCCAGGTAAATCTATTACTTTTACATCTTTGTGCTGTTTTAATTTACCTTCTTTTTTTTCTACAGTTACTCCAGGCCAGTTACCTACATACTGTGAACTACCAGTTAAATAATTGAACATTGTAGTTTTACCACAATTGGGGTTTCCTACAAGAGCAATTCTTATATTTTCCATTTAATCCCCTCCTAAAAGGTATATATTTTATTTTTTTACTTTACTTCTATCATTTCCGCATCGGCTTTACGAAGTGTTAATTCGTAATTTCTAATATTTACTTCTATTGGATCTCCTAAAGGTGCCAATTTACGAACAAAAATTTCAACCCCTTTAGTTATTCCCATATCCATAATTCTTCTTTTTACAACTCCTTTTCCATGGAGCTTTACTACAGTTACTTTTTTACCACACTCAACATCTTTTAATGTCATCATAAATAATTTCTCCCTTCTAAATAATAATTCTATTAGCCATACTTTTACCAATAGCTATTCTTGAATCTTTTACATTTATTATCATGTTTCCTGATATTTCTGATATGACAGTAACGCTTTCTCCTTCTACAAAACCCAGCTTTGCAAGAAACTGCCGAACGTTATCTCGACCCGTTATTTTCTTTATTTGATTTACTTCACCTTCTCTTGCCATCGCTAATGTCATGACAATCACCTCCCATTAAGATAGTTACTCATGGCTAATCTTTTTAGTATGTATATTTTCATAAAACATCATCTCTTGAAAAGTTAATGTATTAAATTATCACCTGAAGTGTTATAATTTGAAGTTTTCTTTTATGTTAGCCTAAGCTAACGCCCGTACAAAATAAATAAGTTAGCAATACTAACTCCAATGCAATGATATTATATCACCATTGATGTATTATTTCAATAGGTATTGAAAATCTTTATCAAAATAATCCTAATCCATTCATTTCTTTAAATGAATTTATAAATTTCATAAGGTATTTGTATGAATACATTTCCTCTAACATTTAATTTTTTTAAAAAAGTAGAATCTCTATTATTTAAAGATTCTACTTCATTATGTCTTTTAGCACAAAAGCTTACTAAGCCTTTTCCCAATTAATATCTTGGTTTTTCTTTTTGAGCATAGTTGAAAACATAACTCCCATATGTATTTATAATTCTTTCAATATCCATTAGCTCACCTCATTTCTATGATTTTTAATAAAATTATAAATCCATTTTGTAATTTATTTCCAATTAGCAGAATTTTTTAATGCAATTTCTATTAATTTACTCATTGGCAGGGATATACTTTTATTTTTATGATACACAAGTTGAGTTCTAAACTTATCAAATGGTTCTTTTACTTCTATTGTCTTAATACTTCCTTCCTTTATCTCATTTTTAACTGCATAAAAAGGCAAAAGTGAAATGCCTAGACCATTCATTACACACTTTTTAGTAGCTTCTATACTTGAAAATTCTAAAGGATTTACATATTTTATTTTTTTCTGTTTTAGATACTTTTCAAAAGCTATTCTAAAACTACATCCTTTTTCACTAAATATGATACTTTCTCTTGCCATTCCACCTTTATAATTTGTTGATAAAAATTCTAAGTCTGCATCTGGTGCACCAACAATAACCATATTTTCATCTTTTAAATTTTTAATAATTAAATATCTATCCATAATCTCAGGTTCAATAGTAAAGATAATATCTAACTCTCCACTATGCAATTTATTTCTTAAATCACTACAAATTGAATTCTTTAAAATGATATTCACCTTTGGAAACTTCTTTTTGTATTCTTTTAAAATTTTCCCTAAACGATATATAGATAGCGATTCCCCTGCTCCAATAATTAAATCACCACATATCTCTCTTTTTTCTGATGTTATATTTTTAATTTCTTTATATACTTGTAACATCTGTTTAGCATATGGAACCAATTCTTTACCTACATTAGTTAAAACAATTTTTTTACCTAAACGATCAAATAAAACTTCTCCTAATTCATTTTCTAAAATTTGAATATGAGCTGTTATAGTGGATTGAGCATATCCTAAATAATCTGCTGCTTTTGTAAATCCTTCAAGTTCAACTATAGTTATAAATGTCTGCAAATGCCTAATCTCCATTAATCTCACTCCTCGATGCTTTAAACATATAGACATTATAATATCATATATTTCGATTATTCACTTCATTTATTTCAATTTTACTGATGATATATATGGGATTATACTTAAGAAAAGCAAATATGAAATATATAATTAAGAGGAGGTATTAAAGTATGAAAAAAGTATTATTGCTTCTTGCCAATGGTTTTGAAGCCGTAGAGGCAAGTGTTTTTGCAGATGTTATAGGATGGAATAAATTAGAAGGTGATGGTACTACAGAATTAATAACTGTTGGGATTAGAGAAAAATTAAAATGTACCTTTAATTTCACAGTAATTCCTGAAATGCATGTCAGTGAAGTTAATATTGATGAATTTGATGCACTTGCAATACCAGGTGGATTTGAAGAAGCAGGATTTTATGAAGATGCTTATAACAAAGATTTTCTAAACATAATCAGAGAATTTGACAAATCAGGAAAAACAATAGCTTCTATTTGTGTTGGTGCGCTGCCTATTGGGAAAAGTGGAGTGCTAGTTGATAGAAATGCCACAACTTACAATCTAGGAAATGGTAAAAGACAAAATCAATTATCTAAATTTGGTGCAAATGTTCTTGCTGATACATCTATTGTTATAGATAAAAATATAATTACTTCCTACAATCCTTCAACTGCTTTCCATGTAGCTTTCAAACTTTTAGAGCTGCTCACCTCTAAAGAAAACTGTGTTAATGTTAAGAGGCTAATGGGGTTTTAGCAAAATAATAAGGTGCCAAATCTACTATATTAGAACAAAAGCAATATTCTTAAAAGACGTAACAAGGACTTACTTTTTTATGGTAGGTCCTATTTTATTAAGTCTATCTTAATAACGTTATCTATAATTACTTTACTATAAATCCGGAGTCTTATAATGCTGATAATAAAAAGTCTTCGTCATCTATTTTATAACATATTTCAATAATATTATTGAAATTCTCCATTGGATTATAATTCCATATTTCAATGGCATCATCTATTATTCTATTGATCACCTTTACTCATACTTACTACAATATCCTAACATTATAAAGATTTTATATACACGTTTTTAGATAATTCTCGAAGTTTTTCCTCATCTAATATATATATTGTTTTACCCTCGCATTTTATAATTGATTTTAGTTCAAGCTCTTTAAAGATTCTATTTAAATGCCTATAGGTTGTTCCGAGGAATTGAGCAATTTCTAAGAATGATGAATTTAAAATTATATAGTTTTTATCTTCTATATGTTCAACTAGATAACTAGATAATCTATTTATGAGCGGATATACAAAATTGTATGAGCTATTATTAATTGTTTCATAAAGGCTTTCGCTTAAAGAGTCTATTAAGTGGTATAAAAACTTTATATTATCTAAATACTTTTTTCTAAGTATATCTGAAGGTATTGCTATCAAATAAGTATCCCCTACTGCATCAACGTCGCAAAGTATTGGAATATTTTTTAAAAACTCTAGATTTCCTATAGTATTAAAGTCTTTATAAAACTTTAAAAGCATTGATTTACCGTTTTCAAAGGGATAAGAAATTTTGATTTTCCCATCTACAATCAAATAATAGTATTCAAGATTAGAATCTGCTTTTAATATATATTCCTCTTTTTCATAAAAATGAAGTTGTGCATATTTTAATATATCCTTATCAAATATACTTTCTATATTATGCTTATCAATATAATGCTTTAAAAGGTCATTATTCAAAATTTTTTTCATAAGTCCTCCTTAACATGACATATGTCATATTAAAATCTATATAATTATTGTAATTTATTTATAACCTATTGTAAACCAAAACATAGGAGTAATTTATATATATAAACTTGTCTCTTATAAATGACATTATACTTATCATAACTATTTTTTTAAAGAGATATTAGCAAGAATGACAAGACCTTATAAATACAAACAAAAAATCTTAAATTATATGACGATATCCAAATGCATTAATTTATTCAACAATCTAAGATTTTTTATAAAAAATTTGTATGTTATAATTAAAAAATTAGACGTATCAGGAGGATTATTATGAAATACAATATTATAATATTTGATGCAGATGAAACTTTATTTGATTTTAAAAAATCTGAAAGAGATGCTTTTAAAAATGCTATGCTGGAATTTAATATGAAATATGATGAAAACCATCATTTAAAAGTGTACAAGGATATAAATAAAGCTATATGGAAAGAGCTTGAAAATGGACTTATTACCCAAGAAGAATTAAAAATTGAAAGATTTAAAAGATTGTCCAATAAATTAAATATTAAATTTAATGAGTATGATTTTGCAAAATCATATATGAAACATTTATCCCATGCATCATTTTTGTATAATGATAGCATAAATCTTATAGAAAGTTTACATAAAAATTATAGACTTTCTATAGTTACTAATGGTCTTAAGGATGTTCAAAATAACAGAATCAGAAAATCTATTATAGGAAAATACTTTGAAGATATAGTAATATCTGAAGAGATCCAAGTATCAAAACCAAATCCTAAGATATTTGAACACGCTCTAAATAATATGAAACATACAGATAAAAGCAATGTTTTGATGGTTGGTGACAGCTTAACCTCTGATATACTAGGTGGTATAAATTTTGGTATAGACACCTGCTGGTTTAATCCTAATAAAATTGTGAATGAAACAGGAATAAAACCTACTTATGAGATTTTTAATTTAATGGAACTTAAGAATATACTTGAAAAATAGATGTAAATGAAAAAATTACGTTAATCCCTTTATTTTTAATTACTATAGCCAGTATAAAATTCCACCTATAGATTTATTATTATCTATAGGTGAAATTTATACTCAATATTTATTATTATAATCGCAAAAATCTATCCTATTTTATTTATTAACTGAACAAATTTATTAATATTTTCTTCTGAAATTTTTGATATATCCTTATGGGTTTTAGCAACCTTTTTCACTATAAATCTTTCAAAAAAATTCATATTTTTAAATATAAATTCACCACCAAAACATTCCTTTGCAACAGCATTCGTTAATAATTCTTTTGGGAAAGCATTGTTTAACTGTGACTCTACATTTTTTTCATTCAGTCCACATATAAAAAGCCCCACTCTTTTTTCTTTTAACGCATTAATATTTTCCATACAAAAATTTTTTACTTCCTTTTGAATCTGTCCCATGTAAATTGATCCACCAATAACAATGTTATTAAATTCGGTTATATCTGGCATATTTTCTTTTTTTATATTTATAGTTACAACTTCTCCTTTAACTTTGTCTTTTAAAAAATTACTGCATTTTTCCGTAATGCCATGTTTAGTTCCATAAACAATAAGTGTTTTCATTTCTTATTCTCCCCTTTATTTTAACAATCCACTTATAAGAATCTGAAAATGATGATCTATAAGTCTTTCCCTTTGCTGCTTTGATATATTTTTTTCTAATATCAACCTAGACAAAAGTCCATGAGTTGAAGTCCATATTATTTGTGCAGTGAGCTCTATATCCATATCTCTAAACTTGCCTTTTTCAATCCCTAGCTCTACTAATCTACAAAGCTGTTGTATGCTCTTTCTATCCTTTGAAACACCTTCATGAAGCATATTTACTTTTTCTTGTATAGATTTAATATCATTCATTAAAACTGTTCTAAATTGCTCTGGATACTGTAACATAAGTTCAATATATTTTCTTAATCCCTGCTCTATGGTCTTTTCTGGATTTTCAGTATCTACTGGAACTTCATTTATGCTTCTTAATATCCTGCCATACCCCTGCTGTACAACAAAAGTTACTATTTCAGATTTATCTTTAAAGTAATGATAGATAATACCTGGAGAATATTCTATTTTATTTGCTATCTTTCTAATTGATAAATTTTCGTACCCTTCTTCAACTAATATTTCACTGGCAGTATCTATTATTTTTTTTCTTATGATTTCTTTTTCTAATTTTCTTCTTTCTGTAATACCCATAAACTCCTCCTTCATTATAGTTATTTATCTCGCTGTTGCCATTTTCAATCCTTCAATCCTGCTCATGTAATTCATTTACCTACACCAAATTAATACTCTATTAAGCATCTCACACCCAATATTTTCTCTGTGTAAGCGACTCACTCCAAATCATAGATTTGGAGTCTCTGCTTAAGATTTGGATTCTCTACTTAAGATTTAGGATATCTGATTTTCTATAAAAGTAGAATCTAATCACTGCTACGCACCTGGATAACTTAAATACTTTACAACTAATACAAGAAACTATTTAGTGCACTAGAAGATATTACTTTTTCTTAACTTAAGCACTTTATAACTTTTGTACATCTTACTGAAAAGGATATAATAACCAATATTAAAGTTATCCATATAAGCATATTTATATAGATAATATCCAATCCTATATAAGTCAATAAAACCATTCCAGGTATTAAAAAAAAGTTCATTGCAGCAATACGACCAAAATAATCAAATTGAAAGAGATTATTAGAAACATTATAGTACTTTTTAATAATGTAAGATGTAATAAAAAACTCCATAAATTTAATTAACGTAAGCACTGTAAACCATATAGGAATCCTACTATTAAGATTTAAAAGAGCTAGTGAAGATATGATAAAAATAAAATCTGCAGTTACATCTAAAAAACTTCCTAAAAGAGATTCCGCCTTTATTTTTCTTGCAATTTTTCCATCTATAAAATCTGTTACACATATTAAAAAAAATACTATTCCAGCAGATGCAAAATATAATCTATTATTACTATAAAAATTCAAATTATCCAAGAGCAATAGATATATAAAAGTTAATACTATACGTAATCCAGTTAAAACATTAGGCGTACATTTTGGTATTTTCATAATTTATTCTCCTGCAATTTTCTTCCCTATTTCATAAGCCTTACTTTCATCATCTATTCCCTTTTTAAACCCTACTTTTTCTGTAGCTTTTATCTTGCTAAGATTTTGCTCCATTTTGTCCAATTCATTATTTTCTAGTTGAGCTCCAGTAGCAAATAAAAGTATTTTTTTATTAGAAAAATCTTTTATAGATTTCATATAATCAGCTAAAGTAGATGATGTTTCTCCAACATAAACTGGTGATCCAAAAACTATAATTGAATATTGTGAAATATCCTCTGCCATATGCTTTCCAGGATAATTAATAGTAATTTCATAGCCTTCATCTTTTATCCCCCTGGCAATTTGTTCCGCAATTTTTTTAGTTAACTTACTTTTAGATGGTTGATATACTACTAAAGCCTTTTTATTACTTACCTTATCTGACTTCAATACTTTAGAATTCTCACCATAATCCTTACTATTTCCTTTTATAAACCAAGAAAATAATAACATTACTGAAATTAATAACACTATAAAGCTAAGAAAAACTCTTTTCATAATTTTAAAGCCTTTTTTCATTTTCCACCTCTCATTTACAAATATAATTAAACACTGTAATAATATTAAATACTGTTCAATATTATTTTATAATTATTTATCCTTATTTGTCAATAAACTTAATTGATATTATAAATAACTTCTATTGACAAAACAAATATTAAAGAGTAATATAAAGATTAAAATCTTTGATGGGAAGAGTAGATATTTATTTAGTATCCACAGCGAGTAGGGTTGGTGTGAGCCTATGAGAAAAATAATATTGAAAGACATCCCGGAGATGCTTATTTGAACAGAAATATTAAGTAGAGTAAGCCGGCTTTCCTCCGTTAAAGGGAATAGAGATAACAAAGTATTAATACGTTGTTAAATTAGGATGGTACCGTGAACACAAGCTTTCACTCCTACAAGGAGCGAGAGCTTTTTTTATATAGAAATTTGAGCTCATTCTATATGTGATACCTATTCTAATTTTGTATAAACATTGTTAAAAAGGGTGGCACCGCAAATTATTTTGCCCCTTGGGTTTTTACTCAAGGGGCTTATTTTATTTAGGAGGTAATAAATATGAAACGAACATTAATAAGTGAATTGAAAAATTTTATGAATAAAAAAATAAATCTCCAAGGATGGATTCATAAAATTAGAAAGTTGAAAGATATAACATTTTTAATCATAAGAGATAGATCAGGATTGGTTCAATGTATTGTAGATAATAATAAATTGGATTTATCCCAGGTAAAGATAGAATCCATAGTATCAATAACAGGAGCTGTTAAAGAAAGTACTAATAATTTAAATCCTTTTGAAATACAAGTAGAAAATCTAGAAATTATAAATGCTGCTTTAGATGAACTTCCAGTAGAGATAAACAAAGAAAATTTAGAGATTAATTTAGATACTATGCTTAATAACAGGGTGTTAAGCTTAAGACATCGTAAAGTTAATTCAATATTTAAAGTTCAAAACTCAATAGTAAATGGATTTAGAGAATTTTTAAATAAAGAAGGATTTACAGAAATTTATACTCCAAAAATTGTATGGGAAGGAGCTGAAGGTGGTACAGAAGTATTTAAGGTAAAATACTTTGAAAATACTGCTTATTTAGCTCAAAGCCCTCAATTTTACAAACAGATGATGGTAGGAGCTGGATTTGAAAGAGTATTTGAAATAGGTCATGCCTATAGAGCAGAAGAGCATAATACTAATAGACATCTAAATGAATATATTAGTATGGACTTAGAAATTGGATTTATAGAAGATGAGAAAGATATCATGGAAATTGAAGAAAGGCTATTAAAGTTCATATTAGAGAAGCTTAATAATGAATGTAGAGAATATTTTAATTTATTGGAGGCAGAATTACCAAGGATTCAAGGCGGAATACCTAAAATTACATTTAAGGAAGCATTAGGTATATTAAGTCGGGAATATAATAAAAATAACTTAACTTATGACCTAGATCCAGAAAGTGAAAAACTAATCTGTAAGTATGCAAAGGAAAAGTTAAATAGTGATTTCATATTTTTAACTAACTATCCTAGAAAGAAGAGACCAATGTATACTATGCCTCTAGGTGAAGATGGCACTCACAGTTTTGATCTGTTATTTAGAGGTATAGAGATTACTACAGGGGGCCAAAGGATTCATGACTATAACATGTTAATAGACAATATGAAATTTAAAGGATTTAATCCTAAGGATTATGAGAGTTATTTATCTGTTTTCAAGTATGGCATGCCTAAGCATGGTGGCCTTGCCATTGGCTTAGAGCGATTGACAGCAAGGCTTTTAGGATTAGAAAATGTTAGGGAAGCTGCATTAATTACAAGAGATAGAACTCGTTTACTTCCTTAAAGTTACTCTATTATCACAATTATTTTCCTAGCTCTTTATAAATTTTAATATCTTATTTATTCATAAGTATCTTAGGGAGAAACATTAATAATTTACTCCCTAAGTAATTATAAATATAAAAACTCTAAAATTCATATAAAATTTAGTAAGAAAATAAAATGCATCTCCAATATAGCATAAAGAGATTAGAATTCTCTCCCCTAATCTCTTTATGCTTATACTTATATCTATAAATTTGAAACGGTCGTAAACTTAAAAGTTAAACCCTTATATTTATTATTTAAAATTCAAATTCAGTATTATTTATATCTACAAATCCTACTTTTATTTCACAATTGAAATTCTTTTTTAATATTTCTGCCAGTTCATTTCTTGCATCAATTACATTATTATAGTTTTTATCTTTAAATCCATCTATAGGGAAAAATATATTCCTGCTCTCTTCAGTAATTTTACCTTGTTCGCTTTGTCTCCATATCCATCTTCTTGTTTTTACTTTGTTACCTACAGAGTAAATAAGTTCATCCTCTCCTAAAAGTTCCAATTCATTTTCACCAAAAGGAAGGAATGTATCTCCTTCTTTTGAAAATCTAAGACAAATGTCTTCTTTGGCAGTATCTATATCATGAGCACCTAGCGGAACTAGATATTTTAATGAAACTGCATTTCCTATATCCACAACTGGATTTATATTAGGGAATCCTTTCTTTTTTGCTACTCTTGTAGTTATTGCTTCAATGGAGCTTTTAAATTTATTAGGATTAATACCTAATTTCAAAAATGCTTCTCTATAATACACCATCTCTTCTGTTTCTTTTACATTTTTATCTTTAAATTTTGTTTCAATTAATTCTATACTATCTTTTAAAAGCTGAGTAGCCTCCATACTCTCTTTATTATTAATTCCCTTAGCTACCACAATACCGAAACATACATTATCCAGATTCTCAAAAACTTCTTTTGCTACTATAAACTTCATAATTATCCCCCTTAAAATATAATTTAGTTCATTGTAATGACATTTAACAAAAACAAAATAATATCAATATGTATAATTATCTTTTAAGTTTAATTATCCTTTAAAAACTACAACTAAAATACTAAGTATAATAATTAAATAGATTTCACTATTGTTATTATAGATTAACAATTTATCTATTTTACAAATTATAAAGTCTCTAGTTACTAGAGTGTCAAGATTTATTTATTAATATTTGAATTTCCGTTATAAATTCTGATTTTTCAGTAGTTAATCCAAAATCAATTAACGTTATTTCTATTGAATCATCAATGATTGTATATCCTTTTTCTTCAATGTATTTTAAAAGCTTATCATAATATACTGGAGAATTTTCGTGAGTTCCAGTAAAACGAACACTAATGTAAGTACCTTCTGGTAATACTTTTATCAGATTTTTATTATATCTTTCCCCTTCTGTAAATAAAAAAATATAATCATATTCATCAAGTATTCTATTCTTCAATTTATCTATAGAGATTGATACTCCTATTTTCCCGTTAAAAATAGAAGCATTTTTATTAGTCTTATTCTCTAAATGTCTAATGGATAATTCTAAATCATTATTGGATTTTATTTTTTCTTTTAATAAAACAATACTTCTCTCTTCAAATTCAATCTCTCGAACCACGTCCAAGTTATGGTATTGCCTTGCATAGTTAATTTGATTTATTCTGTTTTGAATTTTTTGCTTTGTAAATTCTAATTCTTTTATCTTTTCTTCCGTAATTTTTTTCTGTTTTTCAAATAACTCAATAATATTATCAATACTACGTTTCTTTAAATGATAATCTATTGTGTTTAATGACATTCCAAGAGCTTTTAAATACTTTATTGTGTTTAATTGTTCAAATTGATCTGTTGAATAATATCTATAACTATTAGTTCTATCTATAAATATTGGCTTAAATAAGTCAATTTCATCATAATATCTTAATGTTCCTATATTAACATTAAATAATTTTGATATTTCTCCAATTGTAAATAAATCTTTCATTTAATTTATCTCCTAATTATTAAAAAAATAATTTTTATATTAATAGATGATTTATGCATATTTAGATTATATCAAATTCATTTAGTTAATTTAATATTTTTACATAGCTTGTCCTTTAGTATATTTTATAAATTGAAAAAACTATGAAATTTATTACCTAATTAGTTTTTACAATGCTTTTATACTTTTTTATATTTATAAGTATACTCTTGTACATTTTACTTATATTTTTTATTGTACTTTTTAAAATCTATCAACAACAAACATTCCTTATTTAGATAAATAATTTAGATTATATAACTTTCTCTAAATCATCTAAAAATTTTAAAATAGTAGTTATTTCTTCTTGTTTATAGTTACTTAAAATTTTCATTAACTTTTCTTGTTCTTTTTTATGAAGATACTCATGTAGTTTAAACAAAACTATACCTTTTTCTGTTAAGCTATAATAAATTTCTCTTTTATCATTTTCAATCTTATCTGCTTTAATAATATCTTTTGAAAGAAGTTTTGAATTTATTTTTGATATACCACCTTTGGTCATATTAAGCTCTTTCGCTATGAATATATTATTAGACATATTATTTTTACCTATACATTCTATAACGTGGAACTCAGATAAGGATATTTCTTTTATATCATTATCTGTTATTTTTTTAAATTCCTTATCTCCTTCTTCTTTATCTTCCTTTATATTTAAAATTGCTTCAATTAAATTTTTCTCTTGATCTTTTTCTATTTCACTTAAATGGTTTATAAAAGAAATAACTTTTTCAAATAATTCTACTAATTTATTATTTTTCTCTTCTATTATCATAAATTACTCTCCTCTTTTTGTTTCTTATTTACTCATATATATTATAATTGAAAAAAATTTTTATTCAATTATATCTAAATAGTTTACAAGGAAACTATTTTGTGATACTATTAAGTAGTTTCCTGGGAAACTACTGTGAATTTAATGGAGGTTTTAAAAATGAAAATTGATTTAACATTAGAAATTGGAAAGGAATTACTTTCTTCAACTCTAAAAAAAGCAATAAATGAAGATAAAGCATTTGGTTCTATAGGCCATTTAGCAACACATTTTGATGTTATGGATAAAGAATTTCCTCTTGATTATATAAAAAGAAGAGGAAAAATATTTAATGTATGCCACATAAGAAATAATGAGATTTCTTTAAATGATATAGACTTAAATGAAATTGAAGAAAATGACTTTATTATTTTTTACACTGGATACTTAAAAGAAACAGGATATGGAACATCTGAATACTTAAAAGATTATCCTGAGCTTTCTAAAGAATTAATTGATTATTTAATAAACAAAAAAATTAGTATGATAGGTATAGATACAACTGGAATAAAAAAAGGTTCTGAGCATAGGTACATAGATCAGTATTGTGCGGATAGAAATGTATTTATTATTGAAAATATGAATAATCTTGATCTATTATGGTCAGAAGCTAAAAATAATTCTTTCACCATGTACACTTTTCCTCTTAATATAAAAGGTGTAACGGGCCTTACATCTAGAGTTATAGCTGAACTATAAAAACATATAATACTGTATAAATAATTTTGTGTGAACTAAATATTAGATACTCTTTCCTAAACATGGTAACCTTGCCGCTGGATTAAAAAGAATAACATCAAAGCTTCTGGGATTAGAAAACCATTGATTAGGTAGCAAGCTTAGTAGCTTGTTACCTAACCAATATAAATATAAAAGATATATTATGTATCTTTTCAAAGGTTTACTTATATGGAATAAATTTATTAATTTCCCTGTCGAAAACATAATTTCATAGTTTATTGTAATAATCTTTTAACAAAAATAAAGTAATAATTTAATAATATTTAATAATATTATGAATATTTCTTTTTTTTAATCATAATTAACTATTTGTAATTACATAAAAAAATTTTAAATACTTTATTATATTTAATTGTTAAAATTCTTCTATTAAATCATATGTATAAGTGTTAACCATGCCTGCAAATATTGGCTCATTTAAGCCAATTTCATTATAATATTTGAAAATATACATTAATATTAAATAACTCTAATATTAATATAATAATCAATAAACTCTTCAATCAATTTATCTTATAGTTATTAAAATTTACTGAGAAAAAAGCTTTACATTTTACCAGACATTAAATTATTAGTATTATATTTATATATATATTGTTAAATTTCAACATAAAACTAATAAAAAATTAGTCAAAATCAATTTTATATGTTATAATAATAACAAACATGTAGAAATGTAGAATTTGTATAAAAATCATCTATCTCTTTCTCAATATATATCTACACATGAAAGCAAAGTCTATTTTAAATATAATTTTTTATATTTAAAATAGACGGAGCTTTTATAAATATGAAGAGGTATGGATATTTTGTTAAATGTCAGAAAATTCAAAAATTCTATACCAGGGGAAAGTGTTATAAAGTAAAATAAATAGATGATGAAAAATATTTAAAAATTTAAGGAACTAATATCTTATAAAAGATGTTAAAGATAATAAGTTCAAACTATATTGTTTTTAGGGGGAAATTAAAATGATTTCAAATGAAATGCTTAATCTTGGAAAAAAACGCTCTATAATACGTGATATCTTTGAATACGGAGCAACTAGAAAAAAAGAAATAGGCGCAGAAAATGTATACGATTTTAGCTTAGGAAATCCTAGTATTCCAGCACCAGATTGTGTAAATGAAGCTATTAAAGAGTTATTAGAAAAAGAAGATTCTATACGTTTGCACAGCTACACATCAGCCCAAGGAGATCTTAGTGTTAGAAAAACAATTTCAGATTCTATTAACAATAAATATTCTACAAACTTGAGCCCTGATAACATATATATGACAGTTGGAGCAGCAGCTTCACTTAGTATATCTTTAAAGGCATTAGCTGTTCCAGGAGATGAATTTATTGTTTTCACTCCATTTTTTCCTGAATACCGTGTATTTATTCAAAATGCTGGTGGAACACCTGTTGTAGTTAAGTCCAATGAAGAGAATTTTCAAATTGATATAAATAATTTAATTGAAGCAATAACACCTAAAACTAAAGCTGTTCTTATTAATTCTCCTAATAATCCTTCTGGGGTTATTATATCTGAGGAAAGTATTAGATCACTTTGTAAGGTACTTGAAGAAAAATCAAATGAATATGGTCATCCAATATATTTAATTGCAGATGAACCTTATAGAGAATTAGTTTATGATGATATTGAAGTTCCTTATTTAACAAAATACTACGCTAATACATTCGTTTGCTATTCATTTAGTAAATCTCTTTCATTACCAGGAGAAAGAATAGGATATATAGTTGTATCTAATGAAATGGAAAACTGGCAAGACGTATATGCTGCAGTATGTGGAGCAGGTAGATC
The DNA here is from genome assembly GCF_054768115.1 of Clostridium sp. CTA-6. Lineage (NCBI taxonomy): Bacteria > Bacillati > Bacillota > Clostridia > Eubacteriales > Clostridiaceae > Clostridium > Clostridium sp. CTA-6. The sequence continues at coordinate 56,348 of NZ_BAAAAU010000003.1, forward strand.
ATTAGGATATGTGTGTGCTCCAAGTTTATTCCAAAGAGTAATTGCAAAATGTATTGGCCAAACTGCTGATATCTCAGTTTATAAGAAAAATAGAGATTTATTATATAATGGACTAACTAAATTAGGTTATACATGTGTAAAACCAGATGGTGCATTTTATCTATTTGTTAAATCAATGGAACCAGATGCTTATGCTTTCTATGAAAAAGCTAAAAAGCAGGAATTATTAATAGTTCCTGCTGATGATTTTGGAGCTCCGGGCTATGTAAGAATTTCTTATTGTGTTACAACTGAACAAATAAAGAACTCTATGCCTGCTTTTGAAAAACTTGCAAAAGAGTATAAATAGTAAATAAGAATTATATAAAAATAGGACAACCGCTAATTAACTGTTAAGGGTTAATTAGCGGTTTTTAATATTATTTATAAAGTTTCAATTTGAACTTTTATGGCTGTAGCACCTTCTAATTGAAACCATTTTAAATCTGCCTTAAATTCTGAATCAACTTTATCTAAATTACATATATTTTCTACCACATAAGCTCCTTTATTTTCAACATATTTATCTATGGCTACGTGATGTTTTCCATGCTGTATTCCACTTAAATCAATCCCTATTAATTTTACATTAAGATCTAGTAATTTATCTACAAGATCATTAGTTAAGTATGGACTTGATTTAGAATTAAAATACTCTTCACTTCCGTACTCATAGTTTTCTAGATATCCTGTTCTAAATATTACAAAAGAATCCTCTTTAATCGATATATTATCTAATATATTAATGTCTATAATATCTAATTTTCTAGCATCTATTACCTTAACATCTATTTTTGACGGTAGCTCTATTTTTGATAGATTATAGCAATCTATATGAGTTCCTATATGTTGTCTTTGATGTGCTGGTTGAGAATCTCCCCATTTTAATATTTTTTCTGGAATATTAAATTCCTTTAAATGTAAATTCATATTATATATCTCCTTTTGATTCTATTATTTTATCTAAATAGCTATTAAATTTTTTTAAAAAACTATCTACAATTTCTTGTTCTTCTTTATCTACATTTTTAAAAAAGTTATTATTTCTTTCTTCCCACTCCCTATGTTTTATTTCATGACGTTTATATAATTCTTCACCTGATTTTGTTAATTTAAAATATATCTCTTTATCATTCTCAGGTTTTTTATATTTATGGATAAGATTATTATTTAAAAGTTTTTTGCAAATTTTACTTATGGCGCCTCTAGTCATATTCATACTTTCAGATATTTTAGTGACATTAGGATTATCTATTTTGCCTATGAAATCTATACAATGTATTTCTGAAACCCCATACTTTTCATATTCCCCCCTAAATGCTATCTTTCCTAAGATTTCTTCTTTTTCATATATTTCTTTAAAACCTTCCATAATACTATTGATATTATCCACTTCAAACACCTACCTACTATTTTTAACAAAACAATAACACAATTTTTTGTTTCTCCGGATACAATATTAATATATTTTTGTTTCCATGTCAACAATTTTATAGAATTTAATTTATTTTATGATTCAATTACAGGCTCACTTTTTTATGGAATACAAAAAAGCTATAAGAATAATAATTCAAATAGCTTTTTATCAATAATTTATAAATTGAATTTAAATAACTCCCTAAGAATATACTAATTGGGATCTATCTTGGTATTTGTGCTTTTTATCAACTTTTACTTTCTTAGATTGAAATGAATGATTAAACATGCAACAAAGAACTTACTAAACAATTGGCCCAATATCAAAAATTGGGCTTTGTAAAGTTAAGTTCTCCTTTTTCTAAAATTCTAAATTTCATAATAATCCTTAATTTATATTAATGCAGCAGTTAAATCAATAAAAATTATATTATATATAAATTAAGCATTCCATTTTCCAAGACCTTAAATCTTATAATAAAACCTCCTTTAATTTATATTGGATATGTTAAGCTATTTAAACATTACTCTTTTCAACTCTAGTAAATATAATGAATTTTTTTAAAAACAAATATACCACAAAATAAGTAGAAAAGAATAATGAACAAAACAATTGTAAATTGCTTTCTTTTCCATTTTAATAAAATATAAATTGGGATTTCATTAGAAAGCTAATAAAAAACTATCAATATAAAAAATACAAAGGCCAATTTTATATATAAATATAGTAATAAATATTATTGTTGTCTAATTAAAACTTTACGTAAACGTTCTTTATTTGTAACTGTTTTTATAGCTGTTTTTCCTTGTTTAATTTTTATTGGTTTGAATATTGCTAAACCATGTTTTTTGCAATATTCAAATTGCTCTTTTGAATACATATCATAAGGATAGGTAACAGGCATTTGCTCTGGCTCCATTTGGTTATAACTGTACTTTGAGTCTGATGGTAAATTTAAAATTATATTACCTGATGTGACTCCTGCAGTTATGGAATTCACATTATCAATACTAGATAATGCAAGGTCTAATGCATTTTTCCCATCTGAAGGTATATTTACTTTAAACACTGCGCTGTCCAAGGGATTTATATTTGCACCAGTTATAGTACCAATATTAGTTTGAGCATGAATTTTTGCTGAAATATTTTGTAAATCAATATTTCCTAATTCACTGTAAATACGTACTTCTTTAATTGTATTTGGTATTTGCACATCAAAATTTACTTGTATTCCATTTGCATTTGAACTGGATTTAACCCAATCCCAATAATTACGAGTTTTATTATTTGCATATAAGGGTTCGTAAAAAATTATATCCTTTTCAATTTTAGGTTTAATGACAAGATTATTTAACTTTTTATCTATATCTTTCATTGACTTAGTTTGTACCAACTTTGCCTTAACCTTCAAATCATTAGTGTCTGATTTGCTAATTCTAACATCACCGTTAGAGTTAAAAATAGACAACACATCAACATTTGGTTCTCCCTTATAGTTATAAACATCATGCACAATAGGAGCTTCAAGTGTATCTCTATCTTTTCCATTTTTAAAATCATTTAAGGTTCTATTTGTAGAACATGCACCTAATAACACTCCAATTGTACCAATCAGTAATAGGCTTACTAATTTTCTTGTTAACATAGTCAATCCCCCTAGGATTCATATTTCTTTAATTTTGAAAATCATGTTATTAGTTCTATCTTAGTACAATTTTTATTATTACCTTCTTCTTTTTCTAATTTATTTATCACACTTATAAAAAAAGTTATCTTCAAAACAAAAACATAACTAGTTTGAATTCTAATAATTTTTTACTATAATTGCATTTTTTATTTTTCCTAGTATTAGCATAAAAGCTATTATGAATAATGCCATTATTATGGTTATTGAGATTTGTTTATTATCAACAAACCAAAATATCAATCCTATTCCAATCAAAACAAGTAATATAATTTTTGTTCTTTTTCTATAAACATCTATTTCCTTTTGATCTAGGGGTTTATTACTATCTTCTACTGGTTGAAGAGTAAATATTATACTTGTAGCACAAAAGGTTATAATACTACAAATAAAATTATTCCAATATATGAAATTTATTCCTAAAAATACTACTATCATAATAATTATGGAAAACATATAACATCTTAAGGGTGTTTTTGCATGATATCCCCCAGCATAAGATCTTAGGGGGATATATGCCATTAAAAAAATCACACTTTCCAATACCATTTTAAATAAAAGGCCTATAGCTATGGCAGTAAGGATATTAAAAATTATTAAAAATCCTTGATGGAATCCATATGTATATAACTCTTTATCCTCACTCTCAATGATATTTCCATCAATGAGTTTGTCCACAACTTTTTCTGATATAGAAAATCCCATTAGAATTTTCGCAATTTTTCTGCGCCTTTTGGCATCTTAGGTTGATGAACAAGGAATATACAAGCTGCGTTTATATTATAGGCTGTAACCATCAGTGCCAAACTGGCTAAAATTTTACCCATCTTCATTTTAAAACTTCTCACTGCTCCTCCTCCATTTCTGTTAGAATTATTTCATACTTCTATTAAACCACTTTTATTTTTCTGTGCAGACTTTTGCAGCGAAATATATATTCTTTTGCAGTGAACTAAGATTTTTATAAAACTTATATTTTAAATCCACAAAATAGCAGCAGAATCTTTTACAATTCCGTTGCCACTGCTATTTTTTTAATTAATATAAAGTAACAAAGTCACTGAAAATACATTGTCATCATGCTGTATTTCCATAGAGCCATCATATTTTTTTAAAATAACTTTTATGCTCTCAATTCCTATACCATGATTGTTTCTATCCCCTTTAGTTGTAAGCATTTTGTTACCATTTATTAATATTTCTCCATTAAATGGATTATCAATTCTAACAATCAATCTTCCCTTAGTGTATTTCATTTTAAAATTAATATATCTATTACATTCTAGTTTATCTACTGCATAGATTGCATTGTCCATCAAATTCCCAAGAATAATTGACATATGAAATGACGGAATCTCTATACTCTCAGGTATATTTAAATTAAGATATGCACTTATATTCTTCTGTCTTGCTTCCTGAAGTTTAAAATTAAGAATGCTGTCAATAGCGGTGTTGCCTGAATATACATATTCTTCCTTGCTATTATACACTTCTATGATATCTGATATGTGCTTTAATGCTTCTTCACTTTTTTCCTTTTGCAACAAAGAATAAACTGTTAATAGATGATTCTTTAGATCATGCTTTATAGCCTTCGTTACTTTCATGGAAGACTTCATCAAATTAAACTGCCTCTCATAGTACTTATTTTGCTGAATAATCCATAGCTTTTCTGTTTGCTTTGCACAGGTTAAAGAAATTACTTCATATAAATAGAAGGTAGAAAAATTAATCATCAGTATAAATATAACCCCCACAATCATAAAGGTCATATTGGCAATATTCAAATGAAAAAGTAATAATATAATATACATAGATGCCATTGGAATAAGTGTAATGGATATCCAATAGGAAAGTGGTACTTGCTCTCCCTGCTTCGACTTTTTATATTTATTTAAAAGTAAAACTATAATATATGTAGCTAATTTTAATATAACTAAACTGTAAGCATAATAATATTTATTTTCTGCAAATATATCAAATTGCAATCCTGAAAGCAGATTAATCACAATGATTTCAATACACATCAAAATTAAATAGATAAACATAACCACAAAAATTCTTTTTTTCATGTTAGATTTATAGTTCAGGGATATTATAAAGAAAGAGAAAATATTACACAGCATCATGACTATCGGAATTTTTATAAATAAGTAAACCAAAGAAATAGCAAAAAAATATCCCACATAGGAATGTATCTCCATTTTCTTATTTGCATCTTCACGCGAAAAAAACACCATCATAAACTTAAAAATGATGTATGTTCCGAAAATATTAGTTGTAATATATAAAAAGTCATACATATTAATATTCATCATTTAACCCTCATTTTCAAAAGCAATCTGGAGTTTTCTTACTTCGCTCCTTCTTGATTGTCCTATAGGAAGACAGGAGGAACTAGACATAATAACTTCCTCATATTTAAACCGGCTTACATGAATATAATTTATGATATATGACCTGTGTATACGAATAAATTGATATCTAGCAACCCTATTAAATATTTCATCTATAGCTCCATAAAACATATCTTCTCCTCTTGTTGTAACTATCTTTATTTTTCTGTTGAGACTCTCAAAATAAATAATGTTTTTAATAGGTACCCTTAATATTTCATATCCCTTCTTATAGCTAAATACAAACCTTTGTTTTTGTAATAATTTCATTGCTAAATTTAAATCTGCAATAATCTTTTTCCTATTAATTGGTTTGGATAAAAAGTGCATAGGCTGTACATCAAATAATTGCCTATCATAGCTGTCTTTACCTGAAATATAAACAATTTTGGTAAGATAATCATCCATTTCTTGCCGTATTTTTCTTCCTACTTCAACACCATTCATCTCTTTCATTTCAATATCTAAAAATATTAAATCAAAAGATTGTCCCTTTTCCATATATCTACATAATTCTTCTCCAGAATAAAACACTTCAATTTCTATTTCTTCAAAATTATATTTTTGATAATTTAACAAAACATTCTCAATGTCCCCACAGATAACGGGCTCATCATCGCAAATTGCTACTTTAAACATAAACGCAACCTCCCCATACTCCTAGTCTGTGTAAAATTAAAGTAATAAAGTTTATTTTTAAAATTTACGATGAAGTTTACTATCCATCATGGTAAATTTTACTACATATTTGAGTTTTTTTCCACAATAATCCAAGTACTTATAAAAAAAATTCATCTATTATATATTCTAATACTAATGTTTCATACAAATAAAAAATGAAGAAGCTCACGAATTAGAAAAATATTCATGAGTTTCTTCATTTTTCACTTTAAAAAGCTCTATTATTTTACTGACAAACTTTACCTGGGTTCAATATATTCTTAGGATCAAATGCTAACTTAATATTTTTCATAAGTTCCATGTATTCCTCACCATATTGCTCAAATAAATAAGGTTTTTTAGCAAAGCCTATCCCATGTTCTCCAGAAACTAGTCCATTTAATTCTACAGATTTTTTGTACATACATTCAAATACATTCTTTAACTTTCTGTCCCATTGTTCTTTAGTTAAGTTATCTCTTAATACATATACATGTAAATTTCCATCTCCTGCATGACCAAAACTTCTTATTCTTACATCAAATTGTTCTTGAAGTTCATCTGTATATTTCACAAAACTTGCCACCTTATTTCTTGGAACTACAACATCACATTCATCCATTTCTGTAGTAGATGCTTTGACTGCTTCAAGGAATGCACCTCTAGCTGACCATACTGCTTCTTTTCTTTCATCTGTATCTGAAATATATACATCAAGGGCTCCTTCTTCTAAACAAATATTTGCCACCTTTTCATAATCTTTTTCTATGTCTTCTTTAGTATTTCCATCAAAGGTTAGCAATAAATACGCATCCGAAGAATTGTCTGGAAACTTCTTTCCTAAAAATTTTTCTGCTGCTAATATAACTTCCCTTTGCATGAATTCTATAGCAGTTGGTATTGCTTTTGATTTTATTATTTTTGGCACAGTATTTATTGCCATTTCTAAGTTTGGGAATGGTATAAGCAAACTTATAGCCTTCTTTGGCAATGGTAATAATTTTAATATAGCTTTTGTAACTATAGCTAAAGTTCCTTCTGCACCACAAACTAAATCCTTTATGCTATATCCCGAACTATTTTTAACTACCTTTCCACCAATTTGAAGAACTTTACCATTTGGAAGAACTATTTCTAATCCTCTTATATAATCTCTTGTAACCCCATATTTTACTGCTCTCATTCCACCAGCATTAGTACTTATATTTCCACCTATAGTTGCTGATTTTTCACCTGGATCTGGCGGATAAAAAAGATCATGCTCTTCTACAAATTTTCCAATCTCCATAAGGAGAACTCCTGGCTCTACAGTAAGAGTTAAATTTTCTTCATCTATTTCTAATATCTTATTCATCTTTGTCATATTTATCATTATTCCACCATGAATTGGAACAGATGCACCTACAAGTCCAGTTCCTGATCCTCTTACAACTACTGGAATATTATTTTTATAAGCATATGCCATTATTTTTGATACTTCTTCTGTGCTTAAAACTTCTACCATGGCATCAGGCATTTTACTTATTCCACCAAGTTCATCATGACTATAATCTTCATTTATATCTCCGCCTGTATATACTCTTTCCTGCCCTACTACACTTTTTAGAAACTCTATATCTTTAATATCTAATTTTTTATACTCCATAATAATTACCTCCAAAATTGAATTATCAGTTAGTCAATTAATCCTTAATACCCTAGAAATTATACGGCTAATGCTTTACCTTCTTTTATATTATTTATAAGTGTTGGTATTACCTCATAAATGTCTCCTACTATTCCATAATGAGCTACATTAAATATAGATGCCTTCGGATCTTTATTTATAGCTACTATACAATCTGCATTATTCATTCCAGCTGTAAATTGTACGGCTCCTGATATACCACAAGTAATTATAAGTTTAGGTTTTACTGTTCTTCCACTCAAACCTATTTGACGTTTTGCATCTGTCCATCCTGCTTCTATTAATGGTCTTGTTGTAGCTATTTGAGCACCTATTAATTCTGCCAGTTCATTTATCATATCTAAATCTTTTTCTTTTTTAAGTCCTCTTCCAACTGCAATTATTATATCCGCATCTGATATGCTTTCTTCTACTTGTTTCTTTGTTACTTTTAATACTTTTATTTGTGAGTCTAACTGGCCTTTGTCTATGCTACAAAGAGTTACTTTTCCGATTTTTTCTTTACTTCGCTCTGGTGCGTCCATAACCTTATATCTTACTGTTGCAAGTTGAGGTCTATTATTAGGATTTATTATTTGTGCCATTATATTTCCACCAAAAGCTGGTCTTATTTGCACTAAATCTGTATTTTCCTTTATATCTAATATTGTACAATCCGCTGTAAGTCCTGTTCTAAATCTAGCTGCTACTCTTGGTGCAAGAGATCTTCCTATTGTTGTTGCGCCTACTAATAATGTAGATGGTTTATTTTTATTTATGAAATCTTCCATAGCTTTAGTGTATGGTTCTATTCTAAAATCTTTTAATTCTTCATTATCATATACAAATACTTCATCTACTCCATAGTGAAGAATTTCTTCTGCTTTTTCCTTTATATCATGGCCAATAAATACTGCATATACTGGATGATTTATTTTATTCGCTAATTCTCTTGCTTTACCTATAAGCTCATAAGTTACTGGATGAATATCTCCATCTACATGATCTACATATACAGCTATGCCTGTCCAAAGACTCTTATCTATATGTGATTTTTCTTCTTCTACAAACTCCATAACACCCGCTGGCCCTTTTTTAACACATAGCTTACACATTTTACAGGCTGCTGAAATTTCTATTTTCCCACTATTTTCTCCTAGTGCTCCAAAAGGACATATTTTAACTAATTCCTCTATAATTGAAGGAGTTAATTTTTCTTGATTTACCACTAATTTTCCCATATTAAAATCCTCCTTAGTATTACTTTATTCTATACGAATTTCATTACTTTAAGTTTTTCTGCTAACTTGTGGCCTAATTCTTCTCCGGTACCTGTCCACATTTCTTTATCTGTATTTACTGCTGGTGGGAATATTCTCTCTACCTGTGTTGGTGATCCATTTAATCCATACATATTTTCATTTTTATCTTCAAAATCTTTTAAGCTTAACATTTTAACTTCTCTGTCCTTTGTCTCTAGTTTCTTTCTGTAGGATGGAAGTCTTGGCTCATATATATCTTTTTCTACTGTTAAAAGACATGGATATTTTACCTCTGCTACCTCTATTGTGTTTGGCATGTCCATTTCCACTACTATAGAATCATCTTTAATTTCTTCTATTTTTATTACATTTGCTATATGAGCTATATCTAGATATTCTGCCATCTCTGGTCCAACTTCAGCCGTATCACCATCTGTAGTTTGTTTTCCACAAAGTATTAAGTCAAATTCACCCATTTTTCTTACACCTTGAGATATGGTATAAGATGTTGATAAAACATCTGCTCCTGCAAACTTTCTATCTGAAAGAAGTACTCCTTCATCGGCTCCCATCATATAAGCTTCTTTTATAACTTCTGCTGCTTGAGGAGGTCCCATACTTATTACCTTTACAACTCCTCCAAATTCTTCCTTAAGTCTTAATGCTGTTTCTAAAGCATATAGGTCATATGGATTCATCTTTGAATCTACACCATCTCTTTTTAATACTCCTGTTACTGGATCCACCTCTACTTTTGATGTTCCCGGAACTTGTTTTATACATACTAAAATATCCATATAAATTACCTCCAAAATCTATTTATGTTTAATAATAAATTTTTATCTTACGATTACAGAAACGCCATCGGGTATTACCGCTACTTTAGCGTCTTTTCCCTTTAGCTTATAAGCTCTATTTAAAGCTTCTTCAAAATTATATGCATGCTCCATATGCATAGCTTTAATCATATTAGGCTCACACATATCTGTAACCAAAATAACTGTAAATTTATCTAACATCCTAGCTAATATTTGAAACTCCCATTGATCTGGAACTGTTTCACATCTGGGAACTTTTGCTATTCTATCCAAAAGCTCTCTTGGTGATTTGCTATTAGCTAAGTTATCATAAAATGATTGGCCTCCATGCCCATCGTTACAAGCTGCTACCATTATTATTACTCCGCCCTCCCTACAGGTGGACTCAGCAGCTGTCATACCTTTTACTGATTGATATATATTTTGATCTAATGGATATCCTCCATTACTTGAAACCACTATATCTGCTTTTACCTTTTCAACTTTTGAAAGTTCAAGTACAAATTTACATCCTGTTTCATGGGCATATTGTCTATGTCCTGCAAAGGCATTTATAACCTTTTTTTCACTATCTATTACCACATTTAATATAAAAGCTAAACTAGCTTTTTCAGCGGCATAAAGCATGTCTTTGTGTACTGGATTATCTTTTAATATTCCAGTTCTAGCATTAGGACTAGCAATAAATTCACCACAGTGATTTGCCATTATAGTTTTTGCAGAAGCTATTCCAGGTAATATACTCTTTCTTCCACCTGAAAATCCTGCAAAAAAATGTGATTCTATAAATCCCTCTGCTATTAAAAGTTCTGTTTCCATTGCTAATTTATTTAATATGAGCTCTCCACCAGATGGTAATGTTCCAACCTTCACTAAAGTGCTGTCATCAGTTGATACATGCATAACTATATTTTCATTTTCAACTATTTCTTCGCCAAATTTATTTATAAGTTCTTCTTTTGTTGATTCTCTATGAAAACCTGTAGCAATCAATATTTTTATATCTATATCAGGATTAACCTCTCTTATTCTTCTTAAAAGTATAGGCATTGTTACCTTACTTGGTACTGGTCTTGTATGATCACTAGTTATTATAACCATGTTCTTCTTTCCCTTTACCAAATCTTCTAATTTTTCGCATTGTATAGGATTGTCCAATGCAGCCTCAACAATTTCTTCTTGACTTAAATTTCTTTTATATTTGTCTGCCTTTGATTCTAAAATCCCTTCTAAATTTTTATCTTCTATCTCTATTTCAATCATTCTCTTGTGATATGGTATTTTTATCTTTGCCATATTTCATCCTCCTCATTAGTTAAGCAATTAGAATCCAAACACAGGTGCCATAAAATAAGCCATGATTCCTAAAACGATTACGTAAACTATACAAAATTTTATAGTTGCATTTAATATTTTACCTTCTGCTCCAACAAGTCCAGTAGCCGCTGTAGCCACTGCTATACTTTGTGGTGATATCATCTTACCAGCAGTAGCACCACCAGTATTAGCTGCTGCAAGCCAGTACGGATTTAATCCTAAAGTCTTAGCTACTTCAACTTGAAGTCCTCCAAATAATACATTAGATGAAGTATCACTACCTGTTACAAAAGTTCCTAAAGCCCCGATTATAGGTGATATTAAAGGATAGTAACTACCCGTAACTGCTACTAACACAACTGCTATTGATTTTATCATTCCGCTATATCCCATAATCTTTGCCATAGCTACTATGGCTATTATTGTTATTGCAGATTTACTCATTTGCTTTATAGTTTTTACTAATACTGAAACTATTTCAGAAAACTTAGCCCCTTGTATTAATCCTCCTATAAAAGTAGCTATTATAATTAATGTTCCTGGTGTAGCAAGCCACAAGAATGTAAATGGCTTAGCATGAGCACCTGTATAAATGTAAAGAGTTGTTTGTATTTGAGATAATCCCTTATTTATTGCTGGGAACAATGGACTAGTTAAAATTATGAAAACAAAGACTAATATAAAGGGTAACCATGCTATAACTGCCTTTTTGAAAGGTATTTTTTCTACATTTTTAGAAGCAGTATCTTTATAAAATATCTTTGCCATAGCTATAGTCACTACCATACATGTTATTGACCCTAATATAGCTGGTAATTCTGCCCCCATATACTTAGCCATTAATAATTCTGGTATTGCAAATGAAAGGCCTGAAGCTAGGGCTATTCCAAAGACACCCTTAATAGATTTCACACTTTTTCCTGTTAACATTACTAAAACTATTGGAATTATGACTATTAGAACTGATAACTGTAATCCTACTGCATAACTAAGTTGAATTACATCTATGTTAGTTACCTTAGCAAGAGTTGTTACTGGAATTCCTATACCTCCAAAAGCTGTAGGTGTAGTGTTTGCTATAAGACATATTATAGCTGCAAAAACAGGGTCAAATCCAAGTGCTGCCATTATACTTGCAGGAATAGCAACTGCAGTACCAAACCCTGCTATAGCCTCCAAAAATCCGCCAAATCCCCAAGCAAGTATTAAAACCAAAATTCTCTTATCTGTAGTTATTGAAGTCATCATCTTTTTTATAGTATCCATACTTTTAGTATGAATTGATAAATTATAGGTAAATACTGCAGCAACGATTACAAGTATTATAGGCCATAAAGCCAATGCCGTTCCTTCTAAAGCAGCAGAAGCTGCATCTAAAATTGGCATTTTCCATACTATAGCTGCTAAAATTGCAGTTAATACCAATGTTGCAGGACAAGTTTTATAACCTGGCATTTTTAAAATTCCTAATGAAACCATTAACCAAGCTATAGGCACCAAAGCAATGAAACACGTTAGATACATATTCATATAGGTTCCCCCTTACGGTAATATGGTACGACCTCTTATTGCTTTCAGTTTACTCCATTTTTCATAAGATTTCTATAATAGTTATTTTCTTAACTTTGGTTAAAATTTCCTGAAGTGCGACTTTCTCCTTTCATTGTAACGTTTTCAAAAATACTATATATAAAATTTTTTTTTATTTTTACTCTTCACTTTTTAAAATTAATGAAATAAGTTATTTTCTTAACTTTCATATTTTACTATTTGTAATATGGTACTACCTCATCTTTATTTATATATAAACCTATCAAATTGACAGTTTCTAGTATTATTAATTAATTTGTAATTTATTTAAATATATACCTTAATTGGTTTAACTTAACTATATTATTTCATTTTAATAAGTAAAAAAAGATATTCACAAAATAAATTTGTGTATATCTTTTTTTAAAAATAATATTCACTTTATAATATATTTCGTCATATATTCTCCTATTGCACGTTTTACTCTCCTATGTTAACAGTTAAAAGTATAGAATTGTCTTCAAGTATCTCTTCATTATCTATATACATATCTGTTTCATTTAATTTTTCAACTACCTTTTTATAGGTATACTCTTGTACATTATGTTTATATTCTTCATCTATTATACTAAGATGATGATAAACATTTTTTAATGAAGATGTATCTTCAATTTCAACATTATAACTTCCACCATCTTCTTTATGAAAAATTAATTGACACTCTTTAGTATTACACTGAATCTTTTCCTCAGCTAATTCTTTAGGACAAGCTCCGCATTCCTTAAGAGTTTTTAAAAGCAACTCCTTATCTTTAAAATTTGTAGGAAAGATTTCTTTCTCTACCTTAGGAAGTTCTAATATTTCTTCTACTGTTGTTGAGTTTTCATTCCTATTTTCCATATCTTCAATTGACTTATATATAACCTTCCTACCTGCTTTATTATTTAAATTCATTATAAAATCAACTATCATTTCTTTGGAGTCATATTTTGAAAATACAACATTCCATATTCCATTTTCTTTTTCCCAAGTAACAAATTCTTTTTCTCCATTTATCTCTGTCTTAATTAAATCTCCATGTTTATTTATTTTATACCCAGCCTGCTTCACAGTTTTAATAATCTCTTTCTCATCTTTTAATGTTGTTGGCATATTTATTTTAGAATCTTCTACCCAGTTATCAAGGTCTTTTTCATTCATAACAACCTTAAGAGTCAAAACTGCAGGAACTAATGCTAATGATATAGACATAGCTTATACCTCCTTTAAAAATCTATAGTTCTACCACCTCTAGATATTCTTATATCATCCTCTTCCTTTTTTTCACCTTTTTTTTCTTCATTTACTTCTAAATACTCACTTCTATCCTCTTTTGCTGTGGCAGCAACTGCTCTTACATTTGCCCATTCTCTAATCTTTATAATTTGCTCTCTTTGTGTTACTGAAAGTGGAACTGTATTTTTTATTACTCTTTCTAAATCAATTACTCTTAAAGCTCTATCTTCTGAAAAGGCCTCAAAAAGTGCAGCTATGACAGCTTGTTCTATTTCTGCTCCTACAAATCCTTCTGTTATATCTGCAAGATTAGATAATAATTCTTCTGTAATACTAACTTCTTCACAAACCTCTGCATTGGTAAGTCTTTTTTTCAAATGTAGTCTAAATATATCCTTTCTTTCATTTTTTGTAGGCAAGTCTACAAAAAATATCTCATCAAATCTTCCTTTTCTTAAAAGTTCTGAAGGAAGATTGCTTATATTATTGGCTGTTGCCACAACAAATACAGGCTTAGTCTTTTCTTGCATCCAAGTAAGAAAGGTTCCAAAGATTCTCATAGAAGTTCCACTATCTCCTGAGGAACTAGCCCCACCAAATCCTTTTTCTATTTCATCTATCCAAAGTATAGATGGGGATACTGCTTCCGCCGTTTTTATTGCTTTTCTCATATTTTCCTCAGAACTTCCTACAACGCCACTAAATATTTTCCCCATATCCAATCTTAAAAGTGGAAGTTGCCACATTGCACTTATAGCTTTTGCAGTTAAACTCTTACCACAACCTGGCACCCCTGTTATTAATACTCCCTTAGGTGCAGGTAGGTTGTATTTTTGAGCAGAATCAAGCCAAGACTTGTTTCTCTTTAAAATCCATCTTTTTAGATTTTCAAGTCCTCCTACATCCTCCATTTTCAAGTCACTTTTTATAAATTCAAGTATTCCTGTCTTCTTAATTACTTGACATTTTTCTTCTAAAACCACATCAATATCATCAATATTAAGCTTTCCATCTTGAACCATAGCTCTTGCAAAAGCATTTTCCGCTTCCTGAAGAGTAAGTCCCAATGCAGCCTTGCAAATTTTCTCCTTCTCTGATTCATTAAGGTTCATATCAATTCTTCCGCTTTGCTCATTTACATAAATCATTTCATCAAGCATACTCTTAATTTCATCTATAGTTGGCAGATCAAAATCTAAAATAGTAATATCTTTTTGAAGTTCATTAGGTAATACCACTGTAGGTGAAAGAAATACTACACTTTTAGGATTGGGACTTGCCTTAAGTACTGTTACCAAGTCTCTAACTTTTCTTATTAAAGTATAGTCTATATTTTTTCCTTGTACTCCAAAAAATACATGGAAATCCTTTAAAATAAAAACTGCTGGTTCTTCACATTTTTCTATAAATTCTAGTGCCTTTAATGGCTGTTTAGTTTCCTCTTTTCCTTTAAGATTTTCTATAGCCATTCCATTTGTTTGGCTCCATATATAAGTTGTTCTAGGAGTTTTTATAAGTGAAGCATCCTTCGCAACCGAATTTATAACTGATATAGCTCTCTCCTCTTCCCAGGTAGATATGTAAACATAAGGAAATCTCGCTTTAAACATATTTGCTAAATATTTTTTTGTTCTTTCTGTGTTATTGCTATTCTCTATACTCATTTTATTCACCCTCCTCTAAATTTTTTAATTTGTTTTTTAAACTATTGAAATCACCCATACCATTTAAAAAAATTGTACCGTTTTTATGTAATCTCACTTCTATTTTGTTTTTTATAGAATTCAGATTATTTTCTAAATGCTTATAAGAAGAAGTTAAAAACCTATAATTTTGATTAGAAGAACCTACCCAAGGCCTTGAAATATCAAATTTGGTCTCATCAAAAGGTCCATCTATTAAAAGATCTGTAACAGATAAAAGATCATTCCACTCTTTTTTGTTAGATTTTAAAATATGCTCATAGGTATATCCTGTAAAGATTAAAACTGTTAAACCTATATTTTTAACTCTTAATGCTATATCATATACCGCTGAAGCTTGAGCAAAGGGTTCTCCTCCTAAAAAAGTTACTCCTTCTATTTCCTTAGAATTTTTTATAATATTAAATACTTCATCCGTATCTAAAAGTTCTCCTCCTTTGAAATCCCAAGTTTCTTTAGCACCACAACCTTTACAATGAATAGGGCACCCCTGTACCCATATACAGCATCGGGTGCCCGGACCTTCTACTTCAGTTTTAGGTAAAATTCTATGTATTCTAATTTCCATTAAAAATCTACTCTTCTTCCAGACATTTTCACAGCTTCAACCGTTTTAACTGATTTGCAACATATCATAATCTTTACTGTATCTACAAAGTGTGGTTTAACTCCTACCATTTCAATAAATTCATCTACTGAATCAAAACCATTTTTGCTATTTCTCAAATTAACTGCTTTTTTAGCTAATATGAGTCCTATACCTGGAAGCCTTGAAAGTTCTAATTCGCTACATAAATTAATATCTAAAAGTCCCTCATTATTTATACTATTTCCCATATTGTTTACTGTACTTTCTACTTTTTTGGGCATTACTGGTGGAATATTATCTATATTTTCTTCTTTATTCTTCATATGAAAATTTTCTATTTTAGCTTCTGTATTAATATTAGATTTTTCTCTTACTAAATCATTCTGTGATGTATTTTTAATTGGATCATTTGAATTTATATCATCTAACCCATATTCCTTAGCAATTTTACTTCTCATAGAGTTCATCTCAATTTGCTCTACATCATTTTTGTATTCTAAAATTTCACGCCTAATTAAATATTCTTTTCTTATTTTAAAAGAATGTACAATACAAGCTATATAATCTAAAAGAAATATAATGCAGCCTATACTTTGTAGAAATCCTGTCAATTCTCCACCCATAATTAAGCCTATCCATGATATTGCTGTATATATTAATCCATAATTATACCATTTTTTTACCTTTGTCTTTTTTCCCGCAAAATACATGCCCATTCCATTTACTAAAAAAACAAAACTACTTATTATCCATAGTGATTTTTGCATTTCCCACTTATTCCCTTTTTGAGTTACAGCCATATTATATCCCTTCCTTTAGTGTTATATTATCTTCTTCATAGTTTTCAATAACCTCTTCTTCATAATATTCAGAGGTATACTCTGAATCTGCTACCTTAGCTTCTAAAAGATTCTCAATTATACTTATATAATTAGTACATTTTTTACCCTTTACGCCTTCTACTTCTGCTTGAACAATTCCATCAGGATATATTCTAAGTTTTATTTGTTTTGTCAAAATTCTCCCTCCTATGTCAATTGTTAATAATTAAATTTAATTCCATATTGTTATATTCAACAATTTACTTGAAATTCCTCTACGTAACTTATATAGTATCTATAATTCATAATATTTTGGTAATAAATTATATAATATATTTAGATAAATTTAATATATTTTAGGGAAAATTGTATTATAATTTATATATTTTATAAATTATAAAGAGACTATGAAGTTCATTAATTTTTTCATAGCCTTTTCATATATTTTTATTTAGTTTAAAATAAACTTAGTAGTACTGTAAAACTTTTATTTTACTATATATTTTTCTTCATAGTCTTTTTATTTTTTATAGTCTCTTTTATTTTATCTAAAATAAATTTTTCTTATTTTTAATTAAAGGACCTCCAAAATTCTCCTGTCTCATTGATTATATCCATTATATCCTCATAAGGTATTTTAAAGGTAGGAAATCCTGCAGCATAAGGTGCAATTTCATAGGGATAAAAGTATATATATAATGCATCCTTTGATACATAAAAAGGTTGATCTTCTTTTATTCCATTATAGCTATCAGGAAATATATAGGAGTATTCTGGATTATTTTTTATTTGTTCTCCTATTATATCACTTAATACTTTCACATAATTACTATCTTCTTTAAATAAATCCTTTAGTTCATAAAATTCTCCTGTAGTTAAATCTATTTTTGTATATATTTTATTTGGCATACCATGGGCTGCTCCAAAAGGAAAATTATATCCATGAAGCTCTAATACTAATAAGTTTTTGTTAAAAAACTCTATTTTGAAATCTCCTAAATAACTATATTCTAATTGAACATTTTCTTCTATAGGTTTTACTTCTGATAAAATTTTGAGCCTATTATTAACCTCATCTTCTAAAGTCTTATCTTCCATTCCCTTAAGCTTTGGATAGTATACTAAATAATCCTTATTAGGTTTATATTTTTCTTCTATAACTTTGTACTGATCATTTAAATGAATAACTGAATTTTCTTCCCATATTAAATTTCCTTCTGTATCAAAGTAAGAAATTCTATAATCCACATAAGCTTTTATTAATTCATTTTCTATAGTTAAGGTTCCACTGCCTTCTACTACAGGTAAGTTTTCCACTTTGTTGCCCTCTTTATCGATAAAAAATGTATTGTTATTATCATAAACAGAAGCTATTCCATTTTTGTAATTTGAAACTCCATAATAGATGAAATCTGTTAATATGTTGCCCTCTGTATCTGCAATAGCATATTTAGATCCTATAAAAGGTGATGTTTTATCTATAGCTATTCCAACAGCCATCCTATTATCTCCTAATAAAATTATGTCATTATACTTAGGTGTTATTATATAATTTCCTTCTTTATCTATTACACCATAATTATTTATAGTATTTCCAGAGGCATTTACCACAGCTCTTCCTTCACTAAAATCCTGAGCATAGGTGAATTGCGGTTTTATAACTACATTTCCATCTTCATCTATGAAGCCATATTTTCCTCCCATATCTTCCTTAAAAGATAAAAGACCCTCTCTTAAATTTCCTACAGAAGCATATTCATATTTATTTAATATTTCTCCATCTACATTTATTAGAGCATATTCATTTTCTTTTATTCTAACCACAGCTTTTTCTTTATAAAAATCATTTGCATACTCATATTGTGCTGGTATAATTTCCTTTCCATCTCTATCTAAGTACCCATAAAGATATCCTTTATTAGGATCTATAATGCCATATTGAGCCCTTCCTTCTTTAAAGTTTCCTATATAACTATAATTTTCGGTTTTAGAAATCAATTCCTCTCCCTTTTCATTGATTATATTAAATCTTTCATTATCAATAACTATAGCTCTTCCTTCTGAAAATTCACTTATAAAGCCATACTTATGCTTTACTATATAATCTCCATTCTCATCTATAATTCCATAAAAATCATCTATTTCCACAACTGCAAGTCCATTACATTGAAATTCTAAGGCTAAATCATATATAGGCTTAATTAGAAATTCTCCCTTTTCATTTATATATCCCCATTTAACACCCTTAATAGTATTTATAGGTGCAGGATATAAGCTTATATTTTTGCATTTTATAAATAATAATATATAATCCTTTAATTTTAATAACTCCCTTTTAGAAGGATAAGCTTTAGGAAGCTCTAAAGCTTTATCTATAGATTTCAAAGCATCCTCATACATCATTCCTTTAATCTGAGCATCCGCTAAGTAATACCAATATACTGGGAAGTCTGGTTCTTCCTTTACTTTTCTTTTATAAAAATCAATTACTTTCTCAAAATAATAAGGATACACATCTTCGGCTTTTACTAATTTCCCCAAACTCCATCTATATACTTCCACTTTATAAGCTTCTGCTGTGTCATGTAACCATAAAGCTATTTCATTTTTACCATTCATAGCTTTTACACTTTTTATATTTTCCACTTCAATTTTACTATAATATATCCCCTCATCTATTACTCTTTTAAAACCATAGGGCGTCCACTGAAGTATATCTAACTCAGACCATATAGCACCTCTTCTCCATCCTATAATTAAATTATCTATTGTATTATCTGTTATAGGTGCCACTTTTAAATAAGAAATATCATAACCCTTTCCCTTTATATTATCTATTACACACCAGTGATTATAGTACTTTTCTAACACCATAATATAATTTTCTCCTTGCCATCTATAACCTACAATTATTTCTCCTAATCCATATCCATTTAAATCAGCTCTTATTATTAAAGGCTCATTGTTATTATCTTCTTCAACTATTATTTCAGAGCCTATAGGTAAGTACTTATTAATAATATTAAACAAATTTCTTTCAAACAAAATAATACACCTTTCATATAGTGCTTTTAACAGCATTATATGAAAGGTGTATATTATAGGTTACTTAAAATAACCTTATTATATTTAGTTATTATACTATAATTTTAATAATAATTATTTTGAAAATATTATATTTACTAAATCAAGTAACTTATCTTTAATTAAATCTTTCTTAATAAAGTAAGCCGCTCCAAGAGCCTCACATACTCCTGAATCATTAGTAAAATTATCCTTTCCCCCATCAGAAAAAACAATTATTTTGGTACCTTTATATTTTTTTTGTAATTCTACTACAACTTCTAAACCGCTTTTTTTAGGCATATATATGTCTGTCATTACTAAATCAATGTTTCCACATTTTTTATATACCTCAATGCCTTCTTCACCGTCACAAGCTTCATAAACCTTGTAGTTGGCTTTTTCTAAAATATTTCTTACAAAACTTCTAATACTTGCAGAATCATCAATAACTAATATATTCTTTTGTGAGCTACTCATTTTTTATAACCTCCCCCTTACTTATTAATAAGCATCTACCATCGCAAATCAATAAAATAAAGATACCAATATTAGATTAAAATTGTACTAAATATTAATAATTATAGCTTAGACAATAAGTTGCAATAATTGCCTTTTTATTTGAAATAAATATAATATTTTAATACAGACAAAAATTATTTGACAATTTAAATCACAACTTATTAATATCTTTATACCTATAATATTAGCATAATTTAAAATCATACTAAAGTAAATTTTTATTTAATATTAATATAATTATTTTCTTTTTATTATAAAATATTCTTTAAATTTTATTTATGTATTTTTGTAATAAATTGTTATTTTATGACTTTTATTAGGTTTTAATGTAATAAATAACACTCTAATTATAAACCACTTTATTATATTTTTCAACAGAGAAAGAACTGGATATAGTGTTCTTTATTGGATATATATATAATACAATAAATTATATTTCTTATGATATACAATATAATAATTTTTTAAATATAAACTCTCTTATAAGTAATTACTACTTTTTTTCTTATTATATAAATTTTTCAACAATTACTTTTAATAAAAATAAAAAAAATATATAATTATATCTATACTTTGTTATTAAGAAAGGAGTTATTTATATGAAATTATTTTTTATATCTGATATCCATGGTTCAGCCTATTATTTAGAAAAAGTTTTACATATATTTGAGGAAGAAAAAGCAGATTATCTAATTATATTGGGTGATGAACTTTATCATGGTGCTAGAAATCCCCTTCCTAAAGGATACGATCCTAAAAAGGTAGCAGAAATTTTGAATTCCTATAAGGATAAAATTATAGCTGTAAGAGGAAATTGTGAAAGCGAAGTAGACCAAATGGTTCTTAAGTATCCTATTATGAGTGATTATTCTATAGTTTTATATAATGGTAAAAGATTATTTTTAACTCATGGCCATATTTTTAATAAAGATAATATACCTAATATAAGTAATGGAGATGCTTTAATATATGGTCATACTCATATACCTTTAGCCGAAAAAACAAGCAATATATTTATGATTAATCCTGGTTCCATTACATTTCCAAAGGAAAATACACCCCATTGCTATGGAATACTTAATGACAACCTATTTAAAATAAAAACCTTAGAAGGAGATATTTTTAAAGAGATTTCATTAATATAAATTCCTAAATGAAGTGATTTTTAAATTTAGTGAAAATTTATTTTAAAAAATTATATTTTTTTACTGCTTCTTATACCTTTAGGTTAAGAAGTTATCTAGTACCTCAGAAATAGGATAAAATTTTAAAAATTTTAGATAGTACCTAAAAATAGAATAGATTTAATTTTAATATAATAAAAATAAAAAACATAAGCAATAAGCATATGAGTAAACTTTAGTAATTTTTAATATACCCACAGTAAAAATTACTAGGGAAATGAATTAATTTAAAAAGTATTTTTTTATATCTTTAGATTAAAATTAAATCTATTTTTATACACAAATAATAATTTTACTTTTCAATAAATTCTACTATATCCTTATTAAATTTTTCTGCCTCTTCCATAAACAATATGTGACCACATTTTGAATAATCTATCCATTTTGCATTTTTAATTTCTTTTTCCATATAATCACAAGTTTCCTTTGTACAAAATGCACTTTCTTCTCCTCTTGTTATTAACGTAGGTATTGTAATTTTTGAAAGTTCTTCTCTATAATCTTCATTTGACATAGACACCCAACAATCTACTACTACATGAGGAGTATTTTTTCTTACTTCTTCAAATACCCAATCCATATCTTCTTTTATTCTACAACCTGAAGTTGCAAATAAAGATGGAACAAAACTTTCTATAACCTTTGGCCAATCTCCTGCTACATTAGCTATATGATTTAAATTATCTTTATGGCTAAACTCTCCGAAAAGCCCCATATGCCAATCTCCTTCTACTACAACTTTTGGTGTCATATCTATAAAACATATATTAGATAGTTTATCACAAGCAAATTGTCTTACATATTCAAGTATTATAGTTGTTCCCATAGACCAACCTGCTAATGTTACATCAGAAAGATTTAAGTGTTCTATAAGATTCCTTACATCCTTTGCCATTCTATTCATAGTTAGACCATTTTCAGGTCTTTCTGATACTCCATGACCTCTTAGATCATAAGTTACAACTTTATAATTTTTACTTAATGTTTCTACTTGTTTTTTAAAAAAGCTATGATTACAAGTCCAGCCATGTATAAATATTATTGGTTTTCCTTCTCCTTTTACTTCATAAAAAATTTTAACATTATCATTGGCTAAAAAATATGACATAAAAAATCCCCCTTTAATATTTTTAAACTAATCTAAATTAAATTTATTTACTTCATCCTTTAAGTTTTTAGCTAAACTTTCTAATTTTGCCGACATTGTAGCTAAATCATTTATAGTAACTGTTTCTTGTTCAACTATAACACTTACTTCCTCAGTAGAGGATGCTGTTTCTTCGGATACACTAGATATATTTTCCACAAATGCATGTACACTATTTTTTTCTTCATCTATATTCTTTATACTTTCTATCAATACATAAGTTTCATTAATCATTTCATCTACAGATTTATTTATCACCTGAAATGAATTTATAGCTTCATTAGATGCTTCTGATGTATTTTCTATTATTATTTCTGATTTTTCTTCATTTTCTTCTGCTTTTGATATTTCTCCTTGCATCTCTTCTACTATAGTTTTTACATTTTTAGTAGCTACTTCTGTCTGTTCTGCTAATTTCTTTATTTGATCTGCAACTACGGAAAAACCCTTACCTGCTTCACCTGCTCTAGCTGCTTCTATACTTGCATTTAAAGCTAATAAATTTGTTTCATTTGCTATATTATTTATAGTAGCCACTATATCACCTATAGATGAAGATTTTAAAGCTAAATCTTTTATATTATTAGATATATATTTAGATACCCCTATATTTTCCTTTAGCCTTCCTACTAAGTTATCTATAGCACTTATACCACCTTTTGATGCTTGTCTAACTTCGTTCATATAATTTCTTACATTATTAGAATTTTCACTTGTTTTATCTATTTCTTGTCCTAATGTAGACAATTTTTCTACAGCCTGCTGTGAGTCTTGTGCTTGAATAGAAGCCCCTTTAGCTAAATCTTCTACAGAAGTTGAAATTTCATTCATGGCATTAGTATTTTCTTCTGAAGCTTTAGTTAAATGTTGAACAAAATTAACTGTTTCTTCTGACTGTGTTAATATATTTTTTATAAAATCTTTAAGATTTTCTTTCATAACATCTATATCTCTATTTATATTTCCTATTTCATCTGAAGTTATTCTTGCCAGTTCTATAGATAAATCTTTATTTGATATTTTATTTATAGCTTTTTCCATTTGATTTATATTAGTTCTTATATTATTTGAAAATATATAAGAAAATACTGCTACCACATATATCATCATTGCTAAGCAAGCGCAATAATAAACTAATGGACTAACTCTAATAGTGTTAATATATATGTTGTATGATGTATATAAATATGAAAAACTAACCAATATTAACATGCTAAAAATAGCACCATATATTTTATTACCAATAGTAAATTTTATATAATTATTTTCATCTATTTTGTATGTATTTAATTTCTTTTCTATAAATATATCTATAAGTAATTTTTCTGAATTTAAATAATTAGTCATAAAACCTGTGAAAGATAAGCTCAATCCTATTAAGAAAGCTACAAAATACTGAGCTAAATCTATTTTCATAAATAAATTAGCTATTAACATTATGCTAGGTACCCCTAGTAACCATCTAAAAAGCATAGTTATTCCCTCTTTTAAAGGAAACTTTAATAGATCCTTCTTTATTTGACCATATTCTTCTTCTGTAAGATTTCTTTTCCCATACAAGATTTTCAAATTATCATATAAAGTCTTTTTCCTTATATATATTCCTATAAGTATATTAATAATTATAGCTGATATTAAAGAAAAAACTCCTGACCAAAATCTTTGTCCATAAAATTTTCCTATATGCATAGTGCCTATAATTGCTACTGGCATAACTACTGCATAGGTTATACTCTCTAATTTTAGAGTTAAATTCCAAAATAACTTTTTAGCCCTCATTTTTTCGCCCCTTTAAACAATGTATTTTTTTCTAAATTATTTTTCTGTTTTAAAACACAATTTTAACTAAACCACGCTTAAACAAATAAACTTTTACAAAAAACTAATATTATTTTTATCTAGAGAAATGATTTTTATTTTTTGGCAATCAAACCTCAAAGTTACTTAATATATCCAAAAATCCTTTATTTAGTTATAACTTTACAATATGATTCAATTATTGTCAATATTTATATTTTTTTCTTAATAATTACTTATATTATTAAATTTTATATTTAATAGTTAAAGTAAGTAATCTAACTATATTTGCTTAATATTAGAGAAAGGACTCTATCAAATTTTCAAAAATAAATTTGATAAAGTCCTTTTTAATAATCATTATAATTTTTTATTCTTAATTTATTGAAAATATCTATCTAATAATCCCTTTAACATCTTTGCATGTCTTGCTTCATCTCTAGAAGCTTCATCTATAAAATCATGTACTTCATCTATATTTTCTTCTTTAGCCTTTACAGCTAAAGATTTCTTCATTTTGTTTGATCCTATCTCGCCCTGTAGCATTTTTTGTAAGTTTTCTTTTGTACAGTCAGAAATTTTTCCATTTAATTCTGCATATCTCGCTGCATGTTCTGCCTCTTCTGTAGCAATTACTTTTAATACCTCTGCTATTTCTGGGAACCCTTGTCTTTGAGCTACTCTTGCCATTGCTATATATAAACCAACTTCCCCAGTTTCAGCTCTAAATTGACCTTCTAAATCAGTTTTAATATTTTCATTTTGAGCGGCTATACCTAATTGATTTTCATTTATTATGTCTAATTCATCCATTAAAATACCCCTTTCTCATTTAACTTTATTTACTAATTACTTTATAATCAAATATTAATTAGCAAATCTTTTACTAGTTTTTGAAAAAGGAGCTAAAATTATTCTACACTGTCATAAAAATAGATTTAATTTTAAAACCGCAAATATAAAAAATATATTCATAAACTAATTCATTTCATTAAGAAGTTCTAAATCTGGCTTCATTAAAAATTTTTTACCCAATGGAGGCACCCTCCTTGGTTTCATCATCGGCTCCTCACGTCCTGTGAGGAATTATAAAAATTTCAAATTCTGCCGGACTAAGAACTTCTAAAATTTATTCATATGTCTATTACATATATTTTTATATTTGCTATATTAAAATTAAATCTATTTTAAAAGCTTTGCTTTAAATTATATCTTTATATTTATACCATACGGATTTTATACACATATAATCCACTTCTGGTGGTAATTCATCTTTTACTGGTTTTAGCTTTGTTCCACCAACTTTTTTTATAGTGTCTAATATGAGCCTCTCATAATCTTTTTTTATAAAATTATCTAAATCAACTTCCATACCTTCTGACAGACACTTAAATAAATGCTCTTGTATAGTTATAGCCTTTAGGTTCCGCTCATCTGCAATTTCTTTTATGCTTTTTCCTTCTTTATATAGGTTATAGCTTAATACATGGGTCTTTATTTTAGACTCCTTATTACTTTTAGTACCTTCATAATTATCCATATTATTAAAATCTATTCCCTTTTCGTCCATATATTCTGTAATAGATTTTATAAATCTTTCTCCATAAACCTCAGCTTTTCTTTCACCTATCCCTTTAATTTTTAATAAATCTTCCTCTTTCGTAGGCATGTATTCACTAAGCTCTTTTAAAGTAGCATCGGGGAATATCATAAATGGTGGTACAGATTCCTCTTGAGATATTGCTTTTCTTAACTGCTTTAGTCTATCTAACAACTCATTGTCTGCTTTTACTTTCTTCTCTATTTTACTAACTTTTATAGCTACAGCTTCTTTTCCTTTTAACACATCATAGGATTTTGCTCTTAATCTTACAACGGGAAATTTATCATCTGTAGTTACCATATAATCATCTGCTATTAGTTTATTCATTAAAGCCACTATATCCTTCTGAGTAAATTCCTCCATAATACCATAAGTGGATAAGCCATCTAAATCTAAGGATAAGAGCTTTTTATTTTTTGACCCTCTAAGTACATCCGCTACCATATTTACCCCAAAACGTTCCTTCATTCTATAAACACAGGAAAATATCTTTTGTGCTTCTAAGGTTATATCCTTTTCTTCTCTATTGTCATTGCAAGTACTACAATTATTACATTTTTCTTCTAAAGGTTCTTCACCAAAATATTCTAATATATAGGACCTTAAGCATTTTGAGGTGTAGCAATAATCCACCATAGCTCTTAATTTATTATATTCATTATTTTTTCTTTCCGGAGATAAAAAGCTTTCATCTATAAAATATTTTTGAAGGCGAATATCATTAGGAGAGAATAATAATATACATTCACTTTCTTCTCCATCTCTCCCAGCACGACCTGCTTCTTGATAATAGGCTTCCATATTTTTAGGTATATTATGATGTATAACAAATCTTACATTGGATTTGTCTATACCCATACCAAATGCATTAGTAGCTACTATTATTTCTATATTATCAAAAGAAAAATCCTCTTGAGTTCTTTTTCTTTCTTCATCATTTAATCCTGCATGATATACTCCCACTTTATAGCCTTTTTTATTTATTTTGTTATATAAACTTTCTGCCTCTTTTCTTGTAGATGTGTATATTATACCTACCTTGCCTATATTATTTTCCAAATAGTCAAATATAAATTTCTCTTTATCTTCTCCCTTTATAACAGAAAAACTTAAATTTTCCCTATCAAAGCCTGTTACAAATACCTTAGGATCTTGAAGTTCTAAACTATTTAATATATCGTATCTAACGGTTTCTGTGGCTGTAGCTGTAAAGGCTGTTACAATAGGTCTTTTAGATAATTTTCTTATAAAACTACTTATTTTTGTATAACTTGGCCTAAAGTCGTGTCCCCACTGAGACACACAGTGCGCCTCATCTACCGCTACCAAATCTATATTTAAGTTATTTAAACTTCTTACAAAACTATCAGATTCTAATCTTTCTGGAGCTATATAAATAAGCTTATAAAGTCCTTCCCTTGCATTAAATATTCTTTCTTCTATTTCTAAATTATTTAGAGAACTATTTATGTATGTAGCTTCTATTCCAACTTCTTTTAAGGAATCCACTTGGTCTTTCATAAGAGAAATAAGAGGAGATATTACTACCGTTACCCCTCCAAAAATCAATGCAGGTATTTGATAACATATAGATTTTCCTGCTCCCGTAGGCATAATAGCTACTGTATCTTCCTTTTTCAAAATACTTTCTATTACTTTTTCTTGAGCCTTCCTAAATTCATTATATCCAAAATGTTTTTTTAGTAAATTTTTAGCTCCCTCTAACATAAATTCACTTCCATTTCATATATTTATCCCATTTCAAATACTCACAGCTTTTATGAAATTGGGTGATGTTATAATTGTTCAATTGTTCAGTTTCAGGTATTTAGAATTCTTATACTGTATGTAATCACTGCCAAAACATAGATAAGTTCTTCTTATAAAGTACAATTTTAGTATAAATTTATTAATAAGAAATTTATATTGTTCTACTTGTCTAAAATTATACCCAACTTTTCTTTAATATTTCTATAAAAAAGTATTTAAAAATTTTCTATTTATATTTTATAGATGCAATTACGGTGCCTATAAACAAACCATTTATAAAAGGTACTATAAAAGATCCTATATTCTTTATAGAAAAACTGATGTTTAATAAAAAAATATATACAAGTAAAACTATTAAGCCTGTACAAAAAATAGTTGTGAAATAAAATATCTTTTCTTTATTATTTATGGCAGGAATTCTATTAATTCTTTTCCAATTTATATGCTTATTCCTTTTAGAATAAATATATAAAATTATAAATATTACTCCTAAAAGTGTACTTCCATGCTGGAGTGTTTTGTATACTGGTATATCATAATTTAAAATTTCTATATTTTTTCTTAATCCTTCAAATAGTATAACAAATTTTCTACCTTTGTGGGTAAAACTATCCCAAAGTACATGAGTAATCATACCTATAATAGCTGAGTAACTAAATACTAGAACTTGTGTTAAGAAATTTATTGTCCATGGTTTTAATGCAGTATTATAGTACCAACTATCTATTGGTTTTGGCATATGAACTATTAATGGTTTTTTTATTATTTTATGAAATAAATAAGCCAAAATAAAACATAAGGGTAAATTATATAAAAAGAAACCTATTAATCCATGTCCTATGGTAGCCATAGGTTTAAATCTTATAAAATATTCAAAATCAGGACTCATACTACCTAATATTAAGGCAGTAAAACTAAAATATTTATTCCATTTCTTTTCTAAGGGTAAAACTATTGCTGGATGTGAAAAAGTAAAGGGCATTATTTCTGTCCTCCTAAAATCTATATAATTATTTATTATAATTATTTTTATTAAGTCAACTAATTTTTAGCTTTTATAAATATAGTCTATTTTAACACATTATAAAAATATAATTTTATAAAATATAAAAATAAAATCTGGATTTTTAAACCATATATAATGTATAATTTAAATATAAATTAATAAATACAAGGAGTATAGTTATATGGGAAAAAAGCCTTCAGTTAAACGTTCCGCTACTCTACTTGCAATTGTTTCTTTAATTGTGTCTATAATTGTTATTTTACCAATATTAAATTGGCTTTTTAAAATAACTCCATGGCAAAAATGGGAAGGCCTCCCTTTGTTCTTTGGAATATTTATAAGTCCTCTTGGCTTTCTTTTGGGAATATTATCAGTAAGAATTGAAACTAATAAATGGGGTAAGCTAGGTATTGTTATTAACACTTTATTATTTCTATTACCTTTTATCTATATGACTTTAGGTGTTTTAATTTTCGGACCTTAATATATAATCAAAACTTAAAACTTTTCTATCTTGATTTTCCAACTCTAATCTATTTTTACATATTATAAGGAAAGTGCCACGCACTTTCCTTATTTAAAGTACAGAGTATAATGAACAGAGAACAGATTTAATTATGCTAACTTCTCTTGGTTTAAAAAATTAGGATATGTGGTGTAAAAGGTATTCGAGTAAGATTAGATCTTCTTATTTGTTTTTGCAAAATATATGTATGTTTCAAATTATTGTTCGAGCGTTCATTAAGTTTAATTTGAAACCATATATTTTAAGGAAAAACAAATTAGAAGTCCTTATGGTCACGAGTTACCTTTCTAGCCACATATCCTTTTTTTAACCCAAGGGTGATATAAGACCCTTTTAAGTCATAATTTCCTTATAATCCTGTTTCTATAAATTTATCATTCATATATTCAGTAACCTTATGTAAAGGCTTCTTAAGAACAACTAATAATAATGAACCTATAGAAAATATAAATAAAGCTCCTAAATTTTTAATTACAGCAGCTCGTACAGGCCCTGCTATAGCTTCTCTAAATCCTGCTATGGCATAAGTAAAAGGCCATAAAGGCTGTAATACACCAAATATTTTAGGATTAGTTTGTATTGGATATATTCCCCCTGCACCAGCTATTTGAAATACCATTATAACTACTGCAATAGCCTTTCCAAGGTTCCCAAAAATAGATACTAGAGTATATATTATAAAAGTAAAAGTTATAGCTGTTACTATAGTAAATACCATCAATAATCCCATACTTGCTGGTTTTATTCCTAAAATAAATACATCACCTAAAGTTACAATAACTCCTTGTATTATGGCTATTGATAAAAATAAAAGCAACTTTCCAAAATATACTTGAAGATGAGTAAGCTTTTTCTCTCCTTCAAATTCTTCTGCTTCTACAGATATCAATGAACTCATTAATAGAACCCCTACCCATATAGCTAAAACTGTATAAAATGGAGTTAGCCCTACTCCAAATATGCCTGTGTTATATATCTCCTCTTCTTTAATATTTATTGGAGAAGATATAAATGAAGCCATTTGTTCTGGATTTTTCTGAGTTAAATTTATTATTTTGTCTAAATTATCTTCAGTTAAAGAAGATGTTTTTTCCTGTAGTTTATTTATTGTTTTTTTAAATTCTGCTAATTTATCATTTATTTTTTTTCCATCCTTTAAAGCTGCATCACTAGTTCCTACTCCAAAATCACCCAAGGCCTTTAATTGAGGCATTACTAATTTGGTAGTATCTAATATGTCATTAGCTGTATCTAATCTATTATCTAATCCTTTAGCAGTATTTTCTATTATCATAGTTGTTTGATTATAAAAAATATTGGATGTATTTCTCATATTTTTATTTATCTCATCATTTAATAGAAATATAGATTCTACAACCTGATTTATATTTTGTTTATTATTGTTTGAAGTAGAAACTTTATTCTTTAGTTCGCCTAATTTATTTTTTTCACTATTAACTTTTTCTTTTAAATTTTTTAAACTACTTATTAATTCCTCAATTTTTTTATTAGGTTTTAAAATATTTACTACTTCTAATGATTTTATAGTCCCATCTATATTAGTATTTATAGAATCACATAATTTTGATGCTTCATCTACAAGTTTAATCATTTCTGAATTATTACTAACATTGTTATACTCTTTTAAATTTGTTAATATGCTACTAATTTTATTATTTGTGCTTTCTCTATATATCATATCATTATTAATATTTTTTGCTATACCATTTAAATCTCGTTCCGTATCATTTACTAGGTTTTTGCTAGCTTCTGTTGCCTTCTGTAAATTATTTATTTGATCTGTTATAAGTGGTAGCTTGTCCTTTGTATCGTTAAAATACTGTTTTAAGTTTTCTGAATTTTTACTAGCATCATCTATTATATTTTTTACTTCTCCAATACTTTTATTTCCAAGCTCTAAAGTAGATTTTATGCCAAGTATCTTAGATTTATTCTTTTCTAATTGACCGCCTGTAGTATTCAATAATTTAAAAGCTTCTTTGTTTACTGTATAAACAAAATTAGTTTGAATTTCTTTAGCCAAGCTTCCTTTTGCTGCATTGGTTATTTTAGTTGCTATAGCATTTGATTTTTCATTAACTCTATATATAATATTTGGTTTTTGGGGATCTGTAGTTTTTAAACTTGCTAGTCCACTAGTAAAATTAGAAGGTATTTCTATAAGAGCATAATATTTACCTTCATTAAGTCCATAATTTGCTTGCCACTCATCTACAAAAACCCAGCCCATTTTTTTATTTCCCTTTAAATTTTGAACAATACCATTTCCTACATTTGTATATTTCCCCCTAACCATCATACCTTCATCCTTATTAACTATAGCTATAGGCAAATTTCCTGTGTTAGCATAGGGATCCCAACAAGCCTCTATATTAATCCATGCATACAAAGAAGGGATAAAGCATAATCCTAATACTACTATAATGGCTGCAGGATGTTTAACTATATTTGTTAGATCTCTTGAAAATATTCTAAATACCTTTTTCATATGCTCACCTCTTTATTTTCTCTATTTATTCTGATATTCCTGAAGCCTTAAAGTCTTCGTCAAACTTACTAATTTTATGATGTAATGGAGATTTTAAGAAAAATCCTATTAAAACAAATATGCCTCCCATTAATATAAGCATTATAAAATCTAATATTACACTAGATACAAGAGGTCCTCCTATTGCCTCTCTAAAACCTCCTATACTATAAGTAAATGGGAAAAATGGTTGCAGTATTCTAAATATTAACGGATCCACTTGTATTGGATAAGTTCCACCACTACCTGCTAATTGTAATATCATAAATACTATTGCTAGAGCATTACCAAACTTACCAAATATGGCCACCAAAGTGTACGTTATTATAACAAATATAATGGATGACACTACAGAAAACGCAAGCATAAGCGGAAAATTAACTGTATAAACTCCTAGTATAACCTTATTTCCCACAGCTACTATAAACCCTTGCATAGCAGCTAAAGTTATAAATGTAAGCATTTTACCAAAGTATTTTTGTCTTATAGTTATATTCTCACTACCTTCAAAATCCACCACCTCTGTTTTTAACAAAGATACCAGTATTAAAGTTCCAACCCAAAGGGCTAACACACTATATACTGGAGTCATTGCAGACCCATAATTAGGTATAGTATATACTGCTTCTTCCTTAATATTAAAAGGATATGCTGCGGTCTGTGACATTAGCATAGGATTATTTTGAAGTACACTTATTATTTGTATTAAATCATCATTACTAACCAACTCTAATTTTTTACTTATTTCACCTATTACCCCTTTATATTCTGTTAACTTATCAATTAATTCCTTGCTTAGCTTTGCTGATAAATCAGCTCCCTTTGTAGATGTAGCTAATAACTTTTCTATTTGTGTATTTAATCCATTACCTGCCTTTATAAGTTTACTAGCATCTTGAATAGAATTTTTGAAATTATTAATTATAGAACCTAATTCCTGTCTTATATTTGAATTAAAAACATTCATTACACTTTCAATTTGTTTATTTGTATTAGATATATTTCTTTTTAATTCATTTATTGAATTTTCATTTACTTTACTAGAATTTGAAGCAATTTCTTGTATCTTTAATAATTTTTGTTTTTCTTCATTTAAAGCTCCTTTAACATTATTAAGGGATACTATAAATTTTGACACTTCAGTATTTGGCTTTGTGTTGTTTATTTTTTCAAGGAATTCTATCATAGAATCAACATTTTTATTTGTACTATCTATATCCATAATTAAATTTGCTATAGAGCTATTTGCTTCGTTACTTGAAGATTCATTATTTAAAACTATTAAATTATCTAATACTGATTGAACACGATTATTAGTAGATATAGCCTGCCTTAATATAACGCTTATATTATTTAAGGAGTTATTAAATATATTATTAGTTTGATTTATTGTTTCATTTGTATTTGAAGATTTAGAATTAATATTTTCTAGCCCCTTAGTTATTTCTGGGAAAGTAGTTTTAACTACACTTAAATATTCATTTAGATTTTTAGAATTAGTATTTACACTTTCTAATCCTGTTAAAATTAAATCCATGTTTCGATTCATTGAAATAATAGATTCTTTAAGTTTTATTATTTCATTTTTGTTTTTTTCAAGATCTTTACCTATTCCATTTATAGAAGAAAATACAGTTTTATTTACAGTAGTAATAAAAGTGGTAGTTATCTCATTTATTAGTGTATTTTTAGCCATTCCAGTTATTTTCGCCGCAACAGGATTTTCTTTTGTATCAACTTTGTAAATTATTTCTGGATGTTTAGGATTATCTGATAAAACACTAACTATATCCGCTGAAAAATCCTCTGGTATTTCTATACTGGCATAATATGTACCATCTATAACACCCATATCCGCTTCCTTTTTATTAGTAAATTTCCATCCAATTTTATCATTACTCTTAAGTTTTTTCACCATCTCATTTCCTACATTTAGCTCTTTACCTTCAAAATCTGTACCTTTATCATTATTAATTACAGCTATAGGTACTGTACTTGTATTTTCATAAGGATCCCAACAAGCTTTAATATTGACCCAAGCGTAAAGTGATGGTAATACACAAACTCCTAATATTATGATTATTGCAATAAAATTCTTATTTAAACTTTTAATATCTCTCTTATATACCTTAATTATGTTTTTAAATCTATTCATTCCAAATTATTTCCTCCCAATTCTTTATAAAAACCAAAGTAGATGAATATATCATAGTTAATAAATTTTATATTTAAGTTATAAACAGCCGTGAAACGTATAGCTTGTTCACACATTTATTGACTGATTAATTAACCTTAATCTTAAAATAATCTTTTTTCTTATATAATTAATTATTATTCTTTGATTTAATCTTACTGTACTTACATAAATATTCTATCATTTCTTAGCTTATAGTATCTAATATTTTATTTATATATTTAAAATAATTTATGATACTTCCACATGCATTTTATATGTACTAAGCTCTAAGCCTTAAATTATTACCTTTACTTTATTTTTGATGGCTTCAATACTCATTAATTATATCAGAAATATGATATAATTGATTAAACTATTAATCACACCCTAATAGCTGTCATTTTTTTTGGATTTCATGTATTATTACACTGTAAACTTTCTAAAACAATAAATAATATTTTATTCTTTTTAATAGAATATCCGCTTCAATAGCATCATCTTTTTATAATATTACATATTTTTTCTTTATTCAACAGCCTATTGTTAACTTATATGATTAAATTCAAAATAAATGCCTATAACTATATATTTTTTATATTATAGTTTACTTATATGTAAATTATAACTATTTATGGATTATTTATTCCTAGCAGATTATAATAAATAGTATTTAGTTTCTTAACACAGATAAATTTAAAACTTCTTATAAAACTGAGTTATTTAATTAAGTATATTAGGCTTAAATTTAAATATATTTTATTTTGGAGAGCTATCCTTTACACAATTTCAATAATAAATTATAATTAAGCTTAACATTTTAATAGACTTATTATAAAAAATTACCTCAAAAGGTAATAGTAAGGAGTGACTAATTTGAATCTAAAAAAACTTCCTAAAATAGAGTTGCATTGCCATCTAGATGGTTCATTAAGAGTAGACACAATATTAGATATAGCTAAAAAAAATAATATTCCTCTTCCCAGCTATAATAGAGAAGAGCTTATAAATTATGTTTCTATAATGGATGATTGTAATTCCTTAGATGAATACTTAAATAAGTTTTTTATCCCTAATAAAGTTATGCAAACAAAGGAAAATTTAAAAAGAATAGCCTTTGAGTTATTAGAAGATGCTGCAAAAGATAATGTAAAATATATAGAAGTAAGATTTGCTCCTCTTTTACATGTTGAAAAAGGGTTAACTATTGAAGAAATTATAGAAAGTATATTAGAAGGAATTAAAGAGGCTGAAAAACTTTATGATATAAAAGGTAATCTAATATTAGGTTGTATGAGAAATATGGATATTCCCTCAGCCTTTGAAGTTGTAAAAAAAGGAGCTAAATTTATTGGCAAAGGTGTGGTTGCTATAGATCTTTGCGGTGGTGAAGAACCTCATTTCCCAGGAAAATATGTAGAGGTTTTAAAACTAGCAAAAGAATATGGATATAGAATAACTATACATGCCGGTGAAGCTGGTGTGGGGGAAAATGTTTTAGAGGCTATAAATCTTTTAAATGCTGAAAGAATAGGCCATGGAATATATATTAAAAATTCTCCTGAAGCTTATAAACTTGTAAAAGAAAAAAATATTCCACTGGAAGTGTGTCCAACAAGTAATCTTCATACTAAGGCTTCTGAAAACTATAAAGCCCATCCTTTTATGGATTTTCTAAAAGATGGCATTAAGGTTACTATAAATACAGATAATATGACTGTATCTAATACTACCATAACAAAGGAACTAGAAATGCTTAATAAATTTTGTGATTTATCTATAGAAGATTATAAAATACTATATCTAAATGCAGTGGAGGCATCCTTTGCATCCTATGAAACAAAACAACTGCTTAAATCATATTTTACAGAAATTACGGCTTAAAAGAAAGTTATACTACCCTTGGTTTAAAAAAGGAATATGCGGCGAGATCGGCAACTCACTTCAATAAGAGATTATAATTTGTTTTTTCTTAAAATATATGGTTCTAAATCATAACTCGCTGAAGGCTCAAACAATAATTTGAAACATACATATATTTTGCAAAAACAAATAAGAATCTCTAATCTTGCTTTAATGCCTTTTATACCACATATCCCCATTTTTCAAACCAAGGGAAGATAGAATAACTCCTTAAAATTTATATAAATTAAATTTGCGCCAAATCCATTTGCGTTAGCAACCAAATTTAATATAATAAAGCCAATAACCTCAGCAAGTTTTATTTTATATAAACTTACTGAGGTCATTATGTAATATATTATTTTTATTTTTGATTATTAATAAAATTTAAATAATACAACAAGTTAAATTAACTAAAAAAATCTATATGAGAAATATCTATATTTTTAGCAGAATTTACGCTTATATCAAATTTTCCTCCTGCATTTAAACCTACAATTCTAATAAAATATTTTCCATCTTTAGGTATTGTAAAATTTATATCTCCTTTTTGATTTGTTTCATCTTTCTTGGTTATGATATTGTATTCTGAATCTAGAACTACAATAAAAAGTTTACCCTTAGTTATCTTTGTATTATCCTTAATATTTATTTTATTACCTTTATTGGATTTAACCTCCATCACAGACCACTTACCATCAAATTTCTTAAAATCAAAACTGTAGGCATTTTTGCTACTTATATCATTTTCTAGACTGTAAACATTTCTTTCAGACTCATCTCTAGTTGATAAATAGTTATTCGAATCAATATTAACAAAATAATTTTTATATACTGATCTTGATCCTGCAATTATTATAAATACTAAACAAGAGATAATTAGCTTGGTTCTTTTTTTCATTTTCTTTGCCTTCTTTCACGTATTTACAATTAAACTTAGTTTTTAAAACATCTTAATCTTATATATGATTTGAAATCATTATAAATAGTTTTTTCATTAATAGACTTTAATTTTTTATAATTTAATATGACACATAACATTGCTACAATCTGAAAAATACTAATATAAACATCTTTTAAATCAAATATGAAAAAATTTTTGAAGAAAATAAAATCTAAACTTCCTCCCCAAAAAACTTTATCTATTAAGGAACAAATTAATGCTGCACATACCAAAACAAATAAACAATACACTATTTTGTGAGCAGTATATCTTTCTTTAATAAAATCAAAGATTGCTATAAAAAGTAATAGTATTACTATATTTAAAACTATATGAGCCAATAAACTTATCCCCATATTACTAAAAGAATTAAAGTATGAATATTTTATATTAATAATTGGTTTAAATCCAAGTATGCTGCCAAATATATAAAATTCTTTATCCATAAAATTATTATGTATATAAATTTTTATACTTTGGTCAATTAAAACTAATGCTAACACTAGCAACATCACTCTTAGGCTTTTCTTCATATTCCTATTCCCCTACTTTTTAGTAATTAATAAGCACTAATACTAAAATCACTACTTATTGTACAGCTGTCATTCCGTCTATAAAACCCCTTATAAAATCTGGAACAGCCATTGCTAAACAAACTAAGATAATAACTTTTCCTATAGAATTTACGTGCTTATATTTTTTTATTTTCTTACTTACAACAAGCATAACAACACCAATTATTAGTCCTGAACTTATGATAATATCTTTCATTTTCTACTCCCCCTAACATTGTAATATCTTGTAATTAACAGCTTAATTATATACATTACTACCTTTAATTTCGATATAATCTATATGTTTACTAATAAAAATATTATGAAAGGTATTACTAAATAATTAATTTTCTAATCTTTAATTAGATTTTTTCCCTTTGTTATATAGCATCCTAGCTTTAATTGCTAAATAAACATAGAAAACCGCTATTAGAGGAATTAAGAATACAATACTTCTTCCAAGTGCAAAGGGTGTTTCAAATAAGAAACCTCCCCAAAATGGTACACCAGTTCTTTCCCATAATCCTGGTGTATAATACAGTAATTTAGGATTAAGTATTAAATTAACATTAATATTTCCGTTGGATATGTAGGCTACAGACATCAATAAAAAACACACTGCTGATATAATGGACTTATTAGATAATCTTTTATATCTTGCTGCTTTGGATATATCATCTGAAAATATATCTTCTTGGCTGTTTTCATGAATTTTTTTGAAATATTGAACTCCTGAATTTTTACTACCAGCTAGATGTTTCCAACCACTATCTTCAAATAAAGTACAATAATCAATAAAGCTTTCTTTCTTATTAAAAATTCTATAATCAATTCTAACTGTAGTATCTTGTGGTTCTATAGAATAAAATTTATACCCAAAAGATATATTTTCTAATTCATAACCCTTTTTATACATTGCATTTAACCACTTTTCTTCTCTATTATAATCAGCAAAAATCCTAAATTTCCTCATATTAATTCCCCCCAAATTTACTTTCTGCTATTTTAATCATATGATGCATTCTTTCAATGTCCAAAAGCAAAATTTCTTTTCCCTTTTGAGTAATCACATAAACTTTTCGCCTATTATCTTCTGTACCTACAAATTTTATTAGTTTTTGTTTCAACAAATTTTCAATGGCTCCATAAAGAGTTCCCGCTGCTATCTTAACTTGATAGTTACTTAATTCTTCAACTTTTTCCATTATAATATAGCCATAACCAGGCTCTAATAATGCTAAAAGAATATAATATGTTGTTTCTGTTAGTGGTAAATTTTTATTTCTATTCATAAATTCCTCCAATTATACATTTTACAGGTATACAGTTGAACTATATACTTTTACTATATACAGTTTAACTGTATATGTCAATATTAAAAAAGCCTTATGACTTTTTCGTCATAAAGCTAATATAAATATTACTCTATTTTATAAAAATCTCGATACACTTTGAAAAGGCTATTTTTAGCTTTTCAATAAAGACTTTAATAAAAGTTATAATTTTAAAATCATTTCATATTGACTAACTCCACATTCAAATCCTAATTTCAGTAAAAAATCTTTCATAGATCTAGATTCTCCATCTACATTTATAACATTAATATTATATGATTCTGTATTTTTCATTAAATCTGTAAGGATACTCCTTGCAATTCCTTTACGTCTGTAATTTTTGTTTACTGCTATTTGTGGAATATCTCCTGTTTTCTTATCAATAACTCCGTAGCCAACAGTATTATCATCCAACCGTACAATAGAATATATGAATGCATCTGATACAACATTAATGGAATCAATAGAGTTCTGCCAAGATGGTACGAAGTCCCAAAACTCTGTTAGTTCTCTCCAATCATTTGAATTAATCGTATTAACATGTTCAACCTTATAAGTTGTTATAGGATTATATTTATTTTTATCTAAATGAAAACATTCAAAATCCCTTAAAATCTTAAAGCCTTGTTTTTTATAAAGTTGAAGTGCAGATGTATTTGATTGAATTACTTCAAGTAAATACTGCTCTACTCCCATTTCTTTAAATAATTGTCTTACATTTAGTAGCATATTACTTGTTATGCCTTGTTTTCTATAAGTTTCTATAACACCTGTTCCTGTATCATAAGCAGTTAATTTCCCATCCCAATTTCTCACTCCATTTAAAACGAATCCAACTAATGTCTCATCATTAAATGCCCCTATAGAGGCTTTAGCAACATAACCTCTTCGTTGAAGCATATATTGAAATTTTAAAATAGGTAAATCCATTTTTACTTGATAATCAGAAAATGCATTTAAAAATGTCTCGTGCAACTTTTCAATACCTATATTTTCCAGGGTATCATAACTAAACATTTCTTATTCTCTCCTATCTAAAAATTATTATATAAACATGGTTCTTAATGCTTCTTTCTTAAGCACCTAAAATATATAATTATTCTTTTATATCCAGACTCTATTCTCTTTAGATATATAATTATAAAATATTATATTATTGATAAGAAATTATGCTAAATAATACTATAATTGTTTAAATTGTAAATTTTAATTTAGCTATTTTTAATTCTTTTCTTTTTAGATTTTGGCATAGGAAGTTCTTTATAAGTTGCAAACACAATTTTATTTAAATATTCCCTATTATCTAAGGATTCAATAAGAAATGAGGGCTTGGCACCTTCATAAGCAGGTGCTTCTATGACTTCATTTAATAAATCTCTACCTGCCTTTGTTATCCTTAAGAAAAATTGATTATCGCATATTAATCCTATTATTTTGTTATTACAATAAACTCCGTAATCACCAAACATTTTCTTATAAGTTATATTCCCAGCGTCACCTATTTGATCACAAACGTATTCTACAAATTCTATATTCGAAGCCATATTCATCCCCCTATTATCTAAAACTTTTTCATAGTATAACTTTTATTCATTATATAGACTAAAAATATTAATTTTATACAATATTTATTTAGATATATTGGAACATGGGAAAACTTTATTAGGATCTGATCCTGCCCTTAATCCCTTGTCTAATTGTTGAATTCTATCCATATCTTCTTTACTTATTTCAAAATCAAATATATCTGCATTCTCTTTTATTCTTAATGGAGTTACTGATTTAGGAATAGTAACTACACCCATTTGTAAATCCCATCTTAGTACAATTTCAGATATTGTTTTCTCATATTTTTTAGCAAGATCCTGTAAAAGTTCAATTTCGAATACTTTACCTCTCATTAATGGGGACCATGCTTCTAACTGTATATTATTTTTGCTGCAGAATTCCATTAGCTCCTTTTGAATAAGCTGAGGATGGAATTCTACCTGATTTACCATTGGCATAATTTCAACATCTTCTAATAACCACTTTAAGTGATCAACTAAAAAATTACTTATTCCAATAGCTTTTACACGTCCTTCTTTATAAAGTTTTTCTAAAGCCTTCCATGTTTCTTTAGTCAAAGATTGAGGCCAATGAACTAAATATAGATCAAGATAGTCTGTGCCAAGTTTTTTTATAGAATTTTCGAAGGATCTTAAAGTTTTTTCATAACCTTGATCTGAGTTCCAAACTTTACTTACTAAAAATATCTCTTCTCTAGGAATTCCACTTTCTTTTATTGCGGTGCCAACTCCCTCTTCATTACCATAATAAGAAGCAGTATCTATATGACGGTATCCAATTCTAAGTGCTTCTTTTACTGACTGAATAACTATATTTCCATTTTCAGCCTTATAAGTACCAAATCCAAGCCACGGCATTTTTACTCCGTTATTTAAAATTGTATAACTTTTTATATCTTGCATTAAATCACTCCTTACAATTTTTATATTTCTGTTTTCTCAACCTATCGAAATATAATAGTTTCAGCAAAAATCATTACTTCCCAGAAATAAGAGAGAAATCAATATCAAAAACTTACAAATAGTAATTGTATGATTTTTAAAGCTATTTTTTCATAATTACTTAACACAACTTAATAGCCTGCATAAGTTAGTTTGTATACTACAATTCTATTTCAAAAAGCATACTCTTACTTATACAATATGTTTTTTCTTTGGTTTTTTCTTAATTTTTATCATTTCTATTAATTCATTTATATATTTATCATCTTGAATCCTTATTAATAACCATTTCCCATCATGATAATGCTTAGTATCATTAAAAATTCGCTTCATATAATCACTAAATTCATCTCTTCTACTTTCAAATTGTTCAATCTCTTTTTTACCATACACAAGAACACAAGAAAAAGCATTTTTTTCTGGAAATAATGATAACAATGTTTTGCCACTTCTCCTAAACCTTATCAATACTCCATAATTTTTTCCACCATAATGTATTTCTTTATTAAAGTCATAATTTTCTTCGATAAAGGTAACTATTTTATCAAAGTTTTTTACTGCACTATTGCCAATAAAACATCTCATTTCATCATAGGTCGGTAATGGTTCTTTATTATACATTCTTTCAAGATCCATTTTTGTATTACCCCCTTAATATTATAATTTTCTTGTTTATATAATATCAAATCAATTATGACAACATTATGTCATATAAGGAGCAGTATTATATGTTCATATCATCCCTTCCTAAAATTATGCTTTGTGTTCTTCCCATAGACAATCTGTTACTTTCATTTCAGTAAATGTAACCTTAAAAGAATTTTTGCTTGGTGAACATGCAAGCAAACCAAATTTAATTTCTTTTGCTCCTTCAAATAAGTGAAAAATTCTCATTTGCTTAAAGTTTACACCATCAAAGGAATTTTCAAAACAGTAATCACTTCCTCTCCTACTTAACCTATACCACATAGATTTTACAGATGATCCAATATCCATAGTTGCCCAATCAGAATATCCATGATTAGTTACAACACTTCCAAGCCATGAAGTATTATTATCATGAAATTCAATGCATGCCTTTGCCCAATTTTCACTATTTTGATAAATGGCAAGTCCACATTGATCAAACAATGCTGTGCTATTAAAATCTGTCTTTACTGTAAAGGAAAAATACTTTTCATCTGTTGTAACATAA
The DNA here is from genome assembly GCF_054768115.1 of Clostridium sp. CTA-6. Classification (NCBI taxonomy): domain Bacteria; kingdom Bacillati; phylum Bacillota; class Clostridia; order Eubacteriales; family Clostridiaceae; genus Clostridium; species Clostridium sp. CTA-6. The sequence continues at coordinate 99,302 of NZ_BAAAAU010000003.1, forward strand.
AGAACATGAGCATTATCATTTCTAAATCCATAATAAGTTCTTTGCCAAAAATCAGTGTTAGGCTCTGTTATTATTTCAACCCTATCCTCTTTTATTAAATAATTCTTAGGCTCAAAAAACCATTTGGCTTCTTTTGTATTAAATCTAAACATAATTTATCTTTAGTTAGAGAGTGTGTTACAAGTACACATCCCTACTAAATACTCACTTCCTTTCTTTTTACACTATTTTATGTGTATAGCCTATTGTGATAACTTTGTCCATAATTATAAAAATAAGGATTATTCTCAAGATCTTTAGAAATCCTTTTTTAAATAAACCATATCAATTAGTTGTATCCCATTCTCATAAATAGGATGATCATAATTATCGATAAAAAAATTTTTAACTCTATGAGAAATTTTAAATCCACAATGCTTATAAAAGGGAATTGTCAATGGACTATCTCCAGTACCTACAAGCATTGTTTTGCATTTATCCTTATAATATTCAAATACGTACTTAATTAACTGACTTCCATAACCTTGTCCCTGATATTTTTCATATGTTGCTATATTCTTTATCTCATATACGCCTTCCTTTTCCTTAGTTACTACACAAATACTTTTTAAATCTTCATCATATAGAGCAAACATTTCCCCACGGTTTAAATATTTATCAATCATACTTTCTTGTTCATCTGCTAAAAGTAATAAATCTAAAAAACTTCTTTTATTCTCTTTTATTATTTTAATTTCCATGGTATCCCCCTATTACGTAAATAAGCTTTACTTCTTTTTATTTTACAAGTATATCTTAATCGCCTAAAAAACTAATTATTTCATCCATACATAAATCCACATTTTCAAAATATCTTGTTTATATTTATTTTATATAAATGCCCATTTTTATCTTCATGAATATATTTATAATTAAACACAAATATGTACTAAATCCTAATTTTATTATACTATGATCATTATCTTAAGACCTTCTTCATAATAAAATTTTTTAAAAATTGTCCATTCCGTTGAACATATTGTTCTTTTACAACCTCATAACCTCGTTTCTTGAAAAAAGGTTTGGCTGTAATAGAGGCATTAGTTGTTACAATACTGATATGATTTTCCTGTGCATAACTTTCTAACTCACTAGCAATTGTAGTTGCTACACCAATACCTTGATAATCCTTATGAACATATAGTCTATCAAGATATCCAGTTGCATCTAAATCTCCAAATCCTATGATAACACCGTTTTCCTCAGCCACAATAGAATAATGTTGTGAAAGAGATTTATCCCATAAAGCAATATCAATTTCTTTAGGTGCCCATACATCAAGTTGTTCAAGGCTATAATCCCTTGAATTTATTGAATGAACAGTATTATAAAATAATTCTAAGATTTCTCTACAATCCTCTAATTTATACATTCTTATGTTCATTGTAAGATCCTCCTAGTCTTTTAAAAGTTTAAATTTATGCAGGTTCTTCTTCAATGATATACCAACTATCTCCTGTGACTTTAACAGTAAGAGTTATTGGTATATCTCAAGAGTCTCCTATTGATTTATTTTGTGAATCTTTTATTTCAACTGAATAGTTCATTTTTACATAAACTATATTATTTATTTTCTTTTTAATAACAAACACAACCTTTCATATATATATTTATGCTCATTATCTCACAGCATTTTTTCGTATAATCTAAACCAGTTTAACCCATAGTTTCCAAGTCGTAAGTCAACTGTATCAATATATTTAAAACCACATTTTTCATATAGCTTAATGGCAGGTATATTACCTTCATAAACATCCAACCTAATTGATTTAGCTCCTAACTTAATACTGTGTTCAATAGAAAAATCCATTAATGATTTCCCTACACCACATTTCAAAAATTTAGGATGCACTACAAATGTATATACAACTAAAACATCTGAATAGTCAGACTCAAATTCCCATTTAGCTTTATGATATGCAGATTCAGGTTCAGGGCTCAAGATAACAGAACCAATAATTTTTCTATTATATTTTAATACATATAGATTACCATGTTTAATTCCATCAATTGCATTTTGCCTAACTGGATATATACCCTTTATCCATCCAGGATAGTTTACTCCTTTTTCTAAATAGTCGTTCAAATCGTTATAAAGCTGTTCTAATTCATCAATATCATTTACTTTTCCTAGCTCAAAAATCATATCCATATGTATATCTCTCCAATCAACGTAGAATATAAATAACCCTTGCACTATTTTACAAATATGTATTAAATCATAGCTTAATTGTATACATTATAAATATTAATTTCAATATAATGTATATATTTACTCATAAAAGCATTTAATCCACAATTAATTACTTTAAGTATTTTTAAGATTAATTGATTTTAAACTATAAATCTATAATTAAAACACACATAATATATAAATATAATTTTATGATTTATAATGTTATGATAAAATATAATACAATGATACATTCATTACAAAAAAGTACTTTATATAATTAAAATAATTAATTATATAGAGTTATTTTGTTAATATATAATGAGTTTATGGGAGCAAATAAAATTGATTAAGGAAAATTTGAATTTAGATAAGGTCATAGATCTAAAAAAATGGGTTAAACTACAGGACTCTTTATCATTAGTTACTAAGGCGGCTATAATAATCGTGGATTATAAGGGAAATCCAGTTACAAAACATAGTGGTTGTAATAGGTTTTGCAGCGCAGTAAGATCAAATCCACATCTTGTGAAGTATTGTCAAAAATGTGATTCAAGGGGTGGATTAGAAGCAGTTCGTTTAAATAAACCATACATATATTTATGTCATTATAATATAGTGGATATAGCAATTCCAATAATTGTAGATGGCAAATATATTGGAGCAATTATGGCTGGGCAAATAAAACTATCTGATTATAATGCTTCAGATTTTTTAGAACAAATAGTTATAACACCTAAAAATTCTATAGCTAGACACGCCTTAGAAGAATTTAAAGAATATTATGATGAAATTCCTGTTTTATCATTAAAAGAAGTGAAAGAAATAGCTAATATGTTATTTTCTTTATGCAATTATTTAGTAGAAGAAGCTTTAAATAAAAATTTAATTTCAGAAATATATCAAAAAACTGTAACGTCTGAATCAAAAATAGATTCAAACACCTTAACAGGATATACAATGAAAAATATTGAACATGCAAAAAAAGAAATATCTAATGCTTTACTAAATTCTTATGTAAAAGAAAATCTTTCAAGTGATAATTTAGATATTTCAGTAAGCAATACATTAAAGCCTGCTATTGAGTATATCTATAATCATAAAAGCGAAAATATTACTGCAAAAAAAATGGCAGAGGTTTGCCATATAAGTCCTAGTTATTTTAGTAGGCTATTTGCAAAAGAAACAGGAAAAAGTTTTTCAAGCTTTGTTTCTAATCTAAAAATAGATTGGGCAAAAAACTTATTAGAAGAAACAGATATGCATGTAAATGAAATCAGTGATGAACTTGGCTTTAATGAAACAGGCTATTTTATAAAAATATTCAAAAAATATGAAGGTGTAACCCCTTTTGTATATGGAAAGTACTGTAAAAAAAATAAAAAATATTAATATGTAACACTTTCTATATACAAATTACTATAAGAATTAAAAAGTATTAAAATATCCTATTTATATTTATATATATAAATCATTGAAAAAGCAAAAAAATATTCTTCATACATTACCTATAATAGATTTAATTTTAATATATAAAATACATTTAATGAACCTACTAATTTAGAATTTCTTAACAAACTAAAGTAGTTTATAAATGTATTTTTTGTCTTTAAAATTAAGTCTTTTTTATTTTTTCCCTTTTTTATATATTCTGAATATTTCCTCTCAATTGTAACCTTTTACATATTTACCCTTTAATATTTTTACATATATCCCATTTTAAACAATGAAAAGATATGAAATTACAACAAATTTACTCAACCACAAAAAAATACGATTTTTAATCATAATTTTTTGTCATGTAAGTCCAATGCATATTTATGTAAACGATATTACAATAAAGACAAGTTAAAAAATAAAAATATTTTTACAAATTAAGGGGAGATTATAATGAGAAAAGCATTTATTTGTCCAACTAAATATGTTCAAGGTGAAGATGAATTATTAAACTTAGGTTATTTTGTAAAGAGCTTTGGGGAATCAGCTCTATTAATAGCTCACAAAGATGATATAAAGCGTGTTAAAGATAAATTAGATTCAACTGCTAAAAAATTTGGAATTACTTTTGTAGAAAGTGAATTCTGTGGAGAATGTTCAAGAGAAGAAGTTGCAAGATTACAAGAAATTGCAAAAAATAATAAATGTGCATGCACTATAGGACTTGGTGGTGGTAAAGCTATCGATACAGCAAAATGTGTTGCTAAAGGTAATTCACTAATAATTGTTCCAACAATAGCAGCTACAGATGCCCCAACTAGTCACTCTGCTGTACTTTACACACCAGACGGTTCCTTTGATGATTACGCTTATTTCTGGCAAAGTCCAACTGTAATTTTAATAGATACTACAGTTATTGCAAATGCTCCAACAAGATTCTTAGTTTCAGGAATGGGTGATGCATTATCAACATATTTCGAAGCAAGAGCAACTTCAAATTCTTTTTCAAATGTTAATGCAGGTTTACCTTGTGGTGTTAGAGAAGGATTATGTCCACCAGCAAAAGGAACTAACACAGCATTAACACTTGCAAAAGCTTGTTATAAAACATTACTAGAAGATGGTGTAAAAGCAAAAATAGCATCAGATTGTAATTTAGTAACACAAGCATTAGAAAACATAATAGAAACAAATATTCTTTTATCAGGCCTAGGTTTTGAAAGTGCTGGTTTAGCAGCTGCTCATGCAATCCATGATGGATTAACTATACTAGAGGGAACTCATAAATACTTTCATGGAGAAAAAGTTGCCTTTGGAACAATTGCTCAATTAGTTCTTGAAAATGCACCAAAAGAAGAAATCGACGAAGTAATAAACTTCTGCTTAGAAATTGGACTTCCTGTTTGTTTAGAAGATATTGGTGTAGACAGTATTACTGATGAAGAACTTATGGAAGTAGCTAAAAAATCTTGTATAGAAGAAGAATCAATGCACTCTATGCCGTTTAAGGTAACTCCAGAAGCAGTGGCCGCAGCAATAATAACAGCAGATACATTAGGTAAAAAATATAAATCAAATAAATAGAGGTGTAAATATGAAAAAAATAATAAATAAACCTGAAACTGTAGTTATGGAAATGTGTAATGGAATAGCTATGGCACATCCAGAATTAGAGTTTGTTAGAAAATATAAAATAATGAAAAAAAAGAATATAAACAAAAATAAAGTTAGCTTAATTAGTGGTGGTGGAAGTGGTCACGAACCAGCTCATGCCGGATTTATTGGAAAAGGAATGCTGGATGCAGCAGTATGCGGAGATGTGTTTGCTTCTCCATCCCAAATTCAAGTGTATAAAGCTATAAAAGCTACAGCCAGTGAAAAAGGAACTTTATTAATCATAAAAAATTATAGTGGAGACATTATGAACTTTAAAAATGCCGCACATTTAGCTAGTGAAGATGGTATTAAAGTTGATTATGTAAAAGTTGATGATGATATAGCTGTTGAGGATAGTTTATATACTGTAGGACGCAGAGGGGTTGCTGGTACCGTACTAGTGCATAAAATAGCCGGTGCAGCTGCCGAATTAGGTTTATCTTTAGAAGAAGTTAAATCAATTGCCGAAAAAGCCATAGCTAATGTTAGAAGTTTAGGTTTTGCATTATCATCTTGTACAGTTCCTGCTAAAAGAACTCCAACTTTTCAATTAGCAGAAGATGAGATGGAATTCGGTGTTGGAATCCACGGTGAACCTGGAATAGTGAGAGAAAAGATTGCTACAGCAGATGAATTAGCTAAAAAAATTGTTGATTCCATATTAAAAGACATGAAAATAGATGGATCAAATAATGAAGAAGTCGCATTATTAATTAATGGTTTTGGTGCTACCCCTCTACAAGAATTATATCTTTTTAATAATTCAGTTACTGCTGAGCTTGCAAAGAGAAATATAAAGATAAATAGAATATTTGTAGGAAACTATATGACTAGTATAGATATGGAAGGTGCTTCAGTATCTATTATGAAACTAGATAAAGAGCTTAAAGAGTTATTATCAAAAGAAAGTGACACTCCTGCATTTAAAGTTTCAGGACCAGTTGAACCGGTTCAATATATAGCTTTAGAAAACAATAATGATGCTATAAAAGAAGTTACTTTTGATTTAGAAACATGTGATTGTCACAGTGAAATTAAAGATGAAAAAATCACTTTAGATAATATGATTTATATTATAGATAAGATGAGTGAAGTAATAATAGCAAATGAAGTTCATTTCTGTGAATTAGATTCTCATGCTGGTGATGGTGATTTTGGTATGAGTGTAGCAAAAGGCTTTAAACAATTAAAAAGAGAATGGAAAGCTATACTTAAAGAAGATAATATGACTATTGGTAAATTCTTAAACGAATGCTCTTTAATAATTATGGAGCATTGTGGTGGAGCATCAGGTCCAATATGGGGATCAGCATTTAGATCCGCTGGAAAAAAGGTCGGAGATAAAAAAGAATTATCAGTTTCAGATTTTGCTGAAATGATGCAAGCAGCAGTAAAAGGAATACAAGCTACAGGAGAACGTTCTTTTGGAAGAGGAGCAGTAGTTGGAGATAAAACTTTAATTGATGCATTAGTTCCTTGTGCTGATTTGTGGAGTGAAAGTGCTAATAACAATACTTCTATCCATGAAGCCTTCCAAAAAGGTGCCGCTGCGGCAGTTAAAGGTGCAAAAATGACTGAAGAAATAGTAGCACGTATGGGTAGAGCAGGCACAGTTGGTGAAAGAAGTATTGGTTACCCAGATGCAGGTGCTTATGGATTAGGAGTTATATTTACAGAAATATCAAATTCATTAAAATAAGCCTTCTAATATTATAATAACTCATACAATTATTATAATTTAAAATTTAACCTAAAGACTCCAGTAAATACCTTATTTTTACTGGAGTTTTTATTTTTACCCTTTTTTAAAATATTTCATTTATTCGATGACTATTCACTCTAATATTCCCACTTTCTTAAAAATGAAAGTAAAGAGCGAGCTAGCATTTTATAAGCTTTACTTGGAGTAAAAATTCCCTCTAAAGCTTATAAATCTGTTTATTATATGCTATTTTAAGTTGTTACTTTTCAACAATAATTCTACAAGTTAATTTAAAAATATTTTATATTTTATTTACTATCGCTATGATAAATTGAAGTTATAATAAGTTAGGATAACTTATTAAATTATTTTAATAACCCATTGCTTTCCTATGATAAAGCAATGGGTTGATACTTCTTATCTGCTATGATAAAATTATTTTTGGCAATGTAAAATTCCTGTCATTTATTGACGATTAATTATATTTTATGCACACATTTTATGATTGATTGTTAATCAAAAAACAAAGTAAAGGTTTTTGGGAGGAATTTTTATGAACAAAAAATTAATTGCTATCACATTATCTACATTAGTATTGGTAGGAGGTATTACTGGTTGCTCTAATAAAAGTACTAGCACAAATAGTGACAGTACTAAAACTGAACAATCTGCTGATAAGCCACTAAAACTAGATTTTGTACAAACTAGTAGACATGATGATAGTGCAAACAAATTTTCAATGGTTTATGATAAAAAACCAGAAAAATCTTTAGCGGTAACAAATTGTATGATCGAAATGATGTTATCTATGGGATTACAAGACAAAATGGCTGGTACTGCATACGCAGAAAACAATATACTACCAGATTTAAAACCTGCCTATGATAAGGTACCCGTTATGAGTAAAACTTATCCATCTAAAGAACAAATACTATCAAATGGAGTTGACTTTATAATAGGTTGGGGTGGCGACTTCAATGATAAAGGTGTTGGTAGTATAGACTGGTTAAACGAAAATAAAATAAAAGCTTATATTCCAAGATCTGTAAGTCCAGATGCAACGGTTGATTCTATCTATGAAGATTTTAAAAATCTTGGAATAATCTTTGGCAAGGAAGATAAAGCTAAAGAATTAACAGAAAAAATGAAATCAGAACTAAAAGAAACTACGGACAAAATTAAAAACGTTGATAAAAAAGTAAAAGTTTTAGGATATGACTCTGGAAAAGATAAAGCTGTAGTTGTTGGAAAAGGTATAAATAACGAACTAATTAAACTTGCACAGGGTGAAAATGTCTTCGGCGATATGAAAAAAGATTACCCTGAAGTATCTATGGAAGAAATAATAAAAAGAAATCCAGATGTAATAATGGTTTTAGAGTATTCTGTTGGAAACGGTGGAGATACCTTTGAAAACAAGGTTAAAGCTCTTAAAGCAAATCCTGCTTTAAAGGATGTAAATGCTATAAAAAACAACAAGTTTATAAAAGTTGAATTAACTGAATTATATCCTGGTGTAAGAGTTCCTAAAACTGTAAATAAATTAGCTAAAGAATTCTACCCAGATAAATTTTAGTTGGTGATAAAAATGAATAATAATAAAAAAACTTTAAAGTGCAAAAATAATTGCACTTTAAAATTTATTCTATTAATTATAGCCTTGTTTGTAATAACTACAGTTTGCATAACCTTTGGTTCTGTAAAAATAGATGTAGGTGTAACCTTTAAATCCCTTATAAATAACATATTAAACAAAGAAATTTTTGCTAAAGATTGGCCAAATAATATTGATAATATAGTTTTTAAATTAAGACTTCCGAGATTGCTTCTAGCTATAGTTTCTGGTGGTGCTTTAGCCCTTGTGGGAATTTTAATGCAAACTTTAACTAGAAACTCACTGGCAGATCCATACATATTAGGTATATCCTCTGGTGCATCTGCAGGGGCTACCCTATCCATAGTATTAGGTGTTTTAAGTTCTTTTGGACATCTTGGAATAGCCTTGGGAGCATTTTTAGGTTCCTTGATTGCATCTATTATGGTATTTAAAATATCCGGAGTAAGTAAAGTGTATTCTAAAACTAAATTAATACTAACTGGAGTTGCTGTATCCTCTATATTTACTGCAGTAACAAACTTTATAATAACCTTTGCCAAAAATGATAGCTTAGTTAAAAGCGCAGTATTTTGGACTATTGGTAGTTTAGCAGGAGCAAACTATAATCAAGTAAAGTTTTCTCTTGTAATAATGCTTATAACCGCCATTTTAAGTATGTTATTATATAAAGATTTAGATGCTATGCTTTTAGGTGAAGCCGTAGCAAAAAATATAGGTATAAATACTAAATTTATAATTAGATTTATAATGATAGCTTCTACACTTTTAACAGGTACTATAGTAGCTTTTACAGGAGTAATTGGATTTGTAGGCCTTATAGTTCCTCATATAGCAAGGCAAATGGTAGGTTCTTCTCATAAAAAATTAATACCCTTTGGTATTGTTATTGGATCAATATTAATGGTAATTACAGATACTATAGCTAGAACTATATTATCTCCACAGGAAGTTCCTATAGGAGTAATAACTGCATTTCTAGGAGGTCCTTTCTTCCTATATTTAATGCAAAAAAGCACCTATAGATTTGGAGGTAAGTAAATGAAATTAAAATTAGAAGGTATAAAATATGATATAGGTTCGAAAGAGCTTTTACGTGGAATAGATTTAAATGTAGAGAAAAACCATTTTGTTGGATTAATAGGTCCAAATGGCTGCGGAAAAACTACATTATTAAAAAATATATATAGATATTTAACTCCTAAAGAAGGATCTGTGTATATAGATGATAAAAATATCTATGGAATGAAAAACAAAGAACTGTCCAGACTTATGGCTGTAGTTATGCAAGAACATTCATTAGAATTTGATTTTAGTGTAAAAGAAATAGTAGCTATGGGAAGATTTTCTTCCAACAATCGATTTGCCAGTGTAGATGAAGAAGATGAAAAATTTATAGAAAAATCTCTAAAAAATGTAGGCCTTGAGGAATGCGGAAATAGAAGTTTTTTAAGTTTATCTGGTGGTGAAAAACAAAGGGTTATGATAGCTATGGCTTTGTGCCAAAATACAGATCTTATAGTATTAGATGAACCTACTAACCACTTAGATATAAAATATCAACTTCAAATAATTCATATGTTAAGACATTTGGATATTACAACTTTTACAACCCTTCATGATATGAATATAGCCGCTACATTCTGTGACTATATATATGTAATGAAGAAAGGTAAAATAGTTACCCATGGCCCTGTAGAAAAAGTATTTACAGAGGAAATGTTTAGAGAAGTTTTTGAAGTAGAAGCTCATATCTATAGGAATCCATATAATAATAAATTAAATGTGAGTTACCTAACGTGTTGTAAATAAGGTGTACACACCCTTGGTTTTAAAAAGGATATATGGTGTACCAGACACTTACTTCGATAAGAGATTCTAAGCTGTTCTTTCTTAAAATATATGCTTCTAAATTATAACTCGCTGAATGCTCAAACAATAATTTAGAAGATACATATATTTTGAAAAAACAGCTAAAAATCTCTAATCTCGTTCGGATGCCTGTTACACCATATATCCATATTTTTAAACCAAGGGAAGTTTGTATCCCCTTTTAAAGTTCTAAAACTAAAATTGTAGATTTTACATAACAAAGTAGAATAGAATCCTTCCCCATATATACTCTAACTATAAACTTTAGTATATTAAAATTCGATATATATTTAAAAAAATACTGAATAATATCTGATTATTGTCAATTGTCCATTGCTAATTGTATCTGTACTCTTCCCAAAGTACTCTTTCCTCTAAACAAAAGTCCCGTTTACTTCACGCTTAAATATTAGTTCACAAATAAAGTATTCTAATTTATTTTTCTATATATTTATTTTCTTAATTATATTAATATATTTACTTTGGTTCCTTTGCCTAGTTCACTTTCAATAGTTATATCCCCTCCATGGGCAACAATTGTTTCTTTTGATATAGCCATTCCAAGACCTGATCCTTTGTGGCGCTCTCCCGTATTAGTTCCTCTATAATATCTATCAAAAATTCTATTTAACTCTTCTCCTTTTATTCCCCTACCATTGTCTTCAATAATTATACTTATCTTATCCTGTTTTTTTAGTGTAACATCTATCTTTACATCTTCACTATTGTGCACAATAGCATTAAATAAAATATTAATTATAGCTCTTCTTATAAGAATTTTGTCTCCATTTATTTCAATATTGTCATTCTCACAGTGAAAATCTATTTCCCTATTTTCATATCTAGTATCATTTAATATATCTATTATAATATCCTTTATTAAATTAACTAGATTAATTTTTTCCTTATTTAAAGTTAAAGTATTATTTTTTAATCTAGTAGATAGATTTAAATCTTCTACTAATTCTTTAATATATTTAGATTTATTTTCTATGATTTCAGCGTACTCTCCTATTTCCTCTTTTGTAAAATCATAATCTTCATCTTTTATTATTTCTGCATAACCTTGAATAGAAGCTAATGGAGTTTTTATATCATGAGAAATGTTTGAGATCCATTCTTCTCTCATATTATCTAGCTTTTTTCTATTCCTTTTATTCTCTTGTAATCTATCTGATAAATTATTTAAACTATAATATAAATCATTATACATTCCTTTAGGCTCATAATATAAATCATATTCTTCATTTTCTAATTTTTTTACGCCCAGCAATATCTCCCCTAAGGGATTAGTTAATTTTCTAATAAAAAGGTATCCAAAAATTAGGGCTATAATTCCATCTACAATAATAATTATTATTGTAGCAGATTTTATAAGTTGGATTACTTCTGAGTTCCTAGTAGTAATTACATATTTGGTTATGTCATTATCCTCAAATCCTATAATATAAGTTAATCTTTTATTTCCTATATCTTTTTCAGCTACAAAATTAGTAGACAATTCATTTTGTTTATCAGAAGTTTTATATTTATGTAAATTTACTATTTCTGCAGCAGTAGGTTTATTTTTTATATAAGAAGGCTTTTTATAACTATAAACTTCATTATTGTTAGCATCTACAATCTGTATCCAACCATTGTTACTATCTAATATAGCTTTGCCTTTATCATCAATATATATTTTATTATCTGCTTCTTTAATATTCGAAGAAAAATTTCTAACTGAATCTTCAATTTTATATTTTTTAGAGCTAATCTCATTAGCATTTCTATAAATTGCGAGTCCAATTAAAGATACAATATTTATTATGACTACAGTTATAACTACGCAAATAACTGTTACTAAAAATCTGCCTGTAATTCTCCACTTCATATTATTTTTCATTTTTTATCACCAATTTGTATCCTAATCCTTTAACATTTATTAAATATTCTGGTCTTGATGGCTCTTTTTCAATTTTTTCTCTAAGTCTTCTAATGTGGACCATTATTGTATTGTCAAATCCATAATAATCTTCCCCCCAAACATTATCACAAATTTTTTCTTTACTTATTATTTGATTTGGATGTTTTGCAAAAAAAGTTATTAATGCTAGTTCTTTAGGTTTTAATTCTATAATTTCCCCATCTCTTTTAAATTCTGCCTTACTTATATTTAGCTCAAAGGGCCCAAAGGATAAAATATTTTTTTCTTCCTTAACTTCATCTACATAAGAATATCTTCTTAAATGGGCTTTTACTCTATAAGCTAATTCCTTTGTACTGAAAGGCTTAGTTATATAATCATCTCCCCCTATAGCAAATCCTAATATTTTATCTATTTCTTCACCCTTAGCAGATAAAAATAATATAGGAACCTTAGATTTAGCTCTTATGGTTTTACATAATTCATACCCTTCCCCATCTGGTAGCATAACATCTAAAATTAAAATATCTGGTTCTACTTTATTAAACTCTTTTAACCCATCTTCTAAGTTTGTAGCATAATATATATTTTGGAATCCTTCTTTTTTAAGTACTGTTCTTATTAATCTAACTATATCCTCTTCGTCATCAATTATTAGTATTTTTTTATTATTTAGAGATATTGTATCCATGTAACTCCCTCTTTTTCTTTTTAAATTTAGTATAAATTTAAATTTTTATTAGCTTAAATTTATTATAACAAACTTATTTTTAGTATAACAAAATTTTAAACATTATATCAATTATATTAAACCATAACAACATATTTTTATAAAATCTACAACAGTATAAAAATTCTAAATCTCTGTGACACTAAAATAGATTTAATTTTAATATAAGAAAAGAGAAAAAAATACACGTAATAAACATGTAATTAAGCTTTAGTAGTTATAAATCTAGGAAGGCATTAAAAATTTTTGTAATTACTCACAGGATGTGAGGTGCCATAAGTTAAGCCACAAATAGCGCCTTGACCATGTAGAAAATTTTTAATGAAATCAGATTTAGAACTGCTTAGCAAAAAGATTCTGTTTATTAGTGTATTTTTAATCTTTGCTGTGTTAAAATCAAATCTTTTCTAAAACATACCCTTTTAACTTTTTATTTTGAAAAGGCCTTATTACTTGCTTTTGATAATACTGTCATAACAATTACAAATATTATTGCTAAAGTTCCTAATGCCATCCCCATGGAAGCTTTATATCTTACTATCTGACAAGAATACATTCCCCAAAGTGGTGTATAAGGCAAAATGCTACCATTGTTACCTGCACGTATAAGAAATCCTTCTAACAAGTAAGGTATTCCCATTATTAATCCACCAAATATAAATGGTATAACTGCTGACTTACTTATTGATGATAAAAACAATCCAATTTGTGCAAATATAAAAGATCCTATTATTATAGTTAAAATCATAATTATCATCATTTGATAAACTTTAATGCTTGATCCACTGTTTCCAAAATACCATAATGATTTTAATGGAAGTTCTAGTCCTTTTCCCCCAGTTTTTCTTAATGCACTTAAATATATTATTAAGACAATTGATAGATTAACTATAGAAACAGATATTCCAGCCGCTATTGCTTTAGCTTTAACTATATTTTTTTTACCATTTTCTGTACTATTTATAAGTCCTACCATATTGTTGTCATATTCTTTAGTATATGATCCTGAAACAATTGTAAAAGTCAATAATCCTATTAATGGAGCTATACCATAACTCTTATCAAATACACTTGAATAAATTTCAACAACATCATTTCCCGCAGTATTTAATAGAATTGTAGAAAGTAGTGCTACTAAAATCCAGGGAATTATAACCCCTAATCTTAACAACATTTTTTTCATTTCAAATTTTATAATTCTTCCCATGAATTAAACCTCCTTAGTATCTTCTAAATCAAAGTAAAACATATATACATCTTCAAATTTTGGTTCAGCAATATCTACATCCTTAAAACTAGGTATTGTTTCTGACACGACTCTAACTTCAGTATGGTCTATTCCCCTTTGGAAATTAACTATTTTATATTTTTGTTGTATTTGTGCAATTTCTCTTTCATCTTTAGTTCTTATTACATATACCTTATTTTTCATCCCTCTTAATATATCTTCATGGGTTCCTTGCATTAAGAGTGCACCATTTTTTATCATTATTGTTTCTTTAGCTACAGATTCAATATCTGAAATTATGTGAGTAGATAAAATTATTATTTTATCCCTTGATATATCCGCTATAAGATTTCTAAATCTGCTTCTTTCTTGTGGATCCAACCCTGCTGTAGGTTCATCTAATACCATTATTTTGGGATCATTTAATAAGACCTGTGCAATTCCAACTCTTCTTTTCATACCTCCTGAAAATTTTCCTACTTTTTTATTTCTAACATCATATAATCCAACTAAGTGTAAGAGTTCATCAATTTTATCCTTAGCTTGTCCTTTATCTAATCCCTTTAATGCAGCCATATAACTTAAAAATTCTTTAGCTGAAAAATTCTTATATGCTTCAAAATCCTGTGGTAAGTATCCTATATATCCTCTATATTCATCTTCATTTTCTTTAATATTCTTTCCATTAAAAATTATTTCTCCGCTATCTGGTGTTAATAAAGTGGTTATTTGTTTCATTAAAGTTGTTTTTCCTGCTCCATTAGGTCCTAATAATCCATAAACTCCATTTTCTAAAGTTATTGTTATATCATCAGTAGCCTTTTTTACTCCAAATCTTTTATTTAAATTTTTTATTTCTAATTTATTCATTTTCCATTCCTCCATATATTTTAATTAGTTATAAATTTTTTAAAGTTTATTATTATTAATAAAATGCTAAGTAATATTATTAAACCAACTATTCCTATTGAAAAATTTATAAGATCAAAATTATTACCCATTATAGATATATTGCCCCAGTTCATTCCTATATTTATATCAAAATAACTAAGCATATCAATATAATTAACTTTGTCTAATATCATTAATAGCTTTTTAGGTAAGAACTTTAGAAGCATACATACTTTACCCAATACAATAAATATAGCTCCGCCGCTTATTACTGCTAAAGAATTACTTAATGTAGATGAAAATAAGAATATAACTAAAGATATACTTATTAATACTAGATACATTACAGAAACTCTTGATAAAACATAATTTACTATTGTTGGGTCACCCTTTAGAAGAATAAAATTATCCACTATTCTAAAGGCTTGTAAATTTCCATTTACTGGTGTGCCATATTGAATTATTGTTATTAAAAATTCCAATCCTAAATATACTGAATAAAATATAACAGGTATTAATATAGCTAAAAACATTTTTGAATATAAACATTTAAATTTATTTTTAGATGATAAAATCAAATTATCTACGGATGATATCTTTTCATTAATATAAATATTACTAACAATTAACATGATCATTATCAACATAAAAAAACTAGCAACTGAATGAGTACTTCTATAACTAAAAACTTTCCAAAAATTAACCTCTTTATATTCATTATCTTTTATATTTTCTATTTTCTTTTTAGAATCCTCTGCTATCCTTTTTTCCATAGAATCTTTTCCATTAGACTTAGAGGCTTCTACTAACCCATCAATTTTTTTATTAAAATTTTCTTTACCAATTACAATAGGTGCTCTTTTATCTACAACTGTTTCATGCTGTTCATTTACATGCTTTATTTCATCCTCCAAAGTTGGTTTTACTATTGCCATTATGGATGTTAAAAGAATAAAGATTGCTATTGCAATTAAAGCAATTTTTGATTTTGCTATTTTTTTTATCTCCCAACCAATCATACTTTTTCCTCCTAATTTATTAAGTTCATTATATTTTATAATTTTTTATCCTTTTTCCTTGGAACAATTATTATTATAGTTTCACTAACTTACAGCTTATTAAATGTAATCTTAAATAAACCTTACAAATAAAAAATTAAAATTTTAAAATAAGTTATCCTATCCTTGTTTTAAAAATAGCTATGTAGTTAAAAAGACGACTCAATTCGCTAAAAGAATGAATTATATATTTTTTTAGTAAATTTTCACTAAAACACTTTTATTTATCAGTAATGATTTGCCTTTTTTTACAATTCATGTTAGAATCGGTATTGTCATGTGATATTTCTTTCCTTAGTTAACAATTAACTATATTTTATGCACACTTTATAATTGATTGTTAATGTAAAACAAAGTAAAGAATTTAGGAGGATTTATTTATGAACAAAAAGTTAATCGCTATAACATTATCGACATTAATATTAGTAGGAGGTGTTACTGGCTGCTCTAATTCAAAAAATACTAGCACAAATAAAGAAAATAGTAAAAATGAACAATCTGCTAATAAACCACTAAAACTAGATTTTGTACAAACTAGCAGACATGATGACAGTGTTAGCAAATTCTCAATGACTTATGATAAAAAACCTAAAAAAGCTTTGGCTATAACAAATTGCATGATAGAAATGATGCTCTCTATGGGATTAGAAGACCAAATGGCTGGTACAGCTTATGCTGAAAACAATATACTTCCAGCTTTAAAGCCTGCTTATGATAAGGTGACCGTTATGAGTAAAACTCATCCCTCTAAAGAACAACTACTATCAAATGGTGTGGATTTTATAATAAGTTGGGGTAGCAGTTTTAACGATAAAGGTGTTGGTACTATAGATTGGTTAAACGAGAATAAAATAAAAGCTTATATTCCAAGATCTGGAGAAGCAAATGCAACAATAGATTCTATATATGAGGACTTTAATAATCTTGGAATAATCTTTGACAAAGAAGACAAAGCAAAAGAAGTAAATAATAAGATTAAATCAGAATTAAAAGAAACTACAGATAAAATTAAAGATATTGATAAAAAAGTTAAGGTTTTAGGATATGATTCGGGAACAGATAAAGCTGCAGTAATTGGAAAAGGTATAAGTAATGAAATAATCTCACTAGCTCAAGGAGAAAACATATTTGGAAATATAGATAAAACTTATCCAGAGGTATCTATGGAAGAAGTAATAAAGAAAAATCCTGACGTAATAATGATTTTAGAATATTCTGTTGGAAACGGCGGAGAAACTTTTGAAAACAAAGTTAAAGCCCTTAAAGCAAATCCTGCTTTAAAGGATGTAAATGCTATAAAAAATAATAAATTTATAAAAGTTGAATTAACTGAATTATATCCTGGTGAAAGAGTTCCAGGCACTGTAAAAAAATTAGCTAAAGAGTTCTACCCTGATAAATTTTAATTGATACTAATATATAATAAATAATTAGTACTTTTAAAAATTGTACAACCCCTGATTTTTAAAAGAATGTATTGTCATAAAGGCATTGAATAAGAGGTTCTTATTCAATGCCTTCTACTCCACATCTCCCTACGTTTTAAACCAAAGGAAGCTAGTTTAAGTTTTAAAAAGTATAATTTTTATTCCATGTTTTAAAAGTAATAAGAAAAAAAGATAATATCAATATTACCTTATTATCTTCTAAAATTTCATTGATTTGGTTTTAATGTAAAAATTTATATTCACTTTAAATCATTTTCCTTTTCCTTAAAAACAATAAGAACATACTTATTTATAAATGAAAATATCTTGAGGCATAGTGTTCCTTATAGGCCCTACTGATATTTCTTTTATTTGTTTTAAAGTACTTGCATCAAGCACATTTACTCTAGCAACTTTTCTATTTTCCTCATATTTATTTAATAAATATAGTTTATTATCTTTAATATCAGCACCAATTATTCTTCTGTTATATAGAGTTTTAACATCAGTTATAAGAAGTTTCTTTCTATCTAATTTCACAATATCTCCTGTAAGGGAAACTAAAAATATATTATTATCATCATAAACTATTTTACTTATATCTAAATTATTTTTAATTAATTTATTATAATTAATGTTTTTTATTTTTTTATCTAAAATATCATAATATAAAAAATAATCCACTTTTGCATCAACACTGATAAATAATTTATTATCTATTAATTCTGTTGAAATTACTCTTACATTAGTAGGCATTTTCTTTTCTTCTACTAATTTAAAATTAGATCTATCTATAATAAATAGATATGTTTCTGTATCCGTATCACTATCAAATTTAGCACCTATAACATATATATATTTATTATCAAAATCTCCACATAATAATAAGGAATTTTTAATATCAAGTGCATTCTTTTTATTATTACAAGAAAAATACACTCTATTATTATCCCCATTGATTTTATTTCTTGGAAGATTGAATAATATAAGTTGTCCATTTTTTTTAGTTCTAACAAAGCTTGCTCCATCATCTACTTTTTCTTCAGATACTTTAAAATTATTATCTATATAAAACAATTTATTATCAAGGGAAGTGGGAATATATACTGAATTGTTAATATATGATACCATAGGAGCATCCATAGCATTTAATTTAATACTTTTTTTATTATGGAAATTCTCATTTAAAATTTTTAGTTCACTGTCTTTAATTGATGCATCTGAAAAAAGTATGCCAATAAAAGCTTTATTATTATAATAATGTATTCCTAAACTTGATAATAATATTAATATTCCTAATAAGACTAATATGTATATCTGCTTTTTTCTCATAATATTTTTCTCCTTTTTAAATATATTCTTTATTAATCTTAGATTCAGCAAGTAATTTTTGTAGAGTACCAAAAATAGGAACAATTACAATTGCTCCTATTTTTAAATTTAATTAGCTTGTCCTGTAATATTATATTAAACACTAGTAGTTATTTCCCAAGAGTTATCTTGGCTTAAAGTAGCTGTTAAAGAGTATACATTAGGTTTAAATTCTAATAATGCTTTGTTGGTTATCCTAGTAATATCTAAAACTTCACCTTGTGAATATTCTCCAAATGAAATCCAATATTTAGGATGAGGCCTAAAAAATAAGTTCATATTAGGCTGAGCTTGTTTAACAAAAGTACCAAAACCAGACATACCTATACCAACAATGGCTTCATTTAAAGGAATAGATGAATTCTCAACTATATATAGTTCTCCTTCTTTATCTGGGCTAGTTTGCAAATTCTTAAATTTATAAGCATTATTTTCATAGGATAATTCAACCATATTATTTGTATTCAAATCAGCACCTATAATTTGACTAGATTTAAATATAGTTCCAGGCTGCAATTCACCACTTTCTCCCCATACAAAAACATAATCAGTAGACCAAGTAAATTTTACAGTTGTCATTGGATGAGCAGATTTAGTTAACCATGCTAAACTCATTACATCTATATCTAAATTTGGATCTTCTTGATAAATACAAATATCTCCAAAGTTTGAAGATTCATTTTTAAAAGTTACTGAATATTCCATAAAAAAAACCCCTTTTGAATATATTAAAAAAGAAGAAAAATTTTTCTTCTTTCATTTTAACATATGCTATTATTAAAATTTATGTTACAAATAAATAATTTTATGTTAAATCCTAGGTATTATTTCCCATTGATTATCTTCTTTCAAAGTAACTGTTAAACAATATAAATTAGGTTTAAATCCTAATAATACTTTATTATTTATTCTATTAGTATCTAAAACTTCTCCTTGAAAATATCTCCCAAATGTAATCCAATATTGAGGGTTAGGCTTAAATGAAAGATTTCTATTAGGCTGAGCTTGTTTAACAAAAGTACCAACACCAGACATGCCTATACCAACAAGTGCATCATTTAAAGGAATAGATCCGTTTTCAACTATACATAGTTCATCTGCCTTATCTAAATTAGTTTGTAAATTTTTAAACATATAAGCATTATTCTCATAGGATAATTCAACCATATTGTTTTTATTTAAATCAGTATTCATAATTTCACTAGATTGAATAATGGTTTTTGAATGCAATTTATCAGTTTTAATCCATATGAAAATATAATCAGTAGACCAAGTAAATTTTACAGTTGTCATTGGATGAATAAATTTAGTTAACCATGCTAAACTGGCTATATCTAAATCGGGATCTTCTTGATAAATACAAACATCTCCAGAGTTTGCAGATTCATTTTTAAAGATTACTGAATACTCCATAAAAAAACTCCTTTTGAAGATATTAAAAAATTTAAAATAAAATTCTCTTTTTTAATATATGATTTTAATATAAATAATGTTACAATGGTTAAATTTTTCTATTGAGAATTCTAATCTTAATGGATGTATAAGTATTTTTGTTAACTTAGTTTTAAAAAGCTCTAGTATTTAGATTGATTATTGTAGATGCTAAAACTTTTACAGTTAAAAATAAACATGAAAAAATTACAACTAAATAAAATACTTATTTCTACTTAGATGCTTTTAATATTTGTAATTTATCACTTATTAGATCATTAGGAAGAACAGCACTTCCGCCATCTTTATCTAAATCAAATCCTTGTTCCATCCAAGCTCTCCAAACAATTTGTGAGCAATAAAATCTATTTGTGGTCCATTTATTTAATATATTATAATTATATCCAAGGCCTATTTTTTCTTCTGCATATTTTATAGCATTTCTATAATGAGGCTCATCTGCCCCATTAACCCCAGCAAGTATAACTTTATCATATCTATCTTTCCAATTATTTACCCTTCGTTGAACTCCTTCTACTTGTTTTCCTATAGGGTAAGCTTCAATAGTATATTGATTATCAACACACACTATTCCAGCATGTCCTGTAAAACTATCATATTTTCCCATAGGAGTAATCAAAATATCTCCGTATCCACCTAAAAAATCTTCATAATCTCTAAGATATTCTTCTTGAGTCCTATTAGTATTATCTCCTGCACTAAAGGATCTTACATTATTAGGTTTAAACTTTGATTTCTTTTCTTTTTCTATTTTAATAAATTCTTCTGGTGTAGCTTCTTTTATTTTATCCCAGTTATTAATTAATTCTTTCATTTCTTTATCGTTTTTTTCTATAACTTGTTTTTCTTCAATAGTATATTTCTGCTTTCCTTCCATATTATTTTCAGCAGCCTTAACATTACTGCTTGATATGGCAAAAATGGAAATTGCTAATAATATAATACCAATATTTTTTTTATTCATACCAAAACCCCTTTTATTCTTCATAGTAATGAAATATTCAGATTAATTAGTGCACATAATTAATTGTATTTTATTACAATTTATATATTATCATATTAAATAGTAATAATTTGTATTATTTTGCAACTGAATTACAATAAAATTCCGCCATATTTCTTATCCCTTACCTTATTATGTATTAAATGGTATAATTATTATATGAAAACATTTACTTCATAGGGGGATCATTAAATGAACTTTGAAATTAATAAAAAAAATTTAACTAAGGATGGTATATTTTTAATTCTCTCATTTATTTCTCTAACTTTACCAATAACTATTATATTAAATTTAAATAATAAACCAGATAATCCTTCACTTTTATCACTACTTTTTTTGGGATATCCAATAATATGTCTTATTCTAGGTTTTATATCTGGAATATTAAAAGTTAATTTATTGGTCGAATTAATATTATTATTTTTAAGTTTACTTGTTATAATGTTATTTTTTCTTAATGTTTCAGCATTAATTTATACACCCTTTTATATTTTTTTAAATATAATCGCAGTATTATTAATGAAAAATTTAACTACTTAATAAAAAAGTATATATACCTTAAACAATAATTATAAATCTTCCTAAACATTATAATATTTAGGAAGATTTTTCCCTCTAATGGTGACTTAATAAAAATACTATTATAGCAAAATTATTTCTTTATTTTCATATTTTAAAATAACTATATTACCATCCTTTACCAAAGCTGCAGTTGGGATATCTACAGACTTCACATTCTGCACAAAATCCTCCATGTCCATATGCTGCTAATTCTCTTTTTGTTACTCTTTCTCCAGCAATTACTCTTGGAAGAATTAAATCAAAAATAGTTGTTTTAGCATACATTACACAACCAGGTAATCCTAAAATGGGAATATCATCCTTATATGCAACTAAAAACATTGCTCCTGGAAGCACTGGTGCTCCATAGGATATTATTTCTCCCCCAGTATTTTTAATAGCTGTTGGAGTAGTATCATCTGGATCTACGGACATGCCACCTGTGCAAAGTATAATATCTGCTCCTTTATCTATATAATTTTCTATAGTTTCAGTTATGATTTTTGGATTATCTGATAATATAACCTTGTCTATTATGTCGCAATTAAATTTAGATATCTTTTCTTCTATTACTGGTGAAAAAGCATCTTTTATTCTTCCATAATAAACCTCATTTCCTGTAACAATTAATCCTACTTTTAATTTTTTATATGGCTTAACACTTACTATTTTTTTACCTTTAGTTAATTTTTCTGCTTCTAATATCTTTTTTTCATCAATAACAAGTGGAATTACTCTTGTACCGGCTACTTTTTCCCCTTTTTTAACTGTCATATTGTTATGTCTTGTAGCAAACATAATCTCATCTATTAGATTTAATTCCATTAAAAGTTCTTTATCTATTTTTAAAATTCCATCTCTATTTGCAATAAAATTTATTTTTCCCTCTTTTACTTCTGAAAAGGCTAGTCCATCTCCTGCTGATAAATCTTTAAGTCTTTCTGCTGCCTCATTTTCATGTAAATATCCTTCTTTTTTCTCCCATATATATATGTTGTCTTTTCCTAAAGATAGTAATACAGGCACATCTTCTTCTCTAATTATATGACCCTTTTTAAAAGCTCTATCTTTGATTTTCCCTGGAATTATCTGCGTTATATCATGACATAATACACATCCTACTGCTTCTTTTACAGATATTTTTTTCATATAAAATCCCCCATTTTTAACTTTTATCATTGTATTCTCTCACAATACTGTAAATCTATTTATATTTTATAATTTTTTGTAAAATTCTTTCTTATATTATACTACTAAACTACATATTTTAACATATAATCTATCCTATATTATGTTAAATTTGAAAATAATAGATTTCTAGCATAATACATATTAGATAGCGTGTATTACGGATTAGGAATACTTCTTCGATTAAATGATGAATATACTAAAAAATAATATATTTCAAAACAAAAAACAATGTATTTTGAATCTCTATCAAAATACACTACTTTTTACATTTAATTATAAAATAATAATCATTTGGTTTCTAATATTTCTAATACTATTTATACTTTATTCCACTCCAATTTATATTTTTAGCTAACTCTGCTTTTTCTTTTAGATTTATATCTTTTAATGCCCATTTTTTAAATTCTTGATATCCTGTTCTATCTACTATATAACCTATATGTTCCTTCCCACCTGGAGCATCCTTGTCTATATATTCATGTATATAATCATAGGTATTTACTATTATTTTTACTATACTATCCTCATCTACCCACTTTATAAAATCTTCTGCAAGTCTAGGATTCTTCTTGCCTGTTCTTCCCATTATAGCTAATTTATAATATTTTTCTTTGCTACGAGTCCATGCTCCCGTAGGACATTTACCTACACACTCTCCACATCCTATACACTTTTCATGGTCCCTTATAACTTTAAAGTTTTCAAATCTTAAAGCTCCTGTAACCCTTTTTTTACAGTTGTTAACACAGGCCATGCAGCCTATACATCTGTACTTATCATATTGAGGTTCTGTCATTCCTAATATTCCAAAGTCATGCATTCTAGCTTTTATGCAGTCATTTGGACATCCTGTAAGAGCTACTTTTACATGATAGTCATTAGGGAATATAGACTTTTCTATTCTTTTAGCAAATTTTGCAGTATTATAATTAGCAAAAGGACAGACTTCATTTCCTACACAGGAAGTTACGTTCCTAGTTCCAGCTGCTGAATATCCTTTTCCTATTTTATCTTGGTTTATATTTAGCCCCTCTATAACCGGTTGTATTAATTTATTTATTTCATCCATTTTATTAAAATCTAAATCTGGAATTTCAAATCCTTGCCTTGTAGTTACATGAACTTTTCCATTACCATATTCTTCAGCTATTTTAGCTAATATAGCAAAATACTTTACTGGCAGGTCTCCCCCAGGAACCCTCACTCTTAAAGCTGTTTTACCTCTATGTTTTGTAACTCTAAATGCATTCTTTTTTATAGCTTTAGTATTAATATCCATTTAAAATCCTCCCTAATCTATAAGAGTTTTTCCCTTTACATAATTAAAAACTGGACCGTCTAGGCAAATATAAGTATCATCTATTTTACAATGACCACATTTTCCAAGTCCACAGCACATTTTTCTTTCTTGAGATATCCAAATATTTTCTTCTTTTATTCCTAATTTTAAAAACTCTGCTACTGCAAATTTCATCATTATAGGTGGTCCTACTACTACAATCTGTACATTTTCCTTATCTTTTATATCTAATTCTGGAATGTATTTAGTTACAAGACCTGTATTGCCTTTATAGCCTTCCTCTGCCACATCTAATGTAACAGTTACATCAATATTTTCTTTCCATCTTTCTATATCTTCTTTAAATAGTACATTATTTATAGTTTTAAATCCTACTATAAGATTAAAACCTTTGCATTCCTTTGGATTCTTTGAGAAATAATCCATTATTCCTTTAACTGGTGCAACTCCTGTACCACCTGCTACTACAACTATTTCTTTATTTTTATAATTATCTAAATCAAATCCGTTACCATAAGGTCCTCTTAAAAATAAGCTTTGTCCAATATTATAATTATAAATTTCATCTGTAACTACCCCTACTCTTCTTATAGTTAAATCTACATATCCTTCTCCTATTTCGCACACGGATATAGGAGATTCTCCATATTTAGGTAGAGATACTTCAAAAAATTGTCCTGGTTTTACTTCTCCTTCATAAGACATTCTAAAAGTATATTCTATATCTGTATGCTTTTTTATATCTAATATTTCAGATTTAAAAGGCATGTATACATTATTTGCAGTCATTAGAATTCACCCCTTCTACTAAATTTGAAAGTTTATTTACACAATTTGAGAAAGATATATATTCTGGACAGACATCATCACATCTTCCGCATCCTACACACATATGATATCCAAATCTCTTTTTATAGTCATTTACCTTGTGCATAACCTTAAATCTCATCCTTTGTCCCTTATCTATTCTGAATCCATGACCTCCAGCCATATTAGTGTATCCATCTATCTGACAAGAAGCCCACACCCTTCTCCTCTCTCCTGTTTTAGCATTATCTTTATAGAATATATCCTGCATAGTAAAGCAAGTACAGGTTGGGCATACAAAATTACATCTTCCACAGGCTATACATCTCCCAGAATATTCATTCCAAAAATCTAGGTTTACTATTTTAGCTAAGTTTATTTTATCTGATATATTTACTTTTATTTTATTTTCTTCAACATAATCTGGCTCTATCTCAAGTTTTTCTTCTATTTGTACTCCATTAAAATATTTTTCTAAAGAATTATCTTTAATATCTACATATACATTTTCTTCATCTATATTTATTCCTAAATTATAATTTTCTGATTTATTAGTTCCCATAGAAACACAAAAACAATTTTCAAAGCTTTCACTACATCCCATAACAACAAATTTAACTCTTTCTCTTATAGCTTTATAATAAGGATCTTCAGCTCCATTTTTTAAATATATATCATCTATGCGTTTTAATCCATGTAGATCACAACTTCTTAGAAATATAAGCATATTTTCTTTATCTGTCTTAGGTTCGATCCAATTGTCTTCTGTAAAATAAAATAATGTTTGAGTTATTGGTAGTATAACTTCTTTAAATGAAAAATTAGATTTTTCTTTAAAATTTATTTCTTCCACAGACGAGATTTCTTTATATCTTATGGAATTTGTATCTGAAAATGTCCCCTTTCCTTCTAATGTAGTCGGTGCATAAACTTTAAAATCTTTTCTTAAATTTTTTAAAACATTATTAAAATTTTCTTTTCTAATCTTAAAACCCATTATGTTTCACCTCTTAAAACTATTTTTTTGATATTTTATAATAGGCTGCTCCTACAAATAATGCTCCGCCTATAATATTTCCTAAGGAAACAAAAATTAAATTGTACGCTAATCCACTTATGGATACTCCTAATCCATGTGGTATAAATAGAGCTATAGAAAGTAATGTCATATTTGCTACACTATGTTCAAAACCTGATGATATAAAGGCAAATAAGCACCAAAATATCATTATGAGTTTTCCTGCCTCTTCTCTCATTTTTAAACTACACCATACAGCTAAACAAACCAAAATATTACATAACAAACCTCTTAAAAATAACTCCATAGGGGGTAGTGTCATCTTTATTTCTGCTGTTTTTAAAATAAATTTACCTACAGCTTCTTTCGCTAATCCTGCATTAACAAATATTAAAGCTAAAAGCATTGATCCTATTAAATTTCCTACAAAACTGAATCCCCATATGCTTAAGGTATCTTTCCATGTAGTCTTCTTATTTAATGTTCCTATAATCATAACCATATTATTTCCTGTAAAAAGTTCTGATCCCGCCATAATAACAAGACTTAAAGCTATACCAAAGGATAGCCCCATAATAAGCTTTACATAAGGGGAATTAACATATGCTAAATTTCCGCCTAATGTAAATATGAGTATAATACCTATGCCAACGTATATCCCTGCAAGAGCAGAAGATACTAAATAACCTACTTTATTATTTCTTAATAAGTCCCTTTTGTTTTCTGCCACATTACTAATTTTGTTAATTTCTTCACTATACATACCCTAGAACCCCCTTTTATTTTTAATGAGTTATATAAAATTTATTACTGCTTATAATTTATTCTACATTGTAAAATAAAAAAAGTATGTGATAAAAATCACATACCCTTAAAAAATTCTGACAATTTATTTCTATCTTTAATTATTATTTTTTTACCCTCATAATATATAAGTTCTTTGTTTTTTAACTCTTTTAATGCCCTAGATATAGTTTCCCTTGAACTTCCTAACATTTCTGAAAGATAAGTAACTGTTATATTTAGCTTTATGACTTCTCCATTTTTTTCACACTCACCATAATCTTTAGCCAATTTCCAAAGCTTAGCTGCTACTTTTTTTTCTACTTTAAGAGGTACTGTATTTTTTAGTTGTCTATACATCCTTCTTATTTTATTGGTCATTGAAAACATCACTTCTTGAGTAAATTCAAAGTTTCCACCCATTATATATAATAAATCATTTCTTTTAATTGATAAAACTTTACTATTTTCAAAACCTTCACAACATATAGATGCTGGTTTTTTATCTAGTATAATTTCATTTATAAATTTACCCTTATCTATTATAAATATTACTCTTTTTTGACCATTTTCTGAAGTTCTATACAAAGTAACTTTTCCTTCTAATACTATATATACATTATCTACAGAATCTCTTTCATAAAATAAAATTTCTCCTTTTTTTAAATTTATTACTCTAAATTTATTTGTTAACATATCTAATTCATCATTTTTAAGACTAGAAAATATCTCTAAATCTTTTAATTTATATTTTATTGAATTATTCATGAGAATTAATACCCCCATTTTTTATTCTCATATATCATATTTCCATTATTCATTTTTATTTCAATATTAATATAATTAGATTTGAAACCACATACTAAAATACTTTTACCTATTTTCTAACTTTCTATTCCTACTCTTGCAGGTACACCTTTTTCATAGTAATGTTTTATTTCTTTCATTTCTGTTACCAAATCTGCTTTTTCTATTATTTCTTCTTTGGCATATCTTCCCGTTAATATAACCTCTACCTTTGGATTTCTTTTATCTAATACATCTATTACTTCTTCTACTGTAAATAATCCATAATATAAAGCTATATTAACTTCATCCATAACAACTAAATCATAATAACCAGAAGTTAATATTTCTTCCATCTTTTTTAGTCCTTCTTTTGCTAATTTTATATCTTCTTCTTCTGGATTTCCGAATATAAATTTATCTCGTCCAAACTGTTCCATAGTAAAATTAGGTAATATAGTTGGAGCCTTTAGTTCGCTATATTTCATTCCCTTTGTAAACTGTCCAAAAAAAACTTTTTTTCCACAACAGACTGCTCTTAAAGAAATTCCTAAAGCTGCTGTAGTTTTACCCTTACCATTTCCTGTATAAACTTGTATGTATCCTTTTTCTTCTTTCATAATTACACCTGCCTTTTTCATTATATGTTCTGTATAATGTATATACCTTATAATACAGTAAAAAA
The DNA here is from genome assembly GCF_054768115.1 of Clostridium sp. CTA-6. Taxonomy (NCBI): domain Bacteria; kingdom Bacillati; phylum Bacillota; class Clostridia; order Eubacteriales; family Clostridiaceae; genus Clostridium; species Clostridium sp. CTA-6. The sequence goes on from NZ_BAAAAU010000003.1 coordinate 127,993, forward strand.
CTGTATAAGTTAAAATAAAATATATCTCTCTTATTATGGCAAAATCTATATTGATAAAAGCATCTCAAAATAGATTAAATTTTAATATAGGAAATATAAAAAGTACATGTAATAGACGTATGAATAAGCTTTAATAGTTCTTAATATGGTGGAATTAAAAATTAACCTCTAATCCCTCATAGGACCTGAGGAGCCAGTGATGAATCCAAGGATGGAGCCTCTACTGGATAGAAAATTTTTAATAGAATCATATTTAGAACTTTTTAGCCAAACGAATTAGTTTATGAGTGTATTTTTTATATTTGAGGTATTAAAATAATATATATTTCTATATCTCTTCAACACTTAAAAGCGTTTCTAAAGTATACTTTTTTAAATTACCTGTATCTGTAATATTTTTTTCTGCTTTTGATAAATCTTCTTTATTATCATACGCAATGCCTAAAGCATCCCCACTATGGCATCCTATTATGCCTAGTCCTTTGGTTCTATTTTTATATTTTTCTATTATATTAAAATAATCATAATTTAATCTATTAAAATTTCTTTTTATACTTTCCTCCGAAATTTGTGATATATTTTTAATATTTCTTTTTTGTATACTATCTTTTAAATCTGGTATTAAATCTTCTATTGAATTCATCTTTTTTAAATTTTTATTATTAAAATCTATGGTATTTATTATTCTACTTCCCTCTAAAACTAATATATAAAATTTTATATAGGGACCCAATTTTTCTTTAAAGCTTCCCTTTTTATAGTCAAACAATGTAAATTCATTAAATATTATGCTGTCTGTAGGTTCTATGGTTAAACAATGTTTTTGTAATTCTTCTATGGAATAATTTTTTTCAAATAATTTGGTTAAACATTTATAAGTAGCGCATAAATCCGCTGTACTACTGGCTAAACCTTTTCCTCTTGGAATTCTACTATTTATTTCTATATGAATAGTATTTATGTAATCTTTGTGACCCCAATCTGTAAGTATATTTTTTATAAATTTATTTGCTTTAATATTTCTATAGAAATTCTTTTCTTTTTTGCTTTCAAATAGTCTAACGGATGTATATAAATTTATAGGGGAAGAAACCAATACAGGCTTTTCCCCTAGATTTCCTTGAAGTATTTCTCCAAAACTTCCTGGATATTTAGCTGTAACTTCCATGAAATACTCTCCTTAGATTTCTTCTTTTATATGATCTCTATATATTTTTTGAAATTCTATATTTGCTCCTAGACCCTTTAAATATAAATCAACTTTAAAGCCTTCCTTTTCCAAAACATTTCTCCAGGATTCTTCATCCTCTCCTGCCATATCATTGTTGGCATGATCTCCTGCCACTAACATAAAAGGCATTAGTAAAACATTTTTTACTCCAGATTTCTTTAATTTGGGTATTACTGACTCTATAGATGGATCACTTTCTACACTACAAAGATATATATTAGAATTTATGTGTTCTCTTAAATAATAATCAAATTGAAAATAAGCAGCATTAGCTGGATGTTCTGTTCCATGTCCCATAAGTATTATAGCTTCTTCTTTATTTAATTTAGGAAGCTGAGTTTTTAAGGCTTCTGTAGCTATTTTATAGTCTTCATTTTTAAATAATAAAGGCTTTCCTAATTTTAATACCTTAAATTCATCTTTAAACTTAAGAACAGCTTTTTCTATTTTTTCATATTCTTCTCCAAACATTATATGTAGAGGTTGAACTATAACTTCTTCATAACCTTCCTTTTTTAGTTCTTCTAATGCTTCCATAGGATTATTTATTTTTATATTATCTCTTTTTAATATTTTATTTATTATCATGTAAGAAGTAAAAGCTCTTTTTATATCATAATCTTTAAAACTTTCTTTTATAAAATTCTCTGTGCTTTCTATACAATCCTTTAATGATTCTTCATAACTAGTACCAAAGCTAACCACTAATATAGCTCTTTTGTTCTTATCCATTCTTATCCTCCTGATCTATCCTAATAATATTATTTAATTAACATATTTCTTAAATACTTCATTAAATATATGCATCAATTTAAATTTATAATTTTTTTGTTTAACATACCTTAAATATATACTTTATATATTTTTTATAATATTAAAGTTTTTAATACTTAAATATATAATATTTTATTTATTTCTCTCAAAATATTTTTCAGGTATAAATCTATATATTATAATAGCTATTATTACATTTGCTAAAGCTGCTAAAGAAAGTATTGGTAATATAGCTAATACTCCTTTTCCTGTTATAGGGATTATAGCAAACACAGATACTGGTCCATTTATAATAACTGCTACTATTGTTGCAACTATTGCTGCTAAAATATTATTTTTATTTTTTAATTTATTATAAACTACTCCAAATAATAACATAGTCACTGCCATATCTACCATAACTATCATATGTACTGGTAAACTTAATGGAAATCCACTAGTTAAAGCACTTAAAAAGTGAGCTACTGCCCCTATAATAGCCCCCATAATAGGTCCTAATATTAATGTCCCTAAAAATGCTGGCATAGAATCAAAGGCTATACTTCCCATTATTTTTATATTTGCTCCTACAAAACTTAAAGCTATAAATAATCCTACAATAACTAATCTTTTAGTTTTCATATTGTTTTCTTCCTCCAATATTAAGTTTTTAATCTATTAAATTATCTTCAACTTAAACAATATAAATAATCAATTTTGATCACAACTTAAACCATATACTTAATATTTAATATTTAATACATGTCCTCACTTAATAAACAATTGATAATTACCTATCGTAAAAATTGACCATCAATTATTGACACTTATTCATTAATACTTAATTATTATTAATTAATCATTGAACTTATGTATTCAACTAAATCTTCTATATTATTAAATTCTCTTTCATAATTTATCTTCTTTCTTCTTATTACCAAAGCATATATATTGCATTCCAGACAGGCTAATATTTTTTCCTTTGTGCCACCCTGTGGTCCACTATCTTTCAATATTAGTGCCTTGGCATCATAGTCCTTTATAAATGCTTTATTTAATTCTTTACTTATAGGTCCCTTTATAGCCATAAGATCCTCTACTTTTACCCCTAAATTAAAGCAATCTTCTAAAACTTTTACAGATGGAAGCACTCTATGTATTATCCTATTTTCTAGTTTTAAATCTAAAATTTTATTCATATTTCTACTACCAGAGGTGTTTAATATATTACCTTTTATATTTTTTAAAGCCTCATTTAAATCTTTATAATCCTCTAAAAATACTACTTTTTTATTTTCCTTAAATTCCTCTGCTGAGGATGGTCTTTCATACCTTAGATATTCTATATTTAAATCTTTTGATACTTCTCTAGCATTTTTAGTTACTTCTAAAGCATAGGGATGAGAGGCATCAATTAATATATTTACCTGGTTCTCCTTTAGCATATTTGAAAGTTCTTCTTTATTTAAAGGTTTTGTATTTAATTTTTTATATTTATAGTTTTTTAAAATTTCTCCACCATAAGCTGTAGCTGTAGATATTAATATGTTATCTGTAAACTTATTTAGTAAAGAAAGTATTTCTCTTCCCTCTGAAGTACCTAATATTAAAGCTATCATTTTTTATCTCCTAAATTTTATATATAATATTTTTTAATCTTTATATACTTTATAACCCCTTCTAGTTATAAACTTACCCTCTTTTATAAAACTACTACTATTTCCTATTATTACTGTGGATAGCATATCTGCAAAATCATCTGTAAAATTTTCTAAAGTATATAGGCGTATTTCTTCCCCATCTCTTAGGGCATTTTTCACCACTGCAACGGGAGTACCCTTGCTTCTATATTCCTTTATTATCTCTATACATTCTTTTAAATAATATGGTCTTCCTTTACTTTTAGGGTTGTACAAGGATATAACAAAATCTCCTTCTGCCGCTAATTTAACTCTCTTTTTTATAATTTCATAAGGTGTCATTAAATCACTTAAACTTATGTTACAATTATCATGCATAAGGGGTGCCCCTATTATAGAAGCCGCTGATGTGGATGCTGTTACCCCTGGAATTATTTCAATTTCTAAATTCTTATCCTCGTTCATTTCTAATATAAGCCCTGCCATACCATAAATTCCAGCATCACCTGTGCTTATTACTGAAACAACCTTATCCTTACTTAAATCTAATGCCCTTTGGCATCTTTCTTCTTCTTTTTTCATTCCTGTAGTATGTACTTCTTTTTCTTCTATAAGAGGTTTTACATAATCTATGTATTTCGAATAACCTACTATTATATCACTTTCTTCTAATACCTTTTTAGCTTTTACTGTTATATGTTCTAAGCTTCCTGGTCCTATACCAACTACATAAAGTTTTCCCATGTTTGTATTTAGTAAGATTTATATTAAGCTTTCATTAATCATCTTTAATGAGAATATGCTTTATAAGTACCAAACCTCACTAAATTTTCACCTCTTTTCTTTTTAGTTTTTATGTATTTCTAATTATATGAATAACTTTAAAAATTCCACAATTTAAAAATATAACATTTCTATCTATGTCTCGCTCTTCATTAATTTAAAATCACTATTTGATTTTTATAGGTTACTTAACCTTCACAGGTTTTAAAAATTTTTATTTATGGGAAGACCTTTAAACTTATAGTTTTCCAATTGCCAAAGTCATCCCAGTTAGTTTTTGTTTTTCTTTAATTATTTTCCCGCCTTTTAATTCTATAGATGGCTCACACACTGCCCCTACTCCTATAGTTTTTCTTACAAAATCACTACCTTTAAATTTATGTTCTACTTTTTTTATTTCCTCTATGCTATAAGTTATAAAGGGGCATCCTAAAAATTTTGAAAACTCCTTTATTGCATTCTCATCTTTTTTTATTTCCACGGAAACTATAGAATTTATGCTTTTTAAATCTATATTTTCTTCTTTTAAAACCTTTATTACATTTTCTTTCATAGTTATATCATCATAATTTTTTCTACAACCGATACCTAAAACTATATTTTTTCTTATTAATTTTAAAATACATTTATTATTTAAGCTTTGCTTTTCCAAATCTTCATGTTTTATTGTTAGTTGTACAGATTTATTTATTGGGTTTATATTTCCCTCTGCGTATTTTGATATTACTGTTTCCTTGCTATTTAAATTTTCTTTTTTATATGTACTTTTATTTTCTGAAATAAACTGCTCATTTTCATTAAAAAAAATTTTATCTACATATAATTTGTTTGTTACAAAGACTATCCCTTTAGCATCTTCAATGTTATGAACATAACCTTTGGGAAAATCTATTAAACCATCTTCATCTATAAAGGCTACTTTTTGTCCATTTACCAGTAATGCAGCTATTTCCTTTGCCTTTTTCAGATCCTCTATTACTAAATTATTTTCTTTAGCTACAATGTCTGGAGCTTTTATATTTAAATTATCTGTGGCTGTGGTTATTATAGGTTCTGCTTCTATAGTTTTAGCTATTTTTTCTGTTAATTCATTGGCCCCACCTAGATGTCCACTTAAAAGGCTTATAGCATACTTACCTATGCTATCTATTACAATAACCGCTGGATCTTTATCCTTACTTTGTATAAATGGTGCAATAGCCCTTACTGCTATACCCGTGGAACTTATAAATATTATGGCATCATAATCTTGAAAAGATTTTTTTACTATTTTTTTAAAATTAAAATCTTCTTTTTTAAAATAATGCTTGTCATTTAATAAATTTAAATTACTCTCTTTACAATGTGGATGCTTATATTGCAAGCTAGTTTCCGCTATTAACTCTTTTGTAACATATTTTGAATATAAATCTGCATCCATATGTTCTTTTATTTTATAGGCTATATCATTACCCATCTTGGTTACATTAATTATAGATATTTTCATTATCCTAGATTCCTTTTCTAAATTCATGGGTAAATTTCTCATCATATAGTAGACTTTTGTCATATTTACAATCTATAAAATCCCCTACTAATATTTGAGCTGTTTTTGTTATATTAGCATCTTTAACCTTTTTAGCTATATCATCTAAAGTTCCTATAACTACTTTTTCATCCTGCCAAGTAGCTCTTTGAATTACTGCTATTGGAACATTTCTTCCATATCCCTTTTTTAATTTTAAAGCTACTTTATCAATCATACCTACTGATAAAAATAGTGCCATGGATGCTCCTCTACTTGCTAAAACTTCCAAATCTTCTTTTTCTGGTACTGGTGTTCTTCCCTCTACTCTTGTAAGTATTAGGGTTTGACTAACTCCTGGCAATGTGAATTCCTTTTTAATAGATGCTGCAGCCGCTGAAAAAGAACTTACTCCTGGTACAACCTCATAGCATATATTTAGCTTATCTAATTCATCCATTTGCTCCTTTATAGCTCCATATATAGATGGATCTCCCGTATGAAGTCTTACTATAGATTTATTTTCATTATGGGCTTTTTGTATAACGTTTATAACTTCTTTTAAAGTCATGGAAGCTGAATTATAAACCTCTACACCTTCCTTGCAATAGTCTAAATGTTCTTTGCTTACTAAAGAACCTGCATATATAACTACATCTGCTTTAGTTAAAATATCTCTTCCTTTTACTGTTATTAAATCTGGATCTCCAGGACCTGCTCCTATAAAATAAACCTTACTTTCCATTTTAAATCTCCAATCTTCTTCAAAATAAAGTAACTTCTATAATATTCACATTAAATTTTTTATTATTTTCTCAATAAATTTATACGATGACTACCCGCTCTAATACTCCCATCTTCTTCAAAATGAAATGAACTTTCTTACAAGATTGATAAATATATTCTATTTCTTGTTAGCTATTATAATTGACATATAATCTTTAGAATTTAAAATTTCTTCTCTTGTTCTTAATATTTCTTGTCCTTCCCTATAAGCTCTTTTTACACATACATATTTAAAGCCTTTTTCTTCTAGCTTATTCAGAACTTCTTCTGTATTTTTGTAGTATTTCATTACTACTAAATATTTTTCATCTTTTATAGAATCTAATCTATTCCCTGGCAATATTAAAAGAGGCTCATCTCCTATAACTAAAGTTTCCCCTGCTAAGCTTGCTGCTGCACAAAAAGAAGTTATGCCTGGTACTGTTTCTATATTTAAATTATGATTTTTCATGTATTCTAATAAATATATGTAGGTACTATATACAAAAGGATCTCCTATAGTTAGAAATGCTACATTTTTGCCTTCTGATAATAATTTTTCCATGAATCTATAGTTTTCATATATCTCTGCTTCCTTTTCCTTTTTCATTGGAAAATATTTTAGATATATTTCTGCTTTAGTGTTTATAAAATTTTTAGCTGTATTTAAAGCTATGCTTTCACCTTGATCTCTTGCTGTTGGGGCTATAACTACATCACAGCTTTCTAAAATTTTTACAGCTTTTATAGTTAATAATTCTTCATTTCCTGGACCTACTCCAATTCCATATAAGGTTCCGTATTTTTTATCTGAATCCCTATTTTCAAATTCTATATTATTATGTATATCTTTCATGCGTTAACTCCTTAATATCAATAATTTATCTTTTTTATATAAATTAATTTTGGATATTTATCCATCTATTTTGTTTCTCCTTTTATTAAAGAATCAACATATTCCTTGGCTTCAATTAATCCAGCGCCAGTAACCATTCTATATTTTTTAATTGCTTTAATCCTTTCTCCATCTGTAATTAGTTCTCTTAATTCATTATCCATATTTTTTAATTCTTCATCAGATAATGTATTCCCATTAATTTTATTAATACCTTTATAACTAACTATACTAAAAATAACATATGCTACTCCTAAAATTATAAAAATAAATCCATTTGAATATTCTTTTTTAGTAATCTTCATTATTCCTGCAACTATAAAACAAATTGCACCAATGAGCCATAACGTCCACGCTTTTAATTTCAACATTAATTCCTCCTTAAAATTTGAGTAGTTAATACGAATTTATTATATATGCTAATGATATTAATTACTGAAATCATGATCAATAGTAATTAAATTGTTAATTAACTTTTCATTTAACAATTCTATTATTTTGTCGTAATCTTTATTTTTAAAATAGAGTCTATTAGTGCCTCCATTTCCTGAGTAGGAAACCTTTATACTTTTTCTTTTGTTTATATGCACTTTTTCTATCTTATCCCAGGGAACAAATTGTAGATAACGATAAGAAGATACAACCCCCTTTGAAGTTATACCATTTTTCAAATAAACACCTACATACAAAATTGTGCCCAATATTCCTAGTAAATAATGCATCTGATTTTTTGCATATATATAAGTAATGTAAAAGAAAACCACTATACCTATTATCAATAATATTGTTTCAATAAGTTTTTTCTCTGTTTTTATTACTAATTGATTTACAATCTTAAATTCTTTAAAAATAATACCCACAAATAAAACAACCAAAATCCAATTCATCATATAAGACATTTCCCCTTAATTTGATATAAACAATAGATATAATATTGAACTGAGTTTACTTATATTAATATTAAACAACTCCTTCAAAATCAATTTTTCTCCTTGTTTAATAAACTTGTAATTTTATTAATAATAAAAAATATAAAAATTATTATTGCAATCCCAGTAAACCATTTAAAAAATTCATGAATATGGATATCCTTTAATAAGCGTCTCCATAATTCAGCTAAGATAAATCCAATAATCCAAAGTATAAAATTAAATAGTTTAGATTTTTTCATACTACTCCTCCAAACAAAGTTAATGAACATTACAAGAATGCTGTGAACTTATCTACGTGGTTACTTAATTCGTTTCATAATTGAACCGTTCTCTTTTACTTCCTTTTTTATGAGAAAAATTTTATATGTTTAATATATTAAACTATGACATGAAACAATAATATAAAAATTTTGATCAAAAAAAATATATATAATACTAAAAATAATATACCATTAATAATAACTCCCCATCTTGCGAATCTATTAAAGTATATTTTTATTGATAAAAAACCAAGACTAAACCCTATGGGAATTATAAAAAATATTATCAGCAAAGGTAGCCATTCTAATCTTTGATATGATGTTGTTTTAAAAAAATGATTTAATATTAGAAAAAATATAACTAGAGCTATACTCAAGGAAACAATTCCAAGTATATTTCCAATATTTTTGAGCGAAGATTTATTTTTCATGCAATTACACCGACCTTATATTTTTATAACTTTTAGATACTAAATAATTAACCAGTATGATTTATTATATTAGTTAATTTTTTTATCTCAATCATTAATAATAAACTAAATACAATTTCGAACAATATCATAATTACTGCTATTATATGTGGTTTAAAATTTAAACCAATTATCAAAACAACAATTGGAATAAAAACAGACATACCTATATAAGTTTTAGATTTATATAGCCATCCATAAGGCATTAGATGAGCACCAAAAATCATTGCTAAAACCATCAACATTTTTTCTGGAACCTCTTGATAAATCCACATAGCAATAAGTAAGTACAACATTTGATTTAAAGAAAAAAGTACCCCTAAATTTGTCAAAGGATTTTCTTTATTAGTAAAATCAACTTTAATAGCTTTTGAAATCATATAAGCTAATGGAATAAGCGGTGCAGTACAACAAAATGTAAATAAATTTTTTGTAAGTATGGGTAATGATGTTAAGTGAATTATCCATACCGCACACCAAATTATAATAGAAGCTAAAATAAAATGTAGTCCCTTTTTCTGCTTAATTGAACAGTCTAGTCTTAATTCTTCCAAATTCATATTGGTATCCTCCTTAGTTGTAATAGTTTTAAAAACTACATTACTTTAAGTTTAAAATAGCCGCCTTTAGCTTCTTTACCTGTAATTTCAATTTTCACATCTTTATTATCAGTATTAGGGATTCTTATAGTTTCATCTAATGTACCATTTTTATTAAATAATGTTCTCTTATTATCATATATCTTTATATTTAAATCTCCTGATTCAATTTTACTATTAATTTTTATATCATAACTAGATTTCTTAGAAGTTATTTTCTTTACACCTTTGCCATTAAAGTGCTTAAATTTAATATTATATTCATTACCACTAGAGTTTTCCGTCCACCATCTTGTTTCTCCATCCCACTTAACATCACTTATTGTAAAATCATTTTTATAATTTGTATCTAGATATTTATATATTCCAATACCACCTAGTAAACATATAACTAAAGCCAAAAGTATAACTTTTTTCCCCTTATTCATTATATCCCCCTCCATTTTTAGTAGCTGTTATTATAAATATAGGGTTATTTGCTATAAGCATATTTGATTTTCCTTTAGCTTTACTTATAGCAACTTGAATACATTCTGTTTTATAATTTAATTCTTTTAGAATTTCTAACGCCCTATTTAAATTGTTTATGGTTATAAAATTTAAAACCATTGTTCCATTATTTAAAAGCTTATTCTGATATCTACTTATTATTTCTTCTAGATTTCCACCACTACCACCTATGAATATGCTATTAAAACTATCATTTATATGTTCTTCTACTTCTAAGGCTTCTCCCTCTATTATTTTTAGATTTTCACAATTAAATTTCTCTTTATTTTTTTTTATAATATCTAAAGCTTCCTCATCTTTTTCTATAGCTATAACTTGTCCTTTCGCACATATTTTAGCTGCCTGTATACTTATACTTCCTGTTCCTGCTCCTACATCTAAAATCTTTGAATTTTCCTCTAAATTCATCTTAGCTATAGATAAAATTCTTATGTCCTCTTTAGTCATAGGACAACTTCCCCTTATAAATTCTTCATCTTTTATATATCTCATGGCCTTCCCCCTTATTTAATATAGGTTTTATATAGTTTTTTTATATAGTTTTTTTATTTAGTTTTGAAATTTACTTTATAATAAAAAAGAAAGGGAATTAACTCAATCACATTATGCTCATAACTTCACTGCAAGTTCTTTTCAAAAAGCACAACCTTTACGCTGCCAGCCATATATTCTTTTGTTATATTAAAACCGAGTTTTTTGTAAAAGTAGTGATTGCGCTTTTTATCAGCAGGAGTTTCAAGCGACCAATGTTTAGCATCAACAAAATAATCAAAAATAAAACTCATTACTTTTTGTCCTATACCTCTATTTTCATATTCCGGAATGACACAAAGTGCCCCTAAATAATAGTTATTGTTGCCATTATATCTTACAATTACATCACCTATGAAAGTATTTTCATCCATGATTTTAAATGTATGGCATTGCTTAATAGATTTTTTCATACTCTCATTAGTCCTGTTATAACCTGGACACTCTCCATATAATAGATAATCCGATAAAAAAGCCTTATTTTGCACTTCAATTAAATCGGCAGCATCTTCTTCTGTTGCCCTTTTAACTATGATATTCATTAATCATTCTCCTTCGCCAGAAATAAATAATCTCCTTATTTTATCTCAACAACAAATTCCTGTTTATATACACTACTGTAAGCTCCCCAAAACTCATATTTTCTAATTCTTCTGGTTTACCTTTAATTATTTTTTCATCTTTGTAGGATAAATTTTCGCCTACTATTATTTCTGCTTTTATATTATTTTCTGTTAATATTCCGCATAATTTATCTGGACTATTATTTTTATCTGTAAGCCAAATAGATTTTTCATAGCTTTTAACTTTTTCTATAAACTCTTCTTCTCTACCATGAAGGCTTCCTAAAAAACTATTTTGCCAACTTTCATTTATCTTTGCCATCATGTATTGATAAGAGCTTATGCCTGGAATTACTTCTATTTTACCTTCATAATTGTTTTTAATATAATTGCCTATACCATAAAAGCAAGGATCTCCAGAGGCTACTATAGATATGTTTTTATCCTTATTTTCTTTTATGTAATCTAATATTTCACTTAATTTATTTACTATTTTTTTATTATTCTTTATAAAATCTAAACTTTCTATTGCTCTTTTAAAGCCTATTATTACATCTACTTTTTCTAAATTGTTTATGGCACCCCGGAGCATATAATCTTTGTGCCCTGGCCCTAAGCCTACTATGTAAATCTTATTAAATTGTAAATTCTTATGTATAGTATTCATGAAAATCCCCCCTCGTCCATATTTAATATTGAACAATAGATAGTTTTATAAAATTTCCTTTTTACAACACTTTTAATTTTTTATATTTATTTAAGGGATTATAATTTAATATAAAACCTCTCCTAAATTAAATAATATGTAATAAAATCTAAGAATTGTATTGGCTTCACTTATTCTATAGAAGAGTATAGTATTCCTTTTTCCATAGAATACATTACAATATCTGCTTTTATAGAATCATAGGTATATTGCTCTATTTTTCTTATTATTTTCTCTCCTAAATTTTTATATAATTTCTCGTAGCCTTCTCCTAATAAATTCACTGCACCCTCTGTGGTTTTTTGGTTATATATTTTAGTTACTAAATCATTATCATATCCCATAAGTGCTAATTCTAAAGCTATTGTTTCTAATCTAGTGTCGCATACTCTACTATGAGTATTAAAACAGCCAGAAGCTATTTTAGATATTTTTCCTATATGACCTACTATAGTTACTTTCTCTAATTTTCTTGTCATACAACAATTAAGAGCAAAACCCACATAGTTGGACATTATCACCATATTATCTTCCTTTAAATTAACCTCTTTTGCCATTTTTTCTCCCATGTTACCAAATAAAAGTATTAATTCTTTTTCACCATGGCAGGTTTTTTGATTTATTTCTAATTCTATGGAGGCTTTTAGAGCATCTTCAGACATAGGCATTACTATTCCTGTTGTTCCTAATATGGATATTCCCCCTATAATATTTAATCTTGGATTAAAGGTTTTTTTAGCTATCTCCTCTCCCCTTGGAACAAATATGGTTATTTCCACACCAGAATCCTTTGGTATTACCGATGTTACCTCTTTTTCTATCATGGAACGTGGAACTGGGTTTATAGCAGCTTCCCCTTTTTTTACATATAGGCCTTCACCACAAACTACTCCAACACCTTTTCCACCTTTCAAGGCATATCCACTGGACTTTTTTTCTGCTCTTGCCCATATTTCTATTCCGTGGGTTATATCCGCATCATCTCCACCATCCTTTATAACTGCACATTCTACAGAATTGTCATCTATCACTATTTTTTCAATAGGAATGGTAAGTTCTATCCCTTTAGGAGTATCTATATTTATTTCTTTTAATTTTTTATTATAAAAAAGAGTTATAGCAGCTGCCTTAGCTGCCGCAGCTGCACAAGAACCGGTAGTATATCCGCATCTTAATTTTTTTCCATCACAATTTACATATAAATCTAGCATAAATCCTCCGAATTACATTTTGTTAATGCTATGAGTTCCTTTTTTCTTTTCACTAAAAAAGGATTTAACATTCTTATTCTTATTTAATAGTATTACTATAATTAAAGATATTAAAAACTCAACTAAAGCAAACCAATTGCCTACTCCAAACCTTCCACCTTCTATGCCATTTAATACGTCTAATAACATAAAAAACATACCAATAGACATCATTGCTGTTAGGATATTTTTAACAGTATTATTTCCCACACATAAAAAATAACATATAATTAAAGTCACAAATATACTCACTACTGATGCTATAGTAAATCCTTTAAAACTAAATTTTAATATGGCATCAGTAAAATCTCCATGTGGAACCTTTATATCTAAAAAGAAATTAGTTATTATAGCTAATATAAAATATACTATTGCAATAATATAAACTGTCCTTTGACCTTTTTTATAATTTCCCATGTTATCCACTCCATATAATCCATGCTTTATACTTACTTAAATTCCAATGTTAGCTAGTATCTATAATTTTTTATATAATATCCTTATTTTTGCTTTACCCACAGCTTAGCTTTTTCATCTATTTTTTTAATGAACCTATCCTTACCTTCACAATAAGAATCTATATCATATCTAAATTTGAAAGCTAGTTCCTTCTTTAACTCTTCATATTCTTTAGCTTCTTTTTTATGTTCTATCATATAGTCTCTAAAATTTATGTGCCTTTCTACTTCAGAATCACCTTTTTCAAATATATGAACATGGTGTGTTCTATAATACAATCCTTTTAAGAAAAATCTACGTCCTTTTATTCCATACTCGCCCTTTGGAATATATCCTAAAGACTTCATTTGTTCATTATAATTATCCACATTGTTAATATTTTCTACTTCAACTAAAATATCTATTATAGGTTTTGCATAAATACCTTCTATAGCTGTACTTCCGATATGATATATTTGGACTATTTCATCCTTCATTATGTTGTATATTTTTTCTGATTCTTTTTCATACTCTATTTTCCATTTAGAGTTGTGTGGAACTACTTCTATTATTCTAACTTGTTTTTCCTCACTCATATTTTAAACTCCTTTACATATCTTCTATCTACAACCATCTAATACTTGCTTTTAGTTATTTTATATAAAATTATTCTTATTACCCGTATGAATGTATTGTAAAATACTAAGATATTTCTTTTTTTGAAAAAATATAAGGTAAAAATTCTAAGTATATACCGAGTATAATTGCACCTAATACAATACTTGGTATATTATGCTTACCGAATCTTACATTTAATGATTGTTTGGCCATTTCTATCATAAATCCAATAATAATCAATCCTATAAATAAAAATTTTTTGTAATGCTTGTATTTTTTAATTTTATTTACTAATGCAACATGAATATTAATTTTTTCAATCATTTTTTCAACGCAGATAATTAAGACCATAAAAATTATAAAATGTAGCACTACCTTCATATTTATAATCTCCAATCAAATTTATTACTATTTAATGTATTCTTTATAACATATTAATTCTTATTTTTCTTAAATAAATTTGTTAACATGAATTTTATCAAAATCTAATTTTTCTTCACTTATAGGTTCCTTAACTTCATCTTTGTAGCCTATGGCTATTATAGATTCTACTTTATAATTCTCTTTTATGTTTAGTTTTTCTTTTATATAATCCTCCGCCATTTTATTTTCATCATAGCTTCTATTTCTTATTTGTGACCAGCAAGATCCTAATCCTAGAGATTCTGCTTCAAGTTGTAGTATTATAGAGGCTATAGATGCATCCTCTACCCATACATCACTTTTATCTTCATCTCCTAATATAACCACTGCTAAGGCTGCATCTTTTATAAAAATTCCTCCATGAGGTTTACATTTTGAAATATCACTTAAAGCTTCCTTATCTTTTAAAAATATAAACTCTAAAGGTTTTATATTTCTAGAGGATGGTGCTAAAAGTAATGACTTTTTTAGAGCTTCTACTTTTTCCTCTTCTATTGGCTTTTGTTGAAATTTTCTTATGCTTCTTCTTTGTTTTAATAAATCTAACATAATTTTATTTCCCTCCAGTTTTATTAAACTTAAAAATCCCATAAAGCTTTATTTACTTTTTTAAAATCATTAATAGATTTTAAATATTCAACTAAAGGTGCATAATTTCCTATTGAACATTTTGCTAGTGCTTTTCTATATAAATCCTCTGTATCCCAAGATATTATAAATAAAGGCAAGTTATTTTCTAACAGTTGTTTTAACATTAAAAACCTACCTATTCTACCGTTACCATCTTGAAATGGATGAATCATTTCAAATCTAAAATGGAATTCTGCTATTATATCTAAATTTATAATTTTATTTTGATAATACCATGATATAAGATCTTCTAATTTGTATTCAACTTCATAAGGTTGAGCTAGTTGTACATTAGTGTCTAAAATAGTATTAGGTATTTTCTTAAATACTCCTGAAAATCTACTTTCATAATCTGTTGTATTATACTTTAACATGCTATGTAAGTATTTTATATATCTCATATCAACCTTTTCATCCATAGTATCTATAATATAATCAAACACATAGGATGAATTCACAGTTTCTTGAACATCATCTAATGTATGCTTACCTTCAACAACATTTTTATCTAATAATAATGCAAGAGATTCAGTAGTAAATGTACTTCCCTCTATTTTATTTGAATGATATAAAAATTCATGTCTAAGCTTATAATAAATTGAGTTTTTTATATCCTTAGCTATCTTTATATTTTGTGTGAATTTATCCAATTAAATCCACTCCTTATATTTATTGTTTTTAATACATATATCCCTCTACATTACATCATGTTCTGTAAATACTGCCTCTTTCATAAATAATTCTACTTATTATATTAATAATTCCATAACCTTTTTTAATAGGTTTTGAAATTTCATACTTTCCCATGCTTAACTTTATTATATAATATTAACAATACTAGGATATATTATTTTCTAAACGTTACTTTAAATATATCATAAATTAACCATTGTAATTTTATGAACTATATATTTTTTTTCATAAAATATCTTTTATGATTCTCTGGACACTGATCTAATACGCCGAAGATTTCATATCCATGCCTAATGTAAAAATCCTTTGCTTGAAAATCAAAAGTATCTAAATGAATTAAGTGGCAATCTTTTTCTTTAGCTATTTTTTCTATTTCTTTTAAAAGTTTCGTACCTAATCCATCTTTTCTATATTCTTCTTTAACCCATAAAACATTTATATATATACAATTCCAACAATACATATTACTAAGTATTCCTGCAATAATTTCTCCATTTGTATCTTCAATAACTCTATTTATCCATAAAAGAGGAACTTCTTGTTTACCAGGAACCTTTGATAAGTTGTATTTAACTAGTCTATCTACAATTAAGTCTGCTTCCTCCTCACTATTACTTTCTCTAATAAAATAATTATTCATATTTCTACCCCCAAATTTATAAATATTTAACCTTCTCCTACTTCATCAATTAACCAGGGTGAATTTTTATCTTTTCTAATAAGAGTAAACCATGTTTCGTATGAACCACTATCCTGTGGTGTAATTGCGCCTGTTTTATATTTTACTTCATAATAAACTTTATAGATTATAATATTCTCTTCTTTTGCCTTAGTTATAGTTCCTCTTCCATTTTTAATATATCCCTCTTTATACTTTTGATCCTTTTCTTCTTTTATTGTATTTATCTTTTTATATTTGAAATCTTCAAATTAATATATTATGCAAAAGTAGTTTCTTTAACATCCGGAAGTATATCGTAAATTGAACACTTTATTTTTTCTTCAAAATAACCTTTTATTTCTATTGTTTTTTTCCACCTTGCAATAGTATATTCATTTACACCATATCTACAAGCAACATCAACAAACCTTTTTTCAAGCAAACAAAATCCTGTGGATAAAGCTAATGCATCGCTTAATTGTACTAATAGGTCATAGTCATCATAAACAGCAGAATTTATAATATTTTTAGTAAGCTCATATTCTTCTTTTGTAACATCCCATTTTCCTATTGCTGAATCAATATCTTGTATTATAAATGAATGTGTAACACAAATTTTAGCAACCTCATCCCAGCCTTGTTCCATACAATATTTATATCCAGCAATCATATGTCGTTCTGAAACTACTCCTACTCGTCTACCTATATCATGTAGCAATCCTAAAACATATGCTTTATCGCTATCCATATCTGTACAATGCTTTGCAATATTTTTACAAGCTAGAGCTACAAATTCAGAATGTTGTTTCCAAGGCCCCGGATTTAACTTTTCTGCCTGCTCAAGAACTTTTATTGCTGTATTTTTATCAGGATACTTCCTACACATAACATCACTCCTCTTAACACAAGTATAATTAATCTTCACTATAATTTGCCATACTAATTATGGGTAATTATTACTTATATGTCCGCTTTAATTAATTACAATGAATATATTTTATTTCTTGTTATTTTTTTTATTGGTGGCAATAATACTACAGAAAATAGCAGTACCTATTGCAATCCAGAGAGCAAGGTTCATTTGAAGTCATCCCCTCAAATTTACTATTTATCTTTCGGTAGATTGTAATATTTTCACAAACCCAAATTGTATTCATATTTTATTTACATGCCCCCCCGGGGGATAGATTCTATCTTTTTACTAACATATACATTAGTGCATTTACTATAGAAGCTGCCACATTACTTCCACCTTTTCTTCCTTTTATGGTTATAAATGGTATATCTAATTTTTCTAATTCTTTTTTTGATTCCGCTGCTCCTACAAAGCCTACTGGTACTCCTATTATAAATTTTGGATTTGCTTTTCCTTCTTTCATAAGTTCCATAAGCTTGTATAGTGCTGTTGGTGCATTCCCAAAAGCGAAAAATTCTATACCTTCCTCTGCTGCTAACTCTACTGCTGCCATGGATCTTGTTATTCCTCTGTCCTTTGCAATTAGAGCTACATCTTCTTTAGATACAAAACACTGAACTATAGAATTTAAATCCTTTAAAGCCTTTTTATTTATACCTGATAAAGCCATGTTGGTATCTGTATAAATCTTTGTACCCTTTTTAAGAATTTCTTTTGCTGCCTCTATGGCGCCTTCCTTTATATAGATTAAATCCTTATATTCAAAATCTGCTGTAGTATGTATTACTCTTTTTACTATCTTTAATTCTTCTTCAGAAAAATTATGTTCTCCCATTTCTTCTTCTATTATTTCGAAACTTCTTTTTTCTATATCCATTGGTTTTTTTATATAATCTTTCATAACTCTATCTCCCTACCTTTAAGCCTTAAACATATTAAATAAATATCATACAAACTCGAATTTACCATTTCATGGAATATCATATAAAATTCTGATTTTCCAGCCCAATATACTTAAATTGGACAATTAACCATTACCTCTCATAACTCTGCAAGGATTTCCATAAGCAATCTTATTAGAGGGAATATCCTTGGTAACAACACTACCTGCACCAATCACTACATTGTCTCCAATAGTAACACCTGGCATGATAATAACTCCACCGCCAATCCAAACATTGTTTCCAATTACAACTGGAGCTGTCTGTGTCTTGCAAAACTCAAAAGAACCATCTTCCTTAACTTCTCCAAATCTTTCTTGTGCATTTGTGGGATGAAATGCTGTATAAATTTGCACATTTGGAGCAATTAGGGCATTATTACCAATAATGATTTTATTATCATCTAAAAAAGTGCAATTCATGTTTACTTCACAATTGTTTCCCAAATATATGTTATTTCCATAATCTACGAAGAATGGTGCCGTTATCCAAAGATTAGCGCCTCGCCCTCCCAACAATTCTGTTAAAATCCTATTTTTCTGTTCCAAATTTTCAGAATTTGTTTGGTTATAGTCATGAACCAAGTTTTTTGCCCTATGCCATTGCGAAAGCAGTTCGCTATCTCCACAGTCATAAAGTTCTCCTGCCAACATTTTTTCTCTTTCAGTCATTTTAACTACCTCCACAAATTCCTATTTTTATAAGTTGAATAAAAATTAACTTTAGAATATATTATACTTTAATCCACCCTTTATCTACCCAATGTTGATTATCAACAGATAATGTCTTTTCTTTTTTAGCAACAGCCTGATGCATCATTTTAGTGATGGAAAATTTAATCCTTACTTTTATTCCCTTATGTGCTATACGCCTTTTTTTATATTTTTCAGCAAGCTTTTTTGTTTTTCTTATAATAATATTTTTACGCTTATTGGATAGTTCATTCCAAATAACACCCTCGAGCAATCCTATTCCTAATTTTCTAATATCAGAAACCCCTAGCCAAGATAAACTTGTTGCAATGTCTTTTTGCGCTCCACCATTAAATAAACCTATAGCATTTGTCAAAATTACAGCCCTTTTATTAAACATTCTTTCATCCGGTCTATGTACCATCCAATGCACACACAAATGATCAAGTAAACTTTTCATCTGGGAAGTAGTTCTTAGGGCATAAACAGGAGAAGTAAATATAAGCAAATTAGCATTTAAAATAGCATTCCAAATAGGCATAACATACTCTGCGTGAGGGCAAAACTGCTCACCTTTAAAGAAACAATTTTTACATCCACAGCAAAAATGAGGCAAATCTTTTGGCAAATAAAATTCTGTTATTTCATTTCCCTCACGCAAAATCTCTAAAAAATTCTCTTTTATATTATAGGTGCAACCTTTTATTTCAGTTCCATTTATCACAGTAATCTTCATATTATTCAACTTCCTTAAAACATAATTTATTTTTCTGTTATAAAAATAATCTAACTTACAAATTCCTATTTAAATTACTGAAATCTATCACTAATCAAAACCATTTCCTGATGACTCATCCTCTAAATCAAATTCCGCTTCACTAATTAAATTACAAATAAAATCTTTAAAATTATCTGCTAATTTAGTTATTGCATAATCATATTCCTGATCAATATGCACAACACTTGGTTCCCCTTTAGGTCCGCATTCCCTATAATCTAAAAATATCATATCATGTCCAGCTGATGGACAATCAGCTATTGCAACCCCAATATCAGGATATTCCCAATCTTCAATCCAAAATCTACTTCCAAATTCTCCACACAATGAACATGATTTGTCTAAAGCAATACTAAATAATCCTGTTATGCCTATGTGATCTTCTGCCCAGCTTGTAGGGGTTTCTGTACGAATAGCATCTTTCTTGAGAAGTCCTCCATTATGAATACGCATTAACTCTATATATGATTCAGGCAATTTATACAATATTTCCTGCTCTACCTGTTTTATTATTTCATCTGTAGGATAGTCAGATATATATTCTTTATATGAATAATCACAATCATCCCAAAGATTTTTCAATATATTATCATCAAACATAACTACTCAACTCCTATATAAATTACCACAAATCGGAATTTACAAATTTAATTCACTTCTCACTCTTACACCCTCTTGGTCCCAAATATCCTATAGAAACAAGAAAGATAATAAAAATTAAAACAAATGTAACTATGGAAATCGATGAAATATAGAATGACATTAAGAATCCAGAAATTCCAACCAATACTATTAAAAAAAGCACTGTTTTCAGTTTATGAACAGCAATTATGGAATTATATTTTTTCTGTTCTTCACTATCCATTTGATTGTACCACTTAAACCACTTAGATGACTTCTTTTCATTTACTAGTGTATAAATAATAAAAATTAATAAGGTTGCTGAACTAATTGCTAGAAGTCCACTTTGAAATTTGTCCATATCAATTCCTCCATCAAATTATTATTCTCCTAAGTTAAGTAAAACTCAATTTAGAATATATTATAATTTAATCGTGATATATTCTAAGACTTCATATTTTAAAATTTTTATCTGTTGAATAAATTTTTTATAAAGTCCACATTTCCGAAGAAATGTACATGAGCATATGCTGCCAATGTATTATTTTTTATATATCCACAGCTCCATTTTTTTGTGGAATCATCATAGAGATTTTTAGTAAGCTCATATATTTTATCCTCTTTTAAATCCACATAGGATTTATGAAATTCATGGCAATTAATTTTTAGCCCTTTAGGTAATATTTTATTTTCTTTTCCCACTTCTATTTCAGCATACCCGAAGTTCTGAAGCCTTTTAGTCATATGACATTTACCTTTAAAAAATCCTACAGTCTTTTTATAATTTTCCTCTAAATCTTCTATGCCCTCTGTTAAATACATAAGTCCTCCACATTCTGCATAACATGGTAGTCCATTATTTAATGCTTTATTTATACTACTTAGCATAGATTTGTTTTCTCTTAATTCCTTTATAAAAACTTCTGGGTATCCACCACCTATATATAAAAAATCTAAATACTCTGGCAATTTTTCATCCTTCATAGGACTAAAATATTTTATGTTACCTATATTTTCTAATAGTTCTATGTTCTCTTTATAATAAAAACTAAAAGCTTTATCATAAGGTATGCCTATATTTAGATTTTTGTTTTCTAAGTAAAAATTATCTTTATATTTTTCTGTTTTTTCAAAGTGATTTATTAAATTTTCTATATCTACATATTTTAAAATTAATTCACTACATATATCTATTTTTTCTTCTAAATCTTTTATTTCACTACTTTGTATAAGACCTAAATGTCTACTTTTTAATTCTAATTTTTCTTCCTTTGGTACATATCCAAAGACCTTTAATCCACAATTTTCTTCAACTAATCTCTTAAGCAATTTATAATAGATTTCACTTACTTTATTAAAAATTACTCCAACTATATTTATCTTTTCATAATTTAATATTCCCATAATTTCCGCGCATAAGGTAGCACTTTGAGCCTTTGGAGTTAATACTAAAACCACTGGTAAATTTAAAACCTTTGATAGATGTGCTGTAGAGTATTCTGTATCTATTCCTTTACCATCATATAATCCCATTACCCCTTCTATTACTCCTAAATCACCTTTTCCCCTACTATAGGATGCTTTAACTCCATCCTCTCCCATTAAAAACAAATCTAAATTTCTAGAACTGTTTTCTGTTACATAAGAATGAAAGGCAGGATCTATATAATCAGGACCAACTTTATAGCCTTGAACTTTATAACCTTTTTTAATTAAAGCCTTCATAAGACCTAAAGTTACTGTGGTTTTTCCTCCACCACTACTATTGGAAGATATTATTATACTTCTCATAAAAACACCCCTTTGATTCAGAGTACAGAGTGAAATTTTTTCATTTCATGAAAAAATTTCACCCATTGCAAACTATCTACTTATTCTCTATTGCAAACTAATTACTCATTTTACGACAGCTTCTATGTACTATTTTCTGTCTTCTTTTAGCCAAGCACTTGCTTCGAATGCATAATAAGTTATTATTATATCCGCTCCTGCTCTTTTTATTGATGTTAGCATTTCTAGAGCTACTCTTCTTTCATCTATTAATCCTTGTTTAGCTGCTGCTTTTACCATGGCATATTCTCCACTTACATTGTAAGCTGCTAACGGAAATTCAAATCTATCCTTTGCCATTCTTATAACATCTAAGTATGGTAAAGCTGGTTTTACCATTACTATATCTGCACCTTCATTTATATCATCTTCTATTTCAAGCATTGCTTCTCTTCCGTTTGCTGGATCCATTTGATAAGTTTTTCTGTCTCCAAATTGTGGTGCTGAATTAGCTGCTTCTCTAAAAGGGCCATAGAAAGCTGAACAATATTTTGCACTATAAGCCATTATACCTACATGTTTAAAATTATTTTCATCTAATATTTTTCTTATAGCATAAACTCTTCCATCCATCATATCTGAAGGGGCTATCATATCTGCTCCAGCTTTTGCATAGGATAAAGATATTTTCGCTAAATATTTTAATGATTCATCATTGTCCACATTATGACCATGAATTATTCCACAATGTCCATGACTTGTATATTGGCACATACATACATCTGCAACTATATATAATTCTGGCATTAATTCTTTTAATCTTCTTATACCCTTTTGAACTATTCCATTGTCATCAAAAGCTGCAGAACCACATTCGTCTTTATGATCTGGTACTCCAAATATCATTATACCTTTTATGCCTGATTTTTTTACTTCCTCTACTAATTCCTCTAATCTATCTATAGAATAATGATAATTTCCTGGTAATGAAGATATTTCTTCTTTAATATTTTTTCCTTCTACTACAAACATTGGGTATATAAAATCTTCTTCTCTAATCACTGTTTCTCTTACCATAGCTCTTATTGCTTCATTTTCTCTTAATCTTCTGTGTCTTCTAAACATAACTCTCGTCTCCTTTTAATATCTAGCCTAAGCTAATTAAATTGAATTTATTTATATATAAACTATAAAGATTTTATAGATTTATAACATCTAGTTAAGGTCTAAAAGTTTATCTATTATGCCATTTATAGAATATTCATCACAAATACTGCATTTTATATTATTTTTATCTAATTCTTTGGCTGTAATAGGACCTATTGCTATAATATCTTTTTCTTTTATACTATCTATGTCCACCATGGAAATCATATTTCTAACAGTAGATGGACTTGTGAATAATACTGTGTCTGCATTTTCAAATCTTTCAGTGTATGTACATTGTCCACATAAAGTTTCATATATATGTACTTCATCTACAATGCAACCTTCTTTTCTTAATGCATCCACAAGAAAGGGTCTTGCATCTTTTGAACGAGGCACAAGTATCTTATCTCCTTTTTGTATATGCTTTCTCATTTCTTCAAAAAGACTTTCTGCTACAAAATGCTTTGACTTAACGCTTGGCATTATTCCTCTCATCCTTATTGCCTCACTGGTGGCTGGTCCTATAGCTGCAAATTTAGCATTAATATTTCTAATATCTATATTTTCTCTAATCAAATAATCAAATAATATTTTAACTGCATTTACACTGGTTAAAGCTATATAATCATATTCTTTTAATTTACTTAAATAAGACTTTAAATTATCCTCTGTATTTTTTATTTCTATGGAATTTATTTCTGTAACTTCAGCCCCTAAATCTAAAAGTTGAACTTTTAATTCCTTAGCTTGCTCTTTTGTACGGGTTATGCATATATTTCTTCCAAATAAAGGCTTTTTTTCATACCAATTTAATTTATCTGAAAAACTAACTACTTCTCCTACTACTATTATTACTGGTGACTCTAGTTTAGCTTCTTTTACTTTTTCTACTATATTTTCTAAGTTGCCTATAACTTTTTTTTGCTTTGAGGTAGTGCCTTTCATAACTACTGCTATCTTACTTTCTTTGTCCATTCCATTTTCTATAAGACCTTTAGTTATTAATTCTAATCTTCCAAGACCCATTAAAAATACTAAAGTTCCTCCTATATTAGCCACAGATTTCCAATCTATATCTAATTTATCCTTAGTCATAGCTGTAAAAATATGAAATCCCCTTGATATTCCTCTATGGGTTATAGGAATTCCTGCATAATTTAGTACAGACACTGGAGAAGTTACTCCTGGTATAACTTCAAATTCTATATTTTCTTCTAAAATATCTAAGGCTTCTTCTCCCCCTCTTCCAAATACATAGGGATCTCCACCTTTTATTCTTCCTACAATATGACCTTCTTTTGCTAACTTAACTAGCATTTTATTTATTTCATCCTGACTTTTATAATGACAGCCCGGTTCTTTTCCACAATAATAAATTTCACAACTTGGTGCTAAATATTTTAACAATTCTCCATTTGCTAATCTATCATACATAACTGCAGTACATTTTTTTAGGGCTCTTATAGCTTTTAAAGTTATTAATTCTTCATCCCCTGGCCCTGCACCAATTAAATATACCTTACTCATATTTTCCTCCTAAACATAAAAGTGCGGGATACCTTTTTATTTAAAATTACTTTTTCCCACTAATCCCACTTATAATACTCGCATATTCTATTAAAGTGAGTATTATTAATTTATAATCATAATAATTACCTTATATCTTAATCAAACATAACTATTCATACTAAATTTATAATTCCTATACTTCGCATAGTAACTGATAATCCTCTTTATAAGCTTTTATAAAATTCCTATAAACAAACTTTACTTTAGTATAAGAATAACTTAATGAACATATCTTATCTAATCTATGAAAATGCCTACTTTTAGTCCTTTAATATATGTTCTGCTAAGGCTATACCTAATTTTTCATACTGATCTTTAGTTCCTGTAATTTCTTTTTTAATAATTTTATTTTTTCTTTCAAATATGCCTATTATATGCATTATATTATCTTTTATAGATGCATAGGCTCCTATAGTTGAATGGCAATCTCCATCTAGTTCCCTCATAAAAGCTCTTTCTGCCAAAACACATATTTTTGAATTATAATGATCTAAATCTTTAAATAACTCCTTTTTAGGATGCTCCTCCATAACTTCTATGCCTAAGGCACCTTGTCCAATTGCGGGTACCATTTCTTTTGTATCAAAATAGTCTGTAATTAAATGATCTAAATTTACCCTTTTAAGACCTGCTACTGCTAATATTATTCCATCTAGATTTTCTTTTTTTATCTTCTCTATCCTAGTTTGAACATTTCCTCTTATAGGAACAATATCTAAATCTGGACGTAGAAGCTTTAACTGGGCTGCTCTTCTCCTACTACTTGTACCGATTTTAGCACCTTCTCTTAAATCCTTAAATTTTATATTATCTAAGGATATAAAGGCATCTCTTACATCTTCTCTTTCAGGAATAGCTATTATTTCAAATCCCTTAGGCATTTCATAAGGTACATCCTTCATGCTATGTACTGCTGCATCTGCCCTTTGTTCTAACATAGCTACTTCTATGTCTTTAACAAATAGCCCTTTTCCACCTATCTTATCTAAAGATACTTCTAATATTTTATCTCCTATAGTTTCTATCAATAATTTTTCACATTCTATATCATGCTTTTTATTTAACGAATCTATTATTATTTCTGTTTGCACCTGAGCAAGCTTACTTCTTCTTGTGGCTATTACAAAATTCAAAATCCATACCTCCATAAAACATTGATAAGATTAGATTACCATACCCTTTTTCAAAAAAGAAGTGAAAATCATTGCTGCAGATAAAATCTATAATCTCATCTTTCATAGGATTATTTTTTGTGATGCTTCTTATATATGTTACATATTCTATATAATTATCATATTTTTCTAAGTCTCTTTTTATTTTTTCTCCTATAAAAGAAGTAGCTTTTGGACAACCTATTTTGTTATTTAAAGCTAACACCATAGTTTTACTTTCCCTTTGAAAACTGTTAAAACATAGGCTTTTATCTTTATCAGAACAATCTATGTATAGTTTACTCAATTCGTCACAATTATTTCTTATTTCATTATTTACTTCTTCATCTTCTGTAGCTATAACAACTAAATGCTTATCTAATATGTATTTTTTATCATAATTATTTTTTATAAATTCTACATTGTTATATGTTTTTAAATTTAATACATCCTTTGAAAACTTAGGAGCTAGTATATATAAACTACATTCTCTATCTAAAAAAGCTTTCCCTTTTATAAAAGCTGCCCTTCCCCCTCCTACTATTAATATTCTTATTCTTCTAGACTTTAAAGCAATAAAATTATATTTTTCCTGCAAATTTATCCACTCCAAAATTTCATCTTCTATAATTTAAATTTAATATACTAAAGAATCATAATATAAAGTATTTATAGTAATCTTAAACCATTGTTTTTCCTTAATTCTAATTATATACTTCTATAAATATAATTAAAAATATTATGTTTTTATATACAACATAACTTTTTACTTATATACTATTAATTTTTATTATTTTAATAATTTACTAGATTTATAAATCAAAAACCTTCATTATTTATATAAGTAGCCTTTAACGAACGAAGACTTAATCTTTCTAAATAGTTTTTAAATAACAAGCCTTATTATTTATGTCAATTGGGTTCTAACTATTTAAATTTATATAATCAACTTCCAATCTTTTACAATTCTTAAATTGTTGTTTTTATTTTAAAAATATTACTAATAATAGTATTAAAATAATATAGGTGAGTATACTAAAAAATCTTATATAAGAAAAATCAAATTCTCTCTCTAAATAAGGCATATATCCTACATATCCTCTACTGTCTAATCCTTCTTTTATTATTTTCCATCTACTTAATGTATTTATAAAAAGAAGAGCTGCCATTTTTCCTGTATTTCTAATTTTAAGTTTAAAGCTGTCAAATCCACCTCTAGATTTTATAGAACTATATAAAATATTATATTCATCATTTATGACTACCAAAAATCTTTCCATTCCCTTGGCAATATCACAGATATCTTTAAAATATTCTTTTTTGCCCAGGCAATAAAGCATATCATCTATAGGTGTGGTAAGTGAAAAAAATGAAAGACATAAGCCTGCACTTACACTTTTAAGTATGAGAGTTAATGTGTATACAATTCCATAATCAAAAACAAAAGTTATAGAAGATATGGCTGCAAAAACTGTTACCTCTAGAGTTATTTTTGTAAATATTTTTTTATTATTTTTAGAAATGATATTTATAAATAGGAAAAATAAAATATTGCAAAAAACAA
The DNA here is from genome assembly GCF_054768115.1 of Clostridium sp. CTA-6. Classification (NCBI taxonomy): domain Bacteria; kingdom Bacillati; phylum Bacillota; class Clostridia; order Eubacteriales; family Clostridiaceae; genus Clostridium; species Clostridium sp. CTA-6. Next base: position 155,999 of record NZ_BAAAAU010000003.1, read on the forward strand.
TTATGTAGTTTTGAGTAAATCCCAAAATTACAATTGGGATTATACTCAAAACTGCCTTTTCTAAAGGATGTATATTAGAAAGCTTACTGGTTCTTGACAGAAGCATTATTGTTCTTAGCATTCTTCTTTTTACCTATATAATATCCTATAACTCCAGCTCCTAATGCTGCTTGTGATGCAAATAATAAACTTTCTATTTCTCCTGATGGTGGTTCCCAAATACTTTCAAACCAAGGCTCATAATCTTTATTCATTTCTTCTATAATACCTTCTGCTTGGTCATCAGCTCCTGCAAATTCTCCACCTCTTGCTCCTCCTATAAATAAAGAAGCAAGTATAACTACTACAGATACTATAGTTATAATAATATTTTGTTTTTTCATATACTATACCTCACTTAAAGTTTTTAATTCTTCTTTTGAGTATTTCATCATAAACTCAAAAATCATTATAGTTATTAAGCCTTCTATAATAGCTAGTGGTATTTGAGTTAGAGAAAATATGGTAGCAAATTTAGCGAAGGCTGCCATAACTCCCCCTGTTTTTGCTGGGAAAGATAGTGCTAACTGCAATGATGTAACAGTATATGTAGCTAAATCTCCTAAGCTTGCTGCCAAAAACACAGCTAATTTTTGATTTTTATTTTTTAATCCTTTATATATTAAATAAGATACTATGGGTCCTACTATTCCCATAGAAAAAGTATTAGCTCCAAGAGTTGTTATTCCACCATGAGCTAGTAATATGGCTTGAAACAAAAGCACTATTACTCCAACCACTGATGCTACAAAGGGTCCAAATATTATGGCTCCAAGACCTGTTCCTGTTGGATGTGAGCAACTACCTGTAACTGATGGTATTTTCATAGCAGATAGTATAAATGCATAAGCTGCAACAACTGCTAATAACATCTTTAAATCCTTATTCTTTTTAGTTTTTTGTCTTATGTGTTTTACACCTATTACTATAAAGGGTGCACTTAAAACAAAATATAGTGCTGCCCACTTAGGTGGTAAAAATCCCTCTGCAATATGCATGGCATATGCACTTTGTGATAAAGCTAGTACAAGTGCGGTCGTTAATAAAAATAAATACTTCTTCTTCATTTTTCCCCCTCCTATTTTTTATTAATTAAACTATAATATTTTTATAATATTTAAAATATAGTTATCTATTTTTCTCATTGCCAATACTCCCTCTTCTATGAAACTGAGAACTCTTAAAATTCTTAAGCTTTAAAAATATGTATCTTTTTTATAAAATTATTCTTTGCTTTAAAAACAGCTATATATTTCATATAATTATTCTTATATTTAAAACCAACTATTCATTTTATGAAATAATTCTTCACTTTAAAGGGAATTTTCTTTTACTTTATTTCCTTTAAAATATTTACTAAAGCCTGATTAAGCTCTCTAGTTTTTATTGCAAATCTTACATAATCATTATTTAAAGTTTTAAAGTCCTTACAAATTCTTAAAACAAATCCTTTATCTAAAAGTCTTTGTTTAAGCTGTTCTCCTGTAATATCCTTTAACTTACAAAGTATAAAATTACTATATGTGCTGTATACATCTTGAAACAAATCACATTTTTTTAGATTTTCATAGATAAATATTTTTTCTTTTTCTATATAATTTATGGATTTTTCTATGAACTCTTCATCCTTTAAAACATATTTAACTGCAATTTCTGCAAAACAATTTATATTCCAAGGATTTTGTTTTTCTCTTATTTTATTTAAAAATTCATTATTAAAACTTATCCCATAGCCAAATCTTATGCCTGGCATAGAAAAAAACTTAGTTAGAGCTCTTATTATAAAAATACACTTGTATCTTTCACATAAGTTTAAAAAACTAAAGGAATTCTTTCCTGTAAACTCTATAAAAGCTTCATCTAAAATTACAATTTTATTATTTTTTTCGCAATAATCTAATATGTATATAAACTTATCTTTATCTATTACTGATCCATTAGGATTATTAGGATTTCCCAATATTATTCCTTCTGTTTTTTCTAAGGATTTTTTTATATTTTCATAGTTATATGTCATATCTTCATTTAAATTACAATAATCTATTTGTACATTCCATTTTTTCGCACATAATTCATATTCAACAAAGGAAGGCACTAAAATAGATATGCTTTTCAAATTACTTATAGCTAAATCTATTATTTCTACGGCACCATTGCCTAAAACCAAGTTTTCTTCTTTTATGTTAAGTTTGCCTACTTTTTCTTTATAAAAATAATCTAGAAAAAAGCTTAAATAGTCTATTAAATTTCTTTTTAAATTTCTATACTGAATATCTGGATAAATTTGTACCCAATTTAGGGCTTCCTGTAAATTATCTTTAAAACTGTCTGGCAACCCTAGAGGATTTATATTAGAACTAAAATCTATAAGTTCTTTTCCTTTTAAAATTCCTTCTGTATAAATATCTCCACCATGCATATAAATACCACCTTTTTTAAACAATTACGAATTAAGAATTAAGGTTATAATTTTTCATTACATTAAAAACTTCTAAAAAATTTATATAGATTTTTAACTTCTAAAGTTTCCCTATCAATTACCTGCTTTTCACTTTAATTTAATTACCAAAATTAAAGAACTGTCCCTATAATTAAATTAATTATTGCTTATCATTAATTTTCAAGATAAAAAGCTAGCTATATAGTTTAAAAAAGTTTAAAAATTATAACACACATTACTATCATTAACGCTTCACTAGCATACATAAGTTTTATGCTTTCCTTTATGTGTATTGGTGCTAATTCCTTTATTTCATCTCCTATAGTAGGTTTTTCTACCACTTGCCCAAAATATACATTTGTTCCTCCTAATTGTATCTTTAAGGCTGCTGCTGTAGCTCCTTCTGGATAGGCACAATTAGGACTTTTATGATTTTTTCTATCTCTTATCATTATTTTAAAACTTTTAAATGGATTGCCCCCTACTATTGGCGCTGATATACACATTAATATTCCTGTTAATCTTGCTGGTACAAAATTAAAAACATCATCTACCTTAGCTGGGAAAAATCCTATATATTTATATTCATCATTTAAATATCCAAGCATAGAATCCATAGTATTTATTCCTTTATACATCATAGCTAAAGGTGCTCCACCAATTATTGCATAAAAAAGTGGTGCTATTATACCATCGGATGCATTTTCTGCTACGGTTTCTACATCTGCTCTTATTATTTCATTTTCAATTAAATCTTTTGTTTCTCTTCCTACTATATAAGAAAGTTTTAATCTTGCATCCTCTATATTTTCTTTATATAAAGCATGATATATCTTTATAGCTTCTTCATGGAGACATTTAGCTGCTAAAGTTGTCCATATTATTAAAATATTTAGCCCGTGATAAATATAAAAATTAAATTTAAAAGCTTGCAAAATCATAAATGGAATTAAAAAACTAGCAAAACACACTATCGCTACAATTATTTCACCATAGAGCTTTAAATTTTCCTCATTTTTCACTTTAGCTCTAAATTTTTTTTCTAAAAAATTAATAAGCCTCCCTATGTATATAACTGGATGGGGAAACCAATGAGGATCTCCAATAATCCAATCTATAAAAACCGCTATAATTATATCTACAAAATTTGCAGTTACATTTAAATACATCTCATTATCATCCTTACATTCTTACTTTTTTTATCATATGTCTAAAATCCCTAACATTTAGTCTTATATAAAAGGGACTACTCCACTAAATAACTCCTTTTGCTAGAGCATAAGAAATTCTTATAGCAAGTGAAACTTGTAAAAAATCTAATACTAATAATCAAATCTTTCAATAATCTTACTACTAAAGAGTAAATCTTCTAAGAAATATTTCCATAAGATTTATAGTAATAAAACTATCTTTCTAGAGCTAAAAATTACTTAATGCCTATAATGGAATAAATTTTTTCCATGTCTAAGCTTTGTCGTACTATATCTGCAAGCTTATCTAGTTCTTTTTCTCTCATATGTTCATATACTTGTGATTTCTTCTTGTTTAAACCTTTTTTAACTCTTAATTCATTTGTTATTTTTTCTCTAAAAGCTACTCCATCAAAAATCCCATGGATATAGGTCCCCATTATGTTTCCTTTTCTATTTATTGCTCCATCAAAGTAATCTACTTTTTCTCCATTTTTATCATAGATTTTAAATAATGGAGTAACATTTTTACCATATTTACTTATTCCCATATGTATTTCATAACCATAAACAGCATTTTCAGTCTCTTCATCTAAAAGTCTTGCAGAAACCCGTGTTGTAACCTTTTCCTCTTCAAAAATAGTTTCCATATCTAAAAGATTTAATCCATCAATCTCTCCTAAATCTGTCTCCACTTTGTATGGATCTTTAATTTTACTACCTAATACTTGATATCCTCCACAGATACCTATTATTTTGCCCTCTCTACTATATTCTTTTATACGTTCTTCTAATCCACATTGTCTTAAATAAAGTAAATCCTCTATGGTATTTTTACTCCCTGGTATTATTAATAGATCCGGCTCTTTAAATTCCTCTTTTGAAGTTATAAATCTTATAGATACATCCTCTTCTGATTTTAAAGCATCTAAATCTGTAAAGTTTGATATATGAGGCATCTTTATTGCTGCTATATCAATTGGTGCATAGGCTTTTTTATTAAATTCTACTGCTCCATCCTCATCCTCTAACTGTAATCTAGTGTAAGGGACTACCCCTAAACAAGGTATATGTACTATATCCTCTAGCATATCTAAACCTGGTTTTAGTATTTCTACATCTCCTCTAAACTTGTTTATTATGGTTCCTTTTACTCTTTCCTTTTCTCCCTCTTTTAAAAGAAGCATAGTTCCTGCTAAGGATGCAAAAACTCCTCCTTTATCTATATCTCCAACTAAAAGTACAGGTGCATCTATAAGTTCTGCCATACCCATGTTTACTATATCTCTATCTCTTAAATTTATTTCTGCAGGGCTTCCAGCCCCCTCCATAACAACTATATCAAAATCTTCTTCTAATTTATTAAAATGCTCTTTTAGCATATCTTTAAACTTTAATTTTAAATTATGATATCCCATAGCTGTACTATTTCCGTACACTTTACCATTAACTATTATTTGACATTTTTTATCTGAAGTAGGCTTTAAAAGTATAGGATTCATATAAACCTCTGGCTCTAAACCAGCTGCATAGGCTTGAAGTACTTGAGCTCTTCCCATTTCTTTTCCATCTAAAGTTATATAAGAATTTAAAGACATGTTTTGTGATTTAAAAGGGCAAACACTATATCCATCCTGCTTAAATATTCTACAAAGGGCAGCCACTATAAGACTTTTTCCTACAGAAGATGCTGTTCCCTGAATCATTATTTTAGCCATAAAATTCTCTCCAATTTCAATTTATTTTTTAATATAAAAATTGGCTATAAACTTTAGAGTTTATAGCCAATGCATAGTTAAAAATAGGCATAGTTCACCTATATTATATTCCTTTTGCACAGTTATCTTTCCCTCCGAAAGTTTACCTAATAAAAATCTAGGCAGGTCTCCTGGCTCATGATTCTTCCTCATCTTTCCCTTCCCCTTTATAAAGAGTGGTTTATTAAAGATTTGTCCTCAATTACAGTAGCGGGGGCTGCTGTGGATTTTACCACATTCCCTTTTCACCTTTTATGTAAAGGCACCTAAATTTTTTTATTAAATTACCATATTTAAGGTTATAACAAATATATCTTATTGTCAACAAACAATTATTTATACATACATTTCTTATTATTATATTTATTTATACTTAATATCTCCTACATTATTATATTAACACCAAAAGAAATTTATCAATAAACTTAATAACAAAATTTTTTTAATATGTTATAGTTAAAATATTCTTAGATTTTATCTATATAATGGTAAAAGCAACACTTTCTTATTTGTTACCTTTACACTTTTTTATATTATTTATTTTCTGGTAAATTATAATAAATGAATTACTAAATTTTATTTATATAACACTTAAAAATTAATTATAAAAATTTCAAATAACCATTGACCCTAACACTGTGTTATAGCTTATTATAAAAATAGAGGTGATAAACATTGCATTATAAAGTAAAAGAAGTTGCTGACATGGCCGGCATAAGTGTACGTATGCTTCATCATTATGACAAAATAGGTTTACTTAAACCAGAGTCTATAAATACTGCAGGTTATAGACTTTATTCAGATGAAAATCTTGATAGATTGCAACAAATTCTATTTTTTAAAGAACTTAATTTTCACCTACAAGAAATAAAAATCATTTTGGACAGTCCAAATTTTAATAGAAAAGAAGCTTTAAAAACTCATAGGCAGTTACTTTTAGAAAAAAAGATAAGACTTGAAAAAATTATACAATCTGTGGATAAAACCATAGATTGTATTGAAGGAGGAATAAAAATGGATAAAAAAGAAGTGCTTGGAGCATTTGATATGACTAAAATAGAAGAACATCAAAAGAAATATTCAAAGGAAGTAAAAGAGAAATATGGAAACACCTCTGCTTATAAAGAAAGTAATGAAAAAACCTCTAAATATACAAAAGAAGATTGGAATAATATAATGAAAGATTGGGATGAAATTTATAAAAAACTAGTAAATCTTATGGATAGAGATCCAGGGCATAAAGAAGTTCAAGAAGCTGTTCATGATTTTAGAAATCATATTTCTAAAAACTTTTATAACTGTACTCCTGAAATATTTAGAGGTCTTGGAGATCTTTATATTAATGATGAAAGATTTACATCCAATATAGATAAATATAAAGTTGGTCTTTCTAAATTTTTAAGAGAAGCTATTAATGTTTATTGTGATAATATAAAAGAATAAATGTAAAACTTTTTTAAATCTATAAATCGTTTCTCTAATATATCACTTAACATATATTTCAATATCATGTTTGTGTAAAAAAGGCAAACCCAAATTATGAAGATAGATCTTAAAAGCTTCAAATTGGATTTGCCTTAATTTATTGTTGTTTTTTTACATTTAAAAATATTTCTTTTAAAATATTTGTATTGTTTTTATCAAGAACATAACTCAATTCTGTTCCAGAAAAAATTATGTATGATTTCCCTTCTGAATCACCTACCAAAATGTACAAAAGAAAGTAACCATCATACACATTATTGTCTTCAACATATTTTAGGTTAGGTTGTATATGATAAGAATATTTAAATGATTCTATATTAGCATCTTTAGGAACTTCTATTTTTTTAATTCCCTCTGATGTATCTAGTGAATTCATAATCACTTTAAACTTTGATAATTTTTCTTCATCATAAATTACACCTATCTTATCATTACTAAATTTAGAAAAGCTATTAAACTTAAAAACATCTATGCTTGATAATGATGAAATTTCCATTCTAGCTTTATCTGTGTTAGTAAAATGTCTATATGACAAGCCTATAAATATAACAATGAATACAATAAAAATAATTTTATTAGTCTTTTTCATTATAAACACTATCTTGGAATTACTAATCCTGTATGTTTATGATATGTGTAAGGGCAATTTCTTAGTGAATTTTCATCTCTTGTAAAGCTTGAACAATAAGCTGCCCTTTTTGTTGTATTACACTGACAAGAGCCTTTGCTTGTACATCCACTTCCTGCTTGAACTAATGCTATATGACAATCACTTGCATAAAAATTCCTTACGGCTTTAGCTTTGTCAGCAGCACTTCCAGTTCTCCAGTTATAATGTACATCATCTGTAAGTTGTCCATTAAATCTATTACAATGAACTGTATCTCCAGTATAATATTTATCTCCATAGCCTTTTCTAGCACTAGCTTTTAAAGATCTAGCATTATGAAGATCCTTACCACATGAATCTTCTAACTGATCCATTTTCTCCAGAAGTTCTCCAGAACTAACTCTAAAGACAGATTCTGATTTATTTGAACTTGTTTGTTTAATATCTGTTGTAAAAAAATTGTCTGATACTATAGCTCTATTTTCTCCATTAACTGCACTCATGTTTTTAGCCTTCATATTACTATGGTTTGACTGTTTATTTAATTTAGAAATTAATTTAGTATTTTTAGGTATTATTATAGTTCCTTTTGAACTAACTTCTACTGGATTACCATCGGCATACAAAGTAAGTCCTTTCTCAGTAGATGGTTGAATTCTAGTTCTAATTTTCACTTCAACAGAATCTTCTAAATACTTTATTTCAGCCTTTAAAGACTCTCTTAAAAATTTCGTATCTTCATTTGTAAACACTTCTTCAAAAACATTCTTACTAAACTTATCTGTAGTTTCAGTATATACCTGTACCTCCTTAGTATCTTTCTCCTTAGCATAAGATACTGATGGCACACTAGCTATTAATGACAAGTTCAAAGTTAGTCCAAGAATCAATTTGCATATTTTTTTAATTCTCATAACAATTCCCCCTATCCATGGTAAATAATACCATATTATCTATTATAAGTAAAGATATATTTTGTTCATATCCCTTGGGGGAACATTTTTATTTTATTTTTAATGGTATTCCGCAGGTTACTAAATAAACCTCATCACTTAAAGAGGCTATAAATTTATTTATAATACCTTGAAAATCTCTAAATATTCTACCTAATTTATAAGCTGGCACAATACTATAACCCACCTCATTAGTAACTAATATTATATCTTTTTTTTCTTCATTTACTGATATTATTAAATCGTAAAATTCTTTTTTAATACTTTCCAAAATCCTATCTAACTCTTCCTCTTTAATATTTTCATAATCTATTTCTTTATGAAACATTAGGTTTGTTGTCATTACAGTTACACAATCTAATAAAATGTTTTTCTCATTATAATGTTTTATTATTTTTCCTAAATCCTTATATCCTTCATAGGTTCTCCATGCACTATTTCTTCTTTTCTTATGTTTTTCTACCCTATGTTCCATTTCCTTATCTGTAATCTTTGCCGTAGCTATGTACAAAACACTTTCCTCATTTTCAAGTAAGCTTTCTGCAAATTCACTTTTACCGCTTCTTACGCCACCTGTTATTAATACAATTTTATTTTTTTCCTTCATATTTACTTCTCCATTCTAATACTTATGTAAAAAATATTTAGCACTTTTCAAATGCTTATTCTTCATGTAAAACTATTTAGTTATATTTAGCAATCATTTGATTTTTATATTTTCATTTAAAAGATATTTGTAATAGAAAAACTGTTTTGTATTTATTATAACAAATACAAAACAGTTTAATAAACTTATGAAGTTATTCTTATACTTAATAATTTTTGTATTAAAGTTTACAAATTTCAATTGGAATATTACATACAAAATACATAAATAAATTATATATTGCTATTTCCCTTTTATTATTCCCACTGCTACTCCTATGATGCTTGCTCCCTCTTCTAGTATTTCTATAGGTTTATATTTTTTATTTTCTGGCATAAGTACTGCTCCAGATTTTTTTATTAATAACCTTTTAAGGGTTGCACTGCCCTCTAAGTTAACTGCTACTATATCTTTATTTTCAGCCATTTGTTGCCTCTTTATTACCACATGATCCCCATCTTCTATGTTAGCACCTATCATACTATCACCTTTTACCTTTAATATGAAGCAATCTTTAATACCCCTTACCCAATATTTAGGTATATTAAATTCTCCTTCTACACAAGGATTCATAAGTATAGGCTCTCCTGCTGCTATATCATTAAATACTGGTAGTTTTGCTAATTCATCCTCTTTATACTCTTCTTTACCACCTTGATCTTCCACAATTATTTCTTCATTACTACCTAGATCTCTGAAAAATTCATAAGATCTTCTATGCTTTATATCTACATATTCAAACTTATCCATAAAACTGTTTGAAACTTTTTTTGTAATTTTGTAATCATCTATATCTTTAATATCCATAGATATTTTTTTATTTAAATTAAATCTTTTAAATTCAAAACCTAATTGAAGATTATTTAATTTCCGTCCCTTAGTTATCCATCCTTTAGGATTTGAACTTTTCTCTTTATCTGCAACAAATAGTATGCTTGAATATATATTTTTTCTTCCTAAAGCCTCTATAAATTTTAATTCTAGTTTAGTAAAATTTTGTGCCTCATCTACTATTATGTGATTAAATGTATTTTCTTTATTTTGAAAAGCTTCTTTTAATGCTATATATACTACATCACTATAGTCCACCAAATTTTTATCCTTTAATTTTTTATTATATAAAAGCATAATTTTAAATATTGCTTCTCTAATTTTTGAGTTTTTTATAATTCTTTGAGGACCTTCACCTTTTTTTGTTTTTCTACCTATTCTATCTGCATTTTTATATTCCTCTAAATCATAATACATACAATCTTTCATCCATTGTATTTCTTCTAAAAAGAATTTACTATATTTTATATCTATATATTTTAAATTTTTGTATTCAGCTTTTACATCATTTATACATTCTTCAATTATAGTTCGCTTTTCTTTTTCACTTGCTATTTTACATTGTAGATTATTATTTTCTATGTACTCCCAAAAATACTTGTTTATAATTTTATATATAACACTAAAATATAACTTGTCCTCAATATAAGAAAATAAAGTAATGTATTGAACTCCTGTTTTTTCTGCATCATTATATATGTTCTTAATATGATTTAAATTTTCTTCATGTTTTGATAGTATTAATACTTTATCTTTATCATACATACAATATTGATTTTTTAAATAAATGCCTCTATATATAGCTGCAGTAGTTTTTCCAGTACCTACTGCTCCTTTTAATAATCCATATCCTAAATGTTTACTTTTAACTATTCTATTTTGTCCACTTTCTAGTTTCATTTTTTCACCTCCTTATCCCATTTTTCACCTCAAAGCCATTATATATAACACTTTGGCCAAAATTTTAATTATTATAATAGCAATGCCATTACATAACCACTTGTATAAGAACCATCTGATAGCATCTTGTCATTTCTTAATGTACCTTCTATTTCAAAACCCAATTTTAGATATAAGCTTATTGCTCTATAATTATTTATATCAACTTCAAGTGTAATTCGTAATATACCATTTTCTTTTGCCCATTGAATTCCTGATTTCATTAAATTTTTACCTATACCCATCCCACAATATTCTTTCTCAACTGCTAGTCCAAATTGAGCAGAATGTCTTATTTTTTTATTGGTATTTCCATTCAAGCTACATACTCCAACTATTCTACCATCAACTTCTGGTACAATTAATAAATCTACTTGTGAATCTATTTGACTTTGAATAAATTCTTTCTCTTCTTTAATAGTTAAGCAAACTTCATCCGGATCCTTTAACAAAAAGTCTGTTTCTTGATTTACTTTTTTAATAACATTAATCAACTGCTCAGCATCTTGGACCTCTGCATGTCTTATAATAATTGTTTTACCATTAATATTATATTTAGATTGTTTTATTTTCCCCATTTTTATCCTCCTATCCCGTAATTTATATTTTAATTTAATACTAATTATATTCACAAAAACAACTAAATACAATATTATCTTATATACATTATACCAAATAACAATTCTTTTTAAACTTACTTATAAAGGATTTAATAGCATTTATTTGTTATTATAAATTAAAAACTATTATAGAAATGTCCTCAAATAATAATTTCCCCAGATTACCATGAAACCTATTTAGGAACTAAAATTAAATTATATTCCATTTTTAAAGAAATAGGAGTATCACAGCAGATAGTCATGGCATAAAAATATAGGCTACTAAGAATAAAATACTTAGTAACCAATCCATAATCTATTTAATTTTCTTACTTAATTTAAAACATATATACTTAAGGCAATTTCTAAGCTTTAAAATTTTATCTAGGTTAAAACAAAGTATAATTTTATTATATATATTTCTACAATTACAAAATAATAAAATATACTTGCTCTAATTTTTATTTCCTCTCTTTTTCCCCACATAATACATATCACTAATATTCTTTATAAAATTAAAATTATCTATCTGTGATGCTTTTTTATAACATTGCATTGCTTTTTTATAGTCCTTTATTACTCCTTTTCCCTCATAATACATACTTCCTATATTCCTCATAACTCCAGAGTTACCTTCTTTATAGGATTTTTCATACCAATACATCGCTTCTTTATAATCTTGTTTTACTCCCTGTCCATTATAATACATAAATCCTATATTACCCATAGCAGTAAAATTCCCTGCCTGTGATGCTTTGCTATACCACTCCATTGCCTTTTTATAATCTTGTTCTACTCCTTTTCCCTTATAGTACATGAAACCTATATTGTTCATAGAAGTAGAATTACCTTTATCTGATGCTTTTTTATACCAATGCATTGCTTCTTTATAGTTCTGTTCCTTATAATACATTTCACCTATACTATTCATAGCAAATATTTCTTCTTTATCTACTAAACACCTTAATGTATTCATTGGATCTGAATTATAAAGCTTTATTTTGAAATTTTTATCTAAACTTTTGGATTGAATGTAATAATCTCTTATTAAAAGTTTTTTATTAAAAATGTCTAATCTTCCATTTAAAATATAATATAAATTTTCTTTACATAAAGTTTTTGCCTCATATCTATCAATTTCTATATATGCCTTAGTATTTAAAATATATTCTTTTATCCAATCATAATAGTTGATTGTAATAGGCATTTCGTTTTTATTAATATCATACTTATTTTTATTAAGTTTAATCATCCCTATTGGAATAGGTTTTTTAGAATAAATAATATTTCTATATTTTTCATAACTTTCGTAGTAGGATATATCTAATACTACAGCATGAACTTTGCATTTATTATTATTCACTTCAATATAAATATTGTTAATATCAATGCAAATTTTATCATCTATAATATCTAATTTTGAAAATACAGTATACTTCTCTTCTTCAATGGATAAATTTTCAAACTCAGCTTTTTCTATATATAACATATCTATAATTGGTATTTTAATTTGAATTGATTTATATATAGAAAATGGAAATGCAACAACCTTATCTGTCTCATTAATATTAGACTCTTCTATAAATATTCTACCTAAACTAAATATCTCATGGTCCTTTATTCTTTTATAAAACTCTTCCTTTGTTTCAAATACATCCTGCTCATATCTATTAACATCAGTGTTATTTTCTTCTTTAAAAAATTCTTCATTGTTTATAGTAAATGGTTTTATAATGGTTTCATTTTCAATATTTTTTTCTGTATCATTATATGATTTACTTTTAATATATTTATTAAACATATCCTTATCTTTTGGTATCATATTACTTAAATCAACTTTTCTATAGTCCCTTTTTCCATACTCTATTGCAAACCATACCAATATTTCAAACATTTTATCTAAAAATGACTTCGCTATAATTTGATCAGAATAGTCCTCATAAATAGCTTTATTGGAAACAACTATTATTTTATAAAATAAATCTACCATATAAGAATTTAATTTGTTACAATCTTTTAATAAATTTATTGAATCCAATAATTCAGTATTTGCTTCAATATGATTTTCCTTTAATATGTATTTTGTTATTAGTTCTACTGTCTGTGCTAATTTAATTAATGTTGTATTAGAATCTTTCTTTGATTTTTCTTCTGCATTACATATAGCTTGATATATTTCAGGCCATTCTATTTTTAAAAAACTGAATCTATCCAAATTAAACACCTCTAAATATATTATCTATTAAATCATTATATTCCCTATAAAATTATTATATTATAACTTAATAATTATGTTATTAATAAATCCATAGAGTTTTATATTTTACAATAAAAAAACTACTAAGTATACACAGCACTTAATAGCTTATAGAATTATATTGTATTCAATTTTTAAAGCTACTCTTGCAGCTTTACATTTTTATATATTTTTTATGTTTTTTTCATTGCCTTTATTGTATTCCAATTCTTTTCATTGATTTACTTAGTTTCCTTCCAATAAAAACTGCTACAACAGCTTTTATTAAATCCCCAGGTATAAAAGGTGCTGACCCTAATAAAAAAGCTTTTTTTATTCCTATAGAAGTAACTTCTCCAAGCCATGCTGAACCTAAAATATGTACTACTACAATTCCTCCAATAAAACAAGCTATTAACATATTAAATAAGGATTTATTTTTACGTACTAAAAGACTTATTATGATAGCTCCAATTAAAAATCCAATTAAATATCCTCCAGTTTTCCCTACAATAATACCAATTCCTGATCTTCCTCCAGAAAAAACTGGAATACCTATAATTCCCATTAATAAAAAAGTTACCATACTAAGAACTGCTTGAATTGGAGTTAAAACACATCCTGCTAACATAACTGCTAAACTTTGAGCTGTTATGGGTACTGGACTTATGGGCAATGGAATAATAATGTAACTTGAAACTCCTATAATAGTTGCAAATAATGCTGAATATATCATATCTCTTACTTCTAATTTTTTTGCCATATTTTATATCACTCCTATAAATACTATTTAAATGTGTAGACTATATTTCGTATTCAAAATTTATTATTAATAGTATATTATAAGAACAAACTATCGTCAACTTATTTTTTATTTAGGTTAACAATAAAATTTAAAATTTTTATATCTATTCCTAATTTACATTTTAAATTTTCCTATTTAATAAAACATAAACAAAATACAATATATAAAATATTATATTTATCTTATTACATTGTTTTTGAATAATAATTGGAGTAATAAATTAAAAGAATTAGCTGAATTACAATTAAGGCTACTGCAGGAATAATAAAAATCAACTTAGCTTTCATAACACCTAAAAAAATCGTATAGGACCAAAGCAAATAATTCATAATGTAAGATACCCTGTATGCGGATTTTTCTCTAATTTGAGTATTACGTTCATCCTTTACTTCAATATCTTTTTTCTTTTTTATTTCATCACATTCAACTGTAGAAACTATTAATTCTTGGATTAATGAACCTATTCCAAAAGCAGTACATACACTACCAATAGCCAAACATAATTTTCTAATTGTACCTTGATCGGAACTCTTAAATACAGATACTCCTAGTAATATTAAAATAATTCCTAATACACTGTTTATGCTAAATATTAATCTTTCCTTTTTCATATTTATTCCTCCTCATAAATAAATATATCTTCAATATTTTTATTAAAATACCTTGCAATTTTGAAGGCTAAAATAATAGATGGATTATATCTCCCATTCTCCAAGGAACTAATAGTTTGACGAGATACCTCTAAAATATCTGCTAGCTCTTCCTGTTTAATTCCTCGTTCTTTTCTTATTTCTTCTAACTTATTTTTCACATTTATTTTCCTCCTAATGTCAATCTCGCTTTACATTTTTATTTTAGTATATTTCTTAACCCATGTCAAGCAAACTTTACATGGATAATAACAATTAATTATAGAAATAGCTAAGCCATCACTTTGCTGTAATAAATTTACCATAAGAAAAGTAAACTTATTAATAAATGATGGCTCAGATATGATTATTACATTAGATTCAAAATTAATAATTATAATTATGGAATTCTGTAACCTATTATTTAACTTCTACAATCCATCCTTGTGGAGACTCTACCTCTCCAAATTGAATTCCATAAAGTGTATCGTAAAGTTTTTTGGTTATAGGTCCTACTTCTGTTTCACTGTGGAATACATGTAATTTTCCTTTATATTCTATTCCACCAATTGGAGTTATTACTGCAGCAGTTCCACAAGCACCAGCTTCTTTAAATTCATCTAAATTATCAATTAAAACATCTCTTTCTTCAACTTCCATCTTTAAATATTCTTTTGCAATATGAAGAAGGGAATACTTAGTTATACTTGGAAGAATTGATGGAGATTTTGGGGTAATAAATTTATTATCCTTTGTTATTCCAAAAAAGTTAGCTGCTCCAACCTCTTCTATTTTGGTGTGAGTAGCTGGATCGAGATAAATACAATCTGCAAATCCTTTTTTCACAGCTAATTCATGTGGATAAAGACTTCCAGCATAGTTACCACCAACCTTTACTGCACCGGTTCCGTATGGAGCTGCTCTATCATAATCTGATACTGTAAAGTTTACTGGCACCATACCACCTTTAAAATAAGGTCCTACTGGTATACAGAATATAGAAAATATATATTCAGCTGCCGGCTTAACACCAATATTATCTCCAACACCTATTACAAAAGGTCTAAGATACAACGTTGCTCCACTACCATAAGGTGGCACATAATGCTCATTTGCTTTAACAACTTTAATACATGCGTCTATAAATTTTTCAGTTGGAACTTCTGGCATTAAAATACGTTTACAACTATCTTGCATACGTTCTGCATTTCTATCTGGTCTAAAAAGTTGAATTTTATTATCTTTTGTACGATAAGCTTTTAATCCTTCAAAGCATTGTTGCCCATAATGAAGAGCAGTTGAAGATTCATTTATACTAATCATATTATCTTCAACTAATTGACCTTCATCCCATTTTCCATCTTTCCATCTTGATGTATAACGTAAATCTGTATTTATATAATTAAACCCCAGATTTCCCCAATCAATATTTACTTCTTTATTCATTCAAAGTACCTCCAAACTAAAAATATTTTTTCTAAGGCTTTTACTACAACTATAATTCCTAGTATCCTTATTTAGAATCTTTCATAAATATTTATTTTATATTTAACATTTATTCTTATGATTCTCATTTTTTTAAAATTTAATTCCTTAAAATTAATTTTATTTTAATTAATACATCCTTAGGTAATTTACAGATTAGATTGATTATCTTACTGGAGTTTCTTATGACAAAGGGTAATATTTGAAAAATAAAATAGACACGTTAAAAATTATCAATACCTAATTTTAAAAAATATTAAAAACTATCTTACTCTTGCTTCATTATAAATCTGTAGAAAATGGTTTATTATTTTTTTATTTAGGTTAACAATATATATGCTATTAATGATTTTTATTTTAATAAAATATTCTACTTAGGAAGCTTGACAATAAAGTCTGTACCTACTCCTTCATGGCTTGAGATTTCTATAGTTCCTTCACATATATCTATAATTCTTTTCACAAGTGCTAAACCTAATCCATTCCCCTCTGAATAATGTGAACTATCTCCCTGATAAAACTTTTCAAATACTCGGTCCTTAACCTCCTCAGACATGCCTATACCATTATCTTTTATTTTAATTAAAACTTCCTTATTTGTTTGTGTTAATGTTACCTGTATTGTTCCATTCTGATGGGAAAATTTAATGGCATTCCCTAAAATATTTTGCCATACTTGAGCTAACAATTCTTTGCTTCCAATGTAAGTAATATTGTCTAAATTAATATCTAAAGTTATATTTTTTTTTGTCCACTGATATTCAAATAATAAAATAGTTTGTCTGATTTGTTCATCTAAACAATATTTTTGTTCTAAAGGTAAAATCTTTTGATTTTCAAGTTCTGTTATTTGTAAAATATTCCCTGAAAGAGAAGATAATCTTTTTGTACTTATAAGTATTTTATGAATATATTCCTTACGTTCTTCATCAGATAATTCATCATCTTGTAGCAATGTAGCATAGCCTTCAATAGCTGAAATAGGAGTCTTAAATTCATGAGAAACATTGCTAATGAAATCATCTCTTAAGGTTTCAATATTACCTAGTTCATGAGTCATTATATTAAAGCTATGTGCCATTTCTCTTATTTCATCTGTCCAGCTATTTTCTGAAAGTCTAGTATTAAAATTTCCCTTAGCAACTTCTTTAGTTGCTTTGTTAAGATCAGAAATCGGGGATAGTACTTTTTTTCCTATAATTTGAGCAATCGCTGTGCTTACCATTATACTGATAATACCTAACCAACCTAATAAAATTAAAGGATTAGGTTGAGTAAATACATTAAAACGAGAAAGAAATACCACTACTAAGCCACTAATAACAACAGCCGAAGTAACAATAAAAAAAACTATTAAAGAAAAAGCAACTACCATTTTAACGGATATTTTATTATTCATCACTGTTTAACCACCTTATAACCTAATCCTCTAATTGTAATAATATTGAAGTCTTTATTGTATTTAAACCGCTCTCGTAATCTATTTATATGAACATCAACTGTCCTTGGATCTGTTTCAGATTCTATGCCCCATATTTCATCCATTAATTGTTGTCGTGTAAAAATCTTATTAGGTGTGGATACAAGTTTATAAATTAAATAAAACTCTTTTTGGGGTAATACTAGCTCCTTATTATTATATTTAGCACTTAGAAAGTCATATAAGAATGTTGTTTCACCTATTACAATTCTTCGTTCATTGATTATTTGGGATCGTCTAAGCAAAGCACCTACACGTAAAATCATTTCATTTACATCAATAGGTTTCACCATATAATCGTCCGTACCTACTCTAAAACCTTCTTGTTTATCAGAAAATGTTTCTTTTGCAGTAATCATTAATATAGGCACATTATTATTTGACTCTCTTATTAATTTTGTGAGGGTATAGCCATCCATATTCGGCATCATTATATCTGAAATAATTAAGTCTATGTACTCTTTATATAATATATCTAATGCACTGTCTCCATCTTTAGCTTCAATGGATTTATATCCATTTTTATTAAGTACTGTACAAAAAAGTTTGCGCAAAGCTGGGTCATCTTCTACTACTAATACTTTAAACATTATCTAGGCCTCCTTTTTAATAGGTTGTAAATTATAACACATTTTTATTCTTCTTAAAAACTTTATCAAATAAATATAAACTGCATATAAACAGAGTTCTTGGCTTCAGAAGGAGTTTTTACTCCCTCTGAAGCTTATTAACAGAATTCTTAGGAGTTTTACTCCTTAGAAGTCGTTATCCTTTAGGGGAAATCGTTATCCAGGGACGTATCCGCTCTTTACTCCCACTTTGAAGAAGATGGGAGTATTAGAGCGGGTAGTCATCGGATAAACTCACCAGTTTACATTCAGTTTAAAAACTTTATATATACTATGAAAGTAAATTGAAAGGAGATTAAACATGTTACAAATAAAAGATTTAAAAAAAGTTTATACAACAGGAGAATTTAAACAAACTGCACTTGATGGTGTTAGTATTGACTTTAGACAAAGTGAATTTGTTGCTATTTTAGGTCCAAGCGGTTCAGGTAAAACAACTTTATTAAATATGCTTGGAGGCTTAGACCAATATGATTCAGGAAATATGATTATTAATGGCTTATCCACCAAAAAATTTGGTGAATCTGATTGGGATACATATCGTAATAATAGTGTAGGATTTATCTTTCAAAGTTATAATCTTATCCCACATTTAAGTATTGTAGATAATGTAGAAATGGGTATGACCCTTTCTGGGGTACCAAAATCAGAAAAAAGACAAAAGGCCACTTACGTTTTAGAGAAAGTTGGTTTAGGTAATCATATACATAAAAAGCCTAATCAATTATCTGGAGGACAAATGCAACGTGTTGCCATTGCTCGTGCATTAGCAAATGATCCTGAAATTATTCTTGCTGATGAACCAACAGGGGCTCTAGATACTCAAACAAGCCAACAAATAATGGATTTAATTAAAGAAATCGCAAAAGATAAACTTGTGATTATGGTAACTCATAATCCTGAATTAGCAGAAGAATATGCTGATAGAATTGTAAGTTTTTCCGATGGTAAAATTGTTTCCGATACCAATCCATTTGTATCAGAAAATAACTCAAACGATTATAAGCCTAAAAAAACAAGTATGAATTTCCTTACAGCACTTAAGCTATCTGGAAATAATATTGTTACTAAAAAATGGCGAACAGCACTTACTGCCTTTGCATCCAGTATAGGAATTATTGGTGTTGCCCTTGTTTTATCTCTATCAAATGGATTTAATAAACAAATAAATGAATTTGAAAAAGATTCTCTTTCCAACTATCCAATAAGTATTGAGCAGAATTCAATGTCTCTTGGAATGTCTCCATCTTCCAAATCCAAGGACAAGGAAAAAACTGAATTTCCTAATAAATCAATGATTTATCCATATGATTCAAGTAAAGATGCTGCTGTTCATGCTAATGCAATTTCAACTGAATATGTAGATTACATCAAAAAAATAGATTCCAGTTTAATTAATGGAATTTCTTACACAAGAAATGTAAATATGAATATATTGAAAAAGCAAGATGGCAAAGTAGTAAGCATGAATACTTCAGCCGCTGCATTCTCTACATATCCTTCAAAAGGTGATAGTTTTAAAACAGACTATTTAAAATCATACTATGATGTATTAGCAGGTAGTTATCCAAAAAATGAAAAAGAATTGGTTTTAGTTGTTGATAAATATAATCAAGTTGATACTAGTATCCTTGAAGCATTAGGTTTTAGTGCAGATTCTAAAAATATAAATTTTAATTCTATGATAGGAACAGAATATAAATTAATATATAATGACGATTATTATACTCAATCCGGTAAGTATTTTACAGTTAATGGAGATACTACAAACTTAGAAAATCTTTATAACAATAAAAATGCAATTACATTAAAAATTAGCAGTATCATTCGTATAAAGGAAGATGCTAATGTGTCTAATTTATCCACAGGTATAGTTTATTCAGACCAGTTAGCCCAAGACTTTATAGAGAATGCTAAAAACTCTAAAATTGTTCTTGCACAAAAAGAAGCAAAATATAATGTTATGAATGGTAATCTTCTAACAGAAAAGACTAGCACAACAACTGCAGCAGTTCATGGAGCACCTAACATGACAACCAATATTACATCTAATGTTGAAACTAAAGATGATGTACTTGCATCTTTAGGTGCTACGTCTTCTCCAACATCTATTTCAATTTATCCTGTCAATTTCGAGGCAAAAGATAATATTACTACTTATCTTGATGATTGGAATAAAAAACTAAAGGAAGAGGACCAAATTGTCTACACTGATATGGCATCTATGATTACTAGTTTGACTGGGAATATTATGGACGGTATTACCATTGTTTTAGTGGCTTTCGCTGGAATTTCTTTAGTTGTTTCTATGATTATGATAGGTATTATTATCTACATTTCTGTACTTGAAAGAACCAAAGAGATAGGTGTTTTACGTGCTTTAGGAGCAAGAAAAAAAGATATAACTCGAGTATTTAATGCTGAAACCTTTATCATCGGATTTTGTTCAGGTGGGCTAGGTATTGCCATCACATATTTATTAACTATTCCAGTAAATTCAATTTTATATAAATTTACTGACTTGAATAATGTTGCTCAATTAAATCCATTGCATGCAATTGCATTGGTTATAACTAGTATTGTTCTTACAATGATAGGTGGAGCAATACCATCAAAAATGGCAGCTAAAAAAGATCCTGTTATTGCTCTTAGAAGTGAGTAAATTTTTAAAAAACAAAAATATATTTTAAAAATAAAAAAGGGTGTCTCAAAATAAAAATAGCCTTAATTTTGAAACCGTAAATATAAATAATACATTCATAAAGCAATTCATTTTGCTAAGCAGTTCTAAATTTGACTTCATTAAAAATTTTTTACCCAATAGAGGCGCCTTCCTTGGCTTCACCACTGGCTCCTCACGTCCTGTGAGTAATTACAAAAATTTTAAATTCCGTCAAATTAAGAACTACTAAAGCTCATTCATATGTTTATTACATGTATTATTTATATTTACTATATTAAAATTAAGGCTATTTTGAGACATCCTCTTTTTAAATTTATTTTTCACATATTACTTCTAATATATTTTATTTAATACTTTGCTGTTTAAACCCTATATTATCAAAGCTAGTTATATTAATAGTATCCTGTTTTGTATCTACATATCTTATATTTACTTTGTCCCCTTCTTTAGTTATAGGCAGTTCATTAGATATAGATACACCAGCATTAAATATTTTATCTTTATGATCTTTTAATATAAATGTGTATATTGTAGAATTTCCTACCACATAAGAATTTATTCTTTCTATAGTATCTGTTACATTTTCTTCTTTTCCTGTAGAACCTACATTTATTAAATTTCCTTTACTTGCTAGGTTTTTAATGTAATTTGATTTACATTCTGTAATATTTTCTCCTGTTCCTATGATATTGTAGTCTGTTACAGAAATCATAGCAAACATTTTTGTTAAATCATTTTTATCATTTAAAGTTGTAAAGTAAGTAGGTATATTATCCACATTTATTAATATAGGAAAAGTAGATGTATATCCTAAATTTTGCACTTTACCCTCTGCAGATTTCATAGAAGCTGTTTCTGTAGCTCCTGCTATTTTAAATATTCTTGTCTGTTGAGTTCTTGTATCTATTAAAGCAAAACCTATGCTTGATTCATCCTTACCTACAGAAGTTAACCCTGTGTAATAATAACATTTACCATTATTATATATTACCCCTGTTCCTTCTGTAGTTTTTAACTTGTCTTGTCCTGAAAAATTAAAGAATCCCTTAATGTATTTCCCCCATTTTTTCAGATTATTCTCTACAAAAGATTGTGGTTGTATTCTATCTACCCATTTAGGAGTATTTTCCACAGTATATTTTTTAACTTCTCCTGTTTCTGGGTTAACTATGGCTGTTCCTACTGCTTTCTGCCCCGACATTCCCACCTTATTTTCATATATGGTAGCTGTATAATATGGATTTCCCTTATCATCTAATTCAAAAGTTAAATCTGTTATGCCTTTATTCATTGTTCCTTTCAAGTATATATGTCTTTTTAAATCATCATTTAAAAAACCCTTTGGTTGATATTTTATTTTTATATCCTTACCATTTAATTTTGTTACTAACTTTACATCCTTATCATCCGTTGCAGATACTGTTATATATCCTGGTGTGCTATCATTTAAAAGCCATTTCATAAAACCAGAATGTACTAAAGGCGCCACATAAAAAAGCTTACCATTCACATTTTGTAATGTTAAAGTACCAAGTTCCACTTTACTACCTAAAGAAGTTTCTTCCCCTAGTTTTTTATCTGCCAATAATTCTGCATATTTTTGATTTACTGTTGGAATTTCCTTTATATCAATTGGAGTTATATTCTTTGAAAACTCCTCATATTTAGGCGTTGGTAATAATTTCTTATAACTACTAGCTCTAAATATAGGTAAACTAATTATAAACATTATAATAAATAATCCTATTAATATAACAGGAATACCATATATTTTGGAACTTTCCTTACCTTTTTTTAAACTTACATTAATACTTAAAAGTAGTGCAATTATTATAAAAACAATATAAAAAGAATAAAATTTCACTGAAAAAACTGGCATTAAAAAATAAATTAGTGCCATAGAAATAATTAAAGATAGTACTATGAAACTCGAGCATATTTTTTTCCTCATAAAAAATCCTCCTAAAATTTTAAATAATATGTATAAGACTTTTCTAATTTATTTTTTTGAAAAGGCTTTTATTTGCATAATTTTTCATCCCAATATTTCCCTTATCAAAAACTATTTTCCCAATTATTTAATTAAACTTAACTCATTATTTTAATTATTATTGTAATAGTTTATAAAAATATATTCGAACTCCATATTAAACTAAATCACACAAAATTTAAAGTGCTAAAAGTAACTATTTAAACAAAATGTAAAGAATTTTTTTTATTTAAGGTAAAAGGATATATCACTCCGCAGCAACAGAAAGATTGTTAAAAAAATATCATGTTTTTTCAAGTAATTCAATGAATAATTATTACTTTTATGCATAATTATTAGTTAAGTTGAGTATTTTACCAAATTTATTCTTATAGCCTAAATATTTCATATTACAATATGTTTTTTCTATTTTTCTTACTTTTAATCTAGTTAACTACCAAATTCAATAAAAAAGATTGATATATGTTGACACAAGTTCTAAATCTTGGTACATTGTTGTTGTAAGTAATTGATAGACTTTTTCAATAAAATTTCATATTGTAAACGTTTATCATTGTTTATATTTTTATAATTCTTCGGCCGAATAGTTAATATTAAAATTATATGCGGGGTGCTAAATATGGAAACATTAAAAACAAAATATATTGATTTGCCTACTATGGCGAAATATTTAAAATCTGTTGGTCCAGAAACTGTTATGGAACGTCTTATCCCATATATGGAGGATGATTACAAACGCTGGGAATATTTTCAAAAGATGCCAAGAACAGCACATCACACCGATATAGGCGTTCTTGAATTAATGCCTATAGGTGATTCAGAAAAATATTCATTTAAATATGTAAATGGACATCCTGAAAATCCTAAACATAACTATTTAACAGTAATGGGTATCGGTCTTTTAGCAGAAGTATCAACTGGATTTCCGTTGCTTTTAAGCGAATTAACATTAACAACAGCTCTTCGTACAGCAGCTAATTCAGTAATGGGTGCAAAGTATTTAGCTAGACCTGATTCAAAGAAAATGGCATTAATCGGAAATGGTTGCCAAAGTGAGTTCCAAGCACTTGCTTTTCATCACATATTAGGTATAGACGAAATTTATTGCTACGATGTAGATCCAGCTGCTACTGACAAATTGATGGACAATCTGAAAAATATAAAAAATCTTAAATTAATAAAATGTAGCAGCACAAAAGAAGCGTGTAAAGGTGTTGACATTATAACAACTGTTACTGCAGACAAGAGAAATGCTATAGTTATTACACCAGATATGGTTGAACCAGGTATGCACATAAATGGCGTTGGCGGAGATTGCCCTGGAAAAACTGAATTAGATTCAGAAGTTCTTCATATGGGTGATGTATACGTTGAATTTGAACCTCAAAGTCGTATAGAGGGAGAAATTCAACATATGGACAAAGACTTTAAAGTAACTGAAATTTGTAATGTAATTAAAACTGGAAAGCCTATAGATAGAAAGCCTGGTGAAATCACTATTTTTGATTCAGTAGGTTTTGCTTTAGAAGATTTTTCAATGTTAAGATTAATGTATGACATTGCTAAAGAAGAAAATATCGGAGAGCCACAAATTCTTGTACCAAAATTAGAAAATCCTAAGGATTTATATAGTATGTTAAGATAAAAAAGTAAGAAAATTTATAGCAATAACTTCATAATTAAAAGGGGCTATCTCACAATGCATAAAAATGCAATATGAGAAGTCCCTTCTCTAGTTTATAGCCCATTTTTTTAGAAACTTAATAATTTATAATATAGTGGGAACTATTTTATAATATTTTTGTATAATAATTTATTTTAAGACAAACTCTTTTTTATAACCTTTTTTATAGCTCTTGAAAATTTCTATATCAATTATTTAAAAACAAATTGTTTGCATATTTTTATATGCCAGTGGACTTCTATTTAATTCTTATTAGTTTTTCCATGACACACCCTTCACCCTTTGGTATATGCAAATGACCTTCATCATCCAATTTATACTCCTTACCATCTAAAATAAATTTAGAATCTTTAGTATATCCATCTCCAAACCAATCACGATCATTGATTCCATTTCTTGTGGCTTCGATATCATACTCACCTGATATGATTCCATCATCCTGCATATAGAATTTATTTGAATAATTTCCACTTTTAACTTCAAACCATCCTGGTTTAATACCAACACTCTCCAAAGTTTCTTTTATCTCCTCTTTACTAAATGAAGACTGAGCACAATATCCTGTTTTATCACTTGCAAGATATGTAAATAATCTTCCTGCTCTAGCTACTTCCCCAGAATCTGAAGGACATAAAGAAAAATTATCTTTAATATCATCATAGGGCATATATACATTGCCTCCATCTCCAGCAGTAAATATAGCTGTTATTCCTGACTTTGTTTTCATTTTATTATATACTCCCTTTTCAAAATTCAAAACATTATCCACAGCCTTTACTGATTTAATTTCTTTTCCATTAATACTTTTTAATCTTGAAAGTAATTCTCTATTAGATAAAAACTCTTTTGCTCTATCAAAATCTATGTCATTCTTTATAAAATCAGAAGTTTCTCCATATATATTTGAATTCCTTCTATTATTTAAATTACTATATCCTGAAGAATACAAACTTCTATTTGATTTTAATAGCAGATCTGCATAATTTTTCATATAATTATTTAATCTCATTTTTTCACTTCCTTATTTATAAGTATTTTTATTACCTATTGTTAAAAAGCTTAGTTATATTTTTTAATTACTTTAAACCTTTTTAATGTTTATTTAGGTAATATAGGATATATATTTTCAAATAAAATTTCAGGTGTTAAATTATAATATATCTTTACATTATCTATAGTATAACTAAGCTTCTTGACATTATTTTCGTTATTTTTTATACAACTTAATGAATTTAGTACATATTATTCCTCATATTTAATATTAATCCATATCATTCTACTTTTTAGGAAAATATTAGTCTACATTAAAGTTATCATAAAAATAAAAACCCATAGAGAAAACTTTTTAAGGTTATTACTCTACAGGATAAATTTTTTAAAATACTAATACATGATAAGTTCTATCTGAAATAGCATGTCTAAAACAAATCATAATAACTAAACAAAAAACAAATTATATTAATATTTTTTACATTTCCAGTGGACCTCTATTTAATCCTTATTAGTTTTTCCATGACACACCCTTCCCCCTTTGGTATATGCAAATGACCTTCATCATCTAATTTATACTCCTTACCATCTAAAATAAATTTAGAATCTTTAGTATATCCATCTTTAAACCAATTACTTTTATTAATTCCATTTCTTTCGGCTTCTATTTGATATTCTGGATAAATATCGCCATCATCTAACATATAAAATTTATTTGAATAACTTCCACTTTTAACTTCAAACCATCCTGGTTTAATACCGACACTTCCTAATGTTTCTTTTATCTCCTCTTTACTAAATGAAGAATAAGCACAATATCCTGTTTTATCACTTGCAAGATATGTAAATAATCTTCCTGCTCTAGCTACTTCCCCAGAATCTGAAGGACATAAAGAAAAATTATCTTTAATATCATCATAAGGCATATATACATTGCCTCCATCTCCAGCAGTAAATATAGCTGTTATTCCTGACTTTGTTTTCATTTTATTATATACTCCCTTTTCAAAGTTCAAAACATTATCAACAGCCTTTACTGGTTTAATTTCTTTTCCATTAATACTTTTTAATCTTGAAAGTAATTCTCTATTAGATAAAAACTCTTTTGATCTATCAAAATCTATGTCATTCTTTATAAAATCAGAAGTTTCAGCATATATATTTGAATTCCTTTTATTATTTAAATTATTATATCCTGAAGAATACAAACTTCTATTTGATTTTAATAGCAGGTCTGCATAATTTTTCATATAATTATTTAATCTCATTATTTCGCTCCTTTATTTGTAAATATTCCCCTTACTTATTGTTAAAAAGCTTAGTTATATTTTTTAATTACCTTAAACCTTTTTAATGCTTATTTAGGTAATACAGGATATATATATTTAAATGTAATTTCAGGTGTTAAACTATAATATTCAGTATACTTTGATACATTTCCTTCAAGTTTAAACATCCATTTATTCTTAAGAATTTTCTTACTTATAACTGGAATATCTGCATAATAATTATACATTGCTGTAGAAGTCCAGTTACGATCGCTTTCTAACTTGATACTTCTATATTCACTAGTAGCTCTATTTTCCTTTCTTCCACTTATAGAAATATAGTGAACTATTGCTTCATTAGGTATAGAACTTATACTACTAAGATCATATGTTGCTTGTACTGATTTTTTATTTGGAGTTAAAGTACAAGAATTTTTAGCTTTGTAAGTATAATCTCCACGTTTGTAATTTGGACCACCTATAGAAAATCTATACTCTCCAGAGCGTAAAGGTGAAGTTACTTTAATATAATAATTGCCAGTCTTAGGAATTACAACTTTATATGCACTTTCTCCAAACACCATAACGTCTTGGTGATGATTTATACTCTTAATACGATTCATATTTTCATCATAAATATCAAATATACCAGTATCATTAAGTTGTGCACTATAAACTGTAAGTAAAGTACTATTATTTTCACTTAATAACACTTTATACCAATCTTCATCTGATTTATCTGAAATTTTTCCTGCTGCAACAAATTGTCCGGTATAATCTCCCTTAACAACGCCACTTGGATTAACATTATTCTTTTCCATCATCTGAGCTTGTTCCGGTGAATTATTTGGCTCTACTTCATCTAATACAGTACCTGCTGCTGCAACAGTAGTGCTAAAAAATAATATAAAACATAAACTCATAAAGAATGTATTTATTTTTTTCATTCTTAGTCCCCCTATTTCATCTTTTTATAATATAACTAAGCTTCTTGACATTATTTTCGTTATTTTTTTATACAACTTAATGAATTTAATACATATTATTCCTCATATTTAATATTACTCCATATGATTCTACTTTTTAGAAAGGTATTAAAATAAATTATGTTTATAACTTATTTACATGCCACAGGGACCTCTATACAATTAAGTTATTAAACATTATTAATATTTTTTAATCATGAGGAGGTTTTTATTAGAACTCTAAAATTAATTGGTATGATCGATATCCGTCATAAGCTAAATGAATATTTATTTCAATTTGGTGGACACATTGGATATAGTGTAAGAAAATCTGAAGGAAGAAAAGGATATGCAAAAGAAATGCTACACTTAGCTTTAGAAAAATGCAAAGATATGAATATAGAAAAAGTACTAATTACTTGTAGCAAAGAAAATATTTCATCGGCAAAAACTATTATCTACAATGGCGGTGTTCTTGAAAATGAAGTTTCAGAAGATAAAAGAATTACACAAAGATATTGGATTTCTCTATTTAAATAACAAAAACTAGCTTACTATATAAATATAATAAGTTAGTTTAACATAAAAACACCATATTATTTAAACTTAAACTTTACAGTGTTTTATAAATTGTTTATTTTTTCAGTTATTACGAAAAAAATATGTGCTATTAATAACCATAATATTTATTTGAATTGCTTGTACTACCTACATTCTTCATTATTTCTTGTTGATTCTTTCTATATGTGGCTTCCATATTCATTTGCTGTTTATACTCAAAATCTGTATTAGTGTTTTTTGCTGAATTATAGTTCCAGGATTTTTTGCCGTCAGATTTATTTGAATTTAGTAATCCATTTTGTTCTTCCGCTTCCTCAACAGGAACTTTATTTATTAAAACTTTCTTTCCTTCCTCATCTACCATATAAGTACAATAATAATTTCCTTGTCTTTCTGATACAACTTGTTTCTTCTTTTGTGATTCCTCTGTATCTTTTTCCTTACTTTGATGTTTTGACATTATAAAAGAATCATGAGGTTTTCTACTACAAGCATTGTTTATATTGCAACTCATTTTTACACCTCTCTAACATGATTATTTAGTATATAATTATCATCGATAAATAATTCAAAGAACTTAACCCATATAAGTAAAATAATACCATTCACCTCTTCATTGTAATGAATTATTAATTTCAACTTAAATAATATGAAAATATAGTATCAATAATTAATCAATCTACATATTATATTATATACTACTCCGAGATAAGGAGGTGAGTATATGTCTTACTGTGAAGAAAGGCAATTTCATGTTCATGAATTCTTAGGTAGCACTCGATTAGCTGAGGTTGATGATCCAGAAGATGTTCACAATCATCGTTTTGCTGGTGTTAGTGGTGAAGCTATAAAAAGAGGTAACAGTCATGTGCACAATATAAGAACAAATACAGACTTCTTCGATCACTTTCACATGATAGATGTTATTACTGGTCCTGCAATACCTGTAGGCGATGGTAGACACGTGCACTTTGTATCTGGTGTTACAACTCTTAATGATGGTCATAGGCATAGATTTATTTTTGCAACACTAATTGAAGCTCCTATATTTGAAGAATGTTAATTTAGTATAATATAAGGCAACTTTATATGATTTCATATGAAGTTGCCTTTATAATAATTATATTTTATTATATCTATTTATTTATATTTATCTAACTCCTATTTTTAAAAAAACTTGAATCAAAACTCCAAGTATTTTGGTATATTTCTGCTCTACTTAATCTTTTTCAATTTTGTAACCTTTTTTTTTATACATTCATATCATATTAATGTAATTAAAATTTATGGAGGTATATATGTATTACAGAAATGGCAATGAAAGTATAAATAAGGAGGATGTTGAGTCTCCTAATAAAAACTTTGATGAAAACTTTTATAATGAATCTTATAATTATCCATACATGAGCTTTTCTCCAATGATGTATGATCCTTTAATGTGTACTCCTCAAGCTATGCCTACAAATGTAGAATATGATAATGATAATTATGATGATTATGATGACGAATTTGACGATTATGAATTAGCCCGTTCTCCTCATGCTCACCATGATCGCAATCCTCATCGTCGTCACCACATGCACCATCACATCCATCATCATTTTTTCCATCCTTTCATGTGGCCATGGTGGATGAATAGGTAAACATATGCATATAAATAATGTTATATAATTAAGAAAATAGATGCTGCTACAATTTTTATAAAATTATTGTAGATGTATCTATTTTCTATATTCACTATTTTTTTGTATCTATAAAATATCTCTATAATCTATCCTCTGTATTTTGTATATAGTTTTTTATCCATTAAATATGCTTATCCTCTTCTTCACTGAATTGTTAGCATATAATCAATTAAAGCCTTTTCTATCTTTTTCAATTTGTAACTCCTATTTATTACGTAATTTTTTCACAAATAATGTAACTACGAATATCCTGTTTATATAGCTATATTAGGAGATATAATCAATGTTTTATTATTTATACCCATATGCTCAATCTTACAGAGCGATCTATCGTATAGTGATAAATACGAAAGATCACACTCTTACTTTATTTAGAGACAATAATGTTTACAAAACTTATAAAGTTGCCGTTGGAAAGCCCTCTACCCCGACACCTAAAGGGACTTTTAAAATAATTAATCGTGCCATAAACCCAGGTGGTCCTTTTGGTGCAAGATGGTTAGGCTTGAATATACCTTATGGGGACTATGGAATCCATGGTACAAACAATCCTTCTTCAATTGGGAAAAGCGTTTCTAACGGATGTATAAGAATGTTTAATAATCAAGTTATTGAGTTAAGTAACCTTGTTCCTATAGGTACAACAGTTACAATAGTATAATCTTATGCATTTATAGGTACTAGACACTACCCTCAGTTAACACAAATTAATATAGTTAAATGAGGGTAAATATTTATTTTTTATTTTGCTGGGCTGTATTTATTCTTAAATTCTATTTTTGCAATAGTAGTATATTTTCTAATAAACTCCATTTTTGCTTCAGTATATCCATCTCTATTATGCTCATATTTATCCTTAAGACTCATTTTTAATTTTCCATACTTTTGAGAAATATCTGTATGTGATTGCAAATAATCTCTAAAATACAATTCATTCCAATCATCTAAATACCTTACATGAAGATGAAATACTTTTTCAGCAAACCCCTTCTCTGTATAACCTTTCATAAACATCATATGTGGCGCTGGTTTCTGTGGTTGCTTTTCAAAAATATATCCATTCTCCTCCAACACATTTACTAAAAACTTCAAATCACAGTCCTTTGTTATTTCAAGCAATATATCTATTGCTGGCTTTGCAATCAATCCATTAACAGAAGTACTTCCGATATGATTTATTCGTTCTATATTATCATTTCCAATGCTACTGATAATTAACTTTTCTTCTTCCACATACCAAACTTTCCACATGGGATTATGTTCTTTCAATATTACTGGAAACAACGTCCATAACTCTTCAAGTGACATTTCTAATAAACTTTTTCCCACAATTCAATTCTCCTTTTATTAAATAAAATATACATAATCTTTTTGTAAATTACTATTTGTTTGCGAATTATATCAATAATCTTTATTTCACAGTTTTTCACAACAACTACGACTTAATTATTATTAAAATTATACCATGCTTTCTATATGTTTTCATATGTAAATAAAAACATAATAATTTTAAAACACCACATTATTCAATCTTCAAAGAACATTATTCGTATTCCTGACTTTGGTAATTATATCGCCGTAATTTCATATGAGCCAAACGTATTAGGAAAACTGCAAAAACCCTTATTCTATGCGGGATAAGGGAATACCAAAATAAAATATGAGCTATCACATTACACAGGATACCGCCTAATTGGACAAGATAGGCGGTATTTTTGTATCTGGATAGCGGAACTTCGGGTCAACTTGGCCCGAAGTGGAAAGGGGGGATTACAAATCCCTGTGGGGCTTGACCTAAAAAATCAAGCCCCTTTTTCATGCCATAAAACAGACAAGGAGGAAAAACGCATGGCAAAAAATGAGCCAAACAAACCGGACGAAGTAAAAACCGCCCCGGCACAGGAAGCCGCAGCAGAAGAAAAAAGCACTCCCAAACCCATGCCGGAGATTGGCGGCAAAGCTCCTGCCCCGGAAAAGACTGCCGAAGAAACAGCGGCACTTCCCCATGAGGACGGAGCCGCCCTGCATGAATCTGATAAGGACAGGCCGAAAGTACCTACCCCCATTGACATTCCCGCCCCCGGTGATGTGGTGGTTTCCTTTGACAAAATCAATGAGATTGTTTCCGGGAAACAGGCGGCGGTAAAGGAAGCGGAGCAGACCGCCCCCGAAAAAAAGGACATGGAAAAATCAGCACACACCGAAAAAAAGGCAGAGCCAGAGAAACCCGGTATGGATAAGGGAAAGGAAAACGAGCCGAAAACGGCTAACAGCAAGCCCAAATCTCGCTCACAAAAAACCACTGAAAAAGCGGACAAAAAGCCTACTCGCCCTGCCAAACAGGAAAAAGCCCCAAAGGCTGTAAAACCGGAAAAGCCGGATAAACCGAAACAAGCCGCAGAAATTGGCGGCGGGGCTTCTGATTCCCCGCAAGCTACGGAACAGGCACAGCAGGAAACGCCGTCCCCTGCCCCGGAACTGCCGTCCGAACCGAGGGAAGCACCCCGCCCCGGCGAACAGGAACAGATTGTTTATCTCAATCTTTCCGAGCTTTTCGCTTTCAAAGATCACCCGTTTCAGGTTCGTAATGATGAAGAAATGGCGGCTATGGTGGAAAGCGTTAAGGACAAGGGCGTTACCCAGCCTGCCATTGTGCGCCCCCGTGAAGATGGCGGCTATGAAATCGTATCAGGCCACCGCCGCCAGAAGGCCAGCGAATTAGCCGGATTTGCGGATATGCCTTGTATTATCCGCAACATGACGGACGAACAGGCCATCACGCAGATGGTAGAGGACAACACCAACCAGCGTGAAAATATCCTGCCCAGTGAACGGGCCAAAGCCCTGCAAATGCAGTTGGAAGCCATCAAGCGGCAGGGCGCGCGAACCGGCAACGGGCAACGCTCCAATGAGGTTGTAGCAGAGCGCAACAAAATGACGGTCAAGCAGGTTCAGCGGTATATTAAGCTCAATGAGTTGGTTCCCGACCTTATAAAAATGGTGGACGAAAAGAAAATCGCGTTCACTCCCGCCGTGGAGCTTGCGTTCATCAAGCCCAAAAATCAGCGGTATATCGCTATCGCCATTGAGGGCCAGCAGTCGGCTCCCTCACTCTCACAGGCACAGCGTATGCGTGACCTTGACCAAAAGAAGTTGTTAAACCCCGATGTGATTGACGGAATCATGTTAGAAGAAAAAAAGGAGGCAGACAAAGTGATTATTTCAAGTCAGGAATTAAGCCAGTATTTCGGCAAGGAGAAAACACCTCGCGAAATGAAGGATACCATTATGAAACTGCTGGAGGAAAACAAGGCGAAGCTGAAAGAGGTTTCGGCTCCTCAAAAGAAAGCCGAACAGGAAAAATAAGCACTTCGGGTCAAGTTGGCCCGAAGTCGGTATATGCGGGGCTTTGCCCCGTGCCCCAAAGCTCTAAGGATAAATATATTCCCCGTCGCCGCTTATTGGGTAGCATAGCCGGGAAAATCGGTCAAGAGCTTGCCGCCGTAGGCGGTGCTTCGCACTCTTGACGGATTTCTCCCGGTTATGCTTTAAGGCAGTCAAGCGACGGGGATATATATTCCTTTGAGCTGCTCCCTTTCCAAGCGTGGAAAGGGCGGGGGGATAGGTTGACACATTCAGCGCAACAAGAACGGAGGTGCTTAAATCATGAAACGACCTTTAGCATACATTACTGCCGCGTGGTGCGGCAATCACGATACGGATACCAAACAGGCGGCGCAGTATTGCCGGGCAGTCTATGAAGCCGGGTTTTCCCCGGTTTGCCCGACCCTGTATCTTCCGCTTTTTCTCAATGACGCAATCCCGGAGGAACATAAAAGCGGCATTGATATGAGCCGGGATCTCCTGCGCCGCGCCCATGTACTTGTCGTATGCGGAAGCGATATTGACGAGGACGTGAAAAACGACATTGCCGTTGCCGGGCGGCTGAACATCACGGCAACCACGCTGGACGGGATTCTGACCGTGAAAACACAGGGGCAGGAAAAAGACCATGCTTGAAGCCTTTGTTACCAATCTTGGACGGTATAACGAGGGATATTTGGACGGGGAGCCTTTAAAGCTCCCTGCCACCACCGAGGAAGTGCAGGCTCTTTTGAAGCGTATCCATGTGGACGGTGTGCGGTATGAGGAAATTTTCATTACTAATTATGAAACCGACATTCCCGGTCTGCGTGACTGCTTAGGAGAATATGAAAGCATTGATGAGTTGAACTTCTTGGCTTCCCTGCTGGACGATATGGAGGAATGGGAGTTAGAAAAGTTTTCTGCCGCCGTGGACTTCGGGGAGTACAACAGTGTACCCGCCCTAATTAACCTTACGCAAAATCTGG
This sequence comes from Clostridium sp. CTA-6, assembly GCF_054768115.1. Taxonomy (NCBI): domain Bacteria; kingdom Bacillati; phylum Bacillota; class Clostridia; order Eubacteriales; family Clostridiaceae; genus Clostridium; species Clostridium sp. CTA-6. The sequence goes on from NZ_BAAAAU010000003.1 coordinate 190,930, forward strand.
ATTGTTTTGAGTTTTACGCCGGGGTTGAGAATGAGGAAGATTTAGGCCGCTACTATGTTGAGGAAATGTGTACGCTGGAAATCCCGGAGCATTTGGAAAACAATATTGATTATGAAGCCTATGGGCGGGATATGAACTTGGACGACGACGGGCGTTTTACCGATGGCGGCTATGTGGTACGGACAGGCGACAGCTTCACTGAGTATTACAGCGGCAGGGACGATTTACCGGAGGAATACCGAATTTTTGCTTATCCCGAACCGGAAAAATCCATCAAGAAAACGCTGGAAAGCTACGGGAAGATGATAAACGAAACCGTCACCGCCGCCCGTGAGCGCCCCCACCCCGCCAATGCGGAACGATAACCAACTTCGGGCCAACTTGGCCCGAAGTGTGAAAGGAGGTTAAAGCCTATGGCAAAAACGAAAACTACCGCCGAGCCGATTTTGGAAAATGAACACGTTAAGGAGCTTTTGGCGATATTGCGGGAAAACATTTCCCCGTCCACAAAGGATTTTCTTGCGGTTCTGCATCATGTCGGAGCAATGGAAAAACAGCTTGACGCCGCTGTAAAGGAGCTTGCCGCCATGCGGCAGGAACTCCGAACAGCACAGGAACAGAACCACCCGGTTAAGACCGCTTTGCAAAAGGCGGTCATTGTTATGCAGGGGCAGGTATTGGACTTGCGGGATAAATTGGCGGAGCTAAAGCAAAGCGTCATAGACGGTTGTAAGAACGCCGTTACCGCTTTTAAGGAAACCGGCATTTCCGCGCTGGATAACGTAGCCCGGTTCTTCAAGGTGCGCCCCACTTTAGAAGCCATGCGGGATATGCTCACAAAGGATATTCAGTACGACGATAAGGCTATTGCCAAAATCGAAGCCATCAGCACCGAATACCATCAAGCCGGGCGGCATTTGAAAAACATGGGTCGGGTCATGCTTGGCAGAGAAGCGGCACAGGAAGTAAAACAGCCCGGCAAGCTGGCGGCGGTCATATCCGCTCCATTCCGTGCGGAGCGTTCCCATTTTTCCAGTATAAAAAGCCATATAGAAAAATCTTTGAATACGCTGGCACGGTTGGAAGAACGGGCGGCAGAGAAAAAGCCCTCTATCCGGGAAGCTCTTGCTACTCACAATGAAAAAATCGCGCAGGCACAAAAGGACGCTCCCACCACAGAACGCCCCCGCCCTGTCAATGCAGAGAGGTAACACACTTCGGGCCAACTTGGCCCGAAGTCCTCCCGCCTATACGATTGCCATATCTGGCAGGAAAGGAGGAATTTCATGCAGGAAGATATTGAACGCCGGACGGTTGCCCTATCTGTCAATGCTACAAAACTGACGGGCCGGACGCTGGCAAAGGTGCTGGCGGCAGCACTCCGGCAGATACAAAAGGGCCATCAGAAGCGGCAGACCCCGCAGGGCAGACAGAGCGTAAAAAAGTTGATGAACCACGGCGTTTCTACAAACAGTCTTGACCTGTCCGGGGATACGAAGCTCTTTGACCGTGTGGCCCGAAAGTACAATGTAGATTATGCTTTTCACAAAACCGGGCCGGATAAATATTTGTTATTCTTCAAGGCCGGGCAGGCTGACGCTATTACCGCCTGTTTTGGCGAATATACAAAGCTGGTGCTGAACCGGGGCAAGAGCCGCCACCCCTCTATTCTGAAACAGTTAAAAGCCTTTGCCGACAGGGAGCGCACCAAACCGCGACAAAAGGAACGAAAACGGGAGGTGGTGCGGAATGAACGATAAAATCCGTAGATATGTGATTCCCAATGTTCCCTATCTGTTGGTGCTGTGGTTCTGTCTGAAGCTCGGCACAGCCTACCGCCTTGCGGCAGGTGCAGACTTCGGAAATAAACTGGTTGGCATGATAAAGACTATAAGCCCGGCGTTTGCTTCATTTGCGCCGGGCTTTGTGCTGTCCGATTGGCTCATTGGCCTTGCCGGGGCGGTCATACTCCGGCTGGTGGTATGGTATAAGGTAAAAAACGCAAAAAAGTTTCGGAGGGATGTGGAATATGGCTCGGCCCGGTGGGGAACGGCAAAGGACATCAAGCCCTTTATCGACCCAAAATTCAGCAACAACGTGATACTAACCGGGACAGAGCTTCTTACCATGAATACCCGACCCGCCAATCCCGCCAACGCCCGAAACCTTAACTGCTGTATCATAGGCTCCAGCGGAAGCGGGAAAACTCGCTTTTGGCTGACCCCACAGCTTTTACAGGCTCATTCGTCCTATGTGGTGGTTGACCCAAAGGGCGGCATTTTAGAGCAGGTCGGCTCTTTTCTGAAAAAGCAGGGCTACAAAATCAAGGTATTCAATTCCATTGATTTTGCCCGGTCAATGCACTATAACCCGCTGGCCTACTTAAAGACGGAAAGCGATATTTTGAAGTTTGTAAACGCTCTGATTGAGAACACAAAGGGCGACGGTAAAGAGGGTGATCCATTCTGGACGAAAGCAGAAACCTTGCTTTATTGTGCTTTAATCGGCTATATCGTCCTTGAGGGGCCGGAGGAAGAACGCCATATCAATACCCTAGTGGATATGCTGAACAGCATGGAAACAAGGGAAGATGATGAAAATTTCAAGAACGCCGTGGACTATATGTTCCTTGGCTTGGAAAAGCGCAATCCCAACCATTTTGCGGTGCGCCAGTATAAAAAATTCAAGCTCGCCAGCGGGAAAACCTCGAAAAGTATCCTGATTTCCTGCGGAGCCAGACTTGCCCCATTTGATATTGGACAGCTCCGGGAGATTATGAGCTATGATGAAATGGAACTTGACCGCATGGGCGATAAGAAAACCGCCACCTTCTTCATCATCAGCGACACCAATACGACCTACAACTTTATTGTTGCCCTTGCTTTTTCGCAGATGTTCAATCTTTTGTGTGAACGGGCTGACAGCAAATACGGCGGCAGGCTCCCCCATCATGTAAGGGTATTATGGGACGAAGCCGCCAACACGGGACAGGTTCCGCAATTGGAAAAATTGGTTGCCGTTATCCGCTCCCGCGAAATATCCTTATGCCTGTTTTTACAGGCGCAAAGCCAGCTCAAAGCCTTATATAAAGACCACGCTGAAACCATTATGGGAAATATGGACAGCGTGATTTTTCTTGGTGGCCGGGAACATTCCACCATCAAGGAACTTTCGGAGGTTTTGGGGAAAGAAACCATTTCCATGCAGACGGAAAGCCGGACGCGGGGCCAGTCGGAAAGCTATGGACAGAACTTGCAACGGCTCGGCAAGGAGCTTATGACAATGGACGAATTGACCACTATGCCGGGCAACAAGTGTATTTTACAGCTTCGCGGCCTGCGTCCATTCCTTTCCCCCAAATACGATTTAAAACAGCACCCCAATTACAGGTATACCGCCGAAGCTGATAAGCGCAACGCTTTTGACGCTTCAAAGCTGGTAAACCGCCGCATGAAAAAGCTCAATCCCAATGAGCAGTATACCGTTTATGAAGTAAGTGCCGACGAGGAAACCGCCGCCATAGACGAGAACGAGGACATTCTCAACTATGATGATGTGGACGACCCGGAAGCATTTGCATAACTTCGGGCCAACTTGTCCCGAAGTGACAGCCGCCGAAAATGGCGGTTTTTTTGTACCCGAAAACAATATGAAAATATGGAGGTAATCAGATTATGGGATTTTTTACGAGTGCAGTTAGTACCTTGCAAACCCTTGTTGTAGCTCTTGGCGCGGGTCTTGCCGTGTGGGGCGTTATCAACCTTTTGGAAGGTTACGGGTCGGACAATCCGGGCGCGAAATCGCAAGGCATTAAACAGCTCATGGCCGGGGGCGGCGTTATCCTGCTGGGAACAACGCTTGTGCCTATGCTTTCCAGCCTGTTTTAAGGTAGGCCGGTATGGATTTTCTCACCGACTGGATTAACGAATGGATAAAGGGCCTGCTGGTGGACGGTATCATGGGCAATTTAAGCGGCCTTTTCGAGAACGTGAACGACCAGATCGGAGAGATTGCAACACAGGTGGGAACCACGCCGGGGAATTGGAACCCCGGTGTGTTCTCTCTCATACGGCAGCTTTCCGAAACGGTTGTCTTGCCGATTGCCGGACTGGTGCTTACCTTTGTCATGTGCTATGAGCTGATTCAAATGCTCATTGACCGGAATAACCTGCACGATATTGACACATGGATTTTTTTCAAGTGGATATTCAAAACCTTTATCGCAGTACTGCTTCTTTCCAACACATTCAATATCGTGATGGCGGTATTTGATGTTTCCCAAAGCGTCATAAACAGTGCAGGGGGCGTGATTGCAGGAAACACGGCGGTAAGCCCCGATATGATGGACAGCTTGGAAACCCAGCTCATGACAATGGAAATCGGCCCTCTGCTTGGCCTGTGGATGCAATCCTTTCTGATAAAGATTATTGTCGTAGCAATCAATATTGTTGTGTTTGTCATTGTGTACGGCAGAATGATTGAAATTTACCTACTCACCAGTTTAGCCCCGGTGCCAATGGCAACCTTGGTCAACAGGGAAATCGGCGGCATGGGCCAGAACTATTTAAAATCTTTGTGTGCTGTGGGTTTTCAAGGCTTGTTGATTTTGGTATGCGTGGGGATTTACGCAAAGCTGGTGCAGAGTATCGCTGTAGGCGGCGACCCCATTGGAGCCATATGGACGGTAATCGGCTATACGGTTCTCTTGTGCTTCACCATGTTCAAGACGGGAAGCCTTGCAAAATCCATCTTTGGAGCGCACTGACGACTTCGGGCCATTCGGGGTCCCCGGCAAATCGTAGATTTGTTGGGGTGAGAGCTTGTCCCGAAGTGAGAAAGGAGAAATTTTTACTATGAGCAACGAAAAAACAACAGCTCCGCAGGAAACAGAACAGGCGGCTTTGCCGCTGAAACTGGACGTTACCGCCCGGCTCATTGAGCCAAAGGGCAACCTTGTAGGCTTTGCCAGTCTGAAACTGAACGACTGCTTTGTGATTGACGATTTCAAGATTTTGCAGAACGACAAGGGCATTTTTGTAGGTATGCCGAGCAAGCCGGATAAGACCAGCAAGACCGGCTACCGGGATACATCCCGCCCCATCACAAAGGAATTTCGCGCCGAGCTGACCGAAGCCGTGACAGCGGCCTACCATGCAGAGCTTGAAAAGTTGCAGACCCGCGCCGCTGCCATTGCTTCCCCCGAAAAGCAGTCTATCCCGAAACAGCTTGCGGAGGGATCCAAACAGGCGGCACAGGAGAACGCCGCCCGGCCTGCTCCGGTAAAGACAGGTAAAGCCAAAAATGCAGAAAGGTAACTTCGGGCCAACTTGGCCCGAAGTGGAAAGGAGTTTTTATGTATCAACAACCGGAACAATCGCCGTGGGGCAAGGTGCAGACCTGTGATATTCTTTGCCCCGGCGTGTTTCTTGTGAGTACCGCCAGTCATGGCGGCACAATGGTTGCAAAGGATATGGCGGCGGTGCTTTCTCCTGCCGCTATCAAGTGCGGCTTTCGTCACAGTGGTTTTCTCTGTTTTGAGGAAGATACGCAGGAAGATGTTGCCCTGCGGGAGCTTTTGGATAAAAAGCTGTGGGCGGTTCCAGACCGTATAAAAGACAAGGCCGCTTTTGAGGAAAACATCAATAAGTCGCTCCGGGAACATAACCCGGACTATTGGCGGGTACGGCAGGCTGGACTGGAAAAGACCCCGGCACGGCAGACGGTTCCTATCCACAATGCAGAACGATAATCAACTTCGGGTCAACTTGGCCCGAAGTCAGAAAGGAGGATTTTTCATTGGCCTATGTAAGCGTACCAAATGATTTATCAAAAATAAAAACCAAAGTGGCGTTCAATCTCACCAAACGCCAGCTACTATGCTTCGGAGCGGCGGCGGTAGTCGGGATTCCGCCTTATCTTTTTACCCGTACCGCCATTGGCAATACCGGGGCCATGCTCTTAATGATTACCTTTATGCTCCCTTGTTTTCTCATTGCCATGTATGAGCGTGACGGACAGCCGCTGGAAAAGGTGGTGCGTAATATTGTCCGCTCCAAATTCCTATGGCCCCGCACACGCCCCTATCAGACACAGAATTTCTATTCCTATCTAAGTAACCCCGGAAAGGAGGTTTCACCCAATGGCACAAAAAACAAAACGCCCACCCGTTCCCGTAAAAAGTGGAAAGCCTAAAAAGCGCGGGCCGCAGTCGGCACAGCAGACCATTCCCTACAAGGAAATGCTGAAAGACGGTATCTGCAAGGTGCGGGAGGGCTACTATACAAAGACCCTTTCCTATGAGGATATTAACTACGCCGTGGCTTCCAGTGATGACCAAAGCACTATTTTTGACGGCTATTGCGGCTTTCTCAATTACTTTGACAGTGCCTTGCCCTTTCAGCTATCCTTTATCAATCACCGTTCCCGCCCGGAGAATCGTTACAGCGTGAATATATCCCCGCAGGACGACGATTTCAACAGTATTCGAGGCGAATTTACCGCCATGCTGGAAAACCAGATTGCCAAAAGCAACAACGGCATTGTCCGTTCCAAATACATTACGTTCGGTATCAATGCGAACGGGATCGCGGCGGCACGACCCCGCTTGGAGCGTATCGAAGCGGATATTGTGGGGAACTTCAAGAAACTTGGCGTACAGTCGGCAACCCTTTCCGGGCGGGAACGCTTGGAAGTGCTGCACAGCCAGCTTCACCCCGGAGGGCGGGAGCCGTTCCGCTTTTCATGGGATATGATACCCAAAACAGGCATGGGGACAAAGGACTTTATTGCTCCCACTTCCTTTGACTTTCGCCAAAGCCGCGCCTTTCGTGTGGGAACCACATGGGGCGCGGCTCTGTATATGCAGATTATGGCTTCTGAGCTTTCCGATAAGCTGTTAGCGGAGCTTTTGGAAGTGGACGCGGAAATGACCATCACCCTGCATATCCAGACAGTAGACCAGACCAAAGCGGTGAAAACGGTCAAGGCAAAGCTGACCGACATAGACCGTATGAAAATGGACGAGCAGAAAAAAGCCGCACGGGCCGGATATGATATTGACATACTTCCCCCGGATTTACTGACATACAGCAAGGACGCGGCGGCACTCTTGGCAGATTTACAGAGCCGGAACGAGCGAATGTTTCTGCTTACGTTCCTTGTGGTGAATACAGCCCCCACCCGCCAGCAGTTGGAAAATGACATTTTCACGGTATCGGGCATTACGCAGAAATATAACTGCTTTCTCAAACGGCTGGATTTTCAGCAGGAACAGGGCTTTATGTCCTCGCTCCCTCTTGGGTACAACGGAATCGAGATACAGCGGGGCATGACAACCTCAAGCACCGCTATTTTCGTTCCCTTTATGACGCAGGAGCTTCGCATGGACGGGCAGGCATTGTATTACGGCATGAACGCCCTTTCCCATAACGTCATTATGGCAGACCGCAAAAAGCTGAAATCTGCCAACGGCCTGTATCTTGGCAGTACAGGCTCCGGCAAGAGCTTTGCCGCAAAACGTGAGCTAATCAACGTGTTTCTTGCCACCAAAGACCGCATTATCGTGGTAGACCCAATGGGCGAATACGCCCCGCTGGTCAGGCGGCTTGGCGGGGAGGTCATAGAAATATCGCCGGACAGCCCCCATAACATCAACCCAATGGACTTAAAACTGAACTTAGCCGGAGAGGACAGCCCGCTTTCTATGAAAGCGGATTTTTTATTGTCCTTATGCGAACTGATTATCGGCGGCAAGGAGGGCTTACAGCCTATTGAAAAAACGGTGATTGACCGTTGTGTGCGGCTGGTGTACCGGGAGCTTGCCCTTGGAATCGGGGACGGGAAAATGCCGCTTCTGCAAGAACTGTATGAAAGCTTGTGCCAGCAACCTGAACCGGAAGCCAGACGGATTGCAACCGCATTGGAGCTTTACTGCACCGGCTCCCTCAATATGTTCAACCACCCTACCAATGTGCAGACCGACAACCGCATTACCTGTATCGTGCTGAAAAGCATGGGCGAAAACTTACGCAAAATCGCCATGCACATCACAAACGAGCTGGTGACACAGGCGGTAGACGAGAATTTTTCCAGAAGTCTTGCGACCTGGTGCTACTATGACGAATTTCATATTTTGTTGCAGGACGCATTGAGCGCCAGCTATTTTGTGCGTGAGTGGAAAATGCTTCGTAAAAAGGGCTGTGTGCCGAGCGCGCTTACACAGAATGTGAAAGACCTTTTAGCCAGCCGGGAAATCGAAAACATCTTGGAAAACAGCGACTTTATGATACTGCTGTCACAGGCGCAGGGCGACCGGGCAATCCTCGCCAAACAGCTTGGCATATCAGAACATCAGCTATCCTATATCGCCCACAGCAATTCCGGGGAGGGGCTTTTGTTCTTCGGCAATACCACCATTCCCTTTGTAGACCGTTTCCCCCGTGGTGAAATCTACAATCTGCTTACCACCCGCCCGGAGGACATCAGGGAGGCCCAAAATGCGTGATACGGGCAGGTCGGGCCGTTTGCGGTTTGAGCCTGAGGGACAGGCGGCAACTTCGGGCCAACTTGGCCCGAAGTCCAAAAAGCGGACTGCACCGAAAAAGGGCGGCTCCCACAATATGACACCGCCGGACGCACCTTCGACTGTTAAAAACAGCACTGGCCCGGTTCCGCCTGACACGGCAAATAAGAAGCTACGGTTTGAAGATGAAGCCTCCCCCGACACTTTTTCATCTGTGGAAAGCACTTCTGCCACTTCGGGCCAACTTGGCCCGAAGTCGGGAAAGCTCCGGCAGGACAGCAAGAAGCCCCGACCCTCTGAACGCCTGCGGTGTGACGGTGAGCCGCCGCCCGGCGACGAATCCGCTTCCCGTGATGGCTCTACCAACAAAAAGGCGGCGCAAGACGGTAAGCGTATGGAGAAATCAAAGCTCCGTATGGAAAAGAGCGGTGAAAAGCTGAATACCGCCCGTGAGAAATTGGCGGCACAGAAGCCCCCGAAAAAGCCCGGCCCGGTAAAAACCATTAGCCGCGCCGCCCGTTACCAATCGTGGTGGTATGTGCATGGGAAAATTCATCAGGTGGAGCATGAAAATGCGGGCACGGAAGCCGTCCACAAAACCGAGCTTGCCGGGGAACACCTTGTTCGGGGCGGTACACGCTTCATCAAGCACCGTATCCGCACCCGACCCGCCCGGCAGGTTCGCAAGTGGGAAAACAAACATATCAGTACAAGGGCCGATTACACCTACCGCCAGCTTGTTAAAGAGAATCCGGGCCTGCAAAGCAATCCGGTTTCCCGGTTCTGGCAGAAGCAAAGGCTGAAAAAGCAGTATCGAAAGCAGGCAAAGGAAGCGGCAAAGCAGGGCAAAAAAGCGGTGAGATTCACGGAAAAAGTAGCCCGGACGGTTGCGGCCTTTGTAAAAAGCAATCCCAAAGTTATATTGCTTGGTCTGGTGCTGTTCCTGCTGATTGTGATTCTGCAATCCTGCATAGCGGGAATCACCACCATTGGAAACGGACTGATTAGCGTTGTGGGCGGCACTTCCTACGGTTCGTCGGACAACGATATTGAAGCCGTGGAAGAAAATTATACCGAGCTGGAAAAGGATTTGCGGGAACGGCTCTCCCGAATAGAACGGGATTATCCGAACTATGACGAGTACCGTTATTCCGTTGACGAAATCGGGCACGACCCCTTTGAACTGGCTTCCTATCTTACCGCCAAATACGGCGGCTACACCCCGGCACAGGTACAGGTAGAACTGAAAGCCCTGTTCGGGCAACAGTATATTCTGACCATCACGGAAACGGTGGAGGTACGCTACCGCACGGAAACCGACACATGGACGGACGAAAACGGCGAAACCCATACCGACACCTACGAGGTTCCCTACGATTACTATATCCTCAATGTGTCTTTGAAAAATAAGTCATTGGGAGCCGTGGCCCTTGCCAATCTCGACCCGGAGCAGACGGAACGCTACCTTATCTACCAAAAGACCAAAGGCAACCGCCCTTATCTCTTTGAGGGCAATATCTACGTTCACCCTGGCGAATACACCGATTACGACATACCGCCGGAAGCTCTGGCCGACCCGGAATTTGCCGCCCTGATTGCCGAAGCGGAAAAATATTTAGGCTATCCCTATGTTTGGGGCGGTGCTTCTCCCTCCACTTCCTTTGACTGTTCGGGCTTTGTGTGCTATGTGCTGGATCAGTCCGGCGTATATCCCATGAGCCGGACAACCGCGCAGGGCATTTTTAACCAGTGTGCGAAGATCCCGCGCTCCGAAGCAAAACCCGGCGACATTATCTTTTTTACGGGAACCTACGACAGTTCCGGGCCTGTGTCGCACGTTGGAATCTATGTAGGCGGGAATATGATGCTACATTGTGCCAGCGGCGGCGTTCAGTACGCCCGTATGGACACCAATTACTGGACGGAACATTTTTATGCAATGGGCCGGTTATAGGCCCGTTTTGAAAGGAGTGGTTTTTTGAACGCGAAAATTGAGCGTGTAAGCAAGGACATACAGAAAACAAAGGAAAAAATCAATGAGTTTCAAACGAAGCTGCGGGAGCTGGAAAAGCAGAAAACCGAGCTTGAAAATCTGGAAATCGTGGACGCGGTGCGTGGTATGGATATTTCCCTGACCGACCTTGCCGACCTGCTGAAAGCGGCAAAGGCAGGCGGCGCCACTTCGGGCCAACTTGGCCCGAAGTCCACAGTACATGACGAATCGAAAAAGGAGGAAATCGAAGAATGAGAAAATTTCGCATGATGGCGGCGCTGTGCGCCGTTTTTTTAATGACCTTTTCCTTTAGCACCATGGCCTACGCCAGCGGCGGTGAGGAAACCCCGGAAGTAACGGAAGCCCCTGCTACTTCTGAAACAACCAGTGCCCCCAATCCCTTTACCCCTGCCGGAACGGGAACGGTAGTCAATACCGCCACGGACGAGGACGGCAAGCAATTTTATACCATTACCACCCCGGACGAAAATGTATTTTATCTTGTGATTGACCTTCAGCGCGAACAGGATAACGTATATTTCCTGAACGCCGTGACGGAAAAAGACCTGCTGGCTCTTGCGGAGAAGTCCGAGGATACAGAGGAAAATGAAACCGCCGTTGTGTCCACTCCCGAACCGGAAAGCAATTCTGAAACGGATATAAGCTCTGAAACTTCTTCCGAAACCTCTACGGAGCCGGAGCAAAAAAGCGATACCCAAATGCTCTTACTGGTGCTGGCGGTTGTAGTTATTGGCGGCGGGGCCGGATATTACTTCAAGATTTATCGCCCGAAGCAGGAACAGGCCGCTTTGGCAGAGGACGAATTTGACGAATACGAAGCCGACCCCTATGACGAACAGGAGGACGATACCCCGCCGTGGGAAGTAGACGGGGAGGAGTCTGATACCGGGGAGGACGAGGACGCATGAATTTCACAAACAGCCCCTATGAAAAAATGATGAAAGAAAGGCCCCGCCCCTGCCGCCCGGCTCCGGCGCGCAAGCCGCCGAAAGGCTCCCCCTGCCGGGATTGCAGTTATTGGAACGGCTCTGTTTGTGTGGGCGTTTGCTACCGGAATTTGATTTTGCCGCAAAGGGAGGGAACTTCGGGCCAACTTGGCCCGAAGTCAGACCTATGAGTGCCGATTCCCGCGAACTGACCCGCCGGGAACGTGCCGCAATCCGCAAGCTGGTAACAGGTATGTGCGCCAACTATGACCCGGAATACGGCTGTCTGCCCCTTGATTACGGCGGCTGTTACATGCTGGATAAATGCTGGACGGGCGCATACTGCAAGTATTTTCAAAAGGCCGTGCTTCCGCTTGATCCGGTACTGGAAGCCAATTTAGCAGGAACCCCCGCCGTGCTTTCCCGTAAGACCTGCCCGGTCTGCGGTGCGGCCTATCTTCCTGTCACCAGTCAGACCTATTGTTCCGAAGCCTGCCGCCGGAAAGGAAAACGCGAAGCAGACCGCCGCCGCCAACAGCGGCACAGGCGCAAAAACAAGGGGTAAGGTGTCACGAAGTTTGCTTGAAAAAAACTTGATTTCCGGGGCTTTCCGGCCCCGGTTTCAAGGAAAAGGTATCTATGCTTCATACCCCCGCTTTTTGAGGGTAACAGCGTGACATTTCTATGTATGAGAACGGAGGGAAAAATGAGCGATAACGTAAAAGGATATGAAATCAAACGGGCCATTGCCTTTGAGAATGAAAGAGGTTTTGCTCTTGGGGAAAATCCGCAGGCGGTACAGCCCTTTGCCACATGGCAGTTTACCGAGGACGCAAGCGGCAGGCGCGACTATTATTGGGGACACTATACCACCAGTAAAGCCGCCGCTACAAGGGACTATGAGAACCGTGTTTCGGAATATCGGCATGATTACGGCGTATCCGAAAAATCGGCTTACCGATATTATTCTACTCAACGGCCCGTGGATATTGGCACGTTCCCTAAAACGGAGAACGGCCCATTATATCTTGTGAATTTTGATAAGCGGGAAAGTGTGGAACAAGGCCGCTTTCTGGCATGGGGCTATCTTGTATATGACGCGCCCCTGACGGAAAAGCAGATGGCGGACTATGAGCTTCGGGCGGCTCCCGGCAATCCCGACAGAAAAGCCCCCATGCGGGAACCGGGAGAAAGTAAATCCATTGCCGCCCGGCTAGCAGAGGGGGCAAAACAAGCGGCACGGGACAACGCCGCCCGTCCTGCTCCCGAAAAAGGCACAGAGAAAGACAGGTAATCACTTCGGGCCAACTTGGCCCGAAGTTACAAAAAAGGAGATTTTTTGAGAATGGAAAAGGATAACTACTTGAAAAATGCAGAGCTTTCGACCGAGCAGAATTACAACATGATTGATGGGATTCCGAATAATGCCCCTCTGCCTGTTCCGCAGGCCATGCTGGAGGAAAGGCCGAAAGACAGGGTAAAGGAGCCGCCGGCAAAGCGCAGGAGCCGGGAACGGGAGGAACGGTGAGCCGCCCCAAACGCAGGCGGGGCGTTCCCCTTTATGTTTGGGTGAGTAATGATGAATACGCCGCCATTCAGGAACGTATGGCACAAGCCGGAACACAGAATTTAAGCGCCTATATCCGCAAAATGGCGCTCAATGGCTATGTGCTGAATGTTGACCTTGCCCCCGTCCGGGAGCTGGTTTCCCTGCAACGCAGATGTGCCAACAATCTGAATCAGGTTGCCATTCATGCCAATACCTACGGCGTTTATCCGTCCGAAATTGCCGCCCTGCAAAAAGATTATACCGAGTTATGGGGCCGGGTTTCAAAGGTACTCAAACAGCTTACGGCGGTAGTGGAGCTATAAGGAAAGCGGGGAGCGTTGGCACAATGCCGCCGCTCCCCGCTTTTGCTACACAAAACACATTCATGAGAGTGAATCATTCTGATATAGAATCAACTATATCAGATGCCATTTTTATATTAACAATGATAGAACAAAAATCAGCTTCCTCATACTGCTTGAAATCAAATAAGTGTTTATCTTGACTTTTAATGCGAGTATATAGTGTATTAATTGACTGAAAAAGTATGGTAAGTGTATGCTTAAAGACCGACTTCCATAAAGCTATGTTTGATTGATTTAATTCAAATGTGAAAGCAATACTATCAGAAATGTCATCTACAACAGCATTTCTATAATTTTTCACAGTTGATATATCTGCATGTTCAAATTTACTTGCATCATTGTAGAATGACAGATACATTCCAAGTAACAATGGATCTTTTTCGGTTAATTCAAAAATGCTCTTATTCTTTAAAGGTTTTTGAGCGTTGTCTACAGTGTAACCCTCGGTTCTAAGAATACCCTTGATTTTATTAATTGTTGAGTTAATGACCTTGAAATCCAGTGTGGAAAATTCTTCAAATTGTGGAGTGTCCTCTGGCAAACTTCGTAAATATTTTTTTATGTTGTAAAGTTGTTGTAACTGAGTTATATGAGGCTCATAAAAATATTCTTTTACTCTGGAATTATCATTATCGTTGCATATATAAGAAATCCAAAGCATGTTGTTAAACTGACTTCGAGCAAGAATATATGCTTCTTGTTCCATATTATTTTCCAGTAATACAATGCAACTTTCAAATAGATTTGATTGTTTTGCAAGCAATGATAATACTTCGCGAAGCCATTCATATTTTTCTAAAATTATAAATGGCTGTCCTTCTTTAAGAATATCTTTATTAAGATGGTCTTGAATTTGACGTGAAAGCGAAATTGCTTTCTGTATAGAAATTGTATTATCCATATTAGTAAAACTCCTGTGTGCTAAGTTTGATTTACATATAGGTATGTATTGTCTTGTAGACGTGTTTTTTATAATTATTATACATAATTCCCGTGGCATCACAAGCGGTATATGTCTACTTCGGGCCAACTTGTCCCGAAGTTCCGGGACAAGATCGGTGTGGCCTCGACAACATTGTTACTCTCTGCACGAAATGGTAAAATATAGGTAGGATACAACAATAAGGTTGCTTAATGAAAGGAGAATTTTTATGAAGTTTATCAAACTGATATTTAAGATTATCGCCGCGCCGTTTGTGGTTCTGCTGACGATAGTAACACCCATGATTGAATTTGTGTTCTGCTATGCAGCCGCTCTCTTGCAAGTGGTTTCCGGGATAGGTGTTCTTATCAGTATTGCCCTGCTGATAAGCGGCGAAAAGCTGGGCTTCGGCGTGTTCCTGTTCCTGTCGTTTTTGATTTCTCCTCTTGGGATTCCCGCCATTGCGGAACACCTGATTGACGGACTGCACAGCCTGAACAACTCGCTTCGCTTTTTCATTGTAAACTAACATCAGAATAACAGAGCTGCCGGGCTACTTCGGGCCAACTTGGCCCGAAGTTGTTTTTTCGAGGAAAGGAGGAAATGCACATAGCAACCACCCGCCTTATGACCCGTCATGCAGGAAGCGGCATGACCATTATGGAAACCTTAAAGGACGGTTTTGATTACGGGAAAAATCCAGACAAGACCCGCAACGGCGATTTAATTCTTGCCTATGAATGTGACCCCGACACGGCTGACGCAGAATTTTTACTCTCAAAAGCAAAGTACAAAGCTATCACAGGGCGGGAACAAAAACGGGATAATGATGTGCTGTATTATCAAATCCGGCAGGCATTCCCGCCCGGCGAAACAGATCCGGAAACCGCCCTCAAAATCAGTTATGACCTTGCCATGCGCTGGACGAAAGGCCGACACGCCTTTTTCGTGGTTTCCCATGCTGACCGCCCCCACCCTCATTGCCATATCTACTACAATTCAACCTCGCTGGACTGCACCCGGAAATTCCGGGATTTTATCGGTTCGGCCCGTGCGGTGCGGCGGCTCTCCGACCGTATATGTTTTGAAAATAGGCTATCTGTTATTACCAATCCGAAACGCCACAGCAAGGGAAAATTCAAGCATTACGGGGAATGGCTCGGCGGTCATAAGCCGCCCACCTTTCAAGAGAAATTAAAGGCGCAGATTGATATTTGCCTTGCAACGAAGCCGCCGGATATGGATACCTTTTTACAAGCAATGGTGGCGGCTGGCTATGAAATCAAGCAGGGGCGCGGCGGCGCAATTAGCTTTCGGGCAGAGGGGCAGGAACGCTTTACCCGGCTCCGTGCTTCTACTCTTGGCAAGGGCTACGGGCAGGAGGATATACAAGCGGCGATTGAGGGCAGAACCGCCCCGCAGCAACGGCGCAAGGTCAATCTGATTGTGGATATTCAATCCCGTATGAAAGCTGGAAAAGGCCCTGCCTATGAACGGTGGGCAAAGGTATTCAACCTAAAGCAAATGGCGGCAGCCTTACAGTATTTACAGGAAAACGGCTTGATAGAATATGCGGATTTAGAGCAAAAGGCCGCAGAGCTTACCGACCACTTTCATGTGCTTTCGGATAGCATAAAATCCACCGAAGCCGCTATGCGTGTCAATGCGGAGCTAAAGGCGGCAGTGGTGGATTACGCTAAAACCCGGTCTGTGTTTGAGGGGTATAAGGCGGCGAAGTACAACAAGAAATATCTTGTGGAGCATGAAGCGGATATTGCCACCTACCGGGCGGCGCAGGACACCTTCCGGCGTTTGCTGTCCGGGGCAAAGTTACCTAAAATGGATACGCTGAAAGCAGAGTTTCAGCGGTTGTCGGCAGACAAGAAAAAGGCTTACCGGGAGTATCGGGAAACCAAAAAAGATATGCAGGAAATTGTAACGGTGAAAAGCAATATTGACCATCTGCTTGGCCTGATGGACGCGCAGAAAAATAAGGAAAGGGAGCGATAGCGACATGACGCAACATAAGGTGCGAAGCGCCGACTTCGGGCCAACTTGGCCCGAAGTGGCAGGGTTTGGGGCGGCTTGCCCCAACAAGCAATTTTTAAGATTTGACCGCAGGGAAAAATCTTAAAAATGTGCAAGTGTCAATACACTTGCCCTGCTTGCGGGTTAGCGTAAGCCCCAAAAATGGCACAAAAATTGTGGTTTGCTTTTAATATCCTTCCGCCCCAAAATTCCGATTACCAAATTTGTATTTTAAATTTGCATGTCTATCGAAAATCATTATCGCACTTTTTCCTTTGAGATATCCCATGATTTGCGATATACTGTATTTTGGTGGAATTGAGAGAAGCAAATGAATATGGTCGGGCATTATATGTCCTTCTATGATCGCAATTCCCTTCCTTTTGCATAAATCTCTTATGATTTGCCGTATGTCGTCCCTCAATTGATAATAGATTATCTTTCGCTGATACTTCGGCGTGAATACGTGGTCATTATGTCTGTCTGTGTGCGGTGATGATGGTGAAACTGTAAGCATTTACGGTAATTTCGCTGCCGAGATGTACTATGATACGACTCCAGAGGCAAGATATATGGAGCTATGGTTGCCATTAAGTTCATCGCAAAGTATAATGCAAATATGGATAAAAACAATGGAATACAAAAATAATCTACTCCGGTTTTTTGCCTATTGGTATGGCGATTTTTGGGCCTTTAGCAGATGTTGTCCCATTTCGTTGGGTTATGGTTTGGTTCAGGCGTTGCGTTAATTATTATTGCTACAGTTACACACTGCAATCTCATTTAGCAAATAAATAGATGTATCATGGAAAAATGCGAATGGATATTACTCGCTATTTATATAATTTGGAGGGTTATAAAGTTGAATAAAATAACAAAAAAGAATGTCATTCCCATACTAAGCGTTACAGTGGTTGGTGTTTTATTAGGTCTTTTTTCGGCCTATATAGACAATAGGCATATCCATATCAATTTCTTCTTAGGTCAAATAAATGTAAATGCGATTCTTTCAAATTTTGGTATATGGATCCTTATTGCATTATTTATTTCATTAAAAAGCGAAAAATCTATTTCAGCTGCAATTAGAGTTTTGTTTTTTTTCTTAAGTCTAAATATTACATTTCATATATACCATTTATTGATTCATGTTAATGTTAATAGCTATATGTTAATTTGGTATACAATTACCGCAATATCGCCGTTTTTGGCCGTTTTATGTCATAAAATAAAGCAAGATAATATCTTAGCGGTATTACTATCAGCAGGTGTTATTTCGGTAATGCTTTTGCAAATTATGTCCAGTAATCATGATGATATGTATTGTGAGATAATATTTTTAATTTGTGCTATAATTCTTATGCATAAAAAATTGATTACAACATTAATATCACTGTGTATAGGACCTGCTATTGCCTTTTTTCTGTATCAAATGCCTTTCTTTTCCTGAATGAGATGGTTTTTTAGTAAAAAGTCTGAAAATATGAAGGATTAATAGATGTTTACGACTTTTGCGAAGGATTTTGGATTGGAGTATATTTTGATATAATAATGACGCTTTCCAAAGGAAAATGTCCTTATCTAATACAATGGAATATTGATATGTGTTTGCGAGGGAACTGAACAAGTTGAAAAAGGTAAGACCTGACCTCTAGACCTGTGGCTAATACCGGCGTAAGAAAGCAATTTCTTACGCCATCTTTGCGTCTGAAAGAGCTTCCGAATTAATTGAAGTCTCTCATTTACACCCCTTGATAGATTACATAGATAGAGTTATCAAATGACAAATTGAATTGCCATACAGAAAAATAGACTTGCTCTGCGATTTTATTAGCCCTTAATAAAAAATCAACTTGACAATAATACAATGACAGTTTTGGTTACTTGGTCTTTAAAAATATTGAAGTCTAAGCCGTTGTGTGAAAATGCAGATTTTTCCTGTCTAAGAGCATCAATTAAAATGCAGCAAGTGTAAACTTTTTCAAATAAGTCATCTTGCGTTATGCCATTTTTATTTAATAGCTCTTTAATTTTTAAAAAATATTCATTTTCAAAATTGGAAAAATGACGATTGATATCAGTATCTTCTGATATCATCATTCTTAACTGAGCCAGAGCGTGACTGGTATCGGCATATAAGTCAATATAATAACAGATCCAATTTTCGACAAAACTAGCTAGTGAAAAAGGTTGTTGCAAACTTAATTTTTCAAGTAAATGGCCTGAAATATTTTCAAGATAATCGTGAAAAGCAGCAATGTATATTTGTTTCTTATCTTTAAAGTAACTATATAGCGCTCCTGTTGAGATACCAGCACGTTTGGCAATCTCAATTGTATTGGTTTTATAATATCCTTTTTCGCAAAAAAGGGCAAACCCGGCATCTAGTATTTTTTTCTTTGTTTCAATAGAACGTTTTTGAATGGGTTCTCTTACATCATTCATAATATCACCTCTTTTTTATTATACTTGGAACTTTAAATCAGGTCAATGAAATGTGAATCATTATTCGCATTTTGTTGACATCTATCAATGCGGGTACTATAATAATAATGTGAATAATCATTCGTATATAGGAGGAAGAATAATGGATTTTTTAACACTGGCAAAACAACGCTGCACAACACGCGGCTTTACGGGAGCACAGATTCCAAAAGATGACTTAAATCAGATTTTATCGGCTGGACGTGTCGCCCCTACAGCCTGTAATAAACAACCACAAAGGATTATTGTTGTTCAAAGTGAAGAAAACATTTTAAAAATTAAAAAGGCTTATCAAACGTTTGGTTCTAAGTGTGTTTTTATCGTGTGTCGGGATCGACGGGATGAATTAATACGGCCATTTGATCAAAAATGTTCTGGCGATTTGGATATAGGTATTGTCTGTGACCACCTGATGTTGGCAGCAAGAGAATTAAATATTGGAAGCGTAATGGTTGGTTTGTTTGATCCCGCAATTATAAGCAATGAATTTCATTTACCAGAGTACATAGAACCGACAGCTTTACTCTTAATGGGGTATCCAGAAAAAGGCTTTTTAAGTCCAGAGCGTCATATTGCCCAACGCAAAGAAATAAGCGAAACGGTGATGTATGAGAAATATATAGATTAAGGTAAAAGTCTTCCATAGGAGTTGTTGAGTATGAAAGTATTAGTAAGTGCATGTGTACTAGGATGTAATTGTAAATATAATGGAAGAAACAATCGCAATGAAGCTGTGATTGAATATCTAAAAGGAAAAGAGGTTCTCAGTATTTGTCCTGAAATGTTAGCCAATATGCCTATTCCCCGACCATGTGCTGAGATTGTTGATGAAGTAGTGATGGATGATAAGGGAAATAATGTTGATTCTGATTATAGGAAAGCAGTTGCGCTTGCATTAGAAAAAATAGAAGGAGAAAAAATTGATTTGGCTATTTTGCAGTCAAGAAGTCCAACTTGCGGAGTTAACAATATATATGATGGAACATTTACCGGGAAGCTAATATCTGGTCAGGGACTTTTTGCTAAAGCCCTGATTACTAAAGGGTACCCCGTAAAAGATGCAGAAGATTTTAATATGTAGATTCGAAATAGAAAAATTCAATGTTTTTGCCGAATATCAGTTGGTCGTCGTGTCTAACTTTTCATTACATTAGAAAGAGGGATTAGCATTGCTGATCCCTTTTTCTGTACTCCAAAGGGGTACAGCCAATCTGTTCTCGGAAAGTTTTCGTAAAGTAGCTGCTGCTTTGAAATCCGCATTGAAAGGCAATATCGATAGAAGTCATATCTGTATCGATTAACATTTGACATGCTTTTTGGATTCGATATTGTTTCAGGTACTGATTCGGTGTGGAATGGATTGTACGGTGAAAACAGCGCAGAACTTCGCTTTCACTGATCAGCGCTACCCTTGCTAAAGTAGAGATGGTTATGGTTTCTGAAAAATGCATCTGAATGTATTGAAGCATGGTTTTTATTCGATCGGCATTTCGAAGATTTCGAATGCTGGGTTTTGCTTCACATATGGAATGATTTGTTAGCACAATTAGAATCAATTGCGATAATTCGTTCCTGACATATATTTCAAAACCATTTTCAGTGTTATAAAGTCTGTTCCATACAGAAATCGAGTAAGCGAGTATTTTGTCCTGCCAGTTAATGAATGGGTCTAATAAAATGTATGGCAGATTTTTATTCTGGATAATCGGCTCAATATAATTTTGCCAGTATATACTATCTATGCTTCCGATTAGCCTTGGATGAAAAACAATGGATCTTAAAACGTATTCTCCATCGTTTGTTGCATGAATGGAATGAAGAAAGCCTGCATTGATAAATATCCCTTGATTTTTGTTTAGGATATGTTCTGTGCTATTAACAGATACTTTTATCGATCCTGAGATTACCCATATAATCTCAAAATCTTCGTGCCAGTGCCAGGGAATAGAATAGCTTGATAAGTTTTCCTCATAAAAAGCAATCGGGAATTCTGACGTTCCATGCTTTTGAACTTCTTCACCGGAAGAATTCACTGTTACATTACATTTTGCTATGCTCATACAAGATACCTTCTCTTTGACGATTTTATTATATAATTTCGAGTGAAATATTATATAAAAGTTCGTTGAATGATGATATTATTATATCACAAAAAAGAGAAGGAGATCAATATGTTTCAATTACTGTTAGT
Source organism: Clostridium sp. CTA-6 (assembly GCF_054768115.1). Taxonomy (NCBI): domain Bacteria; kingdom Bacillati; phylum Bacillota; class Clostridia; order Eubacteriales; family Clostridiaceae; genus Clostridium; species Clostridium sp. CTA-6. The sequence goes on from NZ_BAAAAU010000003.1 coordinate 211,927, forward strand.
AATTATCTATATTGCATTTATTAGTCTTGGATTGCCCGATTCCTTATTGGGTTCGGCATGGCCATCCATGTATATGGAATTTGGGGTGCCGATTTCATACATAGGCGTCATTTCTATGATTATTGCAATCGGAACCGTTGTTTCAAGTTTACAGAGTGATAAACTTACCCGTAAATTTGGAACCGGAAAGATAACGACCATCAGCATTACTATGACGGCAGTTGCTTTATTTGGCTTTTCCAGTTCACACTCATTTGGTTTGCTTTGTTTCTGGGCAGTTCCTTACGGACTTGGAGCAGGTAGTGTTGATGCATCCTTGAATAATTATGTAGCACTTCACTATGCAAGCAGACATATGAGTTGGCTTCATTGTATGTGGGGAATCGGCGCAACTATTGGGCCTTATATGATGGGATATGCCTTGAAGCATGGTCAGAATTGGAATGCAGGTTATCAGTATATTTCCTTTTTACAGATTGCTTTTGCAGTAGTTTTGTTTTTTAGCCTGCCGTTATGGAAGAACCAAAAAGGGACGGCAGAAGAGAATGATATTTTAGCGGGAAAAGCATTGCCTTTGAAAGAGGTAATTCAGATTTCTGGAGCAAAAGAAGTAATGCTTTGTTTCTTTTGCTACTGTGCTTTGGAACAGACGACCGGCTTATGGGCAAGCAGTTATCTTACCCTGATCAAAGGATTTTCAATTGAGACAGCGGCTGGTTTTGCAAGTATGTTTTTTATTGGTATTACCATTGGGAGGGTATTAAGTGGATTTATAAGTATGAAATTAAGCGATTTACAAATGATTCGTCTGGGGCAGGGAATCATTGCGGCTGGTATTATTATGATGTTACTGCCGTTAAATGAAGTAATATCTTTGGTCGGCTTGTTTTTCTTTGGTTTTGGATGTGCGCCAATCTACCCATGTATTATTCACTCCACTCCGTCCCGTTTTGGTGCGGATAAGTCACAGGCAATCATCGGGGTTCAGATGGCAAGTGCATATGTGGGAACCTGTGTGATGCCGCCGCTATTCGGCTTAATTGCAAAGCATATAAATATTGTTTTGCTGCCGGTATATTTGCTAATCATTCTTTTATTAATGGTGATGATGCATGAATTGCTGGTAAAAAAAACTGCTTGAAGGGATGAAGAAAATGTTTGCTGATTATCATGTTCACACAGAATTTAGCGATGATTCTGTTTATGAAATGGAAGAGGTTGTAAAAGATGCAATACAAATAAAAATGGAAGAAATATGTTTTACGGATCATGTAGATTATGGAGTTAAGCTGGACTGGAATGATAAGAAAGAAATTCAATATCGCGATGGTATGCCTATGGCAAATGTGTATTATCCAGAATATTTTGAGACGATTAAGGAATTACAATATTTATATGGTGACTTGATTGCTATAAAAAAGGGAATGGAGTTTGGAGTACAGGTGCATACAATTTCTCAATATGAAAAGCTCTTTGTGAAATATCCATTTGATTTTATTATTCTATCTGTGCATCAAATAGATAACTTGGAATTATGGACACAGGATTTTCAGAAAGGAAAGAGCCAGAAAGAATATAACGAAAAATATTATCAAGAGCTGCTGGAAATTGTAAAACAATATAAAAATTATAGTGTTTTGGGACATTTAGATATTATTATAAGATATGATAAAAATGGCACATATCCGTTTGAAAAGATTTCAGACATAGTTAATGAAATTTTAAAAATTGTCATTCGTGATGGAAAAGGAATAGAAGTAAATACGTCATCCTACAGATATGGACTTACGGATATGACACCATCCAAAGATATACTTACTTTATATAAAAAATTAGGCGGTGAGATTATCACGATTGGAAGCGACAGTCATAAAAAAGGACAGCTAGGTGCACATATTGAAAATACCAAGAAAGTATTATTCGATATGGGATTTCGATATCATTGTACATACGAGAATATGAGGCCGCATTTTCATAAGTTGATATAATAGAAAATTGTCCGGATAACTTAGTTTATCTTCACTATAAAAGGAGACACAGTATGCGATCAGAAAAAGAAATGATGGATTTAATCATAGCAGTTGCCAACAATGATGTCCGCATTCGTGCGGCCTACTTAGAAGGTTCACGTGCAAATCCAAATGTACCAAAAGATATCTTTCAAGATTATGATATTGTATATGTTGTTACAGAAACAAGGTCATTCAGAGAGGACAAAGCCTGGATTGATCGATTTGGTGAGCGCTTGTATATGCAATATCCAGAGGAAAATATCTACTACACTTCTGATGTTGAAAATTGCTATGGTTGGCTAATTCAATTCACTGATGGAAATAGATTGGATTTACATGTAAAGACATTAGAAAATGTACTTAATAGTCTAGAATTGTATAAAACACTAGTTGACAAGGACAATATCATGCCTCAAAAACAAGTATTGTCCGATGAAGAATATTGGGTGAAAAAGCCGGTGCCAAATCAATTCTATTGTACATGTAATGAATTTTGGTGGTGTTTAAATAATGTGGCGAAGGGATTATGGAGGAATGAGATTCCATATGCAATGGATATGATAAATTTTCAAATAAGGCCAATGCTTAGGCGGCTGCTGGAATGGAAAATTGGGATTGATAATGATTTTTCAGTCAGCGCAGGGAAATCCGCAAAATACATGGACAAGTATTTGCCGAAAGGGATTTATGAACAATACTTAGAATCTTATTCGAAAGCACAAATAAACGCTATATGGGATGCTGTTTTTCTCATGTGCGATTTGTTTCAGAAAATTTCTTTGGAGGTAAGTGAGAAATTAAATTTCCCCTACGATTTGACAGAAGCAAGAAATAGCAAGAGCTACCTTGAGCGCGTTAAAAGCTTACCGTCCAACGCAACAGAAATATACTAGATTTGCCTATTGCGATGAAGAGGAAGCGCTTTGCCTTAAGGAATACGAATATAAGCGCAAGCAAAATAATACACCCGAAGATATGTTTATACAAATTGATATTCCACTGACATTGGTACATCAATTTGAACTTATGAAAAACGCCGGTTTTAAAACGGTTGAAGTTTTGTATCAAAATTGTGGAACAGTAATTATTAGAGCAGAAAAATAGCAACTAATGAAATGATGTAGGGGGTGATAATGATTGAAGTTCAATGGTTACTATGTCCTATATGTGGCAATAAAACAAGACTGAAAATTAGGAAAGATACAATCCTCGAAAACTTCCCCCTATACTGTCCCAAATGTAAACAAGAATCTCTAATCAATGTGCTACAACTCAATATGTCAGTTATCAAAGAGCCAGACGCAAAGACGCAGAGCCGATAATCAATGAGTACATATCTCTTGATTATCGGCTCTTTTCATATAACAATTTTCTGTTATACGATTGCTGACAAATTTAACAGACATACAAAGCCGTCATTTTCCGTTAAAAATCGGAAAGAGTATACCTGTAATTCTTCTTATTCTGGCGGCTTTGGGATAAGGAGGTTTTTATGTACCCCAAAGCATTTTTTTCTCTGAGAGAAACGCCGCCATATTGTGACGGTTTAATATAGCAGAAAAATTTCATTTACATAGTTTAAAAGTATTATATCAACTTGTGGGCGGCTATTGCGCCCATTTTTTATTCGACACCTTTCGCGCTAATTTGCGTAAAGGTGTTTTTTTGTATCCTTTTTTCACTGACAACGTATGGAACAAGCCTTGTCACTTCGGGCCAACTTGGCCCGAAGTCCGACCTCGCTGTCGTTCCCCTCCCGCTCCATTTCGATTCACTATTCCCTAAAAAATCGAAATGGAGGAACGCCTTATGGCAAAAATCAATCTGCGGGATTATTACCCGTTTTATAATTCAGACTTTTTTGTTGAGATATCAGATGAAATCAAGGACGCTTTGCTGGAAGCAGAACGTTTGGAGAAAAACTACATTCGCCGCCGCTTCTATAACAAAGCCCACTATTCGCTGGACGCTGACGACGGGATCGAAAAGGATATTCTTTTTGAATCCCTTTCCCCTTGCGAGATTTACGAGCGTAAAATTACTTCCGAACAACTGCACTCCGCAATCGCTTACTTGCCGGACAAGCAAGGAAAACGAATTTATGCCCATTACATACTCGGTATGAGTAAATCCGATATTGCACGGGCAGAGGGTATAAATGAAAAAGCCGTCAGAGTTGCTATTGAGAAAGGGTTGAAAAGCATGGAGAAATTTTTGAAAAAGTCTTAATTTCCAGTTCCGAATTTGCCTTTCAAATCACACGGCTATTAGAAGGAGTTTTTTCTCCATCTGCCGTTCTTTGACAACTGAATACAGATAACCCGGATACGTTCAATCAAAAGGGAGCCAAGCCACAGGGTACGCCAAAACCGCCCGTTGAAAGGGGGAAAAACCAAACGGAGCGTGAGCGATTCCTACCAACTGTGACAGAGCAGATATGGCAATCTACCCGGCGATAATCTTTTGATTGGTACAATGATACTTACGGTTTGAACGCGTCACAGTATTGACCGTCGCGCCATCAGCATGGGGCGGGGTGAAATTCCCATGAGGGCGGTTGCCGCCGCCTGTCCGGGTTATCCTCTTATTTACCATATAGGAGGCCGCGCCGGGCATTTCTGTCTAATGACAGCCCATTCTTTCCCGGCGCGGCACTCCCCCTATTCTGGCATAGGAGAATCGAAATGGAAAAAGATATGAATTTATCGGAAATACTGCCTGAACCGTGGAGCAACAATGCTTGTCGCGGCTATGTCATTTGGGCAATGGAAAGCTGTGGTTTTAGCTCTGATGATATTCGGCGCGTGGTTATGGAACTGAACGAAAGATTTGACTTCAAATCCATTCACGAAGCAGACGGGCATTACCGGAACAGTCCCTATTGACTTCGGGCCAACTCGGCCCGAAGTATGAGGAAAGATTAACAGCCATCACTTTTGCTTATAAAGTGGTGACTGTTTATGTTTCCTCATAGGACAGCAGGAAACATAAAGTACATTTTTCATTTGAGAAGGAGGCACAAAGCGATGGTAAATCTGGAACAGATCATCACAATGCAAGATGTGGATATTGCCACAGTGGATAAATCACAGTTGACAGATGTTAGCGGAATCGACTTTGATAACAGCCTGCCTCAAAGGGAACGTGCGGCACATATTTTGAAGCAGGTAAAAAACCCTTACTGCTTCCGTCATGGAGATACTGCGGTAAAGGTAGAGTTCCCGGAGGACGGCCCCCCCTTGCAGGATGTAATTACAAACTTTCTTATACGGCAGAAAAGCGGCCTGTAATCGGTCATGCCACTTCGGGCCAACTTGGCCCGAAGTCGGTAATATCAGCTATCTAACGGTATTTTTAAGCCCTCGACAACATTGTTCGCATTATGCTGAAATGGTATAATGTAAGTGTAATGTGATAGGAAGGAGGAAGCATGGCACGAACCAAAAACAGGGAAACAAATACTGCTGTTTCTCAATTTTCGTATAATCCTACACGGTGGAATCTTGCAAAATATATCCGGTTATCCAAAGAGGACTTGAATCGTGGCAAGGACGACAGCAACAGTGTCACCAATCAAAAAAAGTTGCTTGATGATTATTACAGACAGCACCTTGATGAATTTGAAAGCGCCGAAACCTATGTTGATGACGGTTGCACAGGTACAGACACGAACCGGGCAGATTTTCAAAGACTGCTGGCCGACATTTACGCGAAAAAGGTAAACTGCGTGATTGTCAAAGACCTTTCCCGTCTTTCCCGTAACTATACGGACGCCGGGAGCCTGATTGAAAATTTGTTTGTTCAGATGAATGTACGCTTTATCAGCTTGGCAGAGGGCGTAGACAGTTATTTGAACCCTGACAGCGTATCAAGTATTCTTGTTCCTATAACGAACGTAATGAACGACCAGTATTGTTACCAAACTTCAAAGAAAATCCGTCAGGTGTTTGACTACAAGAAACGTAATGGCGAATTTATTGGCTCCTATGCCCCCTATGGCTACATCAAAGACCCCAATGATAAACACGCTTTGTTGGTAGACCATGAAGCCGCCGAAGTGGTAAAGCAGATTTTTTCCATGTGTCTAAGCGGTATGACCGTCAGGGCTATTGTGAATCATCTGAACGACCACGGTGTTATGTGTCCTTCCGTTTACAAGCAAAGTCAGGGATTAAAGTACAAATGCCCCAACGGACAGACACAGCCCATGTGGAGTACCATTACTATCAGCAATATGCTGAAAAATCCCGTCTATGTTGGAGATATGGCACAGGGGCGAAACCGTGTGAAAAGCTACAAGATACACAAAATCGAAGCTGTACCTGAAAAAGACTGGATTGTTGTCCCGAATACCCATGAACCGATTATTGACCGCGAAGCCTTTGAAAAGGTTAAGCAACTGCTAAAGCGTGACACCCGCACTTCTCCAAAACAGAAACAGCTTTATCTGTTTAGCGGCTTTCTCCGCTGTGCGGATTGTGGCCGGGCAATGTCGCGGATAGCAAGCAAGGAATTGTACGTTTACTACCAATGCGGAACATATAAGAGCCTTTCTAAAAAAGCCTGCACTATGCACTCTATTAAAAGCACAAGGCTTGAAGCGGCTGTACTCTATGCAATCCGGCAACAGGTACATCTTGCAGTCAGCTATTCCGCTATTGTATCAAAAATTAACTTGGCTCCGCTCAAAAAAAGCCAGTCGATACGGCTGAATGAACTGATTACCGCAAAAGAAAAAGAGCTTACCAAAATCATGCGGTACAAGCAAGCACTTTATCAGGACTGGAAAGACGGTCATATCACACATAATGATTACCGCCACATGAGTGAAGATTATGAACAGCAAAATGAAGCCATTGGCACAGTGATTGCCAATCTGAAAAAAGAGCGGGACGAACTGGAAAATGGCATTGACACCGAAAATCCTTTTTTAGCAACTTTCCGAAAATACGAGAACATCGACAAGCTGACAAGAGAAATCTTAATCGAACTGGTTGACCATATCAAAGTATACGAGGGCGGCGACATAAGCATACGGTTTAAGTTTGCCGACGAGCTGCGCCGCATTATCCAGTATATCGAAGTCAACTCGCATTTACAGGTAGGATAAGACACCTACACACGAACAGAGCTTGTTGGTTTTCCTAATATATAACACTCATATTATGATACTATATAGTTCCAATTAACTTCTAAACATAGTAATTTATAAAAAAGATCTTATTTTTTGCATAAGAAGTAGTAACATTTTTTTTAATATAGAATATTATATATTAGAGATAGGGACATGCCCTCTATCTCTAATATAAAATTGAATGGTGAATATAGTGAATGCACCAGAATATCAAATAATTGATAATGATGAAAGCTGTCAAGAATATCAAAATATAACGGATAATCACAAAAAATGTCACGATGATCCTATTTCAATTGGAGCAGCATGCGTTGCTGAGTTAGCTCCTAATGTTTTTGTATTACTTGTTGAAATAGAAGTAGAGGTACCTGGTGAAGATATAGAAGAAGTGCTTATAATAAGAATAACACCTGCTCAAGCAGCAGAATTAATAAGATCAGTTGGTCGTTGCGAAATAGTAGGTCCAGATGAAATTCCAACTCCAGCACCTGGAAGAGAAGTAAATCTTATTTGTCCATTTTTATTTGGCCGAAATGTATTTTTAGTATTTGACGTTGAAACTAGCACAACAGATGAACTCGTTTTAGTTAGAGTTCCTTTATGTCCAATTGTTGGATAGAAATAATAAACTGAATTGTATAAATAAACTATAATGCTTGGTAGTGCAAAAACTATAAAAAAGCAAGCATTTTATAGTATCAAATAAAATACAGCCAGTACACTGAGGATAACTCTCAGTGTACTGGCTGTATTTTAATTTCTTCATTAATTAATCTTTATTTTCTTTAGTAATTTAGCGTAATAGCAATATTCTATTTTTTTACTGCAACACTAATTTTTGTTACAAAATCCCTACTATTTTGTGTAGCTAATATATTAAGTAAATATTCTTCATAGGCATCACCACATATGGTAAGCCCTTGTTCTTTAATTTTTCTCATAAATCCCTTATAAAAATCTACTATTGATTCATAAGAACCCTTATAATAAGTTACTGCATATAATCCTGCTGGCTTTATGGTAGCATCTGGTTTATCCATACGAACAAATAACCTATCAATTCTGCCAAACCTACCTGAAAGCAAATCATTTTTATCAATGACAGAGCCAACAAATGCAGGTCCCTTTAATTCTGTTTTCTTAAAAAATTCTTCATAATAATCAGACCATTCTTCATTACTCGTATCACTTTTCAAAGGATTTTTATCGCTGTATAATATAGGTTCTTCTTCAATATCCATAAGTATAATTTTATCTAGAGGGGCATTTAAAGCTTCCTCTGATTGAAGAACAATTCTATTAAGAATAGAACGAATTTGTATCAATTTTTCAATTTCCTCATCTACTTTATTAAGCTGATTCTTTGATAATGCAATTAATTCCTCTGGTGATGGTTCTTTAAGATAATTGTCTAATGATTTTAAAGGGAAATTAAGCTCTCTTAAAGACTGAATTACCCAAAAAATATCAAACTGTGGTATGGTATAATAACGGTATCCATTCTCACTTTTTCCTGCTGGTTTAAATAAACCTATTTTATCATAATATAATAATGTATCTTTTTTAATCCCAAATCTCTTTGCAAATTCACCAGTTGTAAAGGTTCTAAAATTTTTTCTATCTATATAAATCCCCTCCTTGACTATTGAGTAACTCCATACTTTATAATGCATCTTAATTAGATAAATTGCAATAATAAAATTATAAAGGAGATTTTAATATGGAAACATATAGAACTATAGGAGAATTTGAAAAACAAGAATCTGTAATGATTATATGGCCTCTAAGTGCTTATGCCACTAGCAAACTAAATAATGATATTGTAAGTGTTCAAATAGCTAAAGCTCTCATTGAAGAAGTAAAAGTAATTATTTGTTGCTTTGATATGGATGTACAAAATCGTGCACAAAAAGTACTAACTAATGAAGGCATTGACATAACCTTAATCAAATTTGTAATATTTCCTTCAAGCATCGTATATCCTCGTGATTTTGGTGCTGAAATAATGATAAGTAACAAGGGAAACCGTGCTAGAGTTGATTTTCATTTTGACATGTATGGATATTATTCTGAAGAAGATGAGCTTTCTAAGCTTTTATATGGCTTTAGTAAATTCCACGCAGAAAGTGTTGGAATAAAAAATACAAGATACTCTAATCTAATTAGTGAAGGTGGAGATCATGAGTTTAATGGTCGTGGCGTTATGATGGCTATACAAGAAACTGAGGTGGATAAACGTAATCCTAATAAAACTATTGCTGAAGTAGAAAAAGAGCTAAAAGAAGTATTTAATTTAGACCAAATTATCTGGCTTCCGCAATGCTCCTATGATGATGAATACTCATATTGTGGACCAATCCCATCTTCTGATAATACATTTAATTCTTTTCGTTCAGCCTCTGCTAACGGACACATTGATGAAATTTGTAGGTTTGTTAGCCAGGATACAATTTTAATGGCATATGTTTCTGATGAAGAAGCTTTAAATAGTAAACTTCATGCATTAAACAAAGAACGATTAGACAAAGACTTTGAAGCTGTGAAAGCTGCCAAAAGCTCTGATGGAAAGCCTTTCAAAATCCTTAAAATGCCTGTTCCTGAACCAATATATGTTGATCTATATCCAAAGGATGATGCCTATAACCATTGGAGTGAAGCAAAAGAAGATATGAATGGGATATTGCTAAATGGAACACCCTTTCCAGATGATTCTATAAACGTATTACCAGCACTAAGTTATTGCAATTTCTTAATTGCAAATAATGTAGTAATAGCTCAAAAGTATTACGAAGAAGGAATGTCAGAGTTAATCAAAGAAAAAGATGAAAAAGCACTAAATGTTTTAAAAACTGCTTTCCCAAATCATCGCATTGTACAAGTTAATACATTAGCACTTAATCTATATGGTGGAGGAATTCATTGCCATACAAGAAATATTCCAGCAACAAAATAAATAATATAAAAAGGGATGTTTTATTAAACCATCCCCCTTTTTCTTATATCTACATTATTAAAGAGTTATACCTAAAAACATCAAATTTTTTAACCTAATTGCAATCCTTAAAAACTTTGCTCTCAAGTATCATGCTCTATTTTATAGGAATATAAATATCAATCTCTGATAAATGATTATTTGCTCCTTTAAATCCTTCATCATATAATTCAAAATCATCTCTTATATCAATCTCTACCTTAGAAAAGGGAATCCATGTTCCCCAAATATACTCATAAGTTTCCTGTAATTTTTCTACACTTCCCTTATGAGTAAACACTACATATTTCCCCTGTGCAATAACTTTAGCTACCATTCCTTCTGGTATATATTTAAAAGATGTAACTTCTGTGCCAACAATTTCACTATATGCTACATTTTCACCAAATTCATTGTTAGGCTTATCATTTTGGCAAATTCCATAATATTTAAGTGGTTCAGCCCTATTTATTATTTTTGAACTGCTCTTATTGAAAGAATTCCATAAATCGGGTAATAAATTATTTTTCAGCGAAGTCTTTCCTTTTATACCTATAACTTTAACTTCAGGAATAACTTTAATTACTGGTTGAATGGTAATATTATTCAAAATATGCTTTAATCTTTCATTATCTATATATTTCTTATTACCCTTAAGTACATCAATTCTATTTTTTCTATATTCAGTAGGGCTGATATCATATATTTTTTTAAATGCTCTTGCAAATGCTTCTGGTGATTTAAATTGAAAATCTAATGCTATATCTATAATTTTTTTATCTGTATATATTAAATCTTGCGCTGCTTTTGTAATTCTTCTTTTTCGTATATAATTTCCAATAGTTTCACCTAACAATCCTTCAAATAAACGAGTGAAATGATAGTAAGAATAACCAATAGACTTTGCTACATCCTCCGTTTTTAAATCTTCATCCAAATTTTTCTCAATATACATAATTGCTTTTTCTAATGATTTAATATAATCCATGATACATCACAAAATCCTTTCTTGATTATATACTTCACATCACTGGCTAGCTTAGCCCCCTTTTTAACTTCTTATATTAATTCATAAAAATCTTTTGGTGCTCTATCCTTTATAATCTTTGCTGGATACTCTAAATATTTTTTCCCATTGTCTATTTTAAAGGTATGCCAATCATTTAAAGCTGTTGATCCAAAACATACATCTGCAGTTCCATCATTTAAATCAAATACCATCCCCCTTAGTGTGCCAAAAAAATCTTCATAATAATGGCAACACAATCCTTCTGGATACATGGTAGATAACAATGATTTAAGATTGTCCTGTGTAACTATTTCTTTACTATTTAAATATTTATTAATTAAATTATATCGTACTACTGAGTTTTTCATACTCTTAGGGTCATATTTCTTCAATTCCTCAAAATGAATATGATTTGTAGAGCATAGAAATTGTTCTTTTGTATTAGCTGAAATACGTTTAATTGCTTTTTTGCCATCTAAACTTTCAATTAGAGCTGCATTTCCCATTTTATCAGCAACCATAAGATTTATATTATATGCTATTGGTACACTCTGAACATATTTTATAGCTTCATTAACATCCTTACAATTTTCTAATACTGATCTTATAACTGCCCAAAATTGTAATCCCACAATTGCAGGTTTCCTAGCCCCTTCAATATTATTAGCTACTGGTATACCTGTCGATGTTTGACTAACTCCAAGCCCACATTCATTCATCCCATCTCCTCTACCAAATTGAACCATAGATGTACCTATATGAGCATATTTTCCTTTAATTTTAGTAGTACATAAAATAAGTTCTTCCATTTCATCGTTAAATTCATAATTTCTAGCCAATAATACATGATTGTTTTTAGTCTTTTGAGGCAATATAGCCATTTGACTACAGCCTGGTTTAAGAAATGACATTGCATAATATAATGCTTGAAATTTATCAAGTCCCAATACATCTGTAAAACCTTGAATTTCTTCATTAATTCCTGGGCAATATTCATCAAACATTTTTATAATTTGTATTTGTTCCTCTTTTGAGAAAGGATACTTTTGGATTTTTTGCATCTCTAGACACTGTGGCGTAGCTTTCATTTTTTCTCCTAATAATTTACCTACTTCATAATTTGTACCTTCTAATTCATAATAACAAGCTTTTAAGTTTTTCATAAATACTTTTCTCCTTAACTTTATTTTGTAATATAAAGTTATCATTTCTAAAAAATTTATGCCTGATATTTTCTGCTATTTATAGGGTATGTGTATAAACAATTTTTCTATGACGTAAAAGCACCGTAAAATTCAGATTTGAATAATACGGTGCTCAAATAAATTATTGGCTTTTTATCCGATGACTACCCGCTCTAATACTCCCATCTTCTTCAAAGTGGGAGTAAAGAGCAGTTACGTCCCTGGATAACGATTTCCCCTAAAGGATAACGACTTCTAAGGAGTAAAACTCCTAAGAATTCTGTTAATAAGCTTCAGTGGGAGTAAAAACTCCCTCTGAAGCCAAGAACTCTGTTTATAGTTAGATCATTTAATAAGAAAAAAACAGATTAATAAATCATCTGCTAAATATATGGTTTAGTAGCAGATTGAGCCTCTTGCCCCATTGCTTTCAATAATGACAAACCAATTTCTCTTGCGGCTATTACTGATTCTCTAACAGCATCTGAATCTCCAGTAACTGTTATAATTACTTCGTTTGTGTGTGCTGTTCCTGCATCTGGACTTGCATATGTTACCATCTCAATATTTGCAGTTTTCATTGCTGTATCTGCCATTACTAAACCGATACCAGCTGGAGCACCAGCAATTATCGCAAAAGCTTTTCCAAGTGGAGCACCAAATGCTTTTTCTGATGCCAAGCTTGCTCTTGCAGTATATGAAAGCTCCAAGTGCCCTGAATCACATGTATAAACATCCCCAAAAGTTCTATCTAATTCCTTAAGAACAACTTCTACTGCTCTTCTTGCATCTGTTACGTCTTCTGCTGCCAGAATGATTAAGCAACCATGCCCTGCCCCACCCTTTGTATCTCTTGGCATTTCAATCTTTACTACTTCTGTATTAGTAGCTTTTACAGCCTCATCTGCTGCCATAATATGTGGTCCTGCACCTGTTCTTCCACTAATTATTCCTAGAGACCGATATTTTTTATCTAATCCCATTTTTTCATGAAGAAAACAATCAACATTAGCTATGACTAAGCCAATGGTATCTCCAATTGCCGTTCCTACAAATTCTGTTATTGATGATGATGTATTCATTGCTAGTACCTCTCTTTTCTACTACATTCTTATTTTTACTTACTTGAACAACTTCCTTACTAAGTGTTTTTTCTACTACTGCTTATATAATTTTGTTCAAAATATATAGTTTGGTGGGCATTACTTCTTGGATATATTTTATTTGAATTACTACTTTTACTTTACTAGAGGTAATTATATCATAATTTTTATTAGTAAAGATAATTGCCTTTCTAAATAAATGTGAAGTAATTCTACTTTTTCACACCCTATTATTCAATTCTCAAAGAACATTGTTTGCACCTCTTATTTAAGTACTTATGTCATCTAGTAATCAAATTACGTATTCTTAAGTTCTGTTCTTAGCCACATTAGCAATGATTTAAGAGTTTCAATTTCTAATCTTAAGTTATCTATAGCATCTACCAAGACAATACACCAATATATAGAAAACTCCATATAAAAAGAACCCTATTTATTAGGGTTCTTTTCTTTAAGTAAGGCTATCTATGTTTAACTTATTGGGAAGCCACTATATTAATATTGTGAAAATGTTAAAAAATTCCTTTAAGTATCTAATAATAAAAAAGCCATAACGTGTAAACTTGCAAGAGGTATTGTAATCCAATAAAAACTACTATAAAAATTTTCTTCAGTATGTTTGTTCCTAAAATATCTAATCCAACAAATTTCATAGAATAACATCAGCAGAAATGATACTACAAGCCATAAATTCCATATGGAAAGTTCATGTATATTGAAATCACTAAAAATCAACACACTGAGTCCTATTAATGGCTTATTTCTCTTTTAACTTTTCATCAATAAGCTTATTATACTGATTTAATGCTGCATTTAATATCTTACTCGAAGTTACTACTTCAGGATCAACTAAGTTCCCTTGCTTTTCATTTATTAAACGCTCTAATTGCGTTCTTAATATCTCTATATCTTTTAATAAATCCTCTAACTCAGACATGCTAACACCTCCACAATTAGTATTAACTATGGAATTGTTTTTAATCATTCTAATTATCAATACGTTAATTCTTTTTTATAAAAGGCACCTGGAATTAACCTTGGTTCATCAAATAGCCAATGATTATGAAGTGCAGTAACTAATATTCCCTTTTTTCTTAAAATAGATATAAATCTATTTATTTCTTCTTCAAGAATAACTGTCTCTCCTAAATTAAGAGTTCTACCTTCATTATCAGGATCCTCAGTTGAATAAAAACTATGCGTACCAAATATCAATAATAGCTATAAATAAATATTTAAGCAATATTAAAGATTTTTAGGATTAAATTTTTTTGAAAAAGTGTTGACTCTAACGCCACGTCGTAGTGCAATATATACGTAGAGCTTACCTATATTAGCAAAAACTCGCAGCCGGCTCAGTATTAGATAATATTGATAGCTCTAAAATCAAACTTTGAGGTATAGAAATGAGAACAGTAAAACAAGTTTCGGATTTGGCAGGAATAAGTGTGCGCGCACTACATTACTATGATGAAATAGGATTATTAAAACCAAGTGAAATTACAGAAGCAGGATATAGACTTTATGATGATGAAGCCCTTAAAACCTTGCAGCAAATTTTATTTTTTAAAGAACTTGACATACCTTTAAAAGATGTTAAAGAGATAATGTCGAGTCCATACTTTGATAAAATGCAAGCACTAAAAAATCAAAAAAAGATGCTTATGTTAAAACGCAAAAGATTAGATGGCTTAATAGAGCTTATAAATAAAACCTTAAAAGGAGCAAATACAATGAGTTTTAAAGAATTTGATATGGCTGAATATTATAATGTATTGGAAGAATTCAAGAAAGAAAATAAGGATAGAGTAATTAAGAATTGGGGAAGTATAGATAAATCTGATGAAATGATTGAAAAGATGAAAGCTAATGAAACTAAAATTGCTAAGAACATTATAAAGCAGTATGCAAGTATAAAGAAATGTGCTGAAGCTGTTAGGAACGAGTTAAACAATGATATGTTAATAACTAGAAAAGAAAAATATGATGAGTTTAAAAATGATTTTCTTTACGATAAGCATCCTAAATTAAAAGAGCTATATAAAAAACTTACAGCCGACTTAAGTAAAGATACTTCTTCAAAGGAGATTCAAGAAATTGCTAAAGAGATAACGGATATAGCTAAAAAAGACTATGAAATTTTTAAAACGGATAGAGGAGATAACACCTGGTACTATATGATGACCAATTCCCTAGAGCCTAAGTGGATAGAAGAGGTTGATAAAAAATACGGAAGAGGTGCGGCTAAATTTATTGGAGAAACCTTTAAAATTTATTTGCAAGATAAGCAGCCTAAATTAGAAATATTATATAAAAAGCTTACAGATGATTTAAGTAAAGATCCTACTTCAAAGGAAATTCAGCAAATTGTTTCTGAAATAGCAGCTACAACTAAAAGGAATTATGAATTTTATAAAGGAAATACGGGATTGGACTATAAGGGATTTTTCTCTGTTATGGCGGATATTTATTTATCAAATACCAATAAAGGGATGAATGCTGTAGATAAAAGATATGGGAAGGATGCATCTAAATTTATTGGAGAAGCTTTGAAATTTTATTCTGAACATAGTAAATAATAAATTGGAAACTATCAAAAGAGTATGTTAAGCAGAAAATAATACAGAAGTGCCAAATAGTCTATGTCCTTCATATAGTGTATAGAATAATAAAATATTGGAGGACAGACGATGCCTTGTATATTACACCACTATGATCGAATTTCAACATATACTTTGGAATTATTACAAAACTTTAGTAAACGAATAATGATTATAGAAAACATTATAAATGAATTGTTAAAAGATGATTCCTTAAATAAAAGCAATGATTTCTCAAATTTTATTTCATACTTTAGCAACGGTAGATTTTATCATTTTAGATGTCATGGATTTATGGAATGCCTTGTTGTAACTAAAAGTTATTCCCCTGAAAGTATCTGTTATTGGACAATGAATCTCCTTACCCCAGCGTCTAATAATTTTATGAAAGCTTTATCATTCATTGAGATACTAAAAAATACCCATACTTTTGAGACTAATAGCCAATTTAAAAATCTCACAATGGAAATGGATAAGTTCAAAAAGGCTGCTATGGAAATAATGAATGCTGCAAAGTTATATAACATAAATTGTCAGAATTTATAAGGAGGGTGTGGGAAACCATATCCTCCTTAACTTTTAATCTTTTATGTTACATTCTCTATTTCTCTAGTTACAAAACTTAATATATCTATTTTCTTCTTTTTTGGTATCCATTAAATGAGCCGAGTTGCTGCAACAGGTAATTCCTATCTTTTAATTTGCATGGAAAATTATATCATAGTATATATATTTTTTCATCACCCCTCAGAAAACATAGGTATTTTTAACACCATTTGCTCACTCTCACTTTATTACAATCCTAACAACTCTTTAACATGGTCTTCTTTTTCAAATAATAAACATCCACCATCATGTTCTCCAAGTAACATTTCATTATCTTTAAGCTTTTTAAATAATGGTGATTTTAAGGCTTCTCTTAAACTACACTCTTTTAAATTAATATCTGAATATGGTGAAAATGGACATGGCTCTGCTCCACCATTAGCATTTATATGAAAAAAACCTCTTCCAGCAGCTAAACATCCACCTGAATATTTTTCATCACCAGGGAATGATAAAAACACCATGTTTTCGAATACTTTTCTCAATTCTTCTATCTTTTCTTCTAATATTAAACGTTCTTTATCCGTAGGTGCAAGATTTCTAGTAGAGTTATTTACTGGAACGTACTCTACAAATATTAATACTCTTGTCCCTTTATTATAAAGCTCCTGTACAAATTCTTTACTTGTAACAGTTATTATATTTTCAGTTGTTACGGTTACAGAACCTCCAAATAAAATCCCCTTTTTATTCAAGCTATTCATTGCAGTCATTATTGAATTATAAGTTCCTTCTCCTCTTCTTTCATCTGTTTGATCCTTATCACCTTCAATACTTATCATTGGCACAAGATTTCTATTTTTATCAAATAAATTTATATAACTTTCATCTAGCATAGTTCCATTTGTGAAAATTGGAAAAACTATTTCTTTAACAGAAGAAGCTTT
Source organism: Clostridium sp. CTA-6 (assembly GCF_054768115.1). NCBI lineage: Bacteria > Bacillati > Bacillota > Clostridia > Eubacteriales > Clostridiaceae > Clostridium > Clostridium sp. CTA-6. The sequence goes on from NZ_BAAAAU010000003.1 coordinate 229,433, forward strand.
TTCAATAACCCCTCTTCTCATCAACGGTTCTCCCCCTAATAATAATAAAAATGAGATTCCAACTTCCTTTGCTTCATTAAAGATTTCTCCCCATCTTTTTTCTGACATCTCACTAGCTTTTAAGTTATCTCCACATGATTTATTAGCTCTTGCATAACAGCCCTTACAATGCAAATTACAATTAGTAGCGATACTTACCATTAAAAATGGTGAGATATGCTCTCCGTTACTTTCTAACATATCCCTTTTATTTTTTGCATCCTTTACTGCTAACATATACTTTATTACAAATGCAGCTTCCTTTGGATTTTTTATAGATGATTTTAAAACGTTCTTTACTATATTTTCAATACCTTCACTCATATATTCAGATAAATTAAATTCTTTACTCATTATTTATCCCCCCCCCAAAACTCTTTATTTAAAAAATAAATCTAATTGAATATCAATAAGCTTATCTCTTTCTTCTTTAATATTAATATCAATATTACTAAAGAATTTAAATTCATCTGCTCTGTAAAATACTAATTGCATAAATGAAATTAATTGATATGAAATAATTTTACACTCCTCATCACTTTTACTTCCTTGAAAGCATTCTTTAACTAAAGGAAGTATTTCAATAGTTTCAGTAAATTCTCCCTTTAATAAAATATATGGCATCATTTCCTTTGTATATTTTTTATAATGAACAACTATATCACTAATACGAGTTAAAAAATATCTAAGTTTATCTTTTGGTGCCTTTACATCATTTTTCATATCTTCAAAATAAGCATTGGCAAAATCTCGTATTAATTTATTTGCTGCAATATTTATTAATTCATCTTTGGATGCAAAATAATAATTTATTGTTGATAAATTTACTTTTGCTCTTTCTGTTATCTTTCTTGATGTTATTTCTGAAACATCGTCACACTCTTGCAATAATTTCATTACTGATTCTATTAATTGATTTTTAGTATTGTTAGATTTATCCAACTCATCGCCTCATTTTCAAACATGTTTTATACACGTTTGATTATAAACTATTTGTTATAATATAGCAATATTTAAAATTGTATTTAATAAATTTTATAATTTCATATAATAAAATAACTCTCACCTAAAGCATTAATCTTAGGAAGAGAGTAAAATATCATGTTAAAATCCTATTGATGGATTAAATCAACTTTCTAATAAAATTATAAGCATCCTCATCTTCAACTGAAGATAATTTTATATGTTCAAAAGTTGTTTCTTGACAAGAAAAGCTTAAAAGTTTTTTTAATCTTTCGTAATGCAATTCCCTATCTACCCTTATTTTACTGAAGAGAATTTTTTGAGCACAAGGTTTACTATTTGCATCTGAAGGTAACATAAGCAAAGCTATACCTCCCACATATTTATTTTTATTTACATTAGGTTTGACCATATTTATATATGTAATGCCGTCATTAGTACTTTGTAAATTGAAGAATATAAGCTTATCAAAAGTATTGTAGTCTCCTTTAAATAACTTAACAACTTCGCCATTTGAAAGAATTTTAAATACTACATTATCATTGAAAAATTCAACAATACCTTCATGTATAGCTCCTTCTCTAGCTATATTAGTAACTAAAAAATAAACATAATATTTATCTTCAAATATATCTGTATTAATATCCATATTATTTTCTAAGTTTTCCATATCAGCTGCTGTTAGTGGAATAGAAGTAAGTTTATCTATGCTTATATTATATACTTCACAAATATATATTAAGGTTTCTATAGATGGAAAAGCTTCTGCTGATTTGTATTTAGAAAGTAAATCTTCTGAAACACCTATTTTCTTAGCAAGATTTTTTTGTGTTATTTCTAACTGAATGAGCTTTTTTAAGTTATATATAAATATTTTAGATGTTTTTTCATATATATTATTTTTTAAAGCTTTTATTGTATTAATATCACATATCATACTATCATTATTAGATTTTATATACTCTAACCTATCTTTTACCTTTTCATCTATTTCTCTAATTTTACATAACTCATTCTTCAAAATTATCCCTCCAAATTATATTCATAATCAAGTTACTTGAATAATATTCAATTTAGTATTTTATACTTTTCAATTTATTTTGATACTAATATATATCTATTGTTACAACTCAATCACTATATTACCATAATTATGAAGCTAAAATAACTTTTTCTTCTTTTCTTATAAAAAATCAACGTTAGCTAAAACAAATCCAATTTTTGAAATTCCATATTGATAGGAGGATTATTGACGAAAATAAAATCAAAGCAATATTTATTGATGATTATATTAAAAACTGTGCTGCAGCAATGAAACTTGGAATTAATTTCTTAGTATTATACAAGGACTAGAAGCTATATATTTATAACAAATTACACTATAGAAATTACAACATTATTAAGAACTTAATAGACGTTAAGAAATATTAAGTTAGAAAGGATTTACTATGAGTACTATTATATATGCTGTATTATTCAGTTTTTTATTATCTACAATTACTAGTTTGTTTCTTATCCCATTATTTAAAAAATTAAATCTAGGACAAAGCATTAAAAATGGAATTCCAATAAGCCATAAAAAAAAGGCTGGAACTCCTACATTTGGTGGTATTATTTTTATTTTTTCATCAATAATAACAATGTTATTTATGATAAAAAATTATAATAAAGAACTCTTGCTTGTAATATCTTCACTTATTGCTTTTGGACTGATAGGTTTCATTGATGATACTTTAAAGAAAATACATAAAAAAAATGAAGGATTAACTTCAAAAGGAAAAATGATTTTATTACTTTTTGTATCAAGTATTTTTGCCATTTACTCATACTATAATCCTTCAATTGGTTCAATAATTATGTTTCCATTTACTAAAAAACTATTTGACTTAAGAATTTTATACATACCTTTTATTATTTTTTATTACGTATCAACAACTAATGCATTAAACTTAACAGACGGTTTAGACGGACTTGCTACTTCTATAACACTACTTATAGTAACATTCTTTATTTTTCTATCTTTTGGAATGGGTCATTATACATTATCAATTAGTTGCGGTTGTATAGCAGGAGCTTTATTAGGATTCTTGCGATATAATTGCTATCCCGCTAAAATAATTATGGGGGATACTGGTTCTTTAGCCCTTGGTGGTGCTATCGCAACGATAGCTATGATACTCAAAAACCCATTTATTATTATCATTGTTGGAGGAATTTATGTTATTGAAGCATTATCATCATTAATTCAAATAGTATTTTTTAAACTATTTGGTAAACGTATTTTTAAAATGGCTCCTATTCATCACTCATTTGAGTTACATGGCTGGCATGAAACCAAAATAGTTTCAGTATTTTCTATAATAACAACAATTTTATGTCTTATTGGATTTTTATCTATGTAATTAACAGTATTACTTTTGAACGTAACAAACTTACTCCACTGATTAAAACCTCAAAATTGTAGATACTATCACAATAATAAGTTATACTTACTATAGAAAAAATCTAAAAAAATAGTAGTCCCTATTCGCAATTGGATGCTACTATTTTTTATTACATTAAATTATAGTTATACTTTTTGCCTAAATTACTTCTTAAACCTCTAATTTTGTAGCTGCTTATTGAGAAGAAATACATTTTCTATTTCATTTCCCTCATCATCATAATATTTTACATCTGCTCCTGCTATATACCCTAATGTATCTCTTTCAAGTACACTCCCTTGAATATTTAATAATGATTCTTCATTCATGGGTAGCTCTACTTCTTTTGTTTCATAATCTCTTTGGCATACTATCTTTACTTTCATGGCTATCATTCTCCTTTATAATATTAGTATGCTTCAATAAAACCTAAAATATTTTACATTATTAATTTTCTCTTATAGAAATTTCTTCTACATTATTTTCTAATGATTCTTTATAAAGTTCAACTTTCATATAGCCTTTACTTTCTTTATTTCTTCAATATTACTAACACATTCACTTAACCCGTAATATAAATTGCTCAGTCTTTCATTGTAAAATTCAGATATTGTTTCATTTGTAAATTTTTTATTAAAAAAATAGGATATCATGCAGGTATTTCACCATAAACTTCCACCTTTGACCAAAAGATATTAAAAAGGAATTGGTCTCATCGACATTTTGCAAAAGTTGCTGGTCTTGGAACCTTTGGTATCAATAATATGCTTATAACTAAGATTGGATGCTGCGGAAGATATAGCACCATTGTAACCAATCTAGATGTTAAACCAGATTCACCTTTAGAAGATGAATTTTGCTTATATAAAAATAATGGAAGCTGTGGTATATGTGTAAAACATTGTCCATCAGGTGCATTGACTTTAGATGGATATGATAGACATAAATGTTATGTCGTACTAAGAAAAAATGCAGAATTATATACAGAATTCGGAAGCTCTTACACCAATAAATCTGGTAATCATCCAAACAGTGTAGGTAGTGAAGTATGTGGAAAGTGTGTAGTAAATACACCATGTACCTTTTTTTATAGAAAACCTTGATTATAAATTAGAAAAATTAACTATACATGTCACATTCAAATATCCGTCATATTCCATGGTTTCCAGATAACATATGTTTTTAAAATGAAGATAAAAGTAAAAAAATTTTTTGACGTCGAAAGAAGAGTGATAAATTATCGCTCTTCTTTTTATTTACTATTATATCCAATTATTATTCTTAATTTTCTATATTGTAAAAAACTCTAGAAATAATCTGAGGTAGTTCTAATTAAGAACTACCTCAGAGTAATTAATTTAAAATATAACTAGATTACTATTTGTGTCTATGGCAATTTATAGTTAAATATACATTCTTAGTAAATATATTAACCTCACCACAGTGTGAATGTTCATCGTGTTTATCCCACTTCTTATCATTATCCTTCTCGTATTTCTCCATATCTACTAATTCTTTCATCTTCATTAATTCTTCCATATCTATCTTATTTATTTCCATCAATTGTTCACCTCTTTTTTATTCTTAAGTTAAAGTTTATGAGTAAGAATTCAAATATAATTTTTAAAATATAATTAGATTACCATTTATGTCCATGGCAATCTATGGATAAATAAACATTCCTAGTATATATATTAACTTTACCACAGTGTGAATTTCTATCATGTTTATCCCACTTTTTCTCATTATCCTTCTCGTATTTCTCCATATCTACTAATTCTTTCATCTTCATTAATTCTTCCATATCTATATTATTTGTTTCCATTAATTGTTCACCTCTTTTTTATTCTTAAGTTAAAGTTTAAGAGTGAGAATTCAAATATAAATTTTGAGCATATAAATTAACTCTAGTACACTCCTTATTATCTTTATCCATACAATCTATTGTGAATTTATAATTATATGGTTTTATATTGGTGCATATTGATATAAATATTAATTTTATAAATATTAATGTTAATAATATTGATGCTAATAATATTATTATAAATGCCTTGCAAGCCCACATAAATAACACCTTTCTATATTTTTTACTGGCTATACTTCTATATTATGTTCATATTCCTTAATATGTTCGCATCTTAATCTAATTATATAATTAGATTAAGATACAAATTTTCATTTAAATCGACATATCTTGGATATAATAAAAACATATTTAATAATGGATTTTTTTTGCTATTAGACAGGATGGTAAAATATACTCTATACTATTAACCTTCTATAAAAATATTCCTTCATATTCTTTATTGTTCCTGCCAATTTATACAACGGATGTTTTTTTGGGTTTGTCACAGGTTAACCTTATCAGTAGTAAATACTAATAAATTTAATTACACTCTCCTAATGGTAAGTATGCTACTAAAAAGTGCATACTTCTTTTTCTGCTTTGTAATTATTATAATAAAAGAAGACAGGAAAATAAATATTATAGAATGGAGATGTTTATATGGATTTTATAGACTTAGCTAAAGAAAGATATTCTGTAAGAAATTTTGATACCAAAAAGATTGAACAAGAAAAACTAGATTTAATTTTAAAAGCAGGACAATTAGCTCCAACTGCTGTAAATTATCAACCTCAAAGAATTTTAGTAATTGAAAATACTGAAGCTCTTGAAAAACTAAAAACTTGTACAATTTATCACTTCAATGCACCTATGGCTTTACTTATATGCGCGGATAAAAATGAAGCTTGGAAACGCAGTTATGATGGGAAAAGCCATACTGATATTGATGGGAGTATTGTTGCTACACATATGATGTTACAAGCTGCTGAACTTGGCTTGGGTACAACATGGGTTGGTCATTTTGACCCAAATACTATTCGTAATGCTTTTAGTATACCAACAAATCTTGAACCAATATGCCTTTTGCCACTAGGTTATCCAAGTAAGGATGCAAAACCAAATCCTAATCACCAAAAAAGAAAAGATATTTCCCAAACTGTTTTTTATAATCATTTTTAAAATTAAAGTTTATTAGATACTTACTAGTATAAAATATATTTAATTTTAAAACCGCAAATATAAAAAATACACCTATAAACTATTCAGTTCGCTAAGAAGTTCTAAATCTAGCTCCATTAAAAATTTTCTACCCAGTGGAGGCACCATCCTTGGTTTCACCACTGGCTCCTCACGTCCTGTGAGGAATTACGAAAATTTTTAATTGCGCCAGATTAAGAACTACTAAAGCTTATTCATATGTTTATCATGTGTATTTTTTTATATTTGCTATATTAAAATTAAATATATTTTGAGGCAGCTTCCTTATAACCATGCTTCTCCCAAGAGTGTAATCCCATGTTCAATTTCTTTAAGTTTCATGTGCCCATAACCAAGGAAGATATCATTACGTTTATTTGTACTTTTCTGATTTGAATGATAGAAGGAAATTGGATATACAATAACACCAACTTCTTTAGCTCTTTGGATAAGGTCACTTTCAGAGTGAGGTCTATTAACTCGAAGAGTTAAATTTACACCAGCATGATCTCCAATGATATGAGCATGACTGCCAAAAACCTTATTTATGGAATCAACAATTTTCTTATGTTTTTTTCCATATAAAGTTCTCATTTTTCTTATATGTTGTTCAAAATATCCACTTTTCATAAATTCAGCTATGGTAAGCTGATGGATTTTTGATGCGGTTTGATTATAGTAGCACCCTATTTCCACAAATTCTTCTGCGAGATTCTTGGGTAAAACAATATAACCAATGTGCATAGCGGGAAATAATGTTTTAGAAAATGTACCTAGGTATATCACTTTATCAAATTGATCGAGACTAAACATTGTTGGAACAGGATGGATGTTATATCGGAATTCACTATCATAATCATCTTCAATAATATAAGTATCTTTGTTCTTAGACCAGTTTAATAGACTCAATCTCTCAGAAACATTTAGGAGGCCACCCATAGGATGTTGATTTGAAGGTGTTAGATATATAGCAGAAGGATAATCTAATTTACTTTTAAGCATTGAGATATCGAATACATTGTTATTTAAACTAATTGGTATGATATCACATCCATTCCATTCAAATGCTTTTCTAACAGCTGTAAATCCAGGATCTTCTAAAGCTACTTTTAAAGGCTTGTTTTTACCTAGTATGAAACAAAGTAAACTGATAAGAGTTTGAGTCCCTGCACCTATAATAATTTGATCTGGATGGCAATTAACTCCTCGTGAGCGCTTAAGGTATTTAGATATCTCCATACGAAGTAATAATTCTCCCCTTGGATCTGAGTATGTTAAAATCTCTTGATTCTCTAAGCTCATTATATTTTGAGCAACTCTATTCCATGTTTTGAATGGAAATTGATTATGCTCAACTGACCCTGGCTTAAAATCGTACTTTGCATGAGCTCTGTTTAAATGCAAACTTTCTATTGGAGGTATACTAATTTCTTTGGAACTAGATTGATCATTAGAATAATCTAATGACTCATAATTATCCAAATCAGATACAAAATAGCCGCTCCCACTTTTACTATAAATAAATCCTTCTGATAAAAGTTGTAAGTACGCCATCTCAATTGTATTACGACTTACACAAAGGGATCCTTTTAGTTGCATTATTGAAGCAAGTTTTGAATTCGGCTCTAAATGACTACTAAGTATTGCACCTCGATATGCTTCATATATTTGAATGTATAATGGAACACTAATATTTCTTTTTAATGTAATCTGTATTTCCACAAAACCAACCCCATAAAATATTCAGTAACCATCCCTTTTTATAGGGATAATACTGCTATATAATTATAGCAAATCAACTGATAATCATCAATGCAGTCCACAGCGTATCTTGAACATGAAAGAAATATCTGACAAATCAGGAGCCGTCGGTGTGGGGTTGCTTAACTTAATGACAAAATCTCAGTTGTTTAGTATCTATTTATAATAATTTAATCCAAAACGGGAGGTTATATTATGCCAACAAAATCAATCCTATTATTAGGTGATGAAATACTTTACAGAATTTCTGAGGAAATACAGAAATCAAATTTAGATAAAGCTAAGCAAGTAATCAATGACTTACATGACACGATTGTTTCTTTTAAAAATCAATATGGATTTGGTAGAGCCATTGCGGCACCACAGATTGGTGAATCTGTAAGAATAATCTACATGCATTTAGGCTATAAAACTCATTATTTCATTAATCCAGTTCTTGAATTTATTGGAGACGATACCTTTCAACTATGGGATGATTGCATGAGTTTTCCAGGTCTTGAAGTATATGTAGAAAGACATAAGAAGTGCAAAGTAACTTATAAAAATTTAAACTGGGAAGATTGTGAAATGTATCTTGAAGGTGATCTATCAGAACTATTTCAACACGAGTATGATCATTTAGACGGAATTTTGGCTGTACAACGTGCAAAGGATTTAAAATCATTTCGAATAAACAAGAATAAGAGTGGCTGTTAAGTTTCAATAAACTTACTAGTAAGATTTGCTCTTTTACTCGCTTTGTATTATTTTAAATCCAATACAAGCGATTCGGTTTAGCCCTACCACTATTCTACAACCGTTATAGAATAATCTATCACGGTCCATCTCTTTTGATAAATTCTTACCGTTATTTGTGGTACGCTTCACCGTGTCAGTAGCAAATAATAACAGTTTTAGTACCGTTAGTAGTATTACGAAAAATCGCATAATTTCCTTTCTTGAATTACGCGATTTTTAACTTCTAATTATTTAATTTAAGTTCCTTTTGAATATCTAAGCTAATACTTGTAACTTTCGTTCTGCATGTCAAATCCTTCATAGTTTTTAATTCACGACTTACTATTTTCAGAATAAAATTTTAAAGCTTCTCCAATAAATTTAGATGCACCACTGCCATGTTTCTTATCAATTACTTTTATAAAAGTAGAATTTGATAAATAAAGTTCTGCCATATAACCCCAATAATTCTCCCCCTCATCTACTTTGTAAAATTCCTGATTTTTTTTACTTTCATCTGATATTTCTTCAATGATTTGTTGAATCTCCTGTGAAGAAGGATCTTTACCTAAGTCAGATACTAGCTTTTCATATAGTTCTTCTACTTTAGGCTGCTTAGTTCCCGAACAATTTTTTAGAGCTTCTCCGATAAATTTAGATGCACCATGGCCATATTTCTTATCAACTGCTTCTATCCATTCAGGATATACCAAATAAATTTGTACCATATAGTACCAATGATCATCTCCATTATCCATCTTGAAAGCCTCATAATCTTTTTTAGCTATATTGATTATTTCTTCAGCAATTTGTTGAATTTCCTTTGAAGAAGTATCTTTACTTAAGTCAGATGTAAGCTTTCTATATAATTCTTTTAATTTAGGATGCTTATCTTCTAAACAATCTTTTTTAAACTTATCATATTGTTCTGATAAAGTTATCATATCACTATTAAAATTTTTCTTTACAGCTTTAGCATATTTTTCAATACTTCCATACTGCTTTATAGCCATTTTAGCAATCTTATCTTCATTAGATTTACATTTTTCAATAAGTTCATTATATTTATCTACACTACCATAAGCCTTAATTATCATATCTTCATGTTCTGTTTTAAATTCTTCCAATACATTATAATATTCACTCATATCAAATTCTTTAAAATTCATTGTACTTTCTCCTTTTAATGTTTTATTTATAAGCTCTATTAAGCCATTCAACCTTTTGCGTTTTAACAAAAGTAACTTTTTCTGATTTTTTAATGCTTGCATTTTATCAAAGTATGGACTTGACATTATCTCTTTAACATCTTTTAAAGGTATATCAAGTTCCTTAAAAAATAAAATCTGCTGCAAGGTTTTAAGAGCCTTATCATCATAAAGTCTATATCCTGCCTCTGTAATTTCACTTGGTTTTAATAATCCTATTTCATCATAGTAATGTAGTGCACGCACACTTATTCCTGTCAAATCCGAAACTTGTTTTACTGTTCTCATTGCTACACCTCAAAGTTTGATTTTACAGCTATCAATGTTATCTAATACTCGGCCGGCTAGAAATTTTTGTAATATATTCAAGCTGTATTTTTATATTACACTATGACGTGATGTTAGGGTCAACACTTTACAAAATAATTATAATAAAACTTAGTAGAAAGCACTTTGCATGATGCTTGGCTATTGTATAAATTCGTAGTTTTTTATATCACACTTCAAACATAAAAAATAAGGAAAAATGTAGTATAAAATAAAAAATAATTATATAATTATATATGTCTGAATTTGTTTGGCAGTAAATATTTATTTATATTAAGAAATATGTGGGTGAAAAAACAATTTTTAATGGAGAGGTTATTTATTATGCAGGCAAAATATGATAAATTTCAGGAGTATGTGTTGGAAATTGGGCGACGCATGGTAATGTGTGGCTCTGAGGTCCGTCGTGTAGAAGATACAATTATACGTATCTGTAATGCATATGACATTAAAGTCTGTAATGTATACGCCATTACAACTTTGATTGTTATGACAATGAAAGATAGTGAAGGAAGACATTATACACAGTCAGTTAGAATTAATTCTACAGCAACGGATTTAGGCCAGTTAGAAGCATTAAATGCTATGGCTAGAGAAATATGCAGTAAAGTTCCCCCCATTTCTGAAATAGGTTCTGCATTGGATAATAATAAGTTGCGTAAAGAAAGTAATATTAAAAAGTGTATAGGATATATGCTAGCTGCCGCTGGATTTGCTGTATTTTTTGGTGGTACATTCTTAGATGGCCTTGTATCTTCAATTATTGGAATTGTAATATTTGGCATGGATCATTTTTTTCAAATTCGCAAATTAAATCGTGTAATATATACAGTAATTGCCTGTTTTTTATCAGGCTGCCTTGCTCAATTATGTGGCCATTTTGGACTTTGTATGAATGTGGATAAAGTTATGATTGGAGATATAATGATATTTATACCAGCATTAATTTTAATAAATGGTGTAAAAGAAATATTCTATCAAGATATAATGCCTGGATTATATAGACTAATTGAAGCATTTATGATTGCTCTTTCAATTGCAATAGGATTTGTAGGTTCAATGATATTATTAGGAGGTATACTTTAATGTGGAAAAATATAATACAAGTGCTAATGGCTGGAGTTGGCACCCTGGGATTTACACTATTTTTTTCTGTAAACAAAAAACATGTGGCCGCAGCAACTTTTGGAGGACTTCTTTCTTGGACAATTTATCTTGTTATCTACCACATTACAGAAAGTATATTTTTAGGTAATATGATTGCATCAATGATAGTATGCCTTTGGTCTGAATTAATGGCAAGAAAATTAAAAGCACCAACAAATATTTTTATGATACCAGGAATTATTCCACTTCTTCCTGGGGGAACACTTTATTATACTATGGAGGCAATGCTTCAAAAAAACAAGAAAATATTTATACAAAAAGGACTAGAAACAGTAATGATAACTGTAGGAATTGTAGCTGGTATTGTTGCAGTATCTGTTATTTTAGTTTATTTTTTTACATTATTAAAAAAACATCGAGAAAATTCAAATTCAAAATTAACATGTTAATGTTATCAATTTATGCAGCCTTTTCAGACTGTAAAATGTATTGTTTGTAAAAGTATCCTTTAATAGGATTAGATCTACGTGAATATCTTAGACACAAAAATCTAGAGATTTATCCAATTAACCTGGCTAAATCTCAACATTTTTGTGGTGAGATCCACTTTACCACCATATCTTCATCCAAATTTAGTAAAATCTCACTTACTTATTGTACGGTTCTCCGTATCAGTTGCAAGTGAGGTTTTTCTAAGTAAATATTAATTTTCATAAATGTATAATAATTTTTTAATACGTTTAATAAGTTCTACACGTACATTCTCTGGAGATAAACATTCACATTTATCTCCAAATCCCATTAATATATTATATCCTAAATCATCATCTACAAAAGGAAACTCAACTATAAATTTATCCTCTCCATAAGCCTTTACATTCTCTTCTCCACATCTTTCAACCATTTGTTCTCTTAAAGACCAATCAACTAGAAGCTTAATTGTAATAAGCCTTTTATCTATCCACCCACTTCCATCTAATGGTTTTGATTTAAACTCCCTTGGTACAAATATTGATTCTAATATTTCAAGGTTTGAAATTCGAGATAATTTAAATACTCTAAAATCTTCTCTTAAAGTACAATATCCTTGTAAATACCAGTTATTTTCTTTCAATATTAATTTATATGGTTCTATACAGCGTTTATCTTTTTTTCTATTACCACCATAATATTCAAATGATAAATACTTACTATCATTTAAAGCGCTTTTTACTTTCTCAAGATTTGGTTGAAAACTCTTATTCCCCATCCACGTAGTAAGGTCAATAGTTATTTGATTTGACTTTAATTCAATATCTCTAAATTGGTCTTTCGGAAGTAAACTCTTTACCTTTTCTAAAGTGCCTATAACTTCTTTATTGGATAATGTTGTTGAAACACTAGAAAGCCCCATCAAAAGTGTTGATATATCTGAAGCAGTAAAAAACTTTTTATCAACTTTATATTCAGGCATTATACTAACACCGCCATTTACCCCAGTATGAGTAATTATTGGTATCCCTGCTAAAGATATTGTATCTATATCCCTATAAATGGTTCTAGGTGTAACTTCAAACATCTTAGCTAATTTTATTGCACTTATTCTTTCATTATTTAGTAACACCATAATAATGGATATCAATCTATCTATTTTCAATAATATCTCTCCTTGAAATCATGTATACATTTATTTTATAACCTTGACATAATGGGGTCAGATTTACTGTGATATATTTAATCTGTTAGAAATAATATACCTAATATATAGGAGGATTACAAATGAATTTTTCACAAGAATTTAATAGGATTATGCTATCTCAAAAGGAGTTAGCTTTAGCAACAAGTGTAGATAATATTCCAAATGTTCGAATTGTTAATTTTTACTACGATGTTTCAAAGAAAGGAGTAGTATACTTTTCAACATTCTCAGATAATCCAAAAATTGAAGAATTTGCTAAAAACAACATAGTGGCATTTACCACTATCCCATCTAATGGAAATGAACATGTTAGAGTTAATAAGGCACTAATTCAAAAAAGCAATTTAACAATATTTGATTTAAAAAATGATTTTATCAAGAAAATTCCTAATTATGAAATCACAATAAATGAGGTCGGAAATCAACTATCTCTTTATGAAATTCACTTTAAAGAAGCTACTGTTACATTAGATTATACTGAAAGCGCTGCTATAGCTTTATAGTATACTAAATAAGCCAATGATATTTAAATATCGTTGGCTTATTTTTAATATTACTTATAAAAACTCTATTTCTAGCTTCACTTATGATACTGTTCACTATTCATTATCCTAAACTTTACTACATATTTAAATACTTTTCTATGTTCATTCAAATTCTAGTTATAGATATAACTTATCTAAATTTATAAATGATATATAAAAATTACTAATTATAAAAATTTCATATGAAGAATAGGAAATGGATTACCGTGGTCATCAAATTCTGATCTTTTGAATGTATCAAACCCCATATGTTTATAAAATCCTACTCCTTGTGTATTTTGTTCATTTACATCTACAAACTTTGCATTTAGAACATTTATTGCGTAATTAATAAGTTTTTTACCTATACCATTACCTCTACTGTTTGAATCTACAAATAACATTTCAATTTTACTTTGATGTACACCCATAAATGCCTGTATAGCACCTTTTTCATCTCTTACACATAGAAGTTTACTAACATAATCAACACCTTCTTTAACTTGAGGTTTTATTGATATTATATCTTCTTCTTTTAAAAATGTATGAGTTGCTCTTACTGATGACTCCCATACATTTAGTATATTATCCATATCATCTCTATTAATATTATTTAGATTTTCTATCTTTATCATTTAATAATTCCTCCTAAGTATATTTTATACTTAATATTATAGGTTAAATGGTGTTTCTGAAGTTTATCAATTATTTTTTTATCGCCCTTGCAAAGCTATGCCTTGATATTATTACAGTTTTTGCTTAGAGCTAAATCAATTAATCTAATTTTACAAAACATGGTAACGCCTACCTTAAATAATTTAATAGCAATGCTAAATTTTAATCTTGGTTATATCAATATAAAGAACTAGCTTATCATATCTTAAATGTAAAGTTAAAATAAATAATCTAATCTTCAATAAGATCAATAAATCTTTCAGCTGCTGTAGACATAGGAATATCTTTTTTAGTTGCTATGCCCATAATTCTCTCTGGGATTTTTTCTTTAATAGATATATCATATAATTGTTCCTGCTCTAACTCCTTTTTGATATAATCTTTTATAACACAGGAAACTCCTAAGCCTCTTTTTGCAAATTCTATCATTAGTTCTACATTACTTAACTCTATTTGCGGTACTACGTCCAATCCATGTGAACTAAAATAATTATCTATATAACCCCTTGTATTGCCACCTTTCTCTAGTAAAATAATAGGATATCTATCCACTAAATCCTTCAATGTTATCTGTTTTTCACAAATTCCCTTGTACTTCTCTCCTACCACAAAACAATCTTGTATTTTAAATGTTTTAATAACATTTAAAGAATTGCTTGTGTCTATATTCATATTCAAAATTCCTATATCTATCTCACCTGAATCTAATGCTTTTGCTATTTGATGGCTTGACTTATCCTTAACATAAATTTTTATATTTGGATAATTTAAATTATAAATTTCTATGTATTTCATTAGATAGTATTTGCATACTGCACTACATACAGCTATTCTTACCTGACCTGAATTAAGATTTTTTAATTCTGAAAATTTTCTTTCTGCTGTCATCATAAGACCATAGCCTTGTTCTATATATTTGAATAATACCTCACCTTCTAAAGTAAGTGAAACTCCTCTTGGAGTTCTATGAAATAATTCCCCACCTAATTTTCCCTCTAATAATTTTATAGATTGACTAACTGCTGGCTGTGATGTAAAAAGCTCTTTTGCTGCTTTAGATATACTGCCTAATTTGGCAGTAATATAAAAAATTCTATAAAGTTCAAGATTAATATACATATAAAAATTTAGTATACCTCCTATACTAGATATTAATTTTACTTATATCAGTATATTAATTATAATTGCTTTATAAAAGTTATTCAACAATTAAAAGCATTGGAGGTTATAGTGTGGTATTTATTTATTACTTACTATCATTAATATCTGGATTTGCCTTAACCTTACAGGTTGGTATAAACGCTGTACTTCGTTCTAAAATAGGAAATCCTATTCTTTCATCCCTTATTAGCTTTGGTGTAGGAACTTTAGGACTTGCATTAGTATTCTTCTTTACTGTATTAAATGGTTCTAGTACATTGCCAACTGCTACTCATATCAAAAATACAAGTTGGTGGATGTTTCTAGGGGGATTATTGGGAGCATTTTATATATTTACAACTATATTTGCATCTCCTAAGATTGGATTTGCAAGTATGTTTAGCCTTGTAGTATGTGGTCAAATACTCTTTGCTGTTATATTTGACCATTTTGGATTATTAGGCAACCAAATTCATTTATTAACTCCACTAAGAACGCTAGGTATTATTTTCTTAGTCTTAGGGGTTTATATTATTCAAACTCATTAATTAGAGATTTATATTTAAATCTTAATCAATAAAACATCATTATAGGAGGTAATTTTTATGAAAAGAATCTGTGTTTATTCTGGCTCTAATCTAGGTTTACGCTCTGAATATAAAGAAAGTGCTAAACTACTAGGTAAAATATTGGCTGAAAATAAAATTGAATTAGTATATGGTGGTTCAAGAATAGGTCTTATGGGGGAGATATCAAATGAAGTTTTAAGAAATAACGGAAAAGTTATTGGGGTTATGCCTAAAGGGCTCTTCTCAGGTGAAATGGTTCATGAAAATTTGACTAAACTTATTGAAGTTGAAAACATGCATGAAAGGAAGCAAACTATGGCTGAGCTTTCTGATGGATTTATAGCACTTCCTGGTGGACTGGGTACTTTTGAAGAACTGTTTGAAGTACTTAGTTGGGCTCAGCTTGGTATTCATAAAAAGCCTATTGGCATATTAAATATATCAAACTTCTTTGACCCTCTTTTACATATGATTAAAAACACTTGTACTGAAGGTTTCATGAATGAATCAAATATTAAGCTTATTTCAGTTTCAGACAATCCTTCAGAATTAATCAAACAAATGAAAAACTATGTGCCACCTCTAATGGAAAATAAATGGCGTGAATTAGTATAAGTAAATTTCATTATAAAAAGAAGATGTCTCAAAATAGCCTTAATTTTAATATAGTCAAATTTAGAACTACTCAGCAAAATGAATTGCTTTATGAATGTATTATTTATATTTATGGTTTTAAAATTAAGGCTATTTTTATTTTGAGACACCCTCTTTATCTTAATTATTTCATGTATTTATCTTTGCAATTTACTTAAAAAGTTTCCATAATCAATATACCAATCTTTAACGTTACCAAATGTACCTACTATGTCCATATGATCTGTATTTACAATTCTAGGCATTACATTCCATTGTCCCATTTTAGCTCCGCCAGTATATTGCTCAATAACATCATCAGAACCCAATTTAGGACCATCTTGACTAATACAATTTACAACACCATCATTAGGGAACCATTTCTTGTCAATGATAGGAAGATCTTTTTTATTACGTGAATATTTACCCATTAAGTTTGCTGTTGGATAAAATATAGGATTCATTGGACCAATTTGTGCTACAGAATGACCTGTAAGTATAGATTCTTTAGTTGCTTGGGTTGTCCAAGAAAAATAATACACATCTGGTTGAGCCTTTACCCATGTATTGAGTTCTTGTGCACCTTCTGTGGATAAATCATAAGTTGATATATCCTTTGTACTATTCCAAATATTGCTTTCTAAAACCCTTTCAATATAATCACGTTGAGATTCTCCACTTTGCTTTTTTAATCCCCATTGATCTAATTTTAAATCATATATTGAGCTAAACAACTTGTTTTTACCAGTTATTGTTCCTAATACACCAAATGTATAACTTATTAAATCTTTTGCTGGCATTAAATCTGATAAAGTTGTACCATCATTAGGTGTAGAGATAGTACTAACACTATGAATCCAATGCTTTCCTCCTTCAAATAATGGTGAAATATTTTCTTGTCCGCAATTTATTTCCTCTTCACTGCCTTTACTTAAAAGCTGTGTAAGTGTACGTATAGTTTGTCCACCCATACTATGTCCTATTAAATGTATTTTATTTTCATTGCTTATATTTTTATATATCCCTGGATATGTCCTTCCATATCTATTATGTTTAGATTTTTTTGCATGAGCTTCTCCATAATCTACTGTTCCACCTACTATGTAAGCATAAAGTTCACAAGCTCTATCCCAATTACTAGATACTGGTCCTACTGTTGCTGTATAAGTCTCATGCCCTGAGGCATTTAACTTTTCTTGAAGATCAACTACTCCACCCCAATATTTATATCCTAATAATTCATCTCTTCCAAACCCCATAAAACCATGAACTAAAATAATGGGATAATTATTTCCTCCTATAATGCTCCTAGTATTAATTTCTGGAAATTCTATCGGAAATTTCAATGGAGGCATTTTATTTATGTCTTCTTCACTTTTAACTTCTTCTGCCGAATCTATTAAATTGTCTATATCTTCTAATGTAGGTATTTTTATTGTCTCCTCTGCATCTTTTACTTCTTCATTAACATTAGATGCTTCCACCTTCTGTGTTCCTTGTGCCTTTGGGTCATCTGCTCTTACAATCATTGAAAAATTTGTTAGTGTCATAGACAATACTAATAAAATAACAGTTGTTATTTTGGTTAAATTTTTTTTCATTTTACATACCCCCTAATTTAATTTTTTTAAGTAACTATTATGACTGAATGAATCATTTGATTTCACCTTCTTCCATTTAATTTGAATAATTGATAAATATATACAATTATACATGCATTTTAAATATTTTTCAATATTTTCCTAATTTTCATTTTATTATTACAAATAAAAACTTTTAAAGAATTTATTTCCAATAATGAAATATAGAAAATAAAAAAAACAATTAAACTATAATGAATTCTAGCTGCATCCTAAAAAAAATATGGATAAATTAGATAAGAATCAATGAAATGAAATAATTATTTTGTTTTTATACTAGGTTGATACCTATAAATATATTTTAGTAACATGAATATTATAGATAACATTATTCATATATTAAAATACCATGAATTAACTTTATAAAAATTATTCAATAATTTATAAGTATTGAAACCTAGTTATTTGTATTACAACGTAAAAACACCGTAAAATTCAGATTTGATATGTTCTCCTTAAAGTAGACAGATTAAAAAATAAAAATCTGTTTCTGAAAATGGAAACATATCATTTTTGAACAATACGGTATTTTAAAAATTTATTGATTTTTAATATTTAATAAATATTTATATCCTTCTGAGATCCCTATTCAAAGCTATTAAAGCTTACAAACTCTCCTACAGGTTTCCTATATCCCCTCATTCTTGTCTTAGAAGTATCTTCTTCTCCCATAGTTATCATAAGAGCTATTTCGTAGTTTTCAGGAATATTGAAGATTTGTCTAACTTCCTCTTGATTAAAGCCAATCATTGGACAAGTATCCCATCCTTTATCTTTAGCAATTAACATAAACATCATAGCTGATAGAGAAGTATTTCTTATTGCTTCACTACGCTGAAAATCTTCACCCCTGCCTTCATAGAGATTATTTATATCACGAACAATATTATCATAATCTAATTTACTCATAATCCCTAAATTAAGCATTCCTGAATAAATATTTTCTGCATTTTTATATGCTAATTTATCTCCCAATACTAATATAACTGCGGAAGCTGTGTGCACTTTATACTGATTAAAAGCAGCTTTTCTTAGTTGCTCCTTTTTTTCTTCATCTGTTACAACTAAATAATTTGAATGTTGAATATTAAAGCATGAAGGAGCAAGTTTTAATAGCTCAAATATTTCAGTAAAATCTTTATCTGGAATTTTTACTCCCTCTATAAAGTTATTAGCAGAGCGTCTTTCTTCAATAATTTTTTTTAATTCTGACATAGCCATTCCCCCTATTTCTGAATTTTTATAAATAAAACCACAACAAATCCTTATATTGGTATAATATAGTAAGTAACTTACTTTTGTCAAGTAAACATGATATACTAGTAATAGGTGGTGATTGAATATGGAAAAATATCATATGTGTCCAAAGTTTGAAACTGCTTTTGAACTATTAGGGAAAAAATGGACTGGATTAATTATAAGAACATTATTAAGTGGTCAAAAGCGTTTTTCTGATATATCAGAAGCAATTCCCAACATGAGTGCTCGTATTCTTACGGAAAGATTTAAGGAATTAGAGGAGGCAGGGATTATTATTAGAAAAGTTTATCCCGAAACTCCTGTACGTATAGAGTATGAACTTACACAAAAAGGGTCAGACTTACAAGCTGTTATGGATGAAGTTCAAAAATGGGCAGAAAAATGGAACTAAATAAGATTACATAAGAAGCTTCCTATTGATTTAGGGAGTTTTTTATTTTTTGTTCATAAAACATAAATCTGAAGTAACTTTAAATAATTATTAAAAATTTTCTTTACTAATTATAATTTATGTGCAATAATTAATTTAAATATACTTACTAAATGTAACTAACTAAATTAAATATTGTTAATATATATTTTAAAGTTAACAAAGCCACTTTTATAGAAAATTTTATTTATAGTTTAAATTAAGATGGTAAAAGATAATTAAAAGGAGAGATGTAGAATGTTAATAAAGATAGAAAATAAAAATATGGGTAGTAGCAATCTTGGATGGTTAAGAAGTAAATTCCACTTTTCCTTTGCTGAATATTACAATCCAGATAATATAAACTTTGGAGTTTTAAGAGTAATAAATGATGATTTAATTGAAGTTGGTACTGGATTCAATACTCATCCTCATAAAGATATGGAGATAATATCCTATGTAGTTAATGGTGATCTTACACATGAAGATAGTATGGGAAACAAGAATACTATAACTCGTGGTCATGTTCAATTCATGAGTGCAGGGTCAGGGGTATATCATAGTGAGCATAACTTCGGAAAAGAAATATTAAGGCTTCTACAGATATGGATTTTCCCCGATAAACAAGGGTATAAACCTAGCTATGGAGATTACAGATTTAATTGGGATGATAGACACAATAAATGGCTTCATATGGTTTCAAGCAAAAACAGAAATGCACCAATAAAAATAAATCAAGATATGAATATTTATTCCTTAGAACTTGAAAAAGGAAAAGAAATTGGTTTTCCGGTAAAGAAAGGAAGACAGGCATATTTAGTTCAGATAGAAGGAAATTCAATAATAAACAATATTGAATTAGTTGATAGAGATGCTATGGAAATAGTTGAGGAAGATATTTTAATAAAAGCAAAAGAAACTTCCCACGTTTTAGTTTTAGAAATGAATAAACAAGATTAATAGTATTCAAATCACATAAATAGGCATATTAAATTTTATTACTTAATATATTTGTCATACGATGTAAAAACACTGCATTATTCAAATTTGAATAATGCAGTTTCATTTTTTCAGTTGTTATGTTAAATAAGAATATTCCATCTTAAATACCGACTCATTCAATTATTATTGTTTAGAAAACTTTTGCCTTAATAAAATTTCCTATTCTTTCCAGCTTTCAAAATGCAAATACGATATTGAACCTATAATACTAAAAAACATAATTATAGCATCATATCCTATCCACACATCATTTCCAATTACAATATCACCTTTGTTATCCTAAGCATCTTTTGAGTTTAATGCTTTATCCCATTCTTCTTTTAAAATTTTAAAAGCATATATTTATTATAATTGTAAAATCATATGTATATCATATGGTTCTAATTTATATAAATCTTTATTTATCTCATTTGTTAATTTTGCACCGATGGCGAAATAAAATTCCACTGTATTTTTAAAGGGTGTAGCAGATATATACATACTTTTGGCATTTAATTCTTTTGCTTTTTTAGATAGCAAATTCACTAGATTTTTACCTATACCCTTTTTACGATAATTATTACTTATATATAACATATCAAGTTTAAGTTGGTCATTATTTCTGCCAATAAATTTGCTTTCTAAAGCCCCTAAACCTACAATTGTTTTATTGTCAAAGGCTCCATATATAGTTCCATTTCTATCATATATGTCTTGTAATCTATCGATATATTCATGGAGTTCTTTCAAGTCCCATCCCTCAATATTATAAAATTCATTTACTATTTCAAGTTTATTATCTCTAAAATAATAAACTTCATTTACAATTTCTTTTCTATCAATTTCACCTAATAGTGCAAGTTCTGACCTTTCAAGTAATCTATAGTTCAAAATAATCAACTCACTTTCAAATAAAATTAAACCTTGATAGTTATTAGCGTGATGAATTCCATTCTAATGCTTTTCTTTCTAATTCCTTGACAAAGTGATCTTTACCATCACAATAAGCCTCTATATCATCAGGAAACATGGTAGCTAATCTGCTCTTTAGTTCTCCATACTCAAATGCATCCTCTGGATGTGTTCTTAAATAATCACGAACAGCTAAATGTCTTTCAATATCATTGAAGTTGCTTTTTTCAAACACATGAATTTGATGGGTCCTATTTTCCAATCCTTTTCTAAAATATCTTCTGCCGGCTATACCAAATTCACCTTTTGACTCGTATCCCAGATCTTCAAACTCTTTATTATACTTATCAACTTTTGTAATGTCCTTTACTACAGGCATAATATCTATAATTGGCTTGGCTTTTAAATTCACCACTGATGTGCTTCCAATGTGGTAAATATCAACTAACTCGTTTCCAAGTATATTTTTAATCTTTTCAGCTTCTTCCAGATATAAATTGGGCCATTGGCTGCTATACTCTACAACTTGAACCTTCATATAAACAATCTCCTTTCTAATAAAACTATAATTTCTCTAGTTATTCTCAAATTATAGTTATCGTAAACTAATATAGCTTGATATGAACTCTGCATTTTCATTATTTTTCATTGCTTGATGTATAAATACATAGCTTTTTATATTTGGGTAAGGCATTCATTTAAGGCGGCTTGATTTATAAAAATCAAAACACCGATATTACCGATACTTATAATTATAAGCCTTCTGCATTATAGTCCATCGAGATTCTCCAACAAAGTATCCCTTTAAGGGACTTTTTATCTTTTTTATATCCTCAAAACCAAATCGGCAATAAAGGTGTTTTGCAGGGTTTCCTCCAGCAACTGCTAATGTATAAGATGTATACCCTCTATCTAATAATGCCTGTTCTCCATGCTGAAGAAGTAACATGCCAATTCCTTTTCCACGACAGGTTCCATCGACCGCAATATGCTCTATATAGCACTCTCCTTCATTTAGTTTGTAATCTTCTAACATTACCATTTTGGTGTACATCATTATAACATTGTAGACACCATATCGTCTACATAGCGATATAATAGGAATGTCTTCATTAGTATTTTCTGTTTTGCTGCAACGCATTAGAATTACGCCAACTACCTTTTTGTCTTGCTTAGCTACAAAATGAAGATATGCGGGATCATCAGCTTTGAGATGCCAAGAAGCGTACAAAATATTTTCTATATCATTATCACTTAGCTTTTGGTGTTGGCAAAACTTGCTTTTAAAAGATTGTACTAATAAAGCAATTACATCTCTAAAATCGGTATTTTGATACTTCTCAATATAAATATTGTCCATCAGCATATTGTCCCCTTTACAAATTAAATTTTTTTAGGTACTATAATTAAAATAAACCATTGAGCTACTCAAGAGTCAATTGGTGTTGTTAAATTTTTTAAGGAGGATAAAATGCAGGGATTACTACGTATTAGACAAGTAAGTAAATTATATGGCATATCACTTGATACTTTACGTCACTACGACCGAAAAGGATTGTTAAGGCCAATTATTGATCCTCAAAATGATTATCGTTACTACTCCTTAGAACATCTGGATATCCTAGAAATGATTTTAATTGGAAAATATATGAAAATCCCCCTAGATCAAATGAAAGAAAGAATAGATTCGGAAAGTATCGATGGATATTTATCAATGGTAAAAGAACAGAAGGAACGTATAAACGAAGAAAAAAGGCTATTAAATCAACTTGATCAATATGCTGAGGATATGCTAGAGTTACTTACTACTATTTCTAAATTTAAAAACGATTACACATTTTCTACTGCTTCAGTTTATAAAGAAATTGATATTACCATCTATAGAATAGATTTGGGAACATTACTGCACGAAGATACTAAATCACAACAGACAGAAGGGATAGAATCTTTAGAGCAATGGGCTTTCTATCATAGCGAGTCGGATGGAACAATAGTAGAGAATGACGAGGTAATTGGTTTTTCATTTTCTGACAGTACAATAAATACAACTATACTTCAAAAGCAATTTATATTTGCAGCTGAACATAACATTGTGGCACAGCATCGTGTAACAGGATATTATTCCAATATTATGTTCTGGGGTGTAAAAAAGGATTTAATGGAATATCTATATAAATTATGCCGTCATTTTGACTTATACAATTCTACCCTATTAGTAAAATACAACTTTGCGCTACTTCATAAAAGTATGGAACACGAATATTTTGTAGAAATATACTTTCCCCAAAATCCAATTTGAAGACCAATACATTCTATTTGAACAATCAATATCAAAATAATTATGCCAGTAAAATGGCGAAAATCATAATGACAACTCTGAGTATTCTAGCAATACTAACGGGATTATCTGATATAGCGGACCATCCAAAGTAATCGATTAGAATTCCTATAGGAACTACTATTAAGAATATACTTTCGCCATAATATTCTTTTACATTGGAAATTGAGGAAGATATTTAGCCCAATTTTATACCGATGACATCGTAATCAACTGGATTGTATAAATGGTTCATAATAATATATATAAATTATTATTGACAGATGCATATATGTGCATATATAATCTTAATTAGGTGATATGTATGGATAAGAAAGATTTAATTTTAGAATGTACCAAAGAAATAGAAGAAAGCATTGATTTTGAATTTTTTAAGACTTTGTTTGATCCAGTGCGATGTGATATTATAAAATACCTGGCTATTAACGGTGCTAATAATATCAAAGATATTTCTGAAAATTTTGCACAGGACCGTTCAGTTATTTCAAGACATTTAGACTTAATGCATAGACATGGCATAGTCAATAAAACAAAAGAAAATAGAAGTATTTTTTATGAATTGAACGATAAGTATATTCTTGAAAAATTTGAATTGACAGCAACAAATTTAAAAAAATTAATACGTCAGTAAAATTTAAAAAGGCAGTCTTGCCTTTTTAAAAACATTATAATGTGCATATGTGTGCACTAAAGTATTCATATGTTCACCAATTTAATTGAGAGGAAGGAATAAATATGAACATACTATCTGTTCTAGCAAGCCCGCGAAATCAAGGCAATACGGCTATTTTATTGAAAGAATATTTAAAAGGTTTAGAGGGCCTAACATCCCAGGTTGAAATAGAAACAATTTATCTTCAAGCAAAAAATATACAATATTGTACAGGCTGCAATGCCTGCAAAAAAAGCAGTCAAAATCAATGTGTATTAAAAGATGATATGCAGGATATTTATAAAAGTGTAGAAAAAGCAGATGTTTTGGTTTTGGCAACCCCTGTCTATGTTTTTAATATGGCTGCACAGTTAAAAACTTTTTTAGACAGGCTATATGCAGTAGATTATAATACTTTATTAAACAAAAAAATTGTATTGCTAACCACCTATGGAGATAGCAGTGAAGCTAATTCAGGAGTTAAAAATATCGTACAATCCATCACTATGCTTTCACAATATCTTGGTATGGAATTCATACAAAATCTTAATGTAAGCACATATAAGGTTCAGATTTCTGAAAATGAGCAATCTAAAAAAGCTGCCTATACATTGGGAGCAGACATTTTAAAATATTAATTGAGAGGTGTTTCAAGATGGTAACAATTGTATTTGCACATCCATGGCACAGAAGTTTTAATAAGGCTATACTGGATACAGTAACAACTGTTTTAGAACAAAGGAAAAATGAATACCAGGTAATTGATTTAAATAAAGAGAATTTTAACCCTGTTATGACCGAAGGAGAATTAGCTTTGTATTCAAAAGGACAACATAAGGATCCTTTAGTAACCAAATATCAAAACATGTTAAAAAAAACAGATGAAATTATTTTTATATTTCCACTTTGGTGGTACGATACCCCTGCTATCTTTAAAGGTTTTCTTGATAAAGTTATGTTAAAAAATTTTGCATATACAGAATCAAATACAGGTTTAAAGGGAAAGTTAACTCATATTAAATCTGCCAAAGTGATAACAACGGGCCAATCTCCCCGTTGGTATTTAAAGTATTTTGCTGGCAATCTGATTCAGAAAACATTTATCAATACTACATTAAAAGGTATTGGAATTAAAAATGCTAAGTGGCTCCACTGCGGGGATGTTTCTAAGGGGGCTCAGGTGAAGAGGGAGAAATTTTTGCAAAGGTTGGCAATTGATATTTAAGTTTGAACTCAATTCATATCCACAATATCCTAGAGCAGAATAGTGTTTCCTAGTTTTTCTTAGCATATCTGGTATCATCAAATTAAATAACAAAATTATATGGCATATCCTTGCATAAAAAAGGTGAAAGAAAAATCAGGATGGCTCAAGTCAATCAAGGCAAAGCTATCCTGATTCTACATAAGACATATTTTATTTAGTGTGTTCAATTATATCGATTAAATGCTTTGCTCATAACCCATTAATTTCCTAATGAAAATTATATTTAATTACTGCTCAACAATGATTCCCCAAAGACCAATTAAGTCAGCCGCCTGAACCATACTAATTTTGGCTCCTTGAAATTCAATGGGAGGTGAAGATACCGTCGGAGCAATAAGCTCATTTTTTGTAAAATCAACACCTGCCAACATTGTCTTAAAGAAGTTGTTTTTAATAAAGTTGGAGTTTTTTACTTCGAATCTCTTCAATTTGGCTTCAGTTATAGATACCTCAGTGAAATCTATATCCTCAAAAGCAACATCTGTCATTTTAGCTTTATCGAAATAGGAATATTGAAAATTTGATCCTTGCATAGATGTCTGCTTGAAAATAGTATCGCTCATATTTACTCCTACACATTTGCAGGTAATAAACTGACACCTTTCGAAATATGCGTCTGCAAAATTACTGTTTGATAGATTACAATTTTGGAATACAACATCAACAAAGCTTGCTCCTTCAAAACTGCAATCAAGGAATGTACAGTTTTCGAAAATGCTTGTATTGATTTCGCTTTTGTAAAAATCAAAATGTTCAATATGTTCTTCGTAAATCTTTGTCTGCGTTATTGGTATCTCCTCATATAAATATGGCTGTGCATATGATAAAAAATCTTCTATCCTTATCAGATCTGCTGGAATTCGTGGATTAATAATACTCATAGCTTTATTAACTTCCTTTCAATAGAAATTATATACTCACCTCACATTTTATCCATTGTTGCTTTTTGCTTTTTGGTTATCCCATTCCTCTTTTAAAATTGCATATACTACATCGTCTGCCCATTCATTATTAAACCAAAAGCTTTTTTTAAAATGTGCCTCTTTTCTCATTTGAATTCTTTCAAGCAATGCTATAGATTTTATATTTCTGGGATCAACTGAAGCAATTATTCTATGTTTTTTTAAATTATTAAATAAGTAATTTATTACGCTAATAACAGCTTCAGTAGCATATCCTTTGCATTGATGCTCTAAAGATAAGGTAAATCCTATTTCTACCTGTAAGTTATCTGAGTCTATAAAATGAATTCCTACATCCCCTATTAATTCATCAGTTTCCTTAATCAAAATTACAAGTTGATACCATGTATCTGGTATATTCGGAATTTTAGCAGTTTTTTCACAAATAAATTCTTTTACTTCTTCGAGCGTTTGTGGTTTCCAACTCTGAAATTTATATATTTGTGGATTTGAGCGGTATTTAAATATCGACTCTTCATCAGAAATTTTAATACCTCTTAATGTTAATCTTTCTGTTGAAATATTCATTTCATTGAAGTTCATTATTTTCACCTCCGCATGTATAATTTAGTTACTCAAGATAAGCCAAATTTAAAGCATCTATACCTTCATGATCAGGATGTATATATATCGTTGCATATAATTTTACTATTTCAGCTTAGATAATGGTAATTATATCACATTTACATGCTAATGGAGGATTGCTTTTGCAATAAATGTAAAACAGCTTTATCTAGTATTTTACAATAAGTTTGACTTGTACTAAGTTCTGACGAAAAGGATATAATTTTATTGCTTTATATATTTGAAGTATAACGTAAAAGCACCGTAGAATTCAAATGAATAATACGGTGTTTTTTATGAATTGTTCATTTTTTCAGTTGTATCAATATATCAATGTGCATTCCTTTATTTCCATCAAATAGATTACTAAAGAGTTGGCACCCCCTTTTATTCTCTTGGTATATTAACAAATACTCACAAGAAAACCCAAATTTATTCGCGAGTTAGTTAATTTTTTCATCTGCTTTTTATAATTTTTATAATAGTTATACTGGTTATAAAAATTAAATTAAATGTTAAATAAAATATATTAATATATTTACTGATCTTTGTAAGAGTTATAAAACTATCTAACCTACTAACAATTATAGCAGCGAAGATAAATACTATACTATATAAGATATTAGGATTTATTTTTTTTGAAATGTTGGACAGTGAATAATAGAAAAAATAATTCTGATTAGCTATGGTTTGAAATATTAAACTGTTCCATAAAAACATAAACACAAGTTTAAAATTACTTATACCAGGTGCATAAATTGTTTCTGCAAGAGATAACGTAGGCCAATACAAATTTTTTGCTACATCTGGACCTAAATAATATATGGATATAAAACTTAGCCATATATACACAACAACTACAATTGATGTACTTTTTAAAAAGGAACTTTTTATCTTAGTTTTATCCTTCATTAAAGGAACTATTAAAAAAATAAATTCTATACCTAAAAAAGAATATACAGTCTCTATACTAGCCTTTAAAATAGAGGAAAATGGAGCTGCTAATATAGGTTGAATATTGCGAATATTCCCTTGCTTTATTGCCAAAAAAGTTATTAAAATTAATGGGATAGCTGCATAAAAAATAATTTCATTTATTATACCTAAGGATTTTATGCCTTTAGAGGCAGCATATACTGAAATTAATAGTATTGGGATGGCTAATTTATATTGCTCTAAAAATAAAACTAAATGAACTCTTAATAAATTACTTATACTAGCAGTGGTAATAATTATATAAATAAAAAATTGGAAAGCAAATACAAAAGAAAATACACTACCTAAAATTTTCCCAAAATAGTTCTTGCTTATTTCCACTATATTGGTGTTGTGGTAAGAATTATCTTTAAATATTAATATAGCACAAAGTACTATATAAAAAGGATATAAGCTTCCTATAACTACTCCAATCCATCCATCATTTTCAGCTATTTTAGTTAAATCAGCTGGAAGAGATAATATTCCTATTCCTATCATAGATCCTACTATTATGGCCATAGTTTGGTCTGTAGTTAACACATTATTACTTTTATTTTCCATTATGGTTCTCTCCTAAACTTTTACACAAATCACCACTGCTTATAGAAGATGGTAACTTTGTGGTCGATATATCTAATGATACAAGTTTACTCATACTATCAAGGTTGTTCCAACCCCTCTAGTCAATGTACCTTTTATTACATTCTATTTAAGATTATTTAAAATTTTTCCATCACTCATTATGGCAAATTCTTTTAATCCAACATCTATACCTAGACTATATCTCTCATTTTTATATAATTCGTATATATTTATCATATATTATGTGCAAATTTCTTAAATTTAATTATATTATCCATAAGAATGTGAGTGTAAAAACTTTCGACTTTAGTTGAGAAGGGAACCCCTACATACTTTTTTGTAAAAATATTTAAATTGCAAATCTAGTGCATAAAAAAGTTTTTATAAAATATAGCTTTTGTTCTTCATTTCTTTGTATTGCCACGCAAAAACACCACAAAATTCAATTTTCAATAATGTGGTGCCCATGCAAATTGTTCTTTTTTTCAGTTGTTGCGTTAAAATAAGAATATTATGTATTAGCATTACTAAATATTTAGTAATGAATTTGGAATTTCCTCAAATCTTTCATCAGTTATACCAAGTTTTTTCTTAAATCTTTCATCTTCTATTCTTGCAATAATTATCTTATTGGGAGATATTTCCTTAATAATATTTTTTATCTTCTTAATTGATTCTTCATCATCGTTATATCCCTTAATGATAGTAATTTCGAATATAAATTTCCCTTTGTATTGTTTATTAAAGGAAGCCATATTTGAAATATATTCTACTAACGTATACCCATCAATTGGTCTTTGAATTTTTTGAAAATCTTCTTCTGTTATTACTTTTATCTCTCCAATAACCTCATCACATTTATTAGCAATTTTTATATATTCATCTCTACCTAGTAAATATCCATTAGAAAGCAGTCTTACAGGTAACCCTTTGACTTTAATAAGGTCAACAATATCACCAATTTTATCATTTACTAAGGCTTCTCCTTTTGAGTTAATAAAGATTAATTCTGCTTTTGTATTTTCTATCATGCTTTCTAGTTCAATCAATGAACTATCTATTTTATCAAATGACTTTTGGGTATCTACCTTATTTTGCGACCTTCCAATAGGCCAAAATATGCAGTCAAAGTTACAATACTTTTCTGGAAGTATGTTAACTTCCAGTACCCTTCTTCCATCTTCAATATAAATATCCTTATAACTGAAATCACCAATCACCTTATCCTCCTCAAATTACTTTATTGATACTTCCTTATTGTTAATATCAAGAATTGAAATCTTACATGTTCCACCTAAATTATCCTGTACTGTTTTTGTTAAATCTTTTAAAGCATTCTCAAACTCTTTTAATCTTCTTCCATCAATTAATTCAATGCACAAAAAAGCATTTTTTGTATTCTCAGTGAGCATTGTTCTTACTGACTCGCGCCAATTAAAGCATCTGCAAATTGCTCCTTCATTATCTTTATATACTATTTCGCCTTCATATGGTGGTGCATTTTCATCCGTTCCTAATGTAACAAAATTTTCATTTCCAACTGCCTTGGTCAATCTTATATCTCCAACAAATGTATCGATATCCTCACCACCGCAGGGCAATCCATATCTTAATGAAATAGAGTTGTAAATATCAACTAGAGGATTAATAGTTCCTAAATGGTTCCCATTATGCACTCGCTTTAGTAATGCCTCAATGGATGACCTTGCACCTTTCTTTGTTTTAAATTTTTGAAACGCCTCTCTCCATACTTTTATAACTTCGTTACTGCTGAATTGCTCATTCTTCAAATATTTTAAGGCTTCCTTTTCTGAATTATAAATCATATCCTTATATTTGTCTTTATCTTTTATAGAGTTATCTATGCCATGGCAAACAACAACACCAATCCTTGCATTGGGGAATAGATTCCAAAAGTCATCTTCAACAACAAATTTTTTCATTAAAATATACCTCCTTAACAATAAAAAATAAAAAAGCCATAGAAATATTATTAAATATCTCCCAGGCTTTTATCCCTCCGTGTACACAGTCAACTGTGTGTTTTCTCTCGGACCTGCCAATTACAAACTGCGGAACCCTAGAAAACTTAGATATGTAATTAAATTGTCATTTACAAGTCTAAAAATTATAAACTAATTTTAGCATAATATTAAAATTGAATCAACTATATGCCTTCCTTGGCAAAATTTTACCACTGTGGCTTAACTAATAGAAGCACCGGCTCCCCACACTATATTTGAACTATTAAGTTTTTCACCGATATAACTTAAAGTATTGAACATTATATCTCACCTCTTATTGTTGTGATGCAAAATCTTACCAATCTGACTTACTTTAAAAATGCTCTGAATAATGCGATTTTCTAATATGTTATTTATCTTTTTAACTTAATAGTCTACGAACTAATAAGCTCATCAACAAACTGTAATTAACCTCTTTTACTAATTTCATCTGTTATTAATGATTTTGAAATATACATCGCTTTTATTATGTTCTTAAAGCGCTTGTGATTAGAGGTACCCTCCTCAAATTTTAACTGTGCTTTTTCACATTTGCTGATAACTGAAGATACTGGGCGTAGTGCTTCTATCAATTCTTCTTTTGTATATTTGTCCATAACATTTTCATCTGTTATTAATGATTTTGAAACATACATCGCTTTTATCCTGTTCTTAAGGAGTGTGTGCTGAGAAGTACCCTCCTCAAATTTGGGCTGTATTTTTTCACATTTACTGATAGTTGAGGATACAACTCGTAGTGCTTCTATCAATTCTTCTTTTGTATATTTGTCCATAGCATTTCACCTCAAATTCATAATTTATCTAGCTTGTATTATAATAAAATTGTTCTTAACCGAAACTAGCTCACTGACAAATTCTAATTTATTTGTATACTTTAAGTAAATTATAACATATAAAAGCTCTATGACGTTCATAGAACTTCTATGCGGGTAGTCATCGGATAAAATAAATAGAGCTATAAAGATTAGAATCCCTACATATATCTAATTTAGATTGGCAATAATCATTATATAGAGTTACGCTCCTTAGAAATTGTGAATTAAAGGTTATTTACATTAGCCTTTCTTAATAAAAAAAGCAGGGCTTTAATTATTAAAATAAGTTTCCTGCAAGTTAACTTTTTCCACTAAGATCAACTACAAATCTATTTACAGGGAATAGGTCAACACATAAAATATTATTAGAGGTGATAAATTTGAGAGGATTAAATATAGGTAAGTGCATTATTCATAAGAGAAAAGAAAAAGGAATAACTCAGGAACAGTTGGCAAATTACATTGGAGTTTCTAAAGCATCTGTTTCCAAATGGGAATCTGGATTAAGTTATCCCGATATTTTGTTTCTTCCTGAGCTTGCAACTTATTTTAATAT
The DNA here is from genome assembly GCF_054768115.1 of Clostridium sp. CTA-6. Taxonomy (NCBI): domain Bacteria; kingdom Bacillati; phylum Bacillota; class Clostridia; order Eubacteriales; family Clostridiaceae; genus Clostridium; species Clostridium sp. CTA-6. The sequence continues at coordinate 262,183 of NZ_BAAAAU010000003.1, forward strand.
TTCAGTGGATGAATTATTGGGATATTCTCCACAACTTACAAAGGAAGATATTAAAAAAATTTATAGTAAACTCTCTCATGAATTTGCTGTAAAGCCATTTGATGAAGTAATGGAACAGTGTAATAAATTAATAAAAAAATACTATTCTTGTTTTCCTTTTTTGCTTTCTATTATTCAATTATTATTAAACTATTCCAATCTGATAAAAAATGATGCAATAAAAAAAGAAATTTTTCAGCAATGTATATTGCTAAGTAGGAGAATAAAAGAGGAATCAGAAAACATTTCTTACATAAAAAATGCAAATACTATGGAAGCATTGGCAGAGATAGCATTGGGAAATAGCGAAGAAGTTATTCGCTTATTGGATAATAAATTAGATCCATATAGAGGAGATGATGTCATACTGATTAATGCGTATCAGATGCAGGGGAAAACTGCCGAGGCAAATAAAGTGAATCAAATACTACTTTACAATAATGTAATAAACACATTAACACTTCTAAACAATTATCTTTCCTTAAACATGATGGACCCAGTTTTGTTTGAAAAGATTTATTCTCAAGGCATTCAGATTATTGATTCTTTTCAGTTAAAAGAGATTTTGACAAATGACGTTTTTGCAATTCATATCGTTGCTGCACAAGGGTATTTGATAGAGCAAGAGAAAGAAAAGGCAATAGATGCATTAGAGCGATATATGAACACTGTTTGCAGTATCCAATTTCCATTGAGTTTTAAAGAAAATGAATATTTTACTCATGTAGGTAAGTGGCTTGAAGATAATAATTTTATTGGAACAACCACTCCCGTCGATGAGATAACAATTAAGAAAAGTTTTGTCGATACAGTTGATCTAAATCCTGCATTTGAACCCTTAAGAGAAGATGAACGATATAATTTACTTGTTAAAAAATTGAAAGAAAAGTTAGGTGAAAAAAGTGAATGCAATAAATATAGAGAATCTAAAAAAATCTTATGATGGGCAAACTAATGCGCTAAGAAATATAAGTCTAAGTATACCAAAGGGTGAGATATTTGGCTTTCTTGGCCCTAATGGTTCAGGAAAAACCACTACAGTTAGAATCCTTAATGGAGTTCTTTCAGCAACATCAGGACATGCTGAAATTTTAGGGATACCTGTGGGGAAAAATGATCTTGAGATCCATAGATTATGTGGAGTTATGACCGAAAGTTCCTCCTGTTATGAAAATCTTACTGCAGAAGAAAATTTAATATTCTTTGGAAAAATGCATGGAATTGGTGAAAAATTACTTAATGAACGTACTAATTTTATATTGAAAAGGTTAGAGTTACTAGATGTAAAGAATAAAAAGGTAAAATCTTTCAGCACAGGAATGAGAAAGAGAATTTCTTTAGGCTTGGCATTAATTCACGATCCTCAGATTTTATTTCTTGATGAACCTACTTCTGGCTTAGACCCAGAAAATGCACTGAATGTTACAAGACTTATAAAAGAACTTGCAGAGGAAAATCAGGTTACAATCTTTCTTTGTACCCATCAATTAAAATATGCTGAAGATATTTGTACACTATATGGCTTTATAAATAACGGCAATATCCTTGGTCTAGGTACATTTGATGAACTTGCTTCAAGGAAAAATGCAGCCCTTCGATTAAAAATTAGAGGAAAAAATATTTCTAAAGAATTTGGATTTATCCATGAAGGTAATGATATATATAACAAATCTATTTCAGGAGACAAGGAGGTAAATACTCTAATACAAAACATACTGACAAGTGGTGGAGAAATTTATGAGGCTGTACAGCAGAAATGGTCTTTGGAACAATTGTACTTTAAATATATAAAAGGTACATCTAATGATGTGAAATTATAGTTAAGGAGTAGTTAGAATATGAATAGAAATGAAAAAGCATTGATATATAAAGATATAAATGAAATAACAAGTTCAAAACGGGTTATTATTCCTATGACTATTGTACCAATTGTTTTGATTGTAATCATCCCCCTAGCAATATTGATAAGTGCTAACTATATTGGAAATGATTCAAGTATGTTTACAAAGATAGCTCCTCTTATAAAAAAATTACCTTCTGAATATAAAACATATACTCCAGCCCAACTTTTAATAAAAGTAACGCTAAACTTTATGTTTCCATCATACTTTCTTATAATTCCAATAATGTGTTCAGGAGTTATTGGAGCCAGTAGTTTTGTGGGAGAAAAGGAACATAAAACCCTAGAGTCTCTGCTTTACACACCAATATCCATGGAACAACTGCTTAGAGCCAAGATTTTAGGTGTTTTTGTGCCCTCTTACATGGTGACTTTGATTTCATTTATAGTATTTGGCATCATATTTAATGTAGGTGGTTTTATCTATTTTGGAGAACTTATTTTTCCAGATGTAAAATGGCTTATAATCATACTTTGGATTTCCCCTGCGATCAATTTATTATCGTTAATATTTACTGTGATGGTATCGTCAAAATCAGAAACCTTCCAAGAAGCACAGCAAGTAAGCGGCCTTCTTGTCATTCCAGTGATTCTTATATTAGTGGCTCAAATGACAGGTGTGCTTTTGCTTAGCAAAGTTGTAATGCTTATAGGTGGCGGTGTTCTCTTGATACTTGATTATATATTGATAAAAAGGATTTCCTCTAAGTTTATTCCTGAGAAACTAATTTAGATATGTACTATTAACCTTTTAATTTTGTTCCTCACATAATTAATTTTTATGTTTTTGACGAAAGAGTACTAGTAAATATATTGAAAAAATATTATTTTTAAAAAACACACGGAGAAGACAGCTATCTTAGGTGCTGATTTGAATTATATGATTAGCATATAAGGAAGACTTGACTGTTCACGACTAAACTTAGTTCAGAATATTTTCGGATTACGACAGAAAAACACCGCAAAATTCAAATTTGAATAATGCGGTGTTTGAGTAAATTATTCAGTTTTTAAGTTATTACGTTAGATAAGGAGATTCTAAAACTAATCACCTAATAATAAAATCGTTTATCCTCATTGCTATAATGTTCCCTTCTTTAATGCCATTTACAATCCCAAATTTAAACTTTTTTTCTTGATGTATTAAACAACAATAATATTCTTCATATCTACCATCTTCCGATTCCGCTATTATTTTTGAAATATTACAATAATCAAAAACTCTTATTTTTCCAAAACCAAGTACTAATTGTTGATACTTTAAGCTTTTATCTTTATTATTAAGTATTAAAATTTCTTTTCCAAAATTATATCTTATCCATTGGTAAAGGGACATACACCCTATATAAACGGCAAGACCAGCTACAAATAACATTAGAAGTATATCTTTCAAAGGCCATTGAAAAAGTTTTAAACTCAGTGCCTCCAGCAGCATATCCAAAATTATAAACAGTCCCACTGGTAGCATAAAAATTGAAAACAAAAGATATCCACTAGTTCCTAAGAAGCCTTTTTTAATATTTATTATCACCTTAAGAATATTATCCTTATCATATAAATATTCTACTTTTTTTTTCATTCTCAACTTCACCTCAAAGAAATTTATACTTTAATAAGGAATAGTTATATATTACAATTTTAATTTAATCAATACTAAAATTGTATCATGTTATATCCTTTCTATTATTACTTACTTAGCATCTAATATAATTCCAATCATAACTTAACTACTACAGAAATTATAACATATAATTACAGTCCCTGGAATTCATTATATTTCTGATAAACTTTTCCCCACAACCTACTCCTCCTTTTATAAAATAAAAAAATATATAATTTTACTACTTAATATGTTTGTATTGCGACATAAAAACACCTCAAAATTCAATTCATAAATAATGCGGTGTTTGAGTAAACTGTTCGTTTTTTTATTTGTGACGTTAAATAAGAACATTACGAAATATCTTAACTAAATGTTTTATTCATTTTGAGAATTTATATGATCATAACTTTCTTCTAAAATAAACATAACTATTTCTTCAATGCTCAAATTATTTGTATCAATTTTTATACCTCTAATGTCTTTTTCAAATGAAATTAAACATCTATCTATTTGCTGGGAAGCCCATAAATTATCTGCTTCACCTCTTTCTAACAATCTGCTTAATATAATAGATTTTGAACCTTCCAAGATATAATGATGAATAAGAATGCCATCAGTAATCAATCTATCAATAATTTGACTATAATACTCTTTATTTACCAATGTCATTGGAACTATGATTGTTCCAGAATAATTTTCATGTAAATATTTTAACATCTGATAGTTAAAATCACGCCACAATGGTATATCTTGAAAGTCTCCTTTTCTGCTAATACAATCGGGGGAATTATTCCAAATAAATTCTCCTGCCATTTCAGGGTCATATATAAAAGAATTTATTATTTTTTTATTTAACTCATTTGATATTGTTGTTTTTCCAATTCCAAAAGAGCCATTTATCCATATTATCATCATTTTCACTCCTAAAAAATAAATAATTTTGTTCAGAATAATTTACAACTATGACTTAGTTCATAAGGAAAGTTTATCATATTTGCCACTTTTTTGTACTAATTTTCAATATACTTGAGATAACTTTTATTTTTTAATACCGTATTATTCAGTTTTCAAAGAACATTGTTCGTAGTCTGAAATTAAAACTTACGTCGCATTTATTTCATATTATGAACTATGCACATTAAAAGCAAGACAATAAACATATTGACTTGAGGGCATACTATTACAGTAGCATAACTCATTGAAAAGAAAAATCTATACTTTTTTGTGAATTACCATTATAATATTAATGCTGTTTACCATGGGAATTAAGAAATGGAGGTGTCAAATTGAAAAAGATTAAATTACAAAACAGACCTTTTGGCCCGTTTCCTACTATACTTGTAGGAGGAGATGTGAATGGGAATCCTAATTATGTCACTGTAGGTGCATGCGGAGTAGTAAGCCTTAAGCCAGTGCTATATGTATCGCTTAAGGATAGTCACTACACAACTTTAGGTATTAAGGAAAATGGTTACTTCAGTGTCAACATACCTTCTGCGGACTTGGTTCAAAAGACCGATTATTGTGGTATAGTATCAGGGCATAAAACAGACAAGTCTAATTTATTTACATCATTTTATAATGAAATTGGAAAAGCACCAATGGCTGAAGAATGCACGATGAATTTTCTATGTAAAGTTATCCAAACCATTCCTGTCTTTGATTTTCAAATGTTTTTAGGAGAAATAGAAGCTGTATACGTTAATGAGGAATGTATGACAGATGGCAAACCTGACCCATTAAAAATTAACCCACTAATGATGATGGGCTCAAATTATTATGATTTAGGCAAAGACGTAGGTACTTTATTTAAAACAGGTCTAGAAATACTACCTAAATAGTTAAATAGGGGCTATCCTCATAAGGTAGTCCTTTTGACTTTTATATTTGTTGCCATATATGTGGATAATAATGTCACGTTAAGAAAGTAGCAATATTCTTTAACAGAACCGTAATAAAACAATAACTTTATAGCATCATCTGTTGTGATGCATAATCTTTGTATTGCAACGTAAAAACACCGTAGAATTCAATTATGAATAATACGGTATTCAAAATAATTATTCGTTTTTTATTGTTTGACATTAAATAAGAACGATACGATATAACTAAAGCTAAAATCATGTTATTTCAACTCTATAAATTGTAATTTGTCAGCTTCGTATTATGCTCATAAATGGGAGCTAAACATATTCTACGCCTTTGGAGGCAAAGCTGAACTCCGTAGTATGCTTATTAACGGAAAAAAAACACAGCTATTCGTCCTGTTCTTTTTCGTCTAACTGTTTTTGAATTTTTGCCTGTTTTTTCTTGTTCAGATAATTAAGGCAAGACAGTACAACAAAAACCGAAACGGTTGCGCTGATAAAAGTAATTGCCAAGACGGCAATAAAATAACCTATACCATCTTCCTTATATTGTTCTGCGTACTGTGTATAGTTCAAAACCCCGTTAATCGTTGTTACTACAATTCCGGCTACTATACTGTACACAAAAGGGATGGCTTTAGCACGTTTTCCTTCGCCGTATATGTTAAGTCCCAAGGTCATGTACCGTATTATCATGTAAAGGGACATTCCGAAGAAGCATATAAACTCAACGGCATACTGCTCAAACGGAGCGTTCAACAGAAACTGCTGTACGAGCATTGAACAGAAAAGCGCAATCATTAAAATGCCGTATGCTTCACTATTTATTTTGCGGCGTTGCGCTACAACTCTTTCGTCTTGCGAATTTTGATTTTTCATTTCGATTCCTCCCAAAATAAATCATTTAATGTTTTGCCAAGCTCCTTACAAATCGCTATACAAAGGTTTAGCGTGGGGTTATATTCCCCTGATTCTATCAGCCCGATAGTTTGTCGGGTAACGCCTACGGCTTTTGCCAAGTCCTCCTGCTTCATATCAAATTCCATTCGGGCGATTTTCATTCTCTTATTTTTCATAAAATGCCACCTTTCATAGTCTTAGTATACATTATACATTGCATAATGTAAAATATATTTTGCATTTATGTTTGTTAAATTTTTATGACAACCACTTTCTATGTCAAAAGAAAAAACCCCACAGTAGCAATTCTAAATACTCTTGTGGGGTTTATGTCACTTTTAGAAAATATAAATACCTTGTTACACTGAAATAGCCCAACCTTGCTATAGCCATGTGATACTCCTGTCCATTATATAAATAACCCGAAGATCAAATCTGATCAACAAATTACTATTTATCTGCTCATTATACAAATAATCTTTACTTCACAGTTAATTACTATTGTGATTTAACTAATAGTAATTATATCATATTTATGCACCGACCAATGGTTGTTTTGGTAGTAAATATAAAATGTTTTTACTTCTTAACACCGTATTATTCAATTTTCAAAGAACATTATTCGTATCTACATTTTCAAAAGTTACGCCGCCTTTATTTCAGACTGCGACATAAAAACACCCCACAATTCAATCCGTGAATAATGTGGTGTTTTAGAATGATTCTTTTATATTTTGTACGCTGCTTTCAAAGAGTATCATATTAAATATAACCCGTTACCTACCAAACGTGAGTGGTATTCTTAATATATTAGCATCCATAAAATTTTAGATGTTTTTCAATATTTGACTGTATATATTCAGCACTGTGACTACCATGGAATACATGATTTTAAGAATTTATTTCTTTTTCTTTAAATTTGCAGGTTTTTTCAGTTGGAAATTACTACAACACCCTTTAAAGATATTAAGAGAACTATACTAACTTCAGCCTATTAAAAGGGGGATATGTGGTGTAAAAGGCATTTAAACAAAATTAGAGATTCTTATTTATTTTTGCAAAATATATGTATGTTCCAGATTGTTGTTTGAGAGTTCAGCGAGTTACAATTTGGAACCATATATTTTAAGAAAAAGCAAATTAGAATCTCTTATTGAAGTGAGTTGCTGATCTCGCCACATATCCTTTTTTAAAACAAAGGTATTATATACTTTAAATAGTAATTTTCTTATTTTCTCTACTATCTATTCTAAAATTACTATAACAGCCTCTAAAGTTATTAAAACAAGAAATACTTTTAGAGAAAATAGATATCTGTAAAAATAATAAGAATACTTTATTTGTGAACTAATATTTAAGCGTGAAGTAAACAGGACGTTTACTTAGCTCTGTTGTCACAGGACGTGGCATTAGAGCATTAGCTTAAATATTAGGGCACAAATATTAGTATTCTTTATTTTTATAGCTATCTATTGAACAAAAGTATTTCTTGTTTTAATTTTCAACCTTTAAAAGCTGCTTAGTCGCAATTTCCTTATTTTCTGTAGAATTTCTTTATTGTTTCACAAACAAAATCTACTTCTTCTTCTTTTAATTCTGGATATATTGGTAATGCTAATATTTCTTTTGATACTTTTTCTGCTACTGGGAAGTCTCCTTCTTTATGTCCTAAGTAACTGAAACATTTTTGCATGTGTAATGGTATTGGATAGTAAATACTATTTCCTATTTCATTTTCTTTTAAGTAAGCTACCAGTTCATCTCTTCTTTCAGCACGTATATTGAATACATAATATACTGGTTTTTGATCTCCTTTTATTTTAGGGAACCTTACATATTCACAATCCTGTAATTTTTCCATATACATATTAGCTATTTCTTCTCTCTTTTTAATAGCATCATTTATATATTTTAATTTTACTGAAAGTACAGCAGCTTGCATACTATCTAATCTTGAATTATATCCTATATAATCATAGTGATATTTTTTAGATGCTCCATGTACTCTAAACATTCTAGTTCTTTCTGCTAATTCATCACTATTAGTAACTATCATACCTCCGTCACCATATCCACCTAATGTTTTAGTTGGGAAGAATGAAAATATACCCATATCTCCTATAGTTCCTGAATGTCTATAGCTGTCTCCATCACCTTTCCATCTCATTCCAAAGGCTTCTGCTGCGTCTTCTAAAACTCTTAAATCATTTTTATTTGCTATTTCCATTATTTTATCCATGTTATTCATTTGTGAAAATAAATGAATTGGAAGTATTCCCTTTGTTTTAGAATTTACTTTTGATTCTATTTGATTTAAATCCATTTCAAAAGTTTCTTCGTCTATATCTACAAATACAGGTGTAGCTCTATGTTTAGCTATACAAGATGTAGATGCTAAGAATGTAAATGGTGAAGTTATAACTTCAGCTCCATTTTCAAAACCTAAAATATGAGAGGCAATTACTAAAGCATCTGTACCTGATGCTACGCCTATAGCATGTTTTGCTCCTGTATATTCTTTTATAGCTTCTTCAAAGTTTTTAACTTGTGGTCCAAGTATAAAACTTCCACTTTCTACTACATCAAATATAGCTTTATCAAATTCAGCTTTTTTTTCTAAATATTCTCTTTTAGATGTATAAAAGTTAACCTTCACTTATATCACTCTTTCTTTTTTATTTTTATTTAATAATCAAAATTTTTCTATTTCAGCTTTGCTTACTTCATTACATTAAATTATAAGTAAATATTTCTACTTACTTATAATTTAATAAATATTTTAACTACAATGAGCTATTAATTATTTCATTACTTTTTCTACTGCAGCTACAAGTTCTTTAGCTACATATTCTGCATCTTCTAAAGATAATGTAGAATATACTGGTAAAGAAATCTCATTAGCATATTGTGCATATGCATTTGGATAGTCTTCTATATTGTATCCTAAATTTTTATATAATGTAAACATTGGTAGTGGTTTAAAATGTACATTTGTTGCTATATCTTTTTCAGCTAATATTTTTATTACTTCATTTCTTTCAGCTTCTTTAAATCCTTTTATTCTTAGTGGATATATATGATATGAAGTTTCTTTAGTTTCATCTTTTTTAAATGGTATTATAGCCCACTCTTTTTCAGCTAACACTTTTGTATAAGTATCAAATATAGCTTCTCTTTTTCTTAGCATTTCTTCGTATCTTGTAAGCTGAACTAAACCTATAGCTGATCCCATATCTGTCATATTGCATTTATGTCCATCTGTTACTATATCATATTCCCAAGCTCCAGCTTTCATCTTTGATAGAGCATCCTTTGATTGACCATGTAAAGATTGTAATTTAAAATCTTTGTGTAAATCTTCTCTTCCTTTAAAACTATTATCTCCAAAAGTTATTGCTCCACCTTCTGCTGTTGTAAGGTTTTTTACTGCATGAAATGAGAATACATGGAAATCTACTTGACCTCCAACTTTTTTACCCTTATAGATAGCACCTAAAGAATGTGCTGAATCTGATACTAAGATTATATCTTCACGACCTTTAGCTTTTAAAACTTCTTTAATAGCATCATAATCTACAGGCACTCCTGCAAAATCTACTGTATATATAGCTTTAGTTTTTGATGTTATTGCATCTGCTAATTTTTCTATATCTATTAAAAAACTATCTTTTGCTACATCTACAAATTTTGGTTTTACACCTCTATGCAAACATACACTTGCTGTAGCTGTATAAGTATAAGGAGTAGTTATCACTTCATCTCCTTCTTTTATATCAAACTCTTTTAATACAAGTTCTAATCCTGCTGAGGCACTAGATACTGCTACAGCTTTATTTGTATGACAATACTCTGCTAAATTATTTTCAAATTGTTGTGTTTTAGGACCTGAAGTTATCCAACCAGATTTTAACACCTCTACTACTGCATCTATTTCTCTTTCTGTAATATCTGGTGGTGAAAATGGTATCTTTTTCATTATAATCCTTCCCTTCATTTAACAATTAATTTTTTATTTTAAAATAATTTTTATTTATTTATTACCTTTAAAATATCCTGTATCCTTTGTTATATAAATATTTTCTTTTTCCTTTATATTATCTTCTAAATAATCATAAATCTTTTTTAAATCCTTTGAAGATAAATTCACTTTATTGTTTCCTGGCATGGAAAATATATAGTCTAATATATATACAGGATCTGTCACCTTTAAATTATCTTTATATCTTTTCAATTCTACCATATTAAAATATTCTGATACAATTTTTAATCCATTTTCTAATTGAAAACTATCTGTAATCTCCCAGCTCTCACTGGTTAAACTATATATATCAAATGTAGAAATTATTTCTCTTATTTCTTTCATGTGATTTTTACCAACAGTGGAGGCAAATAAAATACCCTCACTTTTTAATACCCTATTTATTTCTTTTAAAGCTTTATTTATATTGGGTACATGATAAAGCATATGATTTGCTATAACTACATCGAAACTTTCCTCTTCAAAAGGAATATTTTCTGCATTTACAATTTTAAAATTAAATCTACTTCTTTTTTCTCCTAAATTTTTTTTAGCGTCCTTTAGCATACCATCTGAAAAATCTGTTAATGTTATTTCCCAATTTGAGGGGATATGATTAAAATTTTTATTCCAAAGACTAGCATCACCACAACCTAGCTCTAATATTTTTATATTAGGCTGCTTTAAGTCTAAATTACTTAATTCTGATATATTCTCATTACTTATTTTTTTATTATAATTTTTATAGTTTGAACTCATCATACTTAATTCCTGCTTTAATTCTTTAAAAAACCATGGCATCCAACCTTCTTTATTTGTACTAAAAAGCTCATGAATAGCTATTCTTGCCCTTAAGTTTGATGCATTTTCATATTGCTGAGTCCAATTTTTATCAGAATTTATGGCACTTATTATATTTATAAACTTATCCCAATCCATTTCTTTATTAAAATCTATGGTATCTGCCGCTTCATCTATAGCTTTTATAATAGATTGTATATGCTTTATTTTTTTCTTCATTATTTCCTTTTGAATTTCTAAAGACTTTTTAAAATCTTTATGATTCAAATCATACTTCATTATATTAGCTATATCCTCTAGGGAAAGCCCTATAAATTTAAGAGTTAATATCTTTTGTAGTTTACCAAAATCCTCTTTGCTGTACAATCTATGACCTAATTCATTATGGCTACTGGGAACTAATAACCCTATTTTGTCATAATATCTTAAAGTCCTTATGGTTACTCCAGCTTTTTTAGCAAATTCTCCTGTGGTAAATAATTTTTTTGAGGTATCTTTCATATTAATCACCTCTGCAATAATATATTATGTGTAGGAATTATTATTAATAATTTTTATTACTAACTTTAATTAATCTTCATTAAGATAAAATTAAAAATATTTTAATTAACCGATATAATTATTTTTATGAACTATTTCAGAATCTAAAAAACTCTACAGTTCATTTAACTGTGCAAAATTATGTAATAAATTAGTGTAGGATATATATCCTACACTAATTTATAATATTATATTAACACATGACGTAAGGTAATGAGCAATAGTTATTTTTAAAATCTACATTTTTAATGTATCTCAATCTTTTTTCTTTTGCTGTTATCTTGGTTTGTTTTAGCAATAGTAATCTTCAAAACTCCATTATTAAATGAAGCATCTATTTTATTTTCATCAGCATTATCCATATAGAAATTTCTCTTAAATTCACCATAATGTCTTTCACGCCTAACATAGTTTTCTTTTTTATCTTCTACTGATTCTTGTCTTTTTGCATTGATTACTAAATAATTGTTATGAAAATCTATAGATATATCCTCTTTTTTTGTTCCTGGAAGATCCGCTTCTATTAAATAGTTTTCATCTGTCTCCTTTAAATCCACATTAAAGTTTTTATGAATATTACTCATTTCTGTAAAGTAATCATCACTAAAGAATTTCTTTACAAATGGTGAAAAAAAATCATCGTGTCTAGCTAAATCATCTTCTCTAAAAGGAATCAGTTCAAACATTATTAAATTCCTCCTTTGTTTAATTTAGGTGTTTTGTTCCTTTTATCCGATGACTACCCGCTCTAATACTCCCATCTTTTTCAAAGTGGGAGTATTAGAGCGACTATGTCCCTGGATAACAATTTCTCCTAAAGGATAACGACTTCTAAGGAGTAAAACTCCTAAGAAGTCTGTTAATAAGCTTTAGTGGGAGTAAAAGCTCTCTCTGAAGCCAAGAACTCTGTTTATATTAAACATTAATATAGTATCAGGCTATATAATTATTATTAGAGGAATATAATAAAAATAAACTAGAAATATTTACTTCAGCCTATCATACAATTCTCTTACTGATTTTTTTAAAACCGGATGTATAAAATTTTCATCTATATCGCACAAAGGTTTTAGTACAAACTCTCTGTTTTCCATATCCTTATGAGGAATAACTAAATCTTTTTCATTTATTATTAAATCATCATAAAAAATAATATCTAAATCTATAGTTCTAGGTCCCCATCTTCTTTCTCTTACTCTATCTAACTGTTTTTCTATGTTTAAAAGCTCCCCTATTAAATCTTCTGGAGTTAAATTAGTTTCTATTTTTACTACTCCATTTAAAAAACTATCTTGATCTAATACTCCATAGGGTTCTGTTTCATATATAGGAGATACTTTAATTATTTTTATTTCTCTTTCCTCTATTTTTTCTAAGGCCCTTTTTATGTAATTTTCTTTTTCACCTATATTACTTCCAAAGGCCACATAAGCTGTATGCATATATTATCATCTCCTTAAGGATTATATATATATATCTTATTTATAGCACTCTCAGATTTTTGAAACCTTTTAATAAACAAAGATTTATATTTATTAACCGTGATACCCATTAGATTGTCGTTCCATATTTTCTACAACAATATCATGAATATCACCTAATGAAGCACAATACTCAAGCACTTTCCATGGAGTATTTGTATGAAAATGAATTTTGATCAATTCCTCATCACCAACTGCAAGTAAGCAGTCACCTTCAATGTTTTTTGTAATATACTCATTTATTTTATCTTCTGAAAGATTTTCTCCTTCAATTAATAACTGCGTATCAAATCTGTATTCAAGCATAGTCATTCTCCTTTTCCGTTTTACAAATTCTAATTTTTTCTTTTATTATATAAATTTATCTTACAGACCTAAAAATCAGAAGATACAATTTAAATTATAATTTAATTTTCATTATATTTTTTAGATTTTAAAATATATTTATATATATCTTTAAAATAATTTATATTTTTCTTACAGCTTCTAGCATTCTTATGGCTCTTATATTTTCTTTTACATCATGTACTCTCACCATTTGAAGTCCTGCATCTACAGCTAAACAAGATAAAGCTATGGTTCCTTCTAGCCTTTCTTCTGTAGGTAAGCTTCCTAAAACTTTTCCTATGGTGGCTTTTCTTGAGGCTGCTAAAAGTACTGGAAGATTAAAGCTTTTTAGTTCTTCTATTCTGTTCATTATTTTTAGATTATGCTCTACAGTTTTTCCAAAGCCTATGCCTGGATCTAATATTATTTTATCCTCTGTTATGCCATGAGATTTGCAATAATCTATCCTCTCATTAAAATAAAGATGAATTTCTTTCATTAAATCTTTATAAACTGGATCTATTTGCATATCCTTTGGTTTTCCTTTTACGTGCATAAGTATTACAGGCACATTGTATTCTTTAACTACTTTAACCATATTTTCATCATACTTCATAGCACTTATATCATTTACTATATCCGCCCCTGCCTTTATTGCAGCTTTTGCAGTATTAGCTCTGTAAGTATCTATAGAAATTATAACATCCTTAAATCTATTTTTTATTTCTTTTATAACAGGAACTACTCTTTTTATTTCTTCCTCTTCATCTACTGGGTCAGAGCCTGGTCGTGTGGATTCTCCACCTATATCTAAAATTTCTGCCCCTTCTTTTAACATCTTTTCTGCTGTTTTTAAAGCTTCTTCTATAGAATTTTTTCTAGAACCCTCATAAAAAGAATCTGGAGTACAATTTATAATTCCCATAACCTTTAAATTTTCATAATTTATTTCTCTTCCATCTTTTAAAATTGTTCTAACAGCTCCATTATTTTTAATATAGTTTTCTAACTCCACTACTATTTCTTGTATTCTAAAAAAAGTCATATATTTAAGTTTTGCTAATAATTTTTTGTATTGTCTATCTGTTCCTAATAAAATTATATCTGAAGTTTCCACTTTGCAATTTACACAATATTTATTTATGGCACAATCTCCACCTAAAGCCATTAGTTCCTGTTTTATTATATTGGCTGCAGGAGCTAATACATTAAAAATTTTTAAAGGAGTAATGCTATTTTTATTCATAAATATATTTATACTACCTTCATGTACTTCTATTTTACTAAGCTCTTCTGGGAAACTATTTTTATTTAATTCTATAATCATTTTTAATCCCCTTTTTTATAATAAAATATTATATTTAATTTAAAGTATGTTATATAAAAATGCTTTACAATTGGTAAAATATCAAAGTAAACCAATATTAAGTTTGTATATGCTTACTAATTCCATTCACCTTATTATATAATCTTATTAAAGACAAATAATTTTTTTAATATATTATTTATCTTTAATAGCTAATCTTATTTATTTCATACACAATATAATTATTTTATAAATTCTTTATTATTATCCGCTATAAACCACTCCGCTAGTTTCTGTTTCCCAAACTTCTATTTCATATAAGCTGCAATTGTCTCTTTTTAATTTTGTGTATAGTTTATCCCATATCCATACTGCTATATTTTCTGCTGTTGGTTGTTTTATTATTTCGTTTATATAAGCATGATCTAATATATCCAATACATTTTCTTTTACTATAGCTTTAAGCTCTGTAAAATCTATTACCATATCTTCCTTATCTGGTTCTCCTGAAATCTTTATTACTAGACCATATGTATGTCCATGAAGTCTTTCACATTTTCCATGGTAATGTATTAAATTGTGTGCTGCATCAAATTTAAATTTTTTAATAAGTATCATATTATACAACTTCCCTTCACTTGTTTTAATCAATTCTTAAATTTAGTGGAATTTTTGAATAATTACCACTGTTATCTACATCTTTGTAAAAAGATGAAATATTAAATCTACTGAACATTGTAATAAATACATTTAACATATAGTATATCAAAAAATACACTATATTAATAAAAAAGAATCTCCTATAATAGAAAAAATCTACAAATAGGAAACTCTTTTTTATAACTAAATCTCTGTTATTTTCTTAAACTCATAATTATTTTGTTCAAAGGCTTCTACTATCTTTTTTAAAGGTGAATTGTCTTCATAAGTATATTCTACTGATCCATCCTTATTATTTTTAAATTTTATAAAGCTGGATTCTATGCTAGGATGATAGAAAAAACTACCTAATGTACCTTCATCTAAGTTATTAATCTTTTCTATAACTTTATCTGCATGTTTTACACCATCAACATAATCTAATGGTGTTGGTATATAAGTAACAGTTTTACCCTGTGATTTTCTTTTAGCTATGTTACCCATAGATGCAAATTTAGGTGGATCATACATATAATTAAAATATTGTTCTATTATCTTAGTTTCTTCATTTGTGGCTGAATAATGAGCACTTTCAAAAAATCCTACAGGTATATCTAGAACTTTTGCACATTGAATAGCTTTTTGAACTCTTTCTCTTATAATAGATTCATCGTTATTTCTTGTTTCATCAAATTCTATACCATCTATACTTACTTCTGCTCCTGATTGATGAGTGTATCCATGAAGTCCTATAATGCCTCCTCTATCGATAAAATAATCTAAAGTATATACAAAGTTAGCATTATGTATATTAAAATCTCTAGATGCATCATCATCTATATTATTTTTAGGATCTAAATATCTTGGAACCCATGCTACATGAAAAGGTATTTTTTTAGAATATAGATAATCTGATATTACTCTTAATTTTTCTAATGCCTCTGGAGTTTTATATCTTTGATTAGATGTTATATCCTCAAGTCTTACAAAAGCTGGTTTTATTTTAGAATCCTTGTTTTTATTATTCTCTATTTTTTCTTGTTCTTTATTTTTGTATAAACTTATTGTTTTTTCACTTTCATTCCAATTTGCTTTTAATCCCATTATTTTATTAAAATCAAAGAAAGACATATACATTATATCTTCTTTTAAAATTACATCTTTTCTAAGCTTATATTTTTCTCCTGAAATATTAGCTAAGTTTTTATCTATATCTATCTTTTTATCACCATTTTCTACATGAGCCTTTCCCTGTTTTATTGTATAATTCACGTTAATTTTATCTAAAACATTATTAACTGGAACATAGTATCTGTTTTTATCCATATATATTGGTAATTTTAAATTTAATATTTCACCCTTATATTTTAGCTTAATATCCGTCTTGCTTAGGTTTAGCCCTGAAAACTTAGAATATTTTTCTTCTTTTATCTTTTGTTCATCTTTTCTACTGTTTTGTGTAACCTGTGCTTTATTATTTTTACATCCTATTAAAAAATTAGTAGACCCTATTAAAACACAAAATAAAACAAGTATTGAAATTTTAATTTTTTTCATATCGCATTCTCCTTAAGATGTTATAAAGTAAAACATAAAAATTATAATATACACTCATTAGTTTTAGATTATGTGATCTTTATACAGAACTTAATTCTATATAACAAATTAGCCTTAATATATCTTCCCCTTTAAAAAAGTAATATATTATATTTTTAAATTTTTCCATAATTTTATTTTATAATAAAACACTTAATGTTTTTAGTTACAAATTGTTTACAAGTTTAATTAATAATTGAAATTGCAAAAAACACTATCAAAATTTTTTAATAATGCTAAAAATGGCATTATTTATTTTGATAGTGTTTTTCTAATCTTTTGGCAAAGAAATAAGCATCCCTATTACCTTCGCCTATACTTTCTTAATTCTATCGCACAGAAGTAAGCATCCCTACTACCTTCGCCTATACTTTTTTAATTCTATCGCAAAGAAGCAAGCATCCCTGCTACCTTCGCTTATATTTTATAAGCCATTTATTTGGTCTATTAGTTTTAACCAAATTTTATAAATCATTATTTATCTTATTAATTTAAACTATAATTTTATGAACCACTTACTTGGCTTTTAACTGTTTGAATTTGTTGTTGTGAAGCTTGTGCTGCTGGTTTGTAGAAACCTTTTTGTTTTGCTACATTATAAAAATCATATTGACTTGTTTCACAACTATTTCTCATTTGTTGAATCTCTTGTCTTAATTGTTGATTATCTGTTTCAGAAATTGTAGTAGAATATCCTGTTAAACTAGCCTTTAACATTGATAGCGTATCATTCATCATATCTTTATCTTGCATGATTATACCTCCTTAAACTATCCTAAAAAAGACATTAATTTTTGTTTTGTATTTTGAGCATCCTGTGCTGATTTTTGGAACATTTGTTTTATTTGTTGATCCTGTGCTTGCTGAGCATACGCGTTTAATTTGTTACATGCAGTTTCATGACTACCTATTAAATGTCTTAAATTTTGAAGTTCTAATTCAGTTAATTGCATTTTAAAACAACTCCTTTTCAAATATTACAGTAGTAGTTTTAACTTTTTAAAAATATATATTCTAAAAATATGATGTATATAATTTCACTTTCATCCATATAAAACCAATTTCAAAATATTTTTCTTTTAAAATTTATTTTTCTTTTTTAGGGAACCATCCTTTTTTTACTCTTTCCTTTTGTTGAAACAACTCTAATATTCCCCATAAAAAAGTAAGTCCTCCTATACCTAAACCACCTGACAAATAAACATTATCTATAGTTAATGACAAAACTATAAGTCCTATGCCTAATATTAAAAAACCTGGCCAAATCTTAATTCCAAAGTGATACTCTCCTTTTATTACAATAACATGTCCTATCCCAGTAAAAAATAACATAAATAACCCCATAATTATTCCTGTAAAATTCATAATATTATCTCTCCTTTATATATAATACATAGCATTTTACCTTATTTTCATATATTTATAAACAATGCTATGAAATTTCTATACACTTTAAAATTATAAACAAAGTGTATTAAAATAGATTTAATTTTAATATAGCAAAATAAAAAATACAAGTGATAAACATATGAATAAGCTTTAGTAATTCTTAATATGACGGAATTAAAAATAAATCTATCTCTCTAATTTTCCTATTATATTTACATTATTTATTTTTGATCTTATGTTTTCACATTCTTCTTTATGTATTGCTGCTATTACCGTAGTTGCTGGACCATTAGATTTTTTAATATCTATAGGTATATTTTCTTCTAATTTTAGTTTTAAATTATTATTTTTAGCTAGAACCTCTCCTTCATACAATATTCCTTTAGATCCCACTGGCACAATTTCATGTACTTTAGGGTTTTCTAGTAATATCTTTATATCCACATAATCAACTATTTCCTTATCATCATAAATATTAATCTCTTTTCCTAACTTAGGTATTCCCACAGATATTAGCAAAACATCATCCTCATCAAACTTATTATGTTTTTCATTATTGTCTCCAAAGTTATTCACACTGTTAACTTTTATTACAGAATTATCCACTATACCTAAAACAGTTATCCCCACACCTGTGGAAAAAGTTGTAAAATTTTCCTCAGTACTCCCTGTTAAAACCACTTCATCAATGCCAGCTCTTTTTAACTCACCTTTTATCCCATCTATTATTTCCTTTCCTGTAGGATTCATTTCACAACATACCGCATTAGTAACTGTTACAATTTCTGCTCCTGTACACATAACCTCTAAAATACCTACCCTAATAGCGAACTTGCCTGTATAAAAAGCTGGTATTTTTAATATATCATTCTTTTTAGGACCAATACTTCCTGAACTATCACAGGCCACAACTAAAGTTTTATCCTGAGTCAAGGAAATTAATGTTAAATCTCTTACCTTTTTTATCTCCATAAGACCAATCTCCTCTCACATAAATTTACATCATTAATAAAATTAATAAATAGGTTATTTCACCTAGTTCATTGCAAGCCCCTAAGGTATCCCCTGTAAGTCCATTTATTTTATTTAAACATAATAAGTATAATAAATAAGTTATTAACAACACTCCTATAAAGGGAATTATTGTAGCTTTTAATCCTAAAAAATATGTACTTATTATTAATACTATGATAGTAATAGAAAATATTATGGGTTTGCACATATTTCCTATAAATATATTCCCTGAACCATTTTTTTTCGCTGTCCTTTTAGATAAACATAAAAATAAAATGCTAATTCTTCCTATGATGGGGGCTAACAGTATAGCTATACTGTATCCCTTTAAAACTAAAGAATATAGGAGTTGGTATTTTAATAATAAATCAATTATCAATGCTATGGTTCCATAGGATCCTATTCTACTGTCTTTCATAATTTCTATTATTCTTTCTTTATCTCTTAAAGAAAAAAAACCATCACAGGTATCTGCTAATCCATCCATATGAAGTCCACCAGTAATCATAGCTGTAAATAAAAGCAATAACACTATTATTACATTAGGTGGTAAAAAATTTTTGAGGCCTAAATATATTAAAAACTCCATTCCACCTATAATAGAAGCTACTACAGGAAGAAAAAAAGCTCCTCTTCTAAAATTCACCTTTTCACACTGTAAGTTCTTATTTATAGGTATACGAGTAAAAAACTGAATCATTAATAAAAAATCATTTAACACATTTTCCATACTTTCACCTCTCTTATATTTATTATTAATTACTTGAATTTCGTACAAACAAAAATTTATGAGAGACACCCTTTCTATGTTCTATTTCATCACTTAACATATTATGGAAAGGGTGTCTCTTTTTCTATTTTTTGTTCAAAAATATCCTACAGTAATTTTACACTAACAGCATATAGCTATTCTCACTACATACTTATCTATTTATAGACTTTTTATTGTGTTATTTTTTTGTATCTTCTTTAGGAGTTTCTTGTGTAGGTTTATCTTTATCTTTTTCTTTATCCTTCTCTTTGTCATTAGTTTCATTTGGTTTAGCTTTAGGATCATCTTTTTTCGGTTCTTCTGGTTTAGGAGTTGGTTTAGGATCATCTTTTTTCGGTTCCGCTGGTTTAGAAGCTGGTTTTTTAGGTCCTACTTTTGCTAATCCTTCTATTGGTCTATAAAAATCATCAGAAACAAGTTCCTTACCTACTACTTTGCCGTTTTCTAAGATATTTTTATAAACTCTTACTTTATATCCTGTGTATGCATTTTGTACAATCTCTTGTTTTCCTTCTGGAAGATTAGGATCATCTTCAGTTTTCATATTAGCATTTATAGTATTGTAAACTTCATTCCAAATAGAATAAGTTCTTTTCTTCAATTCTGAATTAGAATATAAATTAAATATTATGCTGCTTCCATCAGCAATTCCTTCAATATAAATAGGATATGAAAAAGTATTTTTAAATTTATAATCTATATTTCCCCAATCTACAGTAGCATCCATTCCAAGTGGTACATAACTTGATGGCATCGTATGGTGCATTCTTTCCGTAGCATTTATGTTGCCTAATAAAATAGTATTATATAATGTTGATGATACCTGACAAATTCCTCCACCTAATCCTGACTCCACTTGATTTCCTACTATAACTGGCCCAGATTGATACCCTCTTTGCTCTGTTCTTTCTCCTACTACTTGATTAAAACTAAAGGTTTCTCCCGGCATTAATACAGTACCATTTATACTCTTAGTACATACTTCAATATTGTTAGCTCTCTCTTGTGAAGATATTCCCCCATACTCTGTATGAAATGTAGATATTAAAGTATTTATAGATGAAATTTTATCTGTAGTTACCTTAGGTTTAACTTCTTCTATAGGAGCTTGGACTACAACGTCTTTACTAGCGTCCCCATTCATACTATTGTTTATGTCTTTTTGAAGTTTATCACTATCTAATTTTTTTCCAGCCCTATGTTTAACCAAGCTAACTTTTCCAGCTGTACTGCTTACAGCTGCATTAATTGGATCTTTGTTAACCTCCTTGGCTATACCATCTATAAACTTTTTCACCACTTCTTTATCATAAGAAAGTCCTGCACTAATGCATTTATCATCTGGATGTACTATGATTTTATACTGACTAAGAATATTTAGGTTTTTTCCATAGTTAAAAGCTTTATCCAATGCTTTGTCCAAATTGTACTTCACATTTAACTTAGAAAATTCAAATGGATAGCTCTTGCCTTCTGCCTTTACTACTAATTTTTTAGAAGGTAGTTTGTCTACATACTGCTCTTTTAAAAGCTTTTTAGCTTCTTCTAATGTTTTTCCTGATACATTCACATTTTCAATTCTGGTTCCGGGATAAAATAAAGTGCTATATTTTTTTACAGACCTTTGCATATAGCTTGTACATATAGCTATAACTCCTAATAAGATGACACCTGTTATAATTACACTAATTATAATTTTCCTTTTGTCAAATTTTTTACTACTTTTTTCTACCATAAGCATCACCTCTTCAACTTACATTTATTAATTACCTAGATTTCTTATAAACAGAGTTCTTGGCTTCAGATGGAGTTTTTACTCCCACTAAAGCTTAGAAATCGTTATCCAGGGACATAGCCGCTCTTTACTCCCACTTTGAAGAAGATAGGAGTATTAGAGCGGGTAGTCATCGGACAAACAAAAATTAAGAAAGATGGTATTCTCATAAATAATTTTACCTTTACTCAAAAGACCTGTAAAGAAGAAACTACTTTCACATAGTACTAATCTCAAATTAACTTTGTAGGTAATATGTAATCTATAAATAAGTTTTCATACTCATATTTAATTAATGTTATATCTCCATTTCTTGAAGCAAAATTCCAGTAAAAATCCATATTATTTTGAAGTATATAACTATATATCATTCTTATTACTCCTCCATGGGTAACTATTAAATAGTTTTCATCCTCTTCTTTTCGTATATGTTCCATAAAGTTTTCTACTCTACTATAAAATTCCACTGCACTTTCACCCTTGGGAGGAGCAAAGTTTTTCCAATCCTTTTCCCATCTCTCTTGTTCTTTTGGATATAAAAAGCCTATCTCCTCATAGGATTTACCTTCAAAAATACCAAAGTCTAATTCATTTATTCTCTCTTCTTTATAAATAATATTTTTTTCTTTTTTATATAATTTGTTTCTCTCTAAAATTCTTTCTGCAGTTTCCTTAGTTCTTTTTCTATCACTTATATAAATTTTATTGAAATCTACATTCTTTAAAATTTCTCCTACTTTATAGCTTTGCTCTTCTCCCTTTTCATTTAATCCCACATCTAATTTACCATAAAAATTTTTTCTTTTGTTTTGCTCCGTTTCTCCATGTCTTACTAAATATATATTCATATTTCTCTCCTAATCTAGTTTTTTATATTTGCGCCTTTACAATTAAATCTATTTTAATTGTAACATTTTTCTAAGTATATCATAACCTATTAATATATAAATAAATGAATAATTGCTTTTATAAAAATAAAGGGGAGTAGCTCGTCAAAGCTTTAGGCTTTGTTCATCCAATCGACATGCTGGTTTTTATAACCCGGTTTGGTGCAAGAATGTTACAGAAATCTTGGAGCAAGACCTTTGTTTTAGCAACTTTTATTATTTGCTAAAACAAAGGTCTTATTTTTATATATAAATAAAACAAAAAAATTATAGAATGATTCTTAACTTAAATAGGAGTTTACTTAAAGACAAATCCTATACTAGTGCTAAATCTAAAAGAACTTATATAAAATAAATCCTTTAATAACTAAGCTGTTACTTACTAGTATAACTAATAAAAAGACTTATCTAAAGTAACTCCCATAAAAAATAAACTATATACTTACCTTTAAATCTTATACTATTAAATTGTAAATTTGAGTTGTGAAGAAGCATACTACTATAGCTATTACTGTAGGCATTATTACTGAAAATATAGTCCATTTTGTACTTCCTGTTTCTTTTTTTATAGTCCATATAGTGGTTCCACAAGGGAAATGTAGGAGGGAAAATAACATAGTATTTAATAAAGTTAAGTAAGTCCACCCATTTGAAATCAGTATGTTTCTTAGCTGCTCTAAACTTTCAAAATCTATCATAGCTCCCTTAGATAGATAGGACATTATTAGTATTGGTAGCACTATTTCATTAGCTGGGAGTCCTAATATAAAGGCTAAGAGTATAAATCCATCTAATCCAATAGCCTTACTAAAAGGATCTAAAGCATTAGCCACTTGAACCAATATAGTACTATCTCCTACAGTTATATTTCCTAATATATATATTATAGCTCCCGCTGGTGCTGCCACTACTACGGCCCTCATTAATACAAAAATAGTTCTATCTATGATTGATGTATATATTACCCTTCCTATTTGGGGCTTTCTATAGGGTGGTAATTCTAATGTGAAGGATGATGGAACTCCCTTTAGCAATGTTTTTGATAATATATAAGAAACCAATAAGGTTATTCCTACTCCTATAAGTACAAGAAGAACTATCATAAGAGTTGCTATAAAACTACTTCCTCCAGAACCTTCAAATTTTAATCCAACAAAAATCATAGAAAGTGCTATTAACGTAGGAAATCTACCATTACAAGGTACAAAGTTATTAGTTAAAATAGCTATTAATCTTTCCCTTGGTGATTCTATTATTCTACAAGCAATAACACCAGCTGCATTACAACCAAATCCCATGCACATGGTTAAAGCTTGTTTCCCATGGGCACAAGCCTTCTTAAAAGCATGATCTAAATTAAAAGCTATTCTTGGAAGGTAGCCTGCATCCTCTAATAGAGTAAATATAGGGAAAAAGATTGCCATAGGTGGTAACATTACAGATATAACCCAAGCTAAAGTTCTATATATTCCTAAAACTAAGATACCATGAAGCCATGAAGGTGCATTTACATAATTAAAAAATTCTGTAAGCTTATATTCTATGAAAAAAAACATTTTAGCTAAAAGCTCTGAAGGCACATTAGCTCCTTCTATAGTTATCCATAAAACTCCCGCCAAAAGTAAAAGCATAATGGGGATTCCCGTAATTTTAGAAGTTACTATATCATCTATCTTTTGTTGGGCTAAAAGTTTTTCTCTATTCTTTTTAACAGAGTTACCTGCAATTTCTTCTGCCTTATTGTATATACTTTTTACTATTTCATCTCTTATTTTTTCATTATAATTTTCTCTAAAATTTTCTATATTCTTGAAAATCTTATTTAAATTTTTATCTTTAATACTATGTTCTACATCTATATTATTTTTAACCTTTGGCACTTTTAATTTATATTTTTTATAATCTTTACTGCTATAATGTTTTATGTTCACCCTAGTTTCAGTATTTTTTCTCCCCTCATCCTTATCTAATTTCTTCACCTTAATCCCCCTTTATTAAAGCACTTTTTATATCATAATTTAAATACTTACTTATAGAATTTAAAATAGACTCATCACCATCTAATAATCTTAAAGCTAACCACTGTAAGGATATTTCCCTGGGAAATACTTTTTCTAATAAGGAACTTATTTTTTTTATTTCACACTCTATTTCATTGCTATATTCTACTTTAACTGGATTAGTCCTTATATTTCCTAAAGCTAAGTTATAGACATTATCCTTTAATTCATATATTCCTTTATTGCTTCTTGCAACGGTTGGTACAACAGGTACCCCTAATTCACTTCTTAGTTTATTTACATCAATTTTAATTTCTTTCTTTTTGGCTTCATCCATTAAATTTAAGGAAACCACTACTTTAGGAGTAATTTCTAATATTTGAAGAAGCAAATTTAAATTTCTTTCTACGGAAGTAGCATCTACTACCACAACCACCACATCTGGTTTTCCAAAACAAATAAAATCCCTCGCTACCTGTTCCTCTACAGAACTGGCAAGCAGTGAATAGGTGCCAGGTAAATCAACTACTATAAAGTCTCTTTCCTTATGATTATATTTTCCCTGAGCATTGGTTACTGTCTTTCCTGGCCAATTTCCTGTATGTTGATGTAACCCTGTTAATGCATTAAAAACCGTACTTTTTCCTGTATTAGGATTACCGGCTAAAGCTACTATAATATCATTTTTATTATCTTTTTCCACATTAAAGAGATCTTTTAAAGCCTCTTTTTTACCTGAAGTATAGGTTAATCCCATAACCATCATCCTCTCTTTAGACTTTTAAAATTTAATTCATAGTAACTATTATTTTATCTCCCTCCTCTTTTCTAAGGGCTATACAGGTATCTCTTATTAAATAAGCTGTAGGATCTCCCCAAGGACTTCTTCTTAAAACATAAATTTCTGTATTGGGCACCATACCTAGATCTAGAATCCTTTGTTTTAATAATTCTTTTACTTTTAATTCTTTTACTTTGCAAGTTTTACCTACTGGTACCTCCGACAATTTATAGTTTTCTGCCACATTATCATCTCCTATATATAACTCTATGTATTTATGCTATGAAATTTGTAATATTATTGTTACTGAAAGTTAATATAGTAATTTTCTTTGCCAATGGTTTATGATACAATTTTTATTAAATGTTTTAAAAATTATATTTAAATGAATATTTTTCATGCTTTAACAAATTATTTAAATAGGTTAAAATGTAGTAGTAATTATTATTTTATAGGGGGATTAAAATGTTTAATTTAAAATTCAAAAAATCTTCCATAGATAAAAATATTAATAGCTTAAATGAAAAAAGTATAGAAAAGCCCTGTGATATTACAATCTATGAAGATAACTTAAAAGTTCTAACTAATAATCAAAAAAAAATAGTAGAAAAACTTGATAAAAAAATAATAGAAACAGATTCTGTTACGGAATTATTAATTAAAATAACAAAGGATATATCTAATTATGTAGAAATGGAAATGGATTCTATCTCCAAAGTTACAGGTGAGATAAGTAACTATTCTGCCATAGCAGAGGAGGTTTTTTCTAGCACAGAAAACTCAAAACAAATATCGGAAAATACTATGGAAGTTGCTAAGGAAGGTAACGGGGCTGCTTTAAATTCTATAGAGGCTATGAAAGAAATAGAAGGATCTATGTTATATTCCAAAACCGTAGTAAAGGATTTAAGTACTAAAGCTTTAGATATTAACAATATGCTAGATGTAATAAAAGACATAGCAAACAATACTAATTTATTATCTTTAAATGCCTCTATTGAAGCTGCAAGAGCCGGTGAAGCTGGTAAAGGCTTTGCAGTAGTTGCCCAGGAAGTAAAAAAACTAGCAGAAAGAAGTATGGATTCCGTTGATTTTATAGGAAATAATATAAAAGAAATAAATATTAGTATAGACAATGCTATAAAGGCTATAAATGAAACTATGAATAAAGTAAAAGAAGGTACTGAAATAGCTAATAAAACTATGGAAACCTTCAACAGCATAATATCTTCTATAAAAACTAGTACCACTGTGTCTGAAGAGATTAATGATGCTATTACAAAACAAATAGGCCATTTAGAAAACGTTATAAGCTCTACTGAAGAGATGAATACTACTTCTGAAAAGTTAATGTTTATAGTGGAATTAGCTTCTTTAAATACTCAATATACCAAAACTTCTTTAAAGGATTTATCTGAGGTTTCACAAAACTTAAAATATATTAGTAATAATCTTTTAAATAAAATAGAAATTGATTCTAAAGAAAACAATATAATATTAAATACTTATATTGACAAGCCTCTATATTTAGATCCTGCCTTAAGTTATGACTTTAATAGTAGTTTTCTATTAAATAATATACATATAGGTCTTTTAACCATAAACTCCTATGGAGAAATATCCCCTGGAGTAGCTAAAAGTTGGTACTTAGAAAATGATAACCTTACTTGGGTCTTTAATCTTAAAAAAGGAATAAAATTTCATAATGGTAAAGAAGTTACCTCTGAAGATGTAAAATTTTCATTAGAAAGACTTTTAGATCCTAAACTTGACTCTCCTAATGATTGGCTACTAGAAATTATAGAAGGATCTGAAGATTTTAAAAAGGGCATGGTAAATCATGTTTCTGGTATTAAAATATTAGATAAATATAGAATTTCTTTAACTTTATCCTATTCCTATAGTGGATTTTTATTAAACCTTGGATTAGAACTTTGCGCCATAATAAATAAGGATTCTATAAATCATGGCAATGTAGTAGGATGTGGCCCTTATAAACTATCTGAATTTAATGATGAAGGATGCAAACTAAAGGCCTTCGAAGAATATTTTAATGGAGCTCCTTATATTGATATTATAAATATTAATTTTAAATCTGAATCTCCTATAGATGATTTCTTAAATAAGCATTTAGATGTATTAACTTTAAATGATGAAAAGGAATATACAGCTTTATGTTCTAATAAAAATATAAATCTTATAGAACAGGATCTACTAGCGACTTACTATGCTAGTTTTAATATGGAATCTAACTCCATATTTTCTAAGGATAAAAATATAAGATATGCTCTTAACTTAGCTATAGATAAGGATAGAATAATAAAGGGTTTATTAGGTGGATTAGGCGTTGAAGCAAAAGGACCTTTTCCTCCAAGCATAATACCCAATAATAAACTAAAAGGTTTTTCCTATAATAAATCTAAAG
This sequence comes from Clostridium sp. CTA-6, assembly GCF_054768115.1. Lineage (NCBI taxonomy): Bacteria > Bacillati > Bacillota > Clostridia > Eubacteriales > Clostridiaceae > Clostridium > Clostridium sp. CTA-6. The sequence continues at coordinate 290,243 of NZ_BAAAAU010000003.1, forward strand.
CCAAAGAAATTCTCTCTAGAAGTGATTTTAATAGGTCTCGAGATAAATTAAATATACTAGTGCGAAAAGAAAAGGATTCTTTATTTTCTAAAATAACAGAATATGTATTAGAGGATCTAGAAAGTATAGGCATAAACTGTGTTGTAAAAGAAGTAGATTCTTCTGAATACCTAAACTTAGATAATATTTTAAAATGTGATATGGCTATAAGCAGATGGTGCGCTGATTCTGGAGATCCTGATAATTTCTTAGAGCCATTATTTAATATAAACAATGTATCTAACATATCTAGATATGATAATAAAATAGTAAACGAAAAATTACAAATAGCTAAGAATTTAATAAATCCTGAAAAAAGGAAAAAATTATATGAAGAAATACAAGAAATTATAGTAGAGGATGTTCCCTGGATATTTTTATATCATCCTAAACTAGCTATAGCGGTACAAAATAATATACTCGGATTAAAGGCTAATCCTTTAGGACTTTTCAAATATGAGGATATAATAAAAAATTAAATATCAAATGGTTGTACTATCCTAAAATTGTACTTTTCATAATCTTTATACGAATTTAAATTGCATTCAAAACTATTTGCGTTAGCAAACAAATTTAATATATAAAGCCACTAATTTCAGTTAGTTTTTATATAAACTTAATGTAATCAGTGGCTTTTATATATTTTTTTAGTTATACTCCTCTAATGAAGAAGATTTTTAAGATTACTCTATATAAAATTAATAATTAACTTAGTAGAATAATTATAATTAAAGATTTTGTGTAGAGAATCGAAACAAAATCATCCACATCTGTTCTCTGTACTCTATAATCTGTACTCTGAAAAGTGCGTCGCACTTTCCTTATATTATATTAACAATCCACTGCTTGTGGAATTTTTTCTTTTTTATTTCCAAAGGCTATTGTACCTATTATAAATGCTATAATTGCTGGAATTAGCCATGCGAACCCAACACCGGAAAGAGGTATAATTTCTAAAATACCTTTTATAAAAGCCACCTTCTCACCTGTTAATGTATTCATTGTATCTATTACACTTACTATTAATGTAATATAAACAGTAAATTTTACTACACTATCATTTTTAACAGCTTTACCTAATAAAGTTATTACTATTAATACAATTACTATTGGATATAAAATTTGTAATATTGGAACTGAGAATTTAATTATCTTATCAACCCCACCTATTCCTAATATCCCACTTACTAAACTTATAATAATTGCAAAAGCATTATAGGATACTTTCCCCTTAGTTAATTTACTAAGGTATTCTGCTCCTGTAGATAAAAGCCCAATAGCTGTAGTAAGACATGCAAGTCCAACAGCTATTCCTAATATAAATGTTCCTGCATTTCCTAGATCTCTTTTAACTATTTCAATAACTAAAGCGGTTCTTCCTATTTCTCCAGAGATTATTTGTGAAGTTTGACTCCCTAGAATCATAAGTCCACCATAAACCAAACCCAATCCTACTATAGCAACCAAACCTGATTTTATAGTAACACTTATTACATCTTTTTCATCTGTATACCCCTTACTTCTTACAGATGCTAAAATTATTGATGCATATATTACTGACCCCATAGTATCCATTGTTTGATAGCCTTCAAGTAAAGATGTTGAAAATGCTCCTTTAAAATTAGTATTAACAACAGGCCCTAGTGGTAAAACTAATCCCTTTATTATTATAATTGCTAACATAACTAATAAACAGGGTGTTAAAACTTTACCTATACTGTCAACTATTCCTGATGGTCTTAATACAAAGGCCAAACAAATAGCAAAGTAAATTATAGCTGATACTAATGGACCTATAGATGGAAATAGTGGCTGTACTGTTAATTCATAAGTAGTAGCTGCTGTTCTTGGTATACAAAGCATAGGTCCTATAGCTAATATCAAAGCTGTTGTAGATATAACACTAAAGTGTTTTCCTACTCTTCCTGATATATCTGAAAATGTACCATTGATTTTAGCACAGGCTATTATAGCACTCAATGGTAAACCTACTCCAGTAATCAAAAAACCAATGATAGCTACAGGGGCCTTGTCCCCTACTAAATTTCCAATAAAAGGCGGAAATATTAAGTTTCCAGCCCCAAAAAACATTGCAAAAAGTGCAAAACCAATAACTATGAAATCCTTTGATGATTTTTTTTTCATTTTACCCCCTCAATCCTAATTCAATATGATTTTATTAATCACTATATTATATTAAGATTATTGGGAAAATTGATTAAATTCTGAAACTTTAACAAAAAAATAAAAAAACACCTTATTGTTTTACAACAAGGTGTTTTTTCTTATATTAAATTAAGCATCTGCTATATTGGGATTTTCATCTTGTTTCTTTCCAAAGGCTACTGTACCTATTATAAATGCTATAACTGATGGAAGTAACCATGAAAAACCAACATTAGAAAGTGGTATAATTCCTAAAATGCCTTTTATAAAAGCTACATTACCACCTGTTAATATATTTATTGTATCTATGAAACTTACTACTAATGTAGTATAAACAGTAATTCTTACAACGGTATTATTTTTTACAGCTTTACCTGCTAAAGTTATTGCTATTAAAACTATTACTATTGGATATAAAACTTGTAATACTGGAACTGAGAATTTAACTATTTTATCAACTCCACCTGTTCCAAGTAATGCACTTACTCCACTTATAATAATTGCAAAAGCATTATAAGATACTTTACCATTAGTTAAACTGCTAAAATATTCTGCTCCTGTGGATATAAGTCCAATTGCTGTTGTAAGACAGGCAAGGCCAACTGCTAATCCTAATATAACTGTACCTGCATTACCTAAAAGTCTACTAACTATCTCAACAACTAGGGCTGATCTTCCTATTTCTCCAGGAATTACTTGTGAAGTATGACTTCCTAAAATCATAAGTCCTCCATAAACAAAAGCTAATCCTACTGCAGCCACAATTCCTGATTTTATAGTAAGACTCACAATATCTTTTTTCTCTGTATATCCCTTTGCTCTTACAGCTGTTATTATTATTGATGCAAATATTACTGATGCCATAGCATCCATTGTTTGATATCCTTCAAGTAAAGATTTTGAAAAAGCCCCTTTAAATCCAGTTGATATAGTAGGTCCTAGCGGAGAAACTAATCCTTTAATTATTATAATTGCTAACATAACCAATAAAGCTGGTGTCAAAACTTTACCTATACTATCAACTATTCCTGATGGTCTTAATACAAAGGCTAAACAGATAACAAAATAAATTATAACTGCTACAAATGGAGCTACACCTGGAAATATCGGATGTATTGCTAATTCATAAGTTGTAGCTGCTGTTCTTGGTATAGCAAGCATAGGTCCTATAGCTAATATTAATGCTGTTGTAGATATAATAGCAAACATCTTTCCTACTCTTCCTGATATATCTGAAAATGTCCCATTTATTTTAGCACAGGCTATTATACCAGTTAATGGCAAACCTACTCCGGTAATTAAAAAACCTATAATTGCTGCTGGTGCCTGATCCCCTACTAATTTTCCCATAAAAGGTGGAAAGATTAAGTTGCCTGCCCCGAAAAACATTGCGAAAAGTGCAAAACCAATAACTATGAAATCTTTTGCTGATGTTTTCTTCATTTTAGTCCCCCTTAATTCAAATTTGATATAATTTTATTAGTTATTATATCATAATATTCTAATTTTCAAAATTTAATAAATTCTGAAATTTTAATTTTATTCTTAATTTAATAATCCTAGCATTCATTTATTCAATATAGATCCTATTTTCTGCTGTTTTATTCTTTTATCATTAGATATTGTTATATTTTTATCGCACTTTTTATGCAATTTATTATATTTACTAAATTTTTGGAATTTTTAGATATATGTATTATCTTTTTCTTTTTCATTTAAATTTATGACAATATTTTAACCCAATTGATGCTTTATTATTCTTCTTTATAATAAATAATAATGTTTTCTCATATGTTGCCTTTGAAAATCATTTAGAATTTATTCTTAGAAATTAAAATAGATTGGATTTTCTATAATAAACGACAATTAGAATTTTTATTATATATTTAGATTAAATAAAAAACACCTCATTTTTATGTGAAGTGTTTACAATAAATTATTATTTTTTATTATATATGACAAAAATCTTAATGTAAAGTACTTTATTTATTTTAAATAAAATTAATTTATAAATCTTTATTAAAATTATATACTATATTACCTGAAATTATAGTGTACATATTTTTAGAATTTATATTAAGAGGATTGCCATTATATATGCATATATCCGCCTCTTTTCCCTCCTCTAAGGTTCCTACTCTATCATCTATACCTAATATTTTTGCTGGATTAATGGTTATAGCCTTTAGAGCATCCTCCTCTTTTAATCCATTTTTTACAGCTAAAGCTGCTGACATAGGTAAAAATTCAATAGGAACTACAGGATGATCTGTAATCATAGCATATAAAATTCCCTTTTCCTGTAGAATTTTTGTAGTATTATAATTTCTATTTCTGGTTTCTACCTTTCCTCTAAAATTCATGTTTGGCCCTGCTATTACAGGGAAACCACTTTCTTTTATATAGTCCGCTACTAAATGTGCTTCCGTCCCATGATCTATGGTAAGTTTTAAATCAAATTCTTTAGCTATTCTTATGGCCGTTAGTATATCATCACTTCTATGAGCATGAGCCTTTAAAGGTATTTCTTTTTTTAAAACAGGAATAATAGCTTCCATTTTAATATCTATATCAAATATTTTCTCTTCCTTTAAAGCCACCTCTTTTCTATTCATATAATTTTTAGCCTTATATAAAGTTTCCCTTATTAAAGCTGCTGTTCCCATCCTTGTTATGGGCATAGAGCCTTTCTTTCCAAATATACTTTTAGGATTTTCTCCAAAGGCTATCTTTAAAGCTGCTGGAGCTTTTACCAGCATTTCATCTACAGATTTACCATAGGTTTTTATTATAGCAAATTGCCCACCTATAGGATTTGAACTTCCCATCCCTGTCATAACTGTAGTTATTCCTGATTCTATAGCAGATTGAAATGCCGAATCCCTAGGATTTATTCCATCTATAGCTCTTAAATGCGGTGTTATAGCACTAGAATACTCGTTTAAATCCATGCCTTCAAACCTTATTCCTTCCTCCATTATACCTATATGACAATGAGCATCAATAATGCCTGGCATTACCCATCCATCTTTAGCATCTATAACTTTTATATTCTCATTATTAATCTCTATTCTTTTAGCTATTTTTTCTATTTTACCATTGTTAATTAGTATACAATCGTTTACATGTTTTTTGTCAGTCATAGTCAAAATTTTCCCATTTTTTATTAATAACAACAAATATACCCCCTAACACTTTTTAAATATATTTCTCAAATTTGTATTTGATTTCCCTTATTTTTCATCTTTAACTTAATGGAGCTTTAATATTTTTTTAACAAAATTTTATTAGCTTTTTATGATTTACCATAAATTACTATAGTGTAATTTTATAGTTACTGTAGATAACTTTATATATTAAATTTAATATATGTTTTTATATTTAATAACAAATTAAAATTATTTTATTTAAATAATATTTTATTTCAAATTAAAAGGTAATATTTATATCATATAAAATATTACCCTAAATTTAAATACTTTATCTAATTTAAAAATTACCTTTTAAGTTTTATTACTCTATATTCAGTTTTGGAAACATAATTTTTCCTATATTATTTCCTGCCTCTTTTGCTACATTATCTCTATCCTCTGGTGTAAGTTTACTTATATCCTTAGCCCCTTCTTTAGATATCTTTTTTATATGTAATTTAGAATTAATAGAATTAACCACAGTATCTGATATAAAATTAAAAGAAGTCTTTTTATTCTCTATAGAAACTTGAGATTTAAATCCTCTTATATAATTTTTAGAATCAACTCTTACTTTTGTTAAACTATTTATTTTTGCATTGAAGCCTTTTTTATCTGCTTTTTCAATATAACTCAACTCGCTCATAAAAGAATCATATTCTGAATTGAACTCTCTTTTGATATTATCTACATCTTCTTTACTAAGATTAAATTTATTAAGGTCTTCATTATTTTGGGCAATACTTAAAAATTCAAAAACCTTTTCCCTAACTAATAATTTTAAATTTTCATCCTTTGATACTTTTTCAAAGAAAGCATTTAAAACTTTTATTATTCCTTCATTATCTAAGTGTACTACTATTTCATCACATTTTACAGTCTTTTCTTTATCTTTTATATTTATATCTACAGTATCTCCTTTTGCAACATAGTCATCCATAACCTTATTAAAAAATTCCTTGTAATCTTCATTAACCTTATCATAATATTTAGATTTTTTTATGTTTAAAACATTCTCATAGTTTTTTGAATCTATTGTTTCTGAAACATCATTATTTTCTTTATTATTTATTAGTTTATTTATATCTTCCCATTTTATGTACATTATATCTTTATATAATTGAGGCATTGATATAGCTATGTATTCTTTATTACTATAAATTTCTCCATTTAAAATATTGTCTTTTTTGTGTATCAAACTGACTTTACTATATCTTTCATTAGTTTTTTTATCTACTTTGTTATTCACTCTCAAAGTACATTGTTCTATTATATTTTCTATATATTTATACTCCATAGGTTCTTGTGGTTGTAGTTTAGATTTTATTTTAAAATCACTAACAGTATCTAGGGTATCCGATTCTTTATATTTATCAACAGCATACACCAACCAATTTGCTACATCCTTTCTTATAAAAAAATTTTTTATTGGATTTTTCATAAGTGGGATACCTACTATTATTAATATTAAAATAGCAATTAAAAAAATTTTATTTTCTTTTATTTTTTTATTTAAATTAAAATTTTTTATTATTTCTAAGGGTTCTTCTTTATGCTTTAAAATATGTTCATCATTAAAAATTTCATTATGTAAAAGCTTCCCTCTATCTATTATACTGCTTATTTCTTCACTATGTATTTTTTCTAATTCACTCCCGCAGGTACTACACCGTGTTGAATTTTTTTGTAACTTACTGCCACATTTTCTGCAAAAATGCATAAACTATTCTCCCTTCTCTACAAATTATACTTAATTCTAACATTTTATTTTTATATTATCAATTTAACGCAATATAATAAGTAAGAGTTCTCTTTTATTTTGAGAACTCTTACTTATTTTCTATGAATTAGAAAAAACTAATATTTTAATTTATCTTTTTATATCTTAAATTTTGTAAAAACAATATTTGTGTAACTTTCCATATTATTATGTATCACACTGTATTTTATCCTTTGGTGTAAAAGTGGTGGAATAATTAATTCTTCCACCATACTATTTCATTTAACTATTTATTACATTATTTCCATTATAAAAATAATTTATAATACTAAAAATATGGTATAAAAAATGTAAAGTAAACTTTATAGTTCCCATTTTATTTTATATAGTAGTATTTAGTTGTTTAGTTTTGCATTATATATCAAAACTAACTCTACATTATATGGATTATGGAAAGTTAATAACCATAAATATTATCTACATACCAATATAGATAATGTAATAAATTTATGAAAATATGCCTTAACAAAACTACATATTAAGGTAGTTTTGTTCAATCAGACAAATTGGAATTTCTAAACCAGTAACAATTTGATATACTGAATTAATCTAAATAAAAAATACATTCCTATAGTGACAACTATTGTAATCAATCCTGAACAAATTACTGAGAACGCTTTTTGATATGGGCGTTTTCCAACCTCACAACTCTTTTCAATTTGATCAAGTTTTTTTCCCTCGGTAAAAGCTATGATTTCTCTGTATGTTTGAATGTCATGAGTTTTCTTTTGCTTTTCAAGGCATATTGCATAATACATTGTAATGCCAAATAGCACTAACCAGATTGCAATTCCAATAAAATTTAAGTAAAGAAATAGTGGAACGACCAATACTACTGTTGCCATAAGTAGTACAGTAAAAATCGTGCCGTCACGGTTAAACCTTTTGATATCCTCTGTTTTAATTTCTTCTTTCATTTCCTCCAAATCTCCTTTAACTAGAATATCAAGAGAAACACCAAAGAGAGTGCTTAATAGTACCAGGCTATTTATATCAGGATAGTTCTTACCGTTTTCCCAGTTTGAAATTGTCTGCCGTGTTACAAATACTTTTTCAGCTAAATCCTCCTGCGATAATTTTGAATCGAGTCTATATTTTTTTATTTGTTTGCTAATGTCCACTTTGATATTCCTCCTGCTTACATTCTATCGTTCGGAGCGTGTTCATGCTATCAAACCTATTTTACATCACTACTTTTTAATATGTAAAATGGATTTTACATGCCATTTTATTGCACTATAAATGTGTATTAAACAAATTTACTATTTATATTACTCAACCTTAAACTGGAATTTAATTACTTAACATTATGATTATTTTCGGAGCGAGGTATTATATCGGTGAGTGTATACAAACCATGTAAGGCTTCCAGTTAATAATGCCGATGAAATCAAAGCTGTAAGAACACTATATGTTTGCCAAATAAGTATCGTTGACCAATCGAAGGCACAGCACATTATACACAGGGCAATCGTAGCAATCAGCAAAATAACTGTTACGATTATTCTCTTTTTTGTCATTGGCTGTCGCTCATTCATTTTCTTTCTGCGTAATCCTAAAAGAAAGAACAGAACAGCCAACAGGCAACAAATAATTGTGGCAGACGACAAAGTGATGTCAAGAAACTGTGTGCCGCTTATTTCATACGACTGAGAAAGATTACCATCCAATATCTCCTTAATTTTTAACACTAAATTTCTATTGGTATTTGCGCCGTTGGTCAGCAAGCAAACGGCTGTGCGTTCGTTTGGCAGTATTGCCACTTCGGTTGCAAAATTGGGGTTGCCCCCTGAGTGTTCAATAATTGTTTGTTCGGAATTTACTGACCACCCCGCGGCATAAAACATTCCGTTGACATCTGAAACAGACATGTCCCCATGATGGGACTTCTCGATAATCTCATGGAATATTTCGGGTATATCCTGAACAATACCCATCTGTATGCCCATCCAACGCGCCATATCTTTGGCGCAAGAAATGATGTAGCCCGCGGGTTTATTCCCAGCATAATCTGGTGCATCATATGGGGTCGTCATAAAGAAGGAAGAGCGGTAGCCCTGTGCCAATTGTCCAGTAGCTTGAGCATCTTCTTTGTAAACATACGTCTGGTGTAGCCCTAACGGCTGAAACACTTGCTTTTTCATGTAGTCTTCATAGCTCTGACCCGACACAATTTCAATAACCAGACCTAATACGTCATAATTAACAGTTCCGTAATTATACTGCTCACCAGGATAGAATGACAATTCAGCATCTACGAGCATTTTTACAGTTTTTTTCAACATATCTGGCGTATTGCCTTGTGGAATGATTTGACTGTGACTGCCATTTGTTAAGCCGCTAGTATGGTGTAAAAAGTTATTGAGTGTAATACTTTGCATATCAATGGGTTTCCCCTGATGCTTTAACGTAAACCAAGGTAAATACTTTTGGATGGGGTCAGTCATTGACAGCAGTCCTTGTTTTTCCATCAGCAGAATACCTATGCCCATAAAAGCTTTGCTGACCGAAGCTAGCTCATATAGCGTATTTTCACTTGCCGACAGTCCCTTTTCACGATCTGCATACCCAGAAGAAAAGTAGAATACTTCATCATCAACAAGTATTGAAATTGACATTCCTGGCACACCTGATATACGACAGGCATCATCCAGCAACGCTTGTATTGCCGCAGATTGCGCATTTGACAACGGACAACCTTGTGTTGCGAATCCTGAGAATAATATAAGTATCGTTAATACAAAAACAATAGTCTTTTTCATAAACTCTCCTTAGTTACAACTACTAAACTAAATTCTAATTTATATTACTCAATATCAAATTGGAATTTAATAAATTTTCATTTGTTATTAATTTTTGTGTATCTACAACTAATAAAACCATTTTTATTACCCTTCGCAACTCATTTTTAGTGTTCTGCAAATTATTATCTATTTATAGTAGCTAAAAGATTATCTTTATAATCTCCACCAAAGAGTTTCTCCTTCTTTATCTTTTTTGAATCCACAACGTTTTAAAATCTTTTGAGAAGCCAAACCTTCTAAATCAGTTTCAGCAATTACACTTGTAACACCATTTTGTTTTAATGCCCATCCACACATTGCTTTTACAGCTTCTGTCATATATCCGTTGTGCTCAAACTCTTTACCTAAACCATAACCAATCTCAACTTCACCATTTTCATTAGGAATATCTTTAAAATCAGCTGAACCTACTACAACCCTATCATCCTTGCGAACTAAGAAAAAAAAGCTATGCCATAAATAATTGTTAGGATCTTTTTGGGTGATTTCATACTGTCCTTTTACTACTTCAAGAAAAAATCCTTCCATTGATTCTGCCTTATAGGAACAATCTAATTCTTTTTCAAGTTGAGAAATATCTTCAATCCATAGTTTTAATTGATTAAGAGTTAAAGGGATAAGCTCCAAGCGTTCAGTTTGTATTAACATTTTGTTTCCTCCATTGAATTAAATTGTCAAACTTTCTTATGTTTATAAATATTTATTTAGTATGTATAGGATTCTCCTCATAGGTTATCCAGTCACTCCAACTTCCTGCATATACTCTAGCTTTAATTCCTACTTCATCTAAAAGTAAAAAATTAAAGGTTGCATCTATTCCTGATCCACAATAAACTGCTATATTAGTATAATCTTTTAACGGCAGAAAATTTTCTCTTACTTTATTTTCATCAACAGCTCCATCTTCCTCAAGCATATCTTTCCAATAAATATTTTTAGCTCCAGGTATATGTCCAGCCTTTTTATCTATAGATTCTTCTATTCCTTCATATCTTATGTTAGTTCTTGAATCTACTAATATAAGATCTTTTTTCATATTATCTTTTATGTAATTTACATCTGCTTTTATTTCTTCATTTAAAGAAATATTGAAGTCCTCATTTTTAATATCTAACTTTTCCTTGCTGTTGTTTTCTTCTATATATAGCTTTCTATTTTCTGTGATCCATTTATTTATACCACCATCTAAAACATAATTATTAGTATGGCCTACATATCTTAACATCCAACAAAATCTAGCTGCTCCAGCTATTTTTAATTCATCATAGGCCACAACTAAAGTATTTTTGTTTATTCCTAGTTTTCCTATACTTCTTTTAAAGTCCTCTACATCTGGTAATGGATTTCTACCTCCATGTTCCCTTTCTTCAGAAGACATAACTTTTTTTAAATCTGCAAAAACAGCATTTTTTATATGTCCCTTTTTATAAACTTCTTCTCCATAGCTATCCTTTAAAAGATCTCCTCTACAGTCTACAATGACTATATTTTCATCTTCTAAATGATTCTGTAACCACCTAGTAGATACAAAATTCTTCACAAAATCATCTCCCAAATATTTTTAGATATATTTTAAAAAGGATGTGTCAAAATAGACTTAATTTTAATATAGCAAAGAGAAAAAAATATATGAAATGAACATATGAATAAGCTTTAGCAGTTCTTAATTTGGCGGAATTAAAAATTTGCGTAATTCCTCACAGGACGTGAGGAGCCGGTAGTGAAGCCAGGACGGTGCCTCTACCGGGTAGAAAATTTTTAATGTAACCATATTTAGAACTACTTAGCAAAATGAGTAGTTTATGAATGTATTTTTTATCTTTGCAGTATTAAAATTAAATCTACTTTATTTTGAGACAGTTCCTTTATTTTTACAAACCTAATACATCTTTCATGGAATATATTCCTGGTTTTTTATCCTTTAAAAATAATGCAGCTTGACAGCCTCCATTTGCAAAACATTCCCAGTTGTGAGCATGATGAGTTATTTCTAATCTTTCCCCCATAAGACCAAACATAACTGTATGACTACTTGAAATATCTCCTGCTCTCAAGGAATGATATGCGATTTTTCCTTCTTCTCTTTCACCTTTCCCATATCTTCCGAATTGAGCCAATTCTTTCAATTCCTTATTAAAGGTTTTTGCTAAAACTTCTCCAATTTCTAAAGAAGTTCCACTTGGAGCATCCTTTTTATATCTATCATGCATTTCTATTATTTCAATATCAGACATATTGCCTATAGTATTAGCGGCAAGTTCTACTAATTTATACATAAGGTTTACCACCATAGAAGTATTTCCCGCCAAAACCACTGGTATTTCTTTTGAAATTTCATTTATCCTATTTATTTCTTCCTCTGAAAATCCAGTAGTACCACAAACCACAGATTTTTTACTCTTTAAAGCCTTTTCAAATACATCCATAGACGTTTCTGGATCTGTAAAATCTATAATGCAATCACATTTATCTATAACATTCTCTAAATTATCTACAACTTTACAATCTATATTTTTACCTAGATTTGCAACTATACCAAGATCTTGTCCTATGTAATCCCTTTCCTTTGGGGCTACTGCTGCCACAAGTTCTATATTTTCATTATTATAACAAGATTTAGTAACCAAGCTCCCCATTTTTCCCCTTGGTCCAATAACTATTATCTTCATTAGTATAACCCCCTGTTTATTTTCCTAAATAAATAAGTATTTTTTATTTATTATTAAAAATTTTATTAGATTATATATAATTTCATTCATTAACTACACTAAGTATTCTATACTAAATTTTAAAATCCTCCATAAAATAAAATCAAGGCAGATTTCTTTCCACCTTGATTAGCTAGTATAAATCTTTCTAAAACTCTTAAACTCTGTTTTCATTTAAATAATAAGAATACTTTATTTGTGAACTAATATTTAAGCGTAAAGTAAACAGGACGTGGCATTAGAGCGTTAGCTTAAATATTAGGGCACAAATATTAGTATTCTTTATTTTTATAGCTATCTATTGACTAAAATTATTTCTTGTTTCAATTCTTAACCTTTGAAGGCTATTAAATTGGAATTTGTTTTAATATTTTTTTATAATATTGGTACGCAAATTTCACAATAATGCTTATTTATCATCTGCATTGCATATCGTTCAAGAATAGGTCTTCTATCATCAAATTCATAATTTATTTTTGATAACTCCGAAAATATCTCCATCCATGCTTCTTGCATAGCATCTACTGTATGACTTATTTTAAATACGCAATATTTTCCACCCATAGTTTTTCCAAAATTAATATACTTATTATCAACCTTGAATTCATCCGAAACAACTAAACATGTATCATAACGACAATCTTTAGCTTCTGTGAATTTAGGGTTATCTTGGGTTATTCCTAATATAATTGAATTTTCATTAAATAAGTTTTTTTCTCTAGCCCAATTTTTTAATTGTTCCATTATTTGCACATTCTCTGAACCGTAAGGACCTGTTCTTCGTATATAAGCAATTTTATATGATGGTATCATTTCAATGTTAATATCCATAACTTACCTTCTTTTTTAATAGAGTACATCGATGCCTGAATTCATCATATAATGCTTTAAAATGTATTTCAATTTATTTTTTAAAATTGCCCAATTACTATTTGTCTAAAAATAAACATTTTTACATCTTTATTTATGTTACGGTTTAATTCTACCGCTAATTTTAATAGGGATGTTACAAAATTAATATAAAAAGTAATTTTGCAACACCCCTAGTTATTATTTATAAATACTTTCTTAAAAACGTGATTTCAGCAAGCAACGATTTCCTTAATCATAAACTCTTTTCCACATAGTATCTCCCAATCTTTACTTACGCAATTTGGGCATTTATTACTATTCTCAATAAGATTAAAAACTTTATTACACTTTTTACAAATAGCATTGCCTGGTAGTATCTCAATTTTTAGTTTTGTATCTTGCAATAATGTACCATCAACTGCAGCTGGGTAACATGCTTCAATGTATCTCGGAATTACCGATGAGAGCTCGCCAATCTGAAGAACTAATGTATCTATTTTGGTTAATCTATTTATTCTTGCAAAATTTTCAACATTTTTAATGACTTCAATCATAATTCCAACTTCATGCAAATGACCTCACCTCTCTTGTAAAAGTATAAAGAATGTACGAAACTACTCTCCCACCTATCTTATTTGGAATAATACTTTAACTATTATATGTTGTCTTTTTCTCTTGAGAAAATTGATTTTACTGATTTTTTTACACTTTTCACTGCAATTCTTCCTTGACGTTTTATAACATGTTTTATAACTGCAGGTTTCATATCTTTAAACTCTACACCAGAACTATCATATTTTCTTATCAGTGAGATTGCGTCAAATTTACATCTTATAGTACACATTCCACAGCCCACACATTGGTATTGGTCTACAACCACAGCACCACAGCCAAGACAACGCTTAGTCTCCTTCTTTATTTGCTCTTCAGTAAATGTACCACGCAAATCCTTAAAGGTTACTTTTGATTCATTTCCTTCAACATGAAGTGGTCTTTGTCTAGGCAAACGATCATAGCCATCCATGTTTAAATTTTCTTTGTCAAGAGCACGATATTCCCTTTCACGGCTTATTGTCAAGTTATCACCATGAACATAGCGATGAATTGAAACGGCACCTTGCTTACCTAAAGCAATAGCGTCAATAGCAAACTTTGGTCCTGTTAGCGCATCTCCACCAGCGAATACGTCTATCTCTCCTGTTTGGAAAGTGATAGGATCAGCTTTTATTGTCCTATTTGGATTTAATTCTATCTTAGTATCTTTTAATAATTCACCCCAATTCATTCCTTGACCAACTGAAGTCAATACACTGTTTGCTTTAACGATCTTTGTTTCATTTTCATCGAATTTAGGATTAAACTTTCTATTTTCATCAAAGACAGAAATACATTTTTTAAATTCCACACCAACAACATGCCCATTTTCCTGAATTATACGTTTTGGTCCCCAAGAATTGTTGATGGTAATACCTTCTGACAATGCTTCTTCAATTTCTTCCCCAAGTGCAGGCATTTCTTGTCTATTTTCTAAACAATACATATCTACTTGTGAAGCACCAATTCTTTCAGCAGTTCGAGCAACATCAATAGCAACATTTCCTCCACCAATGACGATAACTTCCCCTTCCATTTTCAAATCTTCACCTAAATTTACTTTTCTTAAAAAATCTACACCTGTCATTACCCCTTCTGCTTCTTCACCCTCAAGCCCTAGGTTTCGGCCAGCTTGAGCGCCAATTGCTACATAAAACCCTTTGTAGCCAAGTTCTCTCAGTTCAGGAAAAGTAGTATCTTTGCCAACCTGAACCCCTGTTTTAAATTCTACTCCTAATTCTTTCAAAATATCGATTTCTGCATTTACTACTTCTTTTCCTAGTCTAAAGGAAGGAATTCCAAGGGTTAACATACCACCAAGCTTTTGTTGCTTCTCAAACACTGTTACCTGATAACCATCAACAGCTAAGAAATAAGCACAAGATAAGCCTGCAGGACCTGCACCGATTACAGCAATTTTTTCTGGTCTATTATCTTTCCTTTCAGGTACAAAGCGATGTTCTTGTTTTAAGTCCTGATCTGCAATGAACTTTTTGATTTCATCAATAGCAAGTGGCTCATCTACATCTGATCTTGTACAAGCAGACTCACATTTTCTTGGACAAATACGTCCGCAAATTGCTGGGAAGGGATTTTCTTTCTTTATAAGCTCCAAGGCTTCTCTATACTTTCCTTGAGATGCCATCTTGATGTACCCTTGAATTGCTATGTGAGCTGGACATTCAGATTTACATGGACTTGTTCCACCCTCAGCAACAACTTTACGATGACGATAATCAGGATTCCATTTGTCCTTCCCCCACTTAGTATCGTATGGCGTTTCTTTTTCCTTCTCCACTATAACAGGTTTCTTTGTGCATAAATTTTGCCCTAGTGTTAATGCATTAGATGGGCAATTTTCTACACATTGTCCACAAGCAACGCATTTATCTTTATCCACTTGTGAAACATAATTTGATCTTGAAAAATCAGGGTTTCTATAAAGATTGGCATTCCTTAATCCAAAGCAGGAACATCCACAACAATTACAAATAGCAAGGGTTTTTCCTGGTCCTGATAAATTAGGTATCTGATGTATCAAACCTTCCTTTTCAGCTTTCTTACAAATAGCAATAGCTTCTTCTCTAGTAATACGTCTACCTCTTCCTGTTCGAATATAATACTCAGCAGCTGGACCAAGCTGAATACACATTTCTTCAACGGTATGTCCGCAGCCTTGCCCAATAACTCTCATGGATGTACGACATGCACAATCCGCAACAGAGAAAATCTCATGTTTATTAATCAGGTCTGAAATTTCCTCATAAGAGGCTCTTCTTGTATCACCTTCAATGGCGCTTTCAATTGGTATAACTCTCATTACACCCATTCCTACAGGAATATTTCCTGCCATTAATGCACCTAATTTTCTTGTATATTCTTCAAAGGATTGGGGAATTACTGGATACTTTTTTATATTTTCCCTACTTGCAACCATGTATTCCATGACACCAGGAACATAAAGTTCAAGAAAATATTTATCCACACCATTTTCCTTTTCTACTTTAATTGAACCATCAACTGCCATCTGGTATAGAATCTTCTCTACTTCATCTACAGGTTTTTTGCAAAGATCCACAACCTCCTCTAAACTTTTGGGCTTGCGGATTTCTAGATGAAGTGCTACCTCTGCCATTTCATCTGTAGTAACTGTGGCAAGAATTTTATATTCTGGATCCGTTGGTTTTACTTTTACTAACCCACCAGTAATCCCACCAGCAATCTTATTGGCCAGTTCAAGTACTTTTTTCTTTACCATATCTGTTTCCCCCCAAATTAAATTTCACAGCTATTTATTTATGACTACCCGCTCTAATACTCCCTCTGAAGCCAAGAACTCTGTTTATGCCCTCCAATTTTTTACTTCAGTACGTATCCAATTGATCCATTCATCAATTCCCTCACCAGTTTTAGCAGAGATTTTGATAACCTTAATATTAGGATTCAATTTTTTTATACGTTCTTCTACTGCCTTAAAGTCAAAGTCAAAATTAGCTATTGCATCTATTTTATTAATTAATACAACATCAACAATAGAGAACATTAAAGGATATTTCAAAGGTTTGTCGTCCCCCTCTGGTACACTTAAAATCATGGCATTTTTTGATGCACCAGTGTCAAATTCTGCTGGACATACCAGATTGCCTACATTTTCTAAGATAGCAAAGTCAACTTCTTCTATTCCAAGACCCAATAGACCTTGCTTGGTCATATTTGCATCAAGATGACACATTCCACCTGTGTGCAATTGGATTACTTTTGCACCAGCCTGAGCAACAGTATGGGCATCAACTTCAGAATCAATGTCTGCTTCTAGGACACCAATGTTCATTTCATCTTTCAAAGCTTCAATTGTTCTTAAAACAGTTGTTGTTTTACCTGAACCTGGTGATGACATCAAGTTTAATAAAAAAGTCTTCTCTTTTCTTAATTCCTCTCTAAGCAAATCCGCTTGTTGATCATTATCTTCGAAAACACTTTTCTTAATTTCAATAACTTTATATTTGTCCATATCACCTATACCCCCATTTTATGTTAAAGTTTATTTATCCGATGACTACCCGCTCTAATACTCCCATCTTCTTCAAGGTGGGAGTAAAGAGCGGCTACGTCCCTGGATAACTATTTCTAAGCTTTAGTGGAAGTAAAAACTCCCTCTGAAGCCAAGAACTCTGTTTATACTCTTTTCTATTTGATAAATAAAAACTGTTATCCTATTGACATGATATTTATTCTGCAAGTGATTTAACTTCCTTATATTTTTCCAGATCTGTATAAAGTTCGCCAAGATAAGGATTTCTTTTGGTCTTACCTATTTTATAAATCATATAAATAAATACTGCTATATTTACAACTAGTGCTACAAAACTAAATGCAAATAGTAGTGCTGGATTGTAGGGTGACTTAACAGCAAAGGCCCCCTTATCAATGAATGATGGGAAGGTCTGTGCAAACATACACCATAATGCCAGTGTTTGTGCACGGTGCTGTAGCCATGCTCCTTTTCCCACAGTAAATGCACAAATAGTTGGAGCCAATAACAAAGCAAATCCACAATACCAAGCATGCCCTGGTAGACAATTGTACGTATAAGCAAAATTCCATAAATCATATGCTATTATCCAAAACCATAGCATATCAGGCCATAGCATATCTTTACTTCCATCCTTAGCAGTCTGTTTTTTTATACAAATTCCAAACCATCCAGTTATGGTTATTATATTTAAGATACCTGCTATACCATTCATAAAATTCCAAGAACCTCCAAGTACATACATAGCTTCATCTGCTAATACTCCTCCACCATGATATTGAATACCAACTTGGAAATCCCGCGCTACTGCCTCTATAATATTGATAGCGAGAATAAGTGGCGGAAAACATAATGCCCATTTTTTATCAGATAATCTCCACTCTTTACCTGTGAGTTTATTTTCCCATTTAACATGCCTGATGCACCAAAAACCTATACATCCTGCTGTAGAAGAATACACCTTTGCTAAATGGAACCAGTCTGTATAAGTTGTATCACTTAATACTGTAAACCACAATATTGAAAGTATTAGTGGTAAAATAAAAAAACAGAGAAAACCAATAGCTTTCCATCTACGAGCTATTTCATTTAAACCAAAGAGCGCTACAAAAACAATTATCCAAACACCCCATACGCTTAATGCTGATGCCCCATCCGCGTAATTGAAGAGAAACATACAGTACCTCCCTAATATAAAAATTGATATTCTATTAAGTTTATTATACAATTTATCCCAGTTATTCTTCAATAGGCAAATAACTAAAAGTGTCTATTGACACACCTTCCTTTAGTATTATCCTCAATCTTCATCTGTTCTCTGTTCATTTTACTTTGTACTCTAAATAAGGAAGTTGCGTTGCAACTTCCTTATTGTTGGTTACTTATTTTTAACACTACTGATTCATATACCCTTAATAGTAGGGATACTGCATAGGATTCAAATACTATCATAAATACTTCTTCTACAATTCTTGGTATCCATAAAAACATGAAACTTTTTCCTTGAAGTCCTGGTATAAACATTAATAGTATATAAGTATTTAAAGTGCATACTATTATTCCTGGTATTCCTATAGCTAAAATCATTTTCATGTAATCTTCATATATATGTTTAACTGTGTTATTATTTTTTAATTTAATATTTATTATAAATACTATTAAAGCAAATATAGTTATTATTTCTATAGCCGATAAAACAAATATATATTTTTTACCTAATATATTCATTATTTTAAAAGAAAAGGATTTATCTAGCAGTAATGTCATTAAATGAATAGCCCCAGATAATGAACCTAAAACTATAAAAAATATTGGATAATATTTTTCTATTTTATCTATATGCACATTTTTAATTTTAACCCATATTATTCCTGTAAGTATACCACTTAATATACTAGTCAATGTTAAAAATGGAATATATGCTCCCATAGGTTTTATTATATAAGCTAATATGTCTACTACCCCAGAAACAACACCGCCTATAGCTCCACCAAAAAGCACTGCTGGCATTTTAATAAATATACCGGCAAAACTTATCCTCATAGCACCAGCTCCAGCTATAGGTACCATTATGCTAAAAAATCTTAATATTATAGCTGCAGCTATAAAAAGTCCACATAGTACCATTGTTTTCACTTGAATTTCTTTTTTCATTTTTGCTCCCCCTTTTAAAATAAAAAAACACTTATTTTCTCCACTAGATTACACTAAAGAGAAAAATAAGTGTTTTGAATATAACTCTCTAATGTAACAGCGGAATGCGGTAATACATCGCAAATCTTTTAAAGATTTTTCTTTTAGAGACAACTTCCCGTCCTCTAAACCTTAACGTGTAATTACCTACTCTGTTACTTTAAAATTCCAAAATTAAATTGTCTAAACACATTATACAGAAATACAAATATAATGTCTACATATTTTATATAGAAATGTAAAAACTAATAAAGGACAATAGAAAAATTAGTGCTAAAGGAGTGAATAAAATGGACGCAACTAGAGCTTCTCAGTTAATTAATTCTAGAGAAACGGATGTTTATTGTAAAGGCGAACCTGTAATTATAAGATCCGTAGATGAATATTCTAAAATGGCTACAGTAGAAAGTTTAAATAACGGTACAACTATAATGGCTCCTCTTAATGACATAAGAGATAGCGGTGTTATAAATCATTAAAGTTTTCAATCTATACTAAATTAAGCACACCACAAAGATAATATTCATGGTGTGCTTATTTTAATTTATGTGATTTTTATAATAATTTGTATTAATTTTTATTCTAATTGATATAAAAAATTATTTTTTCTTATTTTACTTACTTTAAATAAACAAATTTCTAAGCTTCAAAGAAGGTTTTTATTCCCTCTAAAGCTTATTAACAGAATTCTTAGGAGTTTTACTCCTTAGAAGTCGTTATCCTTTAGGAGAAATGGTTATCCAGAAACATTGCCGCTCTTTACTACCACTTTTAAGGAGATTGGATTACTAGAGCAGGTATTCATCGGATAAAATCTTTTGAATTGAAAAAATTTTAATATCCAAAATCTTCATTTATAAATATTACATGAATTCTATCTTTATTTCCTTGTCTCTTTATCAATGTATACTCATTACATATTCTCTCCTCACTTTTGCAGTCCATGCAATATCCTAGCTTTGTGCAAGGAGTTTTTCTTTGTAATCTTTTAGTATTAGCTGGTGCTGATACATATACGTTTCTTTTTATGGCTTCATCTAAGTCTCTCACTATTTTATTTACACCAGCTATAACAATAACCTTATCTGGTCCATAAAGCATAGCTGCAACTCTGTTTCCATTTCCATCCACATTATACAATTCTCCCTTTTCGGTTATAGCATTGGAGCTTGCAAAATAGGCATCTGCAAAAAATGATTCTCTGAATATATTTTTTATATCCTGTGGAGTTAACCCTTCTTCATATCTATCTAAGAATTCATATCTTCCAGATCTTAAATGATCTATAACTCCAGTTTCAAATAAAGTCATAGAACCACCGCAAGAAACCTTAGATCCTTCTTTTACTATATCTTTTATCTTATCTATTAATTCATCCTTATCCTTAACTAAATACCCATTTATATTATTTTCCTGTAAGGATTCTATAGTTCTCATTATCCTTTGCTTTTTTACCTCTAAAATATTTTTATCCAAAATCATACCCTCCCATGCTTATTTAATTTTTTATTTTCTTAAAAATCATACCTAAATTTTTTTATTTTTCCTACTAACTATATTTTATCAAATTTTAAGTAAATATGAACCATACTTAATATTAAATTTTATGATTTTACTTAACAATATCTAAAATAAAAGAATTTATAAATTTTATCTGGACAAAAGATTAGAATTTCTTAATCAAATTTTCTGTTTCAAGCTCCTATTGAAAGTGATGAAGGATAGATTTTAGAAATTCATTCCTTAAATATTACCTGAATAGTTACAATTTATATAACAGTTTTTAAAAATGTTATTATAAATTCCGTTCCTTTTCCCTCTTCGCTTTCTACAATTATACTTCCATTTTGAGATTCTATTATGGATTTGGTAAGGGAAAGGCCTATACCTATGCTGGAAGGATTAACTGAATTTTCTCCTTTATAAAATCTTTCAAATATTTTATTTTGTAATTTTTCTGGTATTCCTTCTCCGTTATCTTTTATACTTATAGTTAAAGATATTGGTGTTTCTTCACAACTTATTTTTATTTGTCCATAATTATCTGTATGTTCTATAGAATTTTTTATAATATTAGAAATAGCCTCTGCTGTCCATTCCATATCATGCTTAAAATATACATCTTCATCTATATTAATTATTACCTTTTGTGATTTTCTCTTAGCTTTCTCACTAAGACCTGCTAATGCTTTACTTACCGTCACATACAAAGGATTATTTTCTCTTTTAAATTCTACTACCCCTGCCTCTAGTCTACCTATTTTTAAAAGATTTATAATAAGCCATTCCATTCTTTTTAACTGTTCATCACTAAGTTTCAAAAAATTTTCTCTATCTTCTATTGGCATATTTTCATCCTTCATCAATTCATTAAACATTATTAAAGAGGATAGTGGTGTTTTTAATTGATGGGAAATATCTGATATTATATTTTTTAAAAATATTTTTTCTTTTTTTAAGTTTAATAAAGATTCCTCTAATCTGTTTGACATTAAATTAAATTTAGAAGAAAGAATATAAAAATCTCCTTCTCTATTTTCATCTACAAATTTATTGAAATGGCCATCCATTATTTCTTCTGAGGCTTTAGTGAACACTTCTGCTTTTTTATAAAAATACTTAAACTTATCATATATTATGATATATATAATAAAAATAGCTAAACCAAAATAAATTATGGTTCTATATATAAATTTTATACTAAAGTTCTTTAATACTGGATTTTTATAAAGTTCTAAATTTTCATCATAAGAGTATTTTTCTAAAACATTCTTTCCTATTTTATAATTTTTTTCTTCATTATATCTTGCATCTTCATTACTCTTTAAAGAAAGTATTATTTCTTCTTCCAGTTCTGGATGTTTTGATAGTATATTTCCTACTATCAAGGTATTTTGATTTATGTAATCTTTATTTAATTTATTAAGTTCTCCTTTTATAAAAATTGTAGTTAATGTAGCAAATAAAATAAATATTATGCTGAATTTAAAAGTTAATTCTTTAATTTCAGGATTTCTAAAATATTTTAACAAAATTATCCCCCTCAGTTGTACTAAATTAATTTATAAAGATTTAATATAATATTTTATAGTTTTAATATATATGTAGTAACTATCTACTGAAAATTCCACAATCTACTTTACACTGAGTTAAAATATTAAATGGAGTTTACACAAATTGTTTTACATTCTTATAAAGCACTTTTATTCACTCCATCTATAACCTATCCCCCTTACAGTTTCTATATATTCAGGTTTTTTAGGATCTTTTTCTATTTTCTCTCTTAACCTTTTTATATAAACATTTAATGTGTTTCCATCTACAAAACTTCCATCCACATCCCAAATTTTTTCTAATAAAACATTCCTAGATAACACATTCCCTTTGTTTTCTACTAATATTAAAAGTAATTTATATTCCCCTGCTGTTAATAAAATTTCTTCTTCCCCTTTAAATACTTTTGCTTTTAAGGGTTCTATTATTATGTCCTTTGAAATTATTTTATTACTATTTAAATTATTCTCTTTTATATTCTTATTTTTTGATTCTGTTTCCTTAGCTCTTCTTCTTAAAACTGCATTTATCCTAGATAAAAGTTCTCTTATTCTAATGGGTTTTGTTATATAGTCATCGCCTCCCATGTCTAATCCTAAAACCACATTAGCTTCTTCATCACAGGCAGTCATAAATATTACTGGGATTAAGCTTTCTTCTCTTACTTCACTACAAAAATCATATCCACTTCCATCTGGTAACATTAAATCTAATAAAATTAAATCTAATTCTTCTTCTTTTAAAATCTTTCTAGCCTCTTTCAAATTTTTAGCTCTTTTAACTTCATAATTTTCTTGTTTTAATGTATATTCCACTCCAATGGCCAGGGCCATATCATCTTCTACTAATAATATTTTTGTCACAAAACCCTCTCCTTATATAATGTAGTTGTAACATTTAATATAAAATATATCTATTTTGTTAATAATTATTAACAGATTAATTCCAAAATCGTTCTTATATTCTTAGTATCCCATAGGATGTTTAATCATTTGATTCTTAAACTTGAATAAATTTTTCTTATATTAGTTACTAACTATATAATTAAATTATCAATAGATAAAAAACTTAATAATTTTATTATATATACCTTATTTAATTATAATTTATATTATAATTATTTAAAAGAAAAGTAATTTATCTATTAAAACACCTAAATTTTTAAATGTTATTTTATATAATTAAATTATAAAAAAATAGACTTAAGCTCTACTATGAGCTATAAGTCTTTATAATCCTACTTCACAACTAATAAATCCAATGTTGCCATCATACCTAAAAAGGCCATATAATCATCATTTTTTTTATCCCCTTTTTTATTTTTTCCCTTATCTTTTTCTATTATTTCTTTTTTCATATTTTTCTCCCCCATTATTATAGATTAAACTTTAAGCTTTTAACTATCATTTTTAATTATTAATTTTTTCAGTCCATTGTAATTATTATTTATACCTGTAATTATTACTTTTAAAGATTAACTAGCATAAAAACTTTACACTAATTAAAATTTAGAAGATAATGCAAAATATATATTACTATAAATAATCAAATTATGCTGAGATTCTAATACAAAATGTATTTTAATATAATCTAATTTTAATATAGCAAATAGAAAAATATATGTAATAAACATATGAATAAGCTTTAGTAGTTCTTAATTTGGCCAAATTAAAAATTTGCGTAATTCCTCACAGGACGTGAGGAGCCGGTAGTGAAGCCAGGAAGGCGACTCTACCGGGTAGAAAATTTTTAATGTAGCCACATTTAGAACTACTTAGAAAAATGAATGGTTTATCCGATGACTACCCGCTCTAATACTCCATCTTCTTCAAAGTAGAAGTAAAGAGCAGGTACGTCCCTGGATAACGATTTCCCCTAAAGGATAACGACTTCTAAGGAGTAAAACTCCTAAGAATTCTGTTAATAAGCTTTAGTGGGAGTAAAAACTCCCACTGAAGCCAAGAACTCTGTTTATGAATATATTTTTTCTATTTGCGGCATTAAAATTAAATTTATTTTAAAACATCCTCTTATTGATACTATTTTTATTCTTTTGCTCTTATATTTTCTACTATACTCATCTTTTTAAGTTTTCTAAGTGGTATTATTGAAGCTAAAATTGTTATGGCTATTACTCCTAAAATACCTATTGCAAATACATCTATAGGAAACTTAATATCAAAACTCATAAAATCTGAGCTCTTTTTTAAAAGTAAATTATATAATACATAGGATATAATTGATCCAAATACACTGGTAAATATCCCATGAAGTAATCCTTCTAACATTACCATTTTATTTAATTGAGCTTTTGTCATTCCTATAGCTGTTAAAGTTGCAAATTCTGATTTTCTAAGAAGTAATCCTATAGTTACAGTATTTATTATATTTACCATTCCAATTATGGTTATTATAGTTATAAAACCATACATAAATACCGCAACTTGTTTATTAGCGCTTTCCATTCGATTGTTCATATTATAAACATCTATATAACTTCCTTCTACTTCTTCTGCCTTTTCTTCAAAATAACTTTCATATTTTTCTCTAGCCTTCTCATCTTTATAGGTTATAGCAACAGACTTTACAGGTAATGCGCCAAAATTATTTTCAAAACATTTATCACTAAAAACTAAGCCTATACTATCTTTACCTAAATTTCCATTAAAACTGTCCTTACTTAATATACCTACTATAGTTAATTCAATGAAATCTCCTTTTTCTATACCTTGTCTATATTCTTCTTTTAAATCAATTTTCTTTTCTTCTCCTCTTTCAGGATAAAATTTATCTTTAGTCCTTGGAATTCTTATTTTATCTCCAACCTTATATTTTGTAATATCTGATATTACTTTTCCTCCGTTTTTCTTAGTTATCTCATTTCTATTTATAAGCAATACTCCATTATTATCTAAAGCTTTTATATCTATTTTTCCCTCTACTAAATTATTTTTTGCCTCTTCAAAGGAAGCTTTATCATAAGATGAATATGCTATATTATCTAAGCAAACATAATCTTTTCCTTTAATTTTTTCGCTTTTAGGCATTTCTTTATTTATCTTTTCATAATATTTTTCATTTAAAATATTTTTTTCTAAATATACTAAAGCATTTCTAATCTTTGGAGCATATACTTCTTTTATACCATCTTTACTTCTAATTTCAGATATAAATTTTTGATCAATTGATTTATCTGATTGAATACTAGCATCAAAAGGCATTGAATCCATAAATTGCTTAGTAATTTCTCCTGATATCTTACCCATAGAGGTGAAAATTATAAACATTATTAAAGATATCATAAGAGAGAAAACTGTTATTATAAATCTCTTATTATTTCTTCTTATATTTTTGTAGGCCACTGCCCCTTCTACACCAAATATTAATTTTGTAAGTCTTCCTTTTCTTCTTTTTATTTTTTCTTTTTTAAGGTTTGAAGAATTTCTTATAGCGTCTATTGGCGCTACTCTAGAGGCTTTTATAGCTGGACCTAACACAGATAATATTATAGTTATAGCTGTAAGTACAATACATATAATTATAACCTCTTTATAAAAGCCTATTTTTAAACCTTCAAATATAAACTGTTTTGAATTTGACATAAGCTTTATTGTAGTATAAATTCCTAAATATCCTGAAATGATTCCTATAGGAATAGCTATAATGCTCATTATAAAAGCTTCTTTAAATACTAGTTTTCTTATTTTAGCTGGAGTAGCTCCTATACTTCTTAATATACCAAATTGATTTATTCTCTCCGCTACAGAAATGTTAAAAGCATTATAAATAACAGCTACCGTACATACTATTATTAAGGTTACAATAAATACAAATATTCCCTTTGTCCCCTCATTTAATATGGTATTATTTCCTTCCGCCATAAGTCTTAATACAGAATCATTAAAACTTACTTCTGGTTCATTACTTCCTCTTTTATTTTCACTTAATCCTACGGTTTTACCAACTTTCTTACCTATAGCTACCTTATTTTTCTTTTCTTTAAGATTTGCATAAAAAGAATACTTACTATCATTTTTTATGGAGTTCTTATCCAAATATCCTATAGCCCCATAAAAATTGCTTGATATACTTGTTTCAACATCAAAATATCCTACTATTTTATACTTTTTAACTTCTTTTGAATCTGATTTTTGTAAATTAATCTTTTCATTAGCATTAAAAAGTATTTGAGGATTGTCCTTTATTGCTTTTTTAAGTATTTCGGAATCCATATTAATTCCTTCTATATAATCTCCTATTTTTTTTCCTAATTTTCTCTTTGCTTTTTTTTCTAGTATTATTTCATCTGCTGCCTTGGGTTTTCTTCCTTCTTTCATATCAATAGTCATTACATTATTTAACATACTATTATCATAAAAATCTAAATTTAGGATTTTAGGATTATTGTCTGGTGAATTTTTACCAATATCACTGCCTGTTTTCTCACCATTTTTATCATCCTTTAAAATAAAGCTATTATTTTCTTTACTTACACCATAATCCTTAATTTCAAAATTATTTTTTAATTTATTTACTTTATTTTCACTTACTCCTGAATATTTTACTTCATAGTTGCCTTTCTGCTCTCTTTCTCTTTGTATAAAATTATCTCTCATACTGAAAAATAAATTTCCTATACCAGAAAATAAAGATATGGCTAAAATTATTCCTACTATGGTTAACACTGTTCTTTTCTTATTCTGTTTTAAATATCTTCCTGTAATTTCACTATAGCTTTTCAACTTTAGTCACCTCGTCCCCTTTAACTTCTCCATCTGCTATGGTTATAACTCTATCTGCCATTTTTGCTATATTTAAGTCATGGGTTATAAGCACTAGGGTTTGATTATATTTTTTAACTGAATATCTTAAAAGTTCTATTATTTCCTTGGAATTTTTAGAATCTAGATTACCTGTAGGTTCATCTGCCAATATTATAGATGGTTTATTAGCTAAGGCCCTACCTATAGAAACCCTTTGCTGCTGTCCACCAGACAGTTGTGAAGGTAAGTGATTTTTTCTTTCTCTTAATCCTAATATATCTAAAAGTTCTTCCATATATTTTTTATCTGGTTTTTTATTATCTAAAAGCACTGGCATTTCCATATTTTCTTCTGCGGTAAGTACTGGTATTAGATTATAAAACTGAAATATAAATCCTATTTTTCTTCTTCTTAATATAGCTAATTCATTTTCCTTTAAAGAATATATATTTGTACCTTCTAAAACAACTTTACCAGAGGTTGGCTTATCCACTCCCCCTAAAAGATGAAGTAATGTACTTTTACCAGAACCTGAAGGACCAACTATAGCCACAAATTCTCCTTGATTTATAGTTAAATTAATATTTTTTAAGGCATTTACTTTTATTTCACCTTTTCCATAACTTTTACAAAGATCTTTAACTTTTAATAATTCCATTTATAAGTCCACTCCTCTTTTTCTATTTGACTTGTCATCTACAAGTTATATATTAAACCTCTTTTATTACAATATTATAAATTTAATTATTACAAAATAGTAATAATTATGAATATATATTAACAAAAGCACCCAATCTCAAAGATTGAATGCTTTTTACATTTTCCTAATTTATATGTATTTTTAAACAAATTGTTCATTTAACATACTTAGCATGTCCTGTTTTTCTCTAGTAAATCTATTGTATACACTTTGTCTTATTTCAGGTGAACTACTTCTAAAATATACATTTACATTTTGACGTTCGTTATATAAATCATTAATAATATTACTATCATTATTATTTAAATTTAGTTTTGAAAATATAGATGTAGCTCCTCCTACCCCATGTTGAACTACTGTAGACCATAAGCTTTCCTTTAAAGCATTACTTCTTTTACTTATATCAAAATCAAATTTTGATTTCAAAGACTGCGCTACAGTATCATAAAAGTTTGCCTTTACGTAGTTTTGTTGTACCTTTAAAAATCTATCTTTATTTTGACTTGAAATACTCTTCCATGCGGCATCAAAATTTTCACCAAATGTACCGTTATCTTTAGACTTTGCATATGTAAGTTTATAATACATATCATTATTATTTCCTTTAAGTGAATTAATAAATGAATCTAAAGAACCTGTTCTAGATGAAAATTGCCATGCTCCATAGGACTTTCCGCCATAATCCCCTGGATCATCGCTGATTTCTGCGGGATTTAAATTAGATTCATACTTTGAAGCACGTATACCTAAACTGCTAAAACTATTATCCACTCTATTATTATAGCCTTTAGATAAAGAACTAGCTGCCCCTCTCATAGTTGAATTAAAATTACTTAGAGCATTCAATGAATTATCTAAACTAAATGAGCTTGTATTTGTCAAACTACTTAATAATGCCTGTGTTGCTACTAAGCTACCCATACCATTCATGCTGCCCATACTGCTCATACTATCCATGCCATTCATACTACTCATACCATTCATACTACTCATACCATTCATACTACTCATACCATTCATACTACTCATGCTACCCATACTATTCATCATTTGACTTAGCACTACCTGGAAAACCATTTGCTGCACTGCTTGTTGTTGGTCAAAATTCCCCAATGTTTTCCCATCAACAGTATTAGTATTATTACTATTATTCATTTGTGTTTTATATTGGTTTAAAAATATGCTATTAAGTAAATTTGTATTTTCCACCATAGTTATCCCCCATTTTATCCTAAAAAAGTATTTTTTCATCCTCACAAAATAAATATTATATTATATGAATAAATATTTTTCTTAATAAACTTTATTTATATACAAAAGCCTGTAATAATCCACATTATAGCATTCTTTTTAGGCCCTTTCAATAGACACTTATAGGGGCTTTTCTACTATTTCCTAATATTTTAGGTATAAAAAATATAAATAAAACTCTCATTTAATAAAATAGATTTTTTAAAACAATTATACTTATATTGTTTATAATATTCTTTTTTATGAACTAGCTGATGAGGCCGCCGCTGCACTTGCTGCACAAGCTGCTGCTATGGCTGCCTGTTGTTGTGCTATTACTATAGCATTTATACTGTTTGCCAAAGTTATATCTATTAATCCTTTTTGAATTCTTTCTATATAAGAATCTGCTACTAAAGAAATAGCTAACATAACTATATGGGACTTTTCAATACTAAAGATTCCATAACCATCTTTTTCTTTTATATACTTATAAACCTCTTTTACTTCTTCTACTATCTTAATATCATTAGAAGCTATAAGAGTTAGTACCCCTAAAGAAGCTAATCCATCATATCTTAATTTGCACTTTTCACTCTTTAATTCGTTATATAAAGACACCGCCCTACTGCATTTACTTTCTGCATCTTCTTCTCCCAAAGCAAGTATTTGAGAAAGACTTTGAAGGGAATTTCCTTTAACAAAAGCCTTTTCGTTGAGTAGTTTATAACAAATCTCCATTTCTTCTGAAGTTTTTTCTATATCTAAATCTGAAGTAGCTAATACTGCTGCAAGAACATAATCATCTGCTGTAGTTAACCAAGGATGATTTTTCTTCATATTAGAGTAAAAATTCTTCATTCTTTGGATTTTTTCATCCCATTTATCCATAGAAACTTCTTTAACTATAGTATAAGAAGCTAAAGGTAAGTACTGACTATTTCTAAAACCTGCATCTCTCATTTTTTCGTATACCTTTTGCATGTTTTCAAAAAAATCTTTGTAATTACTTTCTAAATACAAAAGACTACTTAAAATAAATAAATTCATTCCTCTAAACTGAGAAAATAGCCCTACCTGTTTTTTTATATAATCTTTTATCTCTTCAATTTCTTCAACATTTATCTTCTTATCTTTAATAGCTGAGTTCATAGCCACAAAATGTTTTACTATGCTATACTCCCATTTAAAGGCTTTCTTAAGCTCATTATAATTCTCTGTCATCAAATCTATCTTTTGTTTTAATAATAATTCCATAGTTCCACCTCCACTATGATTTTTAATAATCATGTAAACATTTCTATTAATCTATGCTTTTTAGTATTTTTATTGTGCTATTATAGTGATTATTGTTTACTTAAAAACAAACTATTATTTTTAATATCTATTTTATCTCATTACAAACATACACAATACTATAGCTAAAGATATAACAAATATAATCTCCTTAATATAAGCATTTTTTTCTTTTTCCATCTTTCTATCCCCTAATTATAAATATTTTTTAAATAATTTTTATCCCCTAAAAAGTAATTCTTATAATAAAACTTCACTGTTCCATAAACAGAGTTCGTGGCTTTATAGGGAGTTTTTACTCCCACTAAAGCTTATTAACAGACTTCTTAGAAGTTTTACTCCTTAGAAGTCGTTATCCTTTAGGAGGAAATGGTTATCCAGGGACGTAACCGCTCTTTACTCCCACCTTGAAGAAGATGGGAGTATTAGAGCAGGTAGTCATCAGATAAAAATTACTTAATTCAACTTACCTCTATATTAAACTATTTATATTACAATATACTGAACTTAATTATTACAATTTCGTAATAATATAAAATTATAACTAAATCTATAGTTTTTGTTATATTCCAATAAAATGCTATACAGTTAATATTATATAATAATATGTCTATTTATAACAGTGTTAAAAGTCATCTATATTATGTTACTTTTAGCACTATATATTTATAATTATTGAAATACACAATAACCACTAAAAATTCTAAATAAATAAACTTATTCCTTAATTTATATTTATATAAACCTACTTATATTATATTTTATCTAAAATTCACTCACCTTATTTTTGTATATATTATTTCTTATCATTTTGAATCATATCTCACACAAATTATTTTTAAACATATATTAATATTAGACGGAAACTATTAATATAAACCTTCAAGATAAAAGATAGGAGAGATAGTTATGCAAATAAGAAGTGGACAAGCTTATTATGATCAAACTATTGGAGGTTGGAATCTTCTAAATGGTGATGGTATAAGAGAATATCGTACTACAATTAGTTTCAAAGAAGTATTTGAAAAAGAACCAACTGTAATGGTTGCCTTGAGCGGCCTTGATATAATAAAAAACCATAATGCACGTGTTAAAGTATATGTAGATAATGTAACTAACCGCGATTTTACGCTATGTATTCACACTTGGTCAGATTCCGAAATTTATGGAGTTGGAGTTAGCTGGATGGCTTATGGTGAATAGTAAAATTTAGGTAATGTTTTTAAGGAACAGAAAATACTTCTGTTCCTTTTTTACACTAGTTATTGCCTTTAAATTTTTATTTCCTATAACTACTACCCTCTAGATAAATGAATATAAGCATAAATTTAATAGGAACTTTAAAAACTTACTTGAATTAGATATTAAATTATATGTATAATTTAATATGTGTTGGTTAACCTTGTGGTAGACATATGTTTTACATACACAAGGTAAAAAAGGCTGTACTTATTTTTGAGTACAGCCTCTTATTTTAAATCCAATTTACAAAAAATATGTAATAAATCTTTATGAACTTCAGCGTAAATTTCCCCATTCATTTTTTCCATAAGTCTTTTAGAAATAGATAAGCCTAATCCGGTGCTTCCATTTTTATTGGTTCTGACATCATCTTTTTTATAGAATCTATTAAAAATTAAATCTACATCCTCCTCTTTAATATCATCACATCTATTAATTGTAGTTAATACAGCTTTATTATTTTCTTTTTTTAAACCTATATAAACATCTTCCTTAGAATGTTTTATAATATTTACTATTAAATTTTGTAGTACTCTTTTTATAGCCCCTTCATTTCCAATTACCATAATGTTGTCCTTTGGCAAATCTATTTTAGGAGCTATATTTTTATCTAGAAAACTATTATAAAAAGAAGCTATGACTTCACACAGTATATTATTTATATTAATCTTTTCAAGCTCAATATAATAATCTGGTGATTCTATAATGGAAAGTTCAAAAAAATCACTTAATAAATTTTGTAAATCCTTTGCTCTTCTTTCAGCTATGTCTATATATTCTATTTGCTTTTCCTTTGATAGATTCCCTTTTTTTATCATTTGTATATAACCTATAATAGATGTAAGGGGTGTACGTAAATCATGAGATATATTAGCTATATTTTTTCTTATTTCTTCTTCTAGTCTTTTTTGCTTAATTTGTGATTGTATATTTATATCAATGTGTTTATTAATGCTATAGGCTAAATTCTCAATTTCTTTATCAAAAAGAGTAGCATCTATCTTTTTTAATGATTTCAAATCATTATATTCATTTAATTGGATTGTAATGTTTTTTATTTCTCTTTTCATAAAAAATACATAGGGGAGTAAGAGCAATAAAAAAATTATTAGCACTATTATAATAAAAATCATATTACTCTCCTCTCCATTTTTTAAAAATTATGACCTTTTACGTAGTTATTTTTTCTTAACAGGAATCCAAATTTCGCTGTAGTAGTTTTCATCTTGATTACCTTGCGGATAATCATCCGTATTAGTGTACATTTCAATATTGTAGCCTGCTGCAATTTCATAATCTTTGCAATTAGGTAGCCATTCTGAGAAGATTTTTCTGCTCACATCTAGCATAGATTTCGGCATTGGGCCCTTACAAGCAAAAACAGCCCAGGTGTATTTAGGAATAATCTTTGTAACAAAACCATTAGGTATTTCCATAGACGGATTATAATTGTCTGCAATCAAATATTCAAACTCATCTGAACCCATGCTCTCGTCTATATTTACCCCGTACATTCCACATACAAATTTCCCATTTCCTGTTTCATAATGCTCTGTCCAAAACTGTGGGACTTTTGTAGTTGCACTATCATATTTAAACACCTTTGATACACCCATGACAGTAAAGGAATCCTTTTCAACAATTTTGTAATCCATAATATAACCGCCTTCCAATAAAAATTTGATTTTCAGTGGAGCAAAGGATTTAATCATTGCTCCATCTTTTCGAACAGCAGTAGGTGTGACACCATGAAACCGAGTAAAAGCTTTTGTGAAACTATCCGGTGAGGAGTAGCCATATTTCAGTGCAATATCGATTATTTTTTCATCAGTAGAAACAAGCTCACTGCCGGCAATGGTAAGCCTGCGTTGTCTGATGTACTCTCCCACCGTAAAACCACAAAGCATTGCAAAACCTTTTTGGAAATAGAAGGGAGACACAAATGCTTTTTTCGCAATATTTTCTATTGGTATTTCTTCAGTGATATTCTCCTCAATATATTTGATAGCTTCACCAATTCCTTCAATCCAGCCCATAATCATCACCCCTATCTGTATCTATATCTTATCTTTTTTCAAGCGGTTGTTACCGACTTTTTGTGTTATGTTTTGTCTTGTCTGAGAGATTATTAAATAACCTGTACATCAAATTACTATTTTTATTTTATATCCTGTTTTTTAAATACTAAAACGCCTAGAAAACTAGTAACTATAATTAAAGCAATGCAGGTCATTATAATATGATGTATATTTTGTATGCTTAGTAGCATAATGCCTATATCCATAAGCATAAAAGTTGGAGTATATCTTTGACAATAAACTCTTCCTATAAAAATATTTGCTAAGAAAATATATACCATACCTATAGTTACAATTAAAGATTTACTCTTTATTAATGTAGATAAAAATGTATAAATGCTAGCTATTGCTGCAAAAATAATCCAAACTAGAAGCGTAAAATTAATTACATGTATTATTTCATCATAGGAAATTTTTTTTATAGCTCCACTAATAAAAGCTACTATAACAGTACCAAACAACAATAAAAATGTTAAAATAAATGTAACTACAAACATAATAATTATTTTTGATATATAAACCTGCTCTCTTTTATGTCCATAGGATAAAATATTCTTTAGTGTTCCATAGGAATATTCTTTAATTATAAATTCTCCTGCTATAAACATAATTAATATTTCAAAAACAGGTACAAAACCAAGGGCTGAATGTACAAATTCTATAGCTTTTGGGTTTCCCCTATTATTAAAATTATTTAGCCAAAATCCATATTCTCTTCCTCCAAAAGCAGAGTTAAATACCTTATACGTATGTTCCTTAAAAAAGAATAAGTATATGGTATAGGCAACACAAAGACTTATTAAAATAAGTGAATTTTTAAATACCCTATTATGTTTTAACTTATAAAATTCGAATTTAATTAAATTATACATTATTTAAAATCGCCTCCTACCAAATTTATAAAATACTCTTCTAAATTGCTCTCATTTGGCATGATTTGATCAATTATAATATTTTGTTTTGTAAGTGTAGAAGAAACTAATCTTGAATTATCCACATAATCATAAAGCTTTATAGTACCATCTGGCAAAACTTTAAAATTATTTGTGGATAATTCTGTTTCTAAAATAGCAGCAGCTTTATTTACGTCATCTACTTTTATACTTAAGTTTCTTTTACATTTCTCATCTAACTCTTTTAATGTAATCTGCTCCATTAACTTACCTTTATGAATAATTCCATAACAGGTTGCAAGTTGATATAATTCTCCTAAAATATGACTAGATATAAGCATTGTTATGTTTTTTTCTTTATTTAATTTTTTTAAAAGCTCTCTTACTTCCTTAATTCCCATAGGATCTAATCCATTTATAGGCTCGTCCAATATTAAAAACTCTGGATCTCCTAATAAGGCTATAGCTAATGCTAACTTTTGCTTCATTCCAAGAGAAAAGTTCTTTAGTTTTTTATTCTTATCTTCATAAAGACCTACAGAATTTAAAGTTTTATCTATGCATTCTTTACCTGGAATACCTTTTTCAATCCTAAAAGCCTCTAAATTTTCATAGGCTGTCATATACGGATAAAAAGCTGGTCTTTCTATCAAGGCACCTATTCTTTTTCTAACATTACCTAATTCATCACCCTCTTCTTTAGAAAATAATTTTATTTCTCCACTGGTAGGGTAGACAAGTCCTGTTATCATGCGAATAAATGTAGTTTTTCCTGCTCCATTTTCTCCTATAAAACCATAAATCTCTCCTCTTTTTATACTAATATTTAGATTATTCACTGCAAAATCCTTTTTATATCTTTTACTTAAATTTGTTGTTTTTAAAATATACTCGCTCAAAATAAATCTCCTTTCTTAGGTTTTAATTTAATTCATTATTAAGTTAAATCTTTTATATTATTATCAACATGTTGATAACCTTACTACATATTTAATATTAAAACCTAATTCCTAATGAATTCTAAAGAAAAACCTTAAGAAAGTATTAAGTTAAAACATTACAAGTAAGACTTCATACTGTAATAAAGTTTTTAATATTAACATTAATTATCTATCCTATAAATATGGAGCATTTATAAAAGCATGGAAATTTAGTTTTTGTGTTCCTATGATCAGAAAGTAAATAAAAAAATTTTAAATTAATTTAAACTAATAACAATGTTAATATTATCCATTTAATTTATAACCCAATTCATAAACAGCTACTAAACAAATTAATATAGAATAAAGAAAGATTAGCTATCTAACTTATACCCGATTCCCCAAATGGTTTGGATATACTCATTCTCTGTGCCTGCTTTGGACAACTTATTTCTTAAATTACTTATATGTACATTAATAGTATTATCATCACACAAATACTCACTGCTCCATACGCTTTCAAATAAATTAGCCTTAGTAAAAACCTTTTTAGGATAACCCATCAAAAGTTGTAAAATATCAAATTCTCTACTTGTTAACATTATCTGTTTGTCATACACAAAAACTTCTCTAG
Source organism: Clostridium sp. CTA-6 (assembly GCF_054768115.1). Classification (NCBI taxonomy): domain Bacteria; kingdom Bacillati; phylum Bacillota; class Clostridia; order Eubacteriales; family Clostridiaceae; genus Clostridium; species Clostridium sp. CTA-6. Next base: position 326,912 of record NZ_BAAAAU010000003.1, read on the forward strand.
TATCTTTGTTAAGAGATATTTCTTTATATTCTAATAAATTTTGTGGTGCTATATTGGAAAATTCTTTATACCTTCTAAGGTGTGAATCTATTCTAGCTGACACCTCATCTATATCAAAGGGCTTTGTTATATAATCATCTGCTCCCATTCTTAAAGTTTCTATTTTAATATCCTTTTCTTCCTTAGCCGAAATTATTATTACAGGCATAGGTTTACTTTTTCTTATATTAGATAAAAGCTCTTTACCATCCATCCCTGGTAACATTAAATCTAATAAAACCATATCCCAATCATATTCTTTTAAATATATTAAAGCTTCTGTTCCGGAATAAGCTGATTTAGTAATATATTCGCTTTGTCTTAACATATCGCATAATAACTTATTTATATCATTATTATCTTCAACAACTAATATTTTAATGTCTTTATCCATTAATACTTCCCCCAATATAGTTAATATTTACCTTAGCCCTTACTGTTATTATAACAGGTATAGTGGGTAGACAAAAAATAAAAACTTAATTTTAAATATTGAATTATAATAAAATAATTCAATAATAGCTATTAAAATAAAAAAAGCCAAAGAAACTCCCTGGCTTTTTTTATTTAAACTATTTTATTCTTTTTAGTATAATAAATCCCTTATTAATATTAAAGATACTTTTCTATTTAAAATAAATTACATTTTCAAGCTGTTTACATTTCCCGTGGATTATTGTGCATCCTCTAATTGAGATTGTTTCCAACTTATATTAAATAGTTTTTTCCATAAAATTATATTAATTATAAGCAAAATTCCAATGTATATATAAATACTAAAACTATATTGTATTGAACTTCTAATCAACTTATGTAATCCGAAAAAGATTCCTGTAAGACCTGCAGAAACTACAAATGCAATAATGGAATTTTCCCCATTACTTTGAAAATCCTTGTAAAAAGGTAATTCTTTTTTATATAAGCTTTGCATAACAACCATTAAAATCATCATACTGAAAAACATTACTATTATATCTGGTAATATTCTTAATCCACATATTATTAAAAAAACAATACAAATACTACAAAATACTGGGAAAATATATCTTGATATAAATCCTTTTAAAACTCCTTTTTGGATTTTTCCTGGGTTGTCTATAGGCAGAACAATATATATCCATGAACCTTTATATTTTTCACTTTGACTTAAAAGATCTATATTTGCCACTAACATAAACACTGATAAATAAATTGAAAAATAATAATTTCCCTTTGAAAATTCATTAAATGCCTGTGAAACTGATTCATATTTTGAAAAAGAGCCTATAAACATTAAGAAAGGAAAAATCACAGCAAAAGCCAAAGTAGGATACAATTTTAGCTTCAACTTTCTTTCTGTAGCTATCATGTTTCTTGAAAAACGGAAAAATACATTTTCTATTTTATCTCTACAAAAAATAGATGCATATCCTTTATGCCTTACCCCTTTAGCTTCTTCAAGGTTTCCTTTTTTACTTATACTGCTATCAAGTTTTTGCAAATTTTCTTCAAAATAAGGAACAATAAATTTATAGTATATACCAAAAATTATAATTGGTATAGCCACGCACATTATGCTTAATAAAACATACTCCCTTCCAGTATTATGTTCCATTATTAAGCTATATGGCGCTCCAAACCACACTGGTGGAACTAAATAACTCCACCATTTAATTTTAAAATTTACATTTACACCAGTAAAATCAAATACTCTTGGTATAATTTGATATCCTAAAGCAAGCACTACTGATAGCACTATTTGAAAATAATTTATTATATCTTTAAGCTTTTCTCCATCAAAAATTTTTAATATAAAATAATACAATATGGCGGTAAAAAACATTGTAAAAAATGATATCAATATTATTTGAAAAAAGAAAATTATAAAAAACTTAAATTTATATTTAATAAGTCCCCCTATTAAGGTTGGCCCTGCAATTGCCCCGGAAATAGATGTAATATAAATTAATATATGAGTAGTCTTAGCTGCGTTTATTGTTTTGGGATCTAATGGTTTAGTATTTAATATATTCTTATCACGAATATCCAAAAGTACAGAAGAAAAATCTGCAATCATAGTACTCATGATTAAAAACATTATGGCACCTATATTTATACTCATTTTTACAACCATAGGTGATGGGATAAAAATAAAAACCGCAAGAAAAACTCCCATTAATCCATATAGAAGAAGTGATTTTTTAAAAGTATTCTTTTTATCCTCATTTTCCTTGTCTTTATATATTGTTGGAACTCTTCTATTATCCATCAAAAGCTTTAATTTAAGTATTGTTCTCATGGAAGCATAATTAACACCAAGTTTCTCATATATAAACTTAAATTTATCAACAAACTTCAATATTTTAAAATCTTCCATTTCTATACCTCCTTTAGTACGGAGATAAATTCATTTGCAATCTCTTCATGCTTTGTAAATCCAGTTATTTGATTAAAAATTTGTTCAAGAGAACCTTCCATATTCCTTTTCTTTAACTCTTCAAAAGTACCATCCGCTGCAATTTGTCCATTATTTAATAATATTATTCTACTACTTATTTTCTCAACAACTTCCATTATGTGAGATGAATAAAATATAGTTTTTCCTTCTGAGGCTAATTTTGAAAGCACCTCTTTAAAAACAAGCACACTATTTGCATCAAGTCCACTTAAAGGCTCATCTAAAAATAAGATATCAGGGTTATGAATAAGACTTGATATTATCAAAAGTTTTTGTCTCATCCCCTTTGAATAAGAAGATATTCTTGAGTGATACGCTTCCTCTATTCCAAAAAGGCTCATAAGTTTTTTTGCTTTATTATTTACTCCTTCTAATTCCATGCCATATATTTCGCCTAAAAAAGTTATATACTCGTAAGCGGTTAAATTGTCATATACTTCTCCATTTTCAGGCACATACCCTATTTTATGTTTATACCCTACATTATCATAGGATATATTATTTCCAAATATTTTTACTTCACCTTCATATCCCTTAACTAAACCAAGCATTATCTTTACAGTGGTACTTTTCCCAGCACCATTAGGTCCTATATACCCAATAATTTCCCCTTTATTTACATCTAAATTTATTCCTTTTAATACCTCTTTACTTCCATAACTCATTTTTAAGTTTCTTATAGAAACTACTACATCGTTTGACTTGTCCATAAATTACCCTCACTATAATTTATTATAAAATTTTATATAATTAGCTTAAACACATTCCTAATTATACCATATGTAAATGTTAATAGAATACATTTTTTCCATGACATACTCAAATAAAATATATGAATATAAACATAGACTGTTCCACTTATATAACTAATATTTTTTAATAAAATATATTAATAATCAATCATATTATAAATAATCCCATTAATCTAAGATTTTTAAACACCAAATTAAAAATGTTATAGTTCTTTAGGTTAAAATTAGGTTAAAATTGTGTATAATTATTTAATATTGATATTAACCTATTTGTACTTATTTATGATTTATGATATATTATTTCTAAAATTACTTATATATTTTTAACTAAAAGAAAAGGTGGAGTTTATATAATGACGAAATATGCAATAGTATTTTTTATATCTATGGTTCCAATTCTAGAACTACGTGGAGCTATTCCATACTCCCAAATGTATCAACTACCTGTGCTTCAATCTTATATTGTTGCAATTATAGGAAATATGTTACCTGTACCTTTCATATATCTATTTGCAAGAAAGGTTCTTATATGGGGAGCTGACAAACCTGTTATTGGGAAATTTTTCTCATGGTGTTTATCAAAGGGAGAAAAAGCAGGTAAAAAGTTGCAAGAAAAAGCAGGTAAAGGTGGTTTATTTATTGGTTTATTATTATTCGTTGGAATACCACTTCCTGGAACCGGGGCATGGACAGGCACTTTAGCAGCTAGTTTTCTAGATATGGATTTTAAAACTACTGTTATAGCTGTTATGGCTGGAGTATTACTAGCAGGTATTATAATGGGTACTGCTGCTGTTGGTTTGTTTAGGGTCTTTTAAAATGATTTAATGAATTATTTAGGACTTTATATAGATAAAATGTCTTATAAATAATTATGTAATTTTTTAAAAAGTCAATTAAAACTTCTTAGCTATAAATATAAAAGCAAGTTAATACTTAATAAAAATCTAGTGGAAATTTATGATTTATGCATCATAAAATTTTCACTAGATTTTTTTATAAAAGAAAATAAATTGTATTTTTAGCTCTGCCTAATTACATGAAAAATTTATTTATCTTTTACTATTTTGTTTATAACATCTATTCTCAAATCCCCTAATACGTTAGCTAATTTAGTATTTATAACTTCGTTCTTATATATACTATTTTTGTTAGCATCGACTATTTTAGAAACTTTTTCTTCTAACTTTTCATAAGTCATAAGATCATCTAAATATAAATCTACTAAATCCTTTAAACATGTAGCTAATTCCTTTGGGTTTTTGTACACCTTTCTCATTTTGTTTATCCTCCGTATTAATTTTAGTAAATATTTTTATACAGAACATAATTGTATCATAAAAATAAAAAAAGATGTGCAAATTTTTCAAGAGTTTTTAAATATTATTTCTTATACTTTTCTATTATTTTAAAATCCACTAGTTTCAAAATATTGATTGCATAACAAAAGACTTTATTTTAGATTATTGACTACATTTTGTCTCCTTATCCAATTCCATTCCCTGTAGTCCATTTAAATAAACTTGATAAAAATGATTAGTTGGTCCGTTTCCTTTACCAATTTCTAATGAATGTTCGATTGCCATAGTTATATAATTTTTTGCTCTTCTTACTGCTTCATTTATTTCGAAACCTAAAGCTAAATTAGAAGCAATTGCAGAGGATAATGTGCAACCTGTTCCATGGGTATTTTTTGTATTAATTCGCTGAGTTTTATAATGATAAAATTTTTTTCCATCATATAATACATCTATAGCATCCCCAATATAATGTCCACCTTTTATTAAAACACTTTTACATCCCATGCCTTCAATAATGCCAGCAGCTTTCTCCATATCTTCTATAGTTTTTATTTTGTACCCTGAAATTCTCTCTGCCTCTGGTATATTGGGAGTCAAAATATCTGCATGATAAATAATAGATTCAATTAGTGTAGATACGGAATTAGGGTCCATTAAAGGGCATCCATTTTTTGCATACATAACTGGATCTATTACAACATTTTTCGGTTTATATTCTTGTAGTTTTTCAGATACTGCTTTCATACAATCTGGCGTAGATAGCATTCCTATTTTTACTGCATCTGTACCAATATCCTCATAAACTGCATCAATCTGGCTTTTAATCATATCGGGTGTAACATCTTGAATATTAATTACTCTACTAGTATTTTCTGCAACTACAGATACAATAACACTCATTCCAAAAACCCCATGAGCAGAAAAAGTCTTTAAATCTGCCTGTATCCCTGCTCCTCCACTACAATCAGAACCTGCAATACTAAGTACTTTTTTCATAGAATCTTCTCCCCCTCTATAAAAAGAGGGTGTATACCAAAATAGATCTAATTTTTATATTTGAAGTCTTAAAATCCAATCTATTTTTTTAACACCCTCTTTAATTTGAATAATTATTATTTATTATATCATTGTTGTAAATATTCGGTAATAATATTTTTGGCTTCTTTTAACCATATACGTATTTCAGGTCCAGTCCTAAACAGTCTATTATTAGGATTATCCGCTATTTTATATAATCTACCATAAATAGGATGATTATTTTCTAAATTATTATATACACTTCTTCTAGCAGGTAATAAATATTGAGGATATTTATTATTTTCATCAGGAGAAACTGCCTTAACCATGGTGTTTTTGTCTGTGATAATATTAGCAAGTTCAATTGCCTTTTCTTTTTTATATGAATTTGTTATAGAAGAATTTACTCCAACCACATCTCCATAAAAAATAGGAATATTAGAATTTTTTGATAAAGAAATTGTCTTAAAATCAATATCATCTGCAAATTCTTTCATTTGAGACATTGCTTCAGTATAACCTATATAAGCCCTTCCTTTTCCGTTAATAAACCATTTAGCCCTAATATATGAATCATTGTCTTCCGGCCAATAATTAGCTTGATTTTTTCCAGCCATTGATTGTAATAATCCTAAGCTATCAATTGCATCTTTATTTAATTCATTTAAATTAGGTAATGAATTAAATTCTGTATACTCTTGTGTTGTATCAATTAATGAATCTAAATACATACAAACTTTACTAGTTCCTCCAGACATATCTATTAATAGTCCTTTATTATTAGGAGGAATAATATCTTCTGATGTGTTCTTTCCTAACTTGTCATTTAAATCATACACAGAATTTACTTTTTGTATGTCATAATCTCCTTTTCTACTAAATAAGAGATTCGTACATATGATTTGAGGTATTGCATAAGCTGAACCTTCTATAGTACACCCTTCCATTGCGAAAGGTAGAATATCTTCTTTATTTTTTATGTCCCCTTGTGGAATTTGAGATAGATATCCTTCCTTTACAAAATGAGATAAATAAATTGCATCAAAAACAAATACATCCAAATCCTTTGGTGGATCCTCGCTATAACAATCCCAATCTACAAAATTAAGTTTTATATTAGGTTCTTTCTTATTCCACTCAGTTTCAACTGCTTTTTTAAAACGTATAGGATCAGGAACATATTCATATAAAGCTACATTAAGAGTTTGTTTGGGTTCATCACCTGAAAAAGCCTGTACATTTAAGCCTGAAACCAATGTAAAAATCATTATAAATGAAAATAAAAAAGATAAACTTCTTTTAAATAAATTTTTCAATTTCATGGGTTTACTCCTTTCATTATACATGTAATTCCTCTCTAAATTTGCTTATTTTTCCACATCAAATATAATAAAGGGTGGTTTATTCTTTTCACTCCCCCACTCTTTAATTTCATATGTTTCTTCAATAGCATTCAATTCATGTTTGTTTATTTTCTCTATAGTTGGTTCTACAATTTTATAATTTTCAAATCCTACTGCTTCCAGATTATTAATATAAAAATCTGTTGACCAATAATAATCCTCCAAAATTAGCACTTCATTATTAGGGATTTTCAAAAATTGTTTTTTATGATCCCCTAAATGATAAGCTTGTCCACTTTTCCCATTTGTAAAAGTTGAAAATTCTACCCCAGCAGCATTAGGATTAGAATCAAGAATAAAAAATTTTCCGCCCTTTTTTAGAACTCTAAAAATTTCCTGGAAAATCGTTTTAATTCTATCTTTATCTGAATTATTAATTATTACAAAACAAAGAACAACGCAATCTATGGAATTTTTCTCTATTCCTTTTAATTGGTTTTGCTCAATTAATTGGTAAGTTATATTTTCTTTATTATGCTCTTTCATTGCAATATCAAGCATATTTTTTGATTGATCTACTGCAATAATTTGTGATTCAGGTTTTATCTTTGCCATTCGCTCCGCCACTTTTCCTGGCCCACATCCAAAATCTAAAATTTTTTTAATAGATTTATTTGATTTTAAATTTTGAAAAATATAATTAAATCCCAAAATATTTTCTAGCATATCATTATACAAATTAAACTTTTTTGAAACATCTTCGTCCTTCCAACATGTACCCAAAATATCCCCTCCTAAAAATACTGATTCCACTTATTACAAAACAAATACTTATAAGTTGGTTCTAAGCTTTCATATATTTCATAATCTAAATTTTCACCATAATATATTTCTTGGTAAAGTACAAATAAATAAATGATTTGCTTCCAATATTCATCTATCTCTAATTTATCAATATCTTTCTTTGTTAAATGGACTGTCTGTTTTCTTAGTTCTTTTTCATATTGAAGAACTATTTTTAAATCTTGCCAACTATCCTTTTTAGGCATTCTAGGAAAATAGAGCTCCTTTTTAGCACTTTTGCTTTCGGATAATACTTTTTCAGCTAATTTAAAATCTGGCTCATATATATGTGTTGTTGCTACATTATGACTGTATTGCCCTACATCTAAATTTAATTCAGTGGCTAAAAACTCTTGAATAAAAGTAAATGAAAAAACATCACTTATAATTCCTCGATAAGCATCGTTTGCTCTCATAAAAGTTGTCATATATAATTCATGTTCTCTAATGAAAAATTGAAATCCTATGGTACAAGAAACATCTATATTCTTTAATGATAAATCTTCATTTGCATCAAAGATTTCAATAAATCCTCTCTTTGTATCTGGATCTTCTTTGAACAATTCAATTATCCTATGCCACTGATTAATGTTATTATGTCCATAGGAAAATATCTTGGGACCATATGCAGTTCCTGTAAGAATTTTGCCATCCATAGAATATTTCTTCATATTGCTTGCATAATAAGAAATGTAATCTAAATCATTAGACCCCGATAAATACCATAATGCTTCTGCAAAGTTAAAAACAATATTAGTTTTCCTTGATTTTGTGTAACAAATTCTTTCTCGTGGATTTTCTAGTATCATAAAATAATTTAATCTTTCTTTACTTACATTTCCTCTTGGTTGATTTATAAACTCAGGGTTATAATATACATCATTTAAATTTTTTAAATACGCTTCATGAAAATTTTTAAACTTCATTATTTTCACCATCTAAATATAAATCTAATTTCTGAAGATACTCTTTTTCCTCATTATAAATTATATAATGTACGTTACTTACAGTATGTAATCCCCTGATTAAATAAGCATAATTTTCTTCTTTTTCAGCTAGAAGTAAAATTATTTTTTTCCCCATTGCTGAAGCCCATCCAATTTCAATATGGGTTCCTGGGGAAACGGGTACCCCTGGGAAAGCTATAAATAAATCGCATTCTTTTATTGCATCATAATCCAATTTTGTACATTGATCTGGAGACATAAAATTAGCTCCCCACTCTTCTCTCTTATGTGCATTATCTACTTTCCATCCCTTTTCTTCTAAAAATAAAATAAGATCTTCTATTCTCTTCTTTTCTTCTTCTTTCATAATCGACTGCTTTTCCTTAATTACCCCTTTAAAGGGAGCAGCTAAAAACACTCTTTTATTCATAATTACACCTCACTTTAATAATATAAATTTACACAACTTCCTCCTATATTCAGATTTTAGATACTATAAAACAAGTACAAAGTAGTTTTTAAACTTTGTTTTAAGTAATAAGTTTTATTCTTAATTTAAAACTTATAATATTGGTTTTTTATATATATTATACCATTAATTGTTAAGCCATCAATAATTATATGCTTAATTTTTTCTTTTTTAGTATTTTATTTACATATTTATTTAAAGCGTAGCTCCTAGAAATATGCTAATAAAATAAAAAAGTGATGGATAATTCCATCACTTTTGCTAAAATCATATTAAGTTTAGTTAATGCTAAATCAAACATATAAACTATTTTATTCATATCTTCATTTTCAGATAATATAGTAATAGCTTTTATTATATTTACTAAGCTGTAAGTATCGACGTATCAACTCGGAACTGTTCACTAACATATTTTGCATAAGTTTTGTGGCTTTTTACAAGTTCTTCATGCGTTCCACTACCTGTTACCTTACCTTTTTCAATGAAATAGATTTTATCACTATCCACAATAGTAGCTAATCTATGGGCAATAACAAGTGTTGTACGACCTTTCATTAAGTTAGAGAGTGCCTTTTGCACCATCATTTCTGATTCACTATCAAGGCTTGCTGTTGCTTCATCCAACATCAAAATTTTTGGATTACGTAAGAAGGCACGAGCAATTGCAATACGTTGACGTTGACCACCAGAAATTTTCACTCCACGTTCACCAACTTCTGTATCAAGAGCATTTGGCATATCTTCTACAAATTTTCGTGCATATGCAAGTTCTAATACATTCCAAAGTTCTTCATCTTTAAATTGTTCATCAAGACCATAAGTTAAATTATCACGAATGGTTCCAGCCATAATTGCACTATCTTGAGAGACAAATCCAATTTGTCTACGATAATCTGTTAATTTAATATCTGTTATTTCTATATCATCAAATTTAATCCTTCCCTTGCTAGGTTCATAAAATCTTTCAAGTAAACTAAAAATTGTTGACTTACCACCACCTGATGGACCTGCAAAAGCAACAATTTCATTTGGTTTTGCTTCAAAAGATATATTAGTCAAGATTGGTTCATCCTTTTCATAGGAGAAATTGATATTTTCCACCCTGAGTTCCTTATTAGACAAATCAACTTCATTACCATTTTCAAAGTCTTCTGGTTCTTCGCTAAGCAATTCTTGTACACGCTTTGTTGAACCAGCAGCTTTAGCCATTTCTGAGAACAAGGTTGCAATACTAGGCATTGCTCCAATTAAATTAAATAAATACATTAAAAAGCTCATTAATGTTCCTATTGCCATTGCGCCTATAGCAATTCGATGCATACCATAAGCTAATAAACCAAAAACCATACTCATAAATATCATCATCATAAATGGTTGCATTGTTGCATCAAAGATTGCTTCTTTCTTTCCTACTTTAAACAATTTATCTACTTTATTATTTGCACCTGTTTGTGCTTGTTTTTCTGCATTAGATATTTTTACTAGTCTAATTTCACTTAATGTTTCACTAACAATTCCATTAAACTGTGCAAGTGCATCTTGTCTAGTATGAGCAACTTTTGCTCCAAATGTCATAATTGGGATCATTACAATTATGACAATTGGTACTGCAACTAACATAGCCACGCACATATGCCAATCCATTTTAATCATCATATATACTGATCCAACGACAAGTATTACACTGGCTAATGTTTGAGGAAAAGTAGCAGCAAGTAGTTGCTTTACTTGCATAGTGTCATTTACCAAATGGCTTGATATTTCACCAGCTTTCACTGTATCAAAATATTTTACTTTAAGTGTAGTTAGTTTTATCCATAGTGTTTTTCTCAAATTTTGAATGACATTTTCACCAAAAACACCTAGTATAGTTCCACCAATTGCTGAAACAATTGCAGAAGCAATAAATAACAAAACAACTTTTAATAACAGTGAATAATCCATTCCTTTAGAAAAATTGTTTACTAAAGATGCTGCCAATTTTGGAACATAAATTTGAACACTAGATGATATAATCAAGAAGATTACCCCAATAACCAAAAGATAATATTTAGGTTTTGTTGTTGTAATTAATTTGGCAAATTGTCTAAATGAAAATTTGGTTCCATCTTTACGTACTGAATTATTATCATGTCTGTCTCCGTCCATTATTTATGCCTCCTTTCTCCAAATCTTCCGTGATCGCCGAAACCTCTAAAGCCACCAAAGTCACTGTGATTTAACATATGTTCACGAATAATATGTTCGCGCGCACGTCCGAAGTGTGCTGACATTTTACCAAATCGCTGCCACATTTTATCATCACCGAAAATTTCACTTAATTTTTTTTGAAAATCTTCACTTGAAATGTTTTCTAACATACGAGTTAAATAATCATCTAACTTTTCAAGTTCATCTTCTTCAAAACCTTTAAATAACTTAACTTTCAGGTTTTCTGAAATATCCCCTCTATCTTTTAAACTTTCTCTTCCCTTATCAGTTATCAATACATAAGTAACCCTAGCATCTTCTTCAGACTTTACACGTTCAGCTGTTCCTACATCCTGGAGTTTTTTAATAATCTGAGTTACGCTTGATGGTTTTATATCTAAGTGTTCAGCAATACGACCTGCCGTAACATTTTCTTCATTGGCCAATAAACGTAATGTTTCAAAAGCATTGTCTGTCTTTTCCTGTACTTCATTTCTAAAGAACATAAAGGGTTGTCTGGCAATGTGCATTAAATTGTTTAATATATTATTTTCATGCATTTTGTATTCCTCCGCTTTAATTTTGTTAGTTTATACTTAATCTAACAAAATAAATTATATGCTCATTTATTTTGTTTGTCAATATTTAAACTAAATAAATTTAATTATGTTTACAAATTCCTTATGAATCTAATGAACAAAAGCTCCCACATTGTGAGAGCTTTTGTAATTATTCTTCTATTTTAATTTCTTCTGTATCTGTTGTTATAATCCTAGCAACTTTAAGATTTGAAAGATCTCCACTTTTATTTTGGAATATGTTCTTGTCTACTATAGCCTTACCACAATTCTTAATCAAAATAAAAAATATCTTCAAATTTTTTATTTAAGGCTATACAAATTACTAAAGCCAATTTCGCCGATAGACAAAATTGTCATGTTTCAATGGAACTAATTGTTTGACGAGATACACCTACCATTTCACTTAATTTAGATTGATATATACTTTTTTCAGCTCGGTAAATTGAAAGATGAATTACCACTTACCTATGAGATTTGTTATAATTGATGAATTGTAATAATAAAATATAGCTTACATACCCTGGGGATCCTTGTGAAACCTCGGGTCGAGCTTGTTCTAAACCTTTCTTTAACGATGAAAGTCAATTAATCATTGGTGATTAGTAAATAATACCTTTAAACATAATTACAACGTCCATATGCTTAAGTCCAAGGCATTCGATATGGACTTTGTTTTCTCTTATCAGTGTTTTTCTAAATTCAATAAATCTGCTAAGGACAATTTAGCAACAACTTCGTAACCATTCCCCTGCCCCAGCGGTTTAACAATTACTGTTCCCATGTCTGGGATTTGGCCCAAACCAATTCCTTTTGGAAAGCTATGAGCGACAATGACCATATTACTACCCTGAGGCGGTATAATTTCCAACCTTGTCTGAAGAGAATCTAGTATTCTTCGTTGCTCTGCAGTAAATAGATTTCCACTTAGCCTATAAATCTGAAACCAAAATGGGTCTATTTGAACATTTGCCGTTCCAAAAGCCAATTGTGCCGTTTCTATGGTTCTACAAAGCGGGCCTGTTAAGACGGGATAATTAATAGGAATTTGTAAATTACGAATAATTTGACCATAGTAAATTGCTTGTCTTCTTCCTGTTTCCGAAAGATTTCTTTGAGTAAAACAGTATAGAAAATTTAGATTAGGTTGGTCTTCTCCAACAGTCGCTTCCCCATGCCTAACATATAGTATATATCCTCCACTCCTTAATAAATCTAGTAACGATCCATTCAATTTAAATTCTCCTTTCCCTGTGCATACATTCTATATCAATAATAATGTATGATAATCAACTCAAAGGTGTTAGCCTATATTTTTAATAGATCTTCTATTACTTTGGTCACTCTTAGAAGGCAATATTTACTGCATATTATGAAATAAAAAAACAAAGCAATACAACTTGTATTCTAACAACAGCTTTATTTAACAAGGAAACTTTGTACAAGTTACTATTTTTCTTTCTACTCGCTACAGTTCTCCAAGCTTTATGTATTCATTTAAGGTCATAAGCGGCACTCCTTACATTCAAAAAAGGAGCAGAAAAAATTTTTTCCACTCCTTTTAAATTATTATTTTATTGCTTTTATTGATGCAGACATAATATATTCTCCAACCTTTAAGTTATGTCCCCATTTTTCAGCATATTCCTTTGAGACTTCTTTAGTTTCAATTTTAATATCACTAAAGCCAGCCTTTTCTAAATATACTTTTAATTCTTCAACTGAAGATGCCCCAGTAACTCATCCACAATAAAGTTTCTCATCTTGCTTCATTTCCTTGGTCAATTCTCTAATAAGAACTATATCAGAAATAGCAATTCTACCACCTTTTTTTAATACACGATAAGCTTCATTATATACTCTTTGTTTATTTGGAGATAAATTTATAACACAATTTGAAATAATTACATCCGCGGTATTATCTGCTACAGGAAGATTTTCAATTTCACCTAATCTAAAGTCTACATTTCTATACCTATATTTCCTAGACATAACTCTTGATTTACTAATCATCTCTGGAGTCATGTCAACTCCAATAATATATCCCTTAGTCCCAACTTTCTTTGAAGCTAAAAAACAGTCAAATCCTCCTCCACTTCCAAGGTCTATAACAGTCTCTCCTTCTTTAATATTAGCTATTAATTGGGGATTTCCACAACCTAACCCCATATTAGCTTCCTCTGGAACAGTTGATATTTCTTCATCAGAATATCCAATCTTACGTGATATCTCTATGGAAGATTTTTTAAGATTAATACTTCCACCACAGCAGCCATCCTCTTTTGCATTTCCAATAGCTATCTTTCTATAACTATTACGGACAGCATTTCTAACATCTACCTTTTTAAAATTATTTATCTTTTTTAAATCACTCATCTTCTTTAAATCACTCATCTTTTTTCCTCCCTACTTTAACTATTCAGTGCTGAACCTCTCACGACTAAAGTCGTAAGGTTCTTAGGTACTATCCAAACTTTTTTTGTAAAACTTCATTATCTTAATGTAATATAATTTAATTCTCTTAACTAAGTTTTTTATTATTTAGATTTTGTTTTATCTTTACAGATACAGTCGTCTGTTTCCGTTATAATATTCATAAAAAATAAAATTAATTTATTACAATTAGTAATATTTAATGAATAATGTGACCATAAGCCTTCTTTTCTAGATTCTACAAGGCCACAATCCATTAAAACCTTCATATGATGAGAAAGTGTTGGCTGTGTAAAATCAAAATGTTCTAATATATCACAAGCACACTTTTCTCCACAGGACAACATATCAATTATTTTTAATCTACTACCATCTGATAATGCTTTAATAATTTTTGCATTATCATCATAATTTAAGTTCATTGAGTTCCCTCCAATACAGATATTTATCTATGCACAGTATAGATCACATTCTATATAGTGTCAATGTACTTTATATTTATCAGCACTAAATATACCCATACATAAACATTCATCCATATAGAAGTATGTTATACAAATAATATATTAAATGTGAACCTGAAAGTATTAACTATACTCTAAGTTATATATTGTGCAAAATAGATTACTTAACACTAATATTATTTAAATACTAATAAAAATCAAATATAAAATTAAAATAATAATTAAACTTATAGACATAACTTTTAAAATTTCTACATAAATAATGTTTTTATTCTAAATCGAGTAAGAGGAAAATAACTTGCAATGCAGAATATTACAATAAATAATAAGTTTATTCATATTGATATGAACTTTAGCTTAGAATAAAAATAGTTTACAACTAAATAATAATTTTGGAGGTAATATGATGGATAATATTGACTTTAATAAAATAAGAGAAGTTGCTGAAAATTACTATAGAAATGGAGATTTTTATTGTTCAGAAGCAGTAGTTAAAACTATTAGAGATGAATTTAAAATAGAAGTTTCAGATGATGCTATAGCTATGGCATCAGGATTTCCAGTAGGGATGGGAGGCTCAGGATGTACTTGTGGAGCTATAGCAGGTGGAATAATGGCACTTGGTATGGTGTTTGGTAGAAAAGAAGCAAAAGACCCTATAGTTGAAAAATCCATGGAACTAAGTAAAAAATTACATGATGATTTTAAAAAAGAACACAAAAGTCTTTGCTGTAGATTTCTAACAAAAGGCATGCAATTAGGTTCAAAAGAGCATATGAATCAATGTATAGCATTTACAGGTGAAGTAGCGGAAAGAGTAGCAAGAATAATAGTAGAAAATAGATAAGTAACAAGAATATATTTTATTTACTGGTGGTAAGCATTTTTATCCTCCATAGAAGCCTATCGGGCATTTTTAGTCTATAATATATATTCTACATAAATAATAAAAATTCTTTTTGTATAAATTTAAAAGGCTGTTTACAAAATATGTTTATAAACAGCCTGAGGAAAATATAATTAATTTTTAATTATCTTTTCATAATTTATATAATTCTCACCTATTCTATACTAAGTGCTCTTTTAAATATTACTGAACCATTATCTGGTTTTGGAATCCATCCTATTCCCTCATGAGGTTTGGTCAAAGCACCTACAAGTTCCCATCCTTCTTTTCCATAATTATTAAGTTCCTTTCGTAAATCTCCGGGCTCACCTAAATTTTGCACAGAATTAATTCCAATAACTTTATATTCCCATTTCATATGCTATAACCTCCTTAATAACTCTAATAGAAGTGTGGTTTAAAATTTATTTATTATTTCTCTATATTTTTCACTGGAAACCATCCCCTTGTATTATTAGCAATTTTAACAAGAGTTAGCATTATAGGTACTTCTGTTAAAACACCAACCACTGTAGCAAGGGCTGCTCCTGATTTTAATCCAAATAATGATATAGCAACCGCAACTGCTAATTCAAAGAAATTACTCGCTCCTATCATCCCTGCTGGCGCAGCAATATCATGAGGTAATTTCCATAGTTTTGCCCATCCATAAGCAATCCCAAATATTAAAAATGTCTGAATTGTAAGTGGCACTGCAATTAATAAAATATGAAGTGGATTATTTAGTATAATCTCTCCTTGGAATGAAAAAATAATAATTAAAGTTAAAAGCAATCCCATAACAGTTATATTATCAAATTTCTTTAAAAATACATCATTAAAATATTTTATTCCCTTATTCTTTATAACAGATTTTCTTGTTAAATATCCTGCTGTAAGAGGTATAACTACAAATAATATAGTTGATAAAATTAATGTGCCGTATGGAACTGTAACATTACTTACTCCTAATAAAAATGCAACAATTGGAGCAAAAGCTATTAATATAATAAGGTCATTTACGGCTACTTGAACTAAAGTATAAGCTGGGTCCCCTTTAGTAAGATAACTCCATACAAATACCATAGCTGTACATGGTGCTGCTCCTAATAATACTGCTCCTGCTAAATACTCTGTAGCAAGACTTGCTGAAATAAAAGATTTAAACACAACCTTTAAGAAAAATGATGCTATAAGATACATTGTAAATGGCTTTATAAGCCAATTAGTAACACAAGTAACTACTAATCCCTTAGGTTTTTTAGTTGCATCTACTATACTACTAAAATCAATTTTTAGCATCATTGGATATATCATAAGCCAAATTAAGAAAGCAGTTGGAATGGATACATTATAATATTCAAATTTATTTAAAGTTTCAGGTATAATAGGAATAAATCTACCAATAAGTATTCCTACTACAATACAAAGTGCTACCCATATAGTAAGATACCGCTCAAATACTCCAAGACCTTTCTTTTCTTTTTTCTTATCTAGAGACATATTATCCCTCCTTAAATTAATATTCTAATCATGCCCTATATAATATTCTAAAAATTCCACTACAAAATTTGTACTGTCACTTTATAGTGGAATTACGCTTATTTTATTAAGCGGTTAAGTATCTCCCCCTTAACTTCCTCAGGCATCCATCCTATAACTGCAAAATTACCTTTAGATATTTCATTCACTTTGTTAATCCACTGTACCTCATTGTTGGCTTTTACCTTTAAGATAGAATTTGTTGTATTGGTTGCATAGAAACTTGAATTGATAACCCACCATTTACTGTGAATACCAGCTCTATTTAAATCTTTCTGCAATCTTAAAGCCTCATAAACAGGAGTAGTTTCAGCTAATGTTGCGATGATTACTTCTGTATTTTCCTCATTTCTAAGCTTAGGTAAAAGCTTCTTAACTGATTCTGGAATATCTCCTTGTGAACGTTGAATTTCTTTATTATAACTTTGAGTAGAGTCTAAAAGTAATAAAGTGTGCCCTGTTGGTGCTGTATCAATAACTACAACCTCATTTTCTGACCTTTCAACTATTTCTGCAAATGCCCTAAATACTGCTATTTCTTGAGTACAAGGTGATCTTAGATCTTCTTCAACATAAGCAATATCATCTTCACTCATGGTTTTTCGTGCTTTGCTTAATACCTCTTCTTTGTATTTTTCTAGTTCCTTTTTTTCGTCTATATGACTTAGAGTTATTCCATAACTTTCATCTAACACAAATTTTAAATGATCTGCTGGATCAGTAGTTGTTAAATGTACTTTCTTTCCTTTCTTAGCTAATCCTACGGCAATTGCAGCAGCTATTGTAGTTTTACCTACACCACCTTTACCCATTGTAAATATTACTTTTTTATCAGTATTATATAAATCTTCTATTACCTTATTTAATTTAGGTACATTAGTAGTGTTTAATTTTTCATCATTATATTTAATATTATTATTCTTTAAAAAAGCTCTTACATTTTCTAAACCTGTTACATTATACGGTCTTAATGGAATTTGAAAAGTTTCAACAGTCTTTAATGATTGTGGAATATCTTCTAATGCTTTTTGTTGTTTAGTATAAATAGCATTAGAAAGATAATCTTCATGCTCTTCAAGTACTCCATTAATAACTAAAACTTGATTGTTTACTCCTATATCTTGGAGTTCTTTAGAAGCTCTTTCAGCCTCCTTTAAAGGTGATACTTCTGGGCGTGATACAAGTATAAGTGTAGTTTTATCCTTATCCGCTAGAGTATTTACTGCATTTTTATAAACTTCTTTTTTGCTTTCAAGTCCTGAAAGCTGTCCTAAACATGAAGCACCATGTGTACTTTCATTAATAAAATTGCTCCATGCTGAAGGAAGCTGTAGCATCCTCAAGGTATGACCTGTTGGCGCTGTATCAAATATAATATGGTCATATTCTTTTTCTACTTTTTTATCAGTTATAAAGGTTGAGAATTCATTAAATGCAGCAATCTCAACAGTACATGAACCTGAAAGCTGTTCCTCCATATTTTTCAAAACTACTTCTGGTAGTTTGCCACGATAAGGAGATATTACACTTTCTCTATATTCAGCAGCCGCTTCTTCTGGCTCAAAGTTTGCAACCACTAAATTAGGAACTTCTTTTATAGTAACTCCCTTATTATTTAATTTTGTATTAAAAACATCTTGAAGATTCGAAGCTGGATCTGTACTAACAAGCATAATTTTTTTACCTTCATCAGCTAAAGTTACTGCTACAGCACAAGCCGTTGAAGTCTTACCAACTCCACCTTTACCAGTAAAAAATAAATATTTAGTTAGATTCATATCTTTCACATTAAATTTTTTAAACATTATATCCCCCTCTTTCTTTTTAGCAACATCCACCTTTACAATTACAACCTTTAGATGGGTTTTTTATAGTAATTTTCAAATAATCTTCTGATATATCCAATAATTCACAAAATTCCTTGTTAGTTGGATACGCTTTTGTTTTTACAATAATACCATCAACCATTGTAACTGGAAGTATTTCTACTCCTTCTTTATTTAGAATTTCATTTATTTCCTTATTGTCCACAAACATTTGTGGATTACTAGTTAGATTATATCTTTCAACTAATATTCCATTATTTTTTAATCTGTTTATTGTTGTAGCTACCCTCAATAATTCTGGATCAACAGATGGACCGCACACTCCTGTTGAACAACACATAGCTGGATCAAAAATTATCATTTTTTTCATTCTTATTCACTCCTCATTTTTTTATTTACAATCACATTTTGATTTATTCTTACAGATACAATCATCTGTATCCGTTATGATATTCATGAAAAATAAAATTAATTTATTACAATTAGTAATATTTAATGAATAGTGACTCCATAACCCCTCTTTTCTAGACTTCACCAATCCACAATCAATTAAAACCTTCATATGATGGGAAAGTGTCGGTTGTGTAAACTGAAAGTGTTCTAATATATCACAAGCACACTTTTCTCCACAGGACAATATATCAATTATTTTTAATCTATTACCATCTGATAGTGCTTTAATAATTTTTGCATTATCATCATAATTTAAGCTCATTAAACCCCTCCTATATAGATGTTTATCTATATATAGTATAGATCACACTCTATATAATGTCAATATGTTTTATGTTTATCAACATTAAATTACTGATACATAAACATTTATCTATATAGGAGTATATTATGCAAATAATATATTAAATGTGAACATGAAAATATTAACCTTGCAAATATAGCTTTTAAAATTTTTATATAGATAATGTTTTTATTCTAATAAAAAAGAGACTATAGGTCATTAATCCCTATAGTCTCTTTTATAAATATAGTAATGTATATTATAAATTTTTTTAAAAACGTTCTGAAAAATCATACTAATTTGTAACCAAATAAATTTTTCTAATTTAATTTCACTAATAAAAAATTTATATGTTTTATCTACATTTACTTATCTAAATCGATTTGTTTATTTTTAATTCTATTTGCTAAATCTTTAATTTTATGTTCTATGATTTTTGCTGTATTAATAAATTCCTCATCACTTTTACCTGTAGGATCTTCTAACCCCCAATCCTCTGTATGTTTTGCTGGTAAAAATGGACATATCACATTACATCCCATTTTTATAGCAATATCGATTTCAGGAATATCATCTAAAAGTTTGGAAGTATGGCATTCATTCATATCCACTCCGTATAGTTTTTTTATAATTCTTACGGCATCCTGATTTATTACTGGTTTAGTTTCTGTTCCAGCAGAATAAGATTCAAAAATATCTGATGCAAATAGCTTTCCTAAAGCTTCTGCCATTTGAGATCTACAAGAATTATGAACGCATATAAAGGCTACTTTGGGTTTCATAAGAAATCACCTCTTTAAATGTTTTCTTATAATCATATTGTATTCTTTATAATTTTTCAATATATACAATTCAAAATTAAATTAAAGAAATTGTATTTACAATTTCTTTACATACCCGGGGATCCTTGCGAAGCCTTGAGTTGAGCTCACTTCCAAAATAAAGGAATTAATCCGAAATGCATCAATAGTGAATAGCCGATATCTCTGGCGTAAACCGCCGTTCAGTCAACCCCGCTCTGGAAGCTATGAAAAAAGAGGTTAAGAAGTTGAGAGATGAAGAAAGAATATCCACCTCCATATGAGGTAATAAAAGAGTCTACGATGGTAATCTAGAAGAGTTATATCGTATTGTGCGACACTGTACGGGGTATATTAAATATTTTTTCTACTTGATTATTAAGTATTTGATTCTATTAGTTTTTAATTGGTCGGGATTTTCCAATATAGGTTTTCCTAAGATTGACAAAGCCAAAATAGACTTTTTCCTGTTTTAGTGAAGATGAACGGATGTTGTGCTTTATGTTGTGCTTTATCTTGAGGCAATTACCATGATGTGCTATATTAACATTAGGAGGCACAGGGACATGATGTTAAATGTATTAAACAATATTTTTTCTAATCGTGAAATCGCAACTGGTATCTGGTTATTGATATTTATAGCATTTGTTTTCATTTCATCCAGAACTAGAAAAGCAGCAAAAGGAGTACTTCGAGCAGCATGCACAAAGAAGCTCGTTATTCCGTTTTTTATAATGATTTGCTATGCTGGATTATTAGTATATTGGTGGACATTTTTATCACTTTGGAAATGGATATATATCAAAGATGTTACTGTTTGGGTATTATTTGCAGGTATTCCAATATGTTTTAAGGCGGTGGAAGAGCATATAGATACACACTATTTTTTCAATATGGTAATTAATAATTTGAAATTTACAGTCTTTGTTGAGTTTATTATCAGCGTTTTTACCTTTAGCCTTATAGCAGAATTGGCTATTATACCTGTCCTTACCTTTATTTTTATGTTAGATGCTGTTGCTGGAATGAAAGAAGAATTTATAATAGTCAAAAAATTATTGACATGGCTATTAGCTATAGCTGGATTTATATTTATCTGCTGTACATTTAAAGAAGCTTTAGCGTCTTATCAAACAATCGGGATTCTTGACTCAATTGTTAGTTTTTGTATTCCAATTATACTTTCGGTATTTTATGTTCCGATTGCTTATTTCTTTGCTGTTTATGCAAAATATGAAATTGTTTTTATTCGAATGAGTTTTAAAGAACCTACAGATAAAACTATTCGGTGTAAGCATAGATTTGCTATCTTAAAAAGTTGTGGATTGTCATACAAGAATCTCTGCCGCTTTGAAGAATATTATATCAAAAATATGTATGTAACAATGAAGCAAACAGAATTTGATAATCTTATTAGGAACTTTAAATCTAATTGCTTCTAATACATACCCATATTTTCTATAGGAGGAATAAAATGCATCCTATTTTATATTATCCTCAAATTAATATTGAAGATAATGTATAGCTTAGTAATGCTATTTTATATTGGGATGAAGTACGTATAATTGTTCCAGGTGGACTTCCTCAATATCAATTATCACCGGAACTAAATTACCTTATGGAGCGGGAGTATTATCATCTAATTGACTCATTAGATTTATTTCAATCAGAAATTATGTCAGCGCTTGAAAAAAAACTATTCAACGCTTGTCAAGGTTACAATTAACTCATAACATAAAATTTAGCACACAAAGTGAAAGATTTTTAAATATACATAAAACTGAGACAGCTTGGCCTGGCTTACATACGATGGTTCATTACAATAAAATTCTATCACATCTGCACGATTTTATGAAAGAACAAGATATTATTCAATGAAATAAAGATAATATCTGGATAAGCATGGATAAAAGGTGCTAAGCCCTTGGTAAAATATCTTGCAAAACTTGAGAGACATATTACTAGGAATTCTTTTGTAATAGGAACAGATCACAGTTCCTATTTGCCGCGTGCTTATAATAAATCTTTTCCTAACTCTAGGGATTTGTGCTTAAATTGCGCCATTCAAAATGTATTAACGATACCCAAAATAAATGTAGGATTTAAAGATGTATTGCTTCTAACTGAGATGACTGTAGGAAATTATTGAGCAACGGTAGGTATTACCACATATGACGCAATGAAAGTTATCACTAAACAGCTTGATTTACGAAAAGAGCCAAATGAGTTATTATCCAATTCGGGTTTTTCGTATCTATACTACGCTAATAGAGCAGGTATTATTAAATAACACCCCTAACGCACAAATGCATTAGGGGTGTTATCATACCAATACCAAATATCGGCTACTCCTAAATAAAGTTCTCCTCTTACTTCCTTATTAAATGCCAACTAATGTGAGAGTTTCTTAACTATTCCTCTACTTTAATTTCTTCTGTATCTGTTGTTATAATCCTAGCAACTTTAAGACTTGAAAGATCTCCATTTTTAGTTTGGAATATGTTCTGATCTATTATAGACTTACCACAATTTTTTATTTCCTCTTCTGTTACATCCTCTTTAACCTTTGGGATCTTTATAGTTGAAGTAGAATCCTCTGTAGTTCTAAAGACTAAATTTAAATATTTTTTTGTACTCATAAGTTATACCCCCTTTTTAATTATTTTAATAATACGTAATTTTCTACTACCCTAGCTTCTGATATGCCCTCTGGCATTAATGGATTTATTGCATCCACTACCTCCATAAGTGCTTCTGGTTCTACAGCTAGTTTTACATTTTTATAGGTAGCCTTTTTCATGATGGCCTTTCCTTTCTTATCTAAGCCATCTTGATATTCTAGAGCCAGATTTCTTTCTAAAAGATTTTTACTTACTGCCATAGTTTGTTACCTCCTTATTTTTTGTTTGTTTTTGTTTTCACCTATATATATGACTAGGAGATATAAACTGCAGTGATTTTTTTAATAAAAGGAGGATATTTTTTTACGTAATCATAACTAAAGATATTCTGAACATATCCGCGTAACAGGTGGTTTTCTAAATATAAAAAGTGAGCATCTCACTTTTTAGTGAAATACTCATCTTTTTGGTGCTCTATAGCTGAAAGTATAGATTTATCAAGGGAATTTAAAGCTTTAGTCAATTCCTCAAGCTTTTTTTCTATCCTTAATAAAAGATATAGAGTAACTGCTATAGGAAATCCCACATTACTTATAAGCATTATTAATTGGTCATACATGGAATTCACCACCCTTTAAGTAGAGAACCCAAATCTACGATTTGGTGTAAATCACTTGCTCAGATGAAGTATGAATCTGAGTTACATTTCCTCTACTCTATCCTTAACTATGCTCTTCAAGTATTTTTTGCAGTTTTTTTATTGCTTTATCTTTAGTGTATCTTACGGAATTATAAGTTTTATTTGTGTCCTCTGCTACTTTATTAAGACTATTATTTTTAATATAAAAATCATTTATAACCTGTTTTTCCTCTTGTGTAAGCTTATCTATTGCTTCATATATCTCCTTTGTTTTTTCATAGGCTATTATTTCATCCTCTATGGTAAACATATATTCATTGCCTTTATTTAATATATTTTCATCTGGTATTTCTCTATGGTGCTTTATCTCTCCTTTTAAGAGAGCTTTATAATTTGTTTTAATTGCATTTATACAATAAGGAACAAACTTACTTTCTTCACCTTTAAACATATTAACAGCCTTTATAACTGAAAGATAACCATGTTGCACCAAATCTTCATACTCATAACATCCTATTCTCCATCTTGATGCCTCTTTCAATATAAGTGGATTAAAATTTTCTATAATTTCATTTAAAGCACTCATATCACCATTTCTATATTTTTCAAGTAAATTATACATTTAAAACCCCCCTCTTTTTTAAGCCATTTCCCAGCCTAATAACTTTCTTTCTAACTTTTCAAAATCATATTCTCTTTGTTCAAAATCATTCCATCTATCCACAGTGTTTTCTTTAGATTTTGTTTTCTTCTTTTTTTCTTTCCATCTTGCTTTGTAAGATTTTATATCCTCAATAGAAGTTAAACCTTTAGAAAACCAAGTATCTAAAATTTTTTCTATGTATCCTATGTTTTTTATATTATTAAATATAGCTTCTTCTATAGCCATAACAATTACATCGTAGCTAAATTTATTACTCCAACCTATAATTTTTTTCCTCTCTATGGGCGCCATTTTGTGTATATTATTTTCAAAAACAGCTATAACATCCCTTATGTTTTTAACATTGGCTCTACAAGATTCAATTTCACCTACTTCTTCCTCTGTAGCTGTTGCATTCTTTCCTGTAGTTGTTGTTATATCTACATCTTTATTAAAATCATCACTTTTTACAGCGTTATTTAACTTAAGCTCTTCTTGACTTTTAAATTCACAATTACTATTTTTGTTTATATTATTATATTTACTCCCTTTTTCTTTATTACTACAACAACTATTGCTTATTACTTCTTCTTTATTATTTATTTCTTTTTGTTTATTATTTATTATTTCTTTACTTACAGAACCCTTATAAGCCCCTTCATCCCCCCTAGCAATATGCTTATTACTAGTTTCTATTTCAATATTTTTATCTATATCTATAGACTTATTTTCAAACTTACTATTTATATTCTTATAACCATAGTCACTATTACCATGGTCAGTTATTGAAATATAAATATCTTTAACTTTATTATTTTTGTCCTTAATAAAACTATCTTCTATTTCATAAAATAATTTATCTACTTCTAATCCACTTTTAGAGTATTGAGAATATAATTCCTTAACAAAATTTCTGTTTTTTATCTTTTTAAGTTCCTTATTCACACATTTAATAGCATTAATATTATTAGGTTCATTATATTTAAACCAATTTAGTATAATAATTTCCTTAGTTTCTTCTGAATAAATTATTTTTTTATATTCCTCAAATTTTTTAATAAGATTATCCACAGTTTCTCTATTATATCCTGTTTCATTCTCTATAATTTTTTTAGGTAGTTCATAAATTCCACATTGTGAAGTATTAGCATTAGTTAATAAGTAGAGATAAAAATATTTTTCTTCTGGTTCTAATTCCACCACAAAACCATCCTTCCAAAATTCTGTATAAAGCTGTCTGTATTTAGCCATTATTATATCCCCCTTATACAATACTATTTTTAATGTTTTATCCGATGACTATTCTTTTTAGCATTAATCTGTTGACTTTTGTAACCTGACAGCAACAACATCTATAAAAAAAATAGCTTGTTTATAGATTCATTAGGAAAAGCCCTAATTATACCTGCTATTAATTCTGGACCAGCCCCCCTTTTTCCATTAATCCACCTACTTATAGTTGCATTTGAAACTCCTGCTTTTTTAGCAAATTTATTTTGTGACCAATTATTTTTATTAATAAGCTCTAAAATATATTTTTTATTAGGTTGCAATTTATATCCCTCCACTTTTGTTTCTATTAAGTTACAATACAATCTTACCAGATACTGTAACCACATGTCAAATATATCACTGCTATTTCTATTGCCTATCGGTAACATTTATTGTATAATTGTTTTGTAGGAGGATTGTTATTATGAAATTTGGTGAATTTTTTAAAAATATTAGAACAGAAAAGGGTCTATCTCAAAGACAACTTGCTGAACTCTCTCACATAAGTAACACAGAAATTTCCCGCATAGAATCTGGTGAGCGCCGAAATCCTTCACCTAATACATTAAAATCACTAGCACCACATCTTGGAATAAGTTATGGTGAATTAATGATTAAAGCAGGTTATATTGATGAAAGTATAGAGCATGAAAAATATACTGAACATATTTTTAGAAAGGCTGATGGAGAATTAGCAGACACCATAAGATTAGCAAAAACTATCCATGATAAAGACTCTGAAATTTTAACTATTATGAATAGAGTTGCCTGTGAATTACCTAAAGAAGATATAAAAGCTATAAAAGAATTTGCAAACTTTTATTTAACTAAAAACAAGAATAAATAATTATTTGTTTTTTCCTTTACTTGGTAATTGATTCGTATTATAATAGAACTATAGAACATTTGTTCTTTTATAATATGGAGGGATCACATGGATAATTATTATAAAAATAAATATTATACTTTAGATAAAATCCCTAAGCATAGGATTGATTATATAAATAAAAGAGTACAAATTTTTATAGAATATTTTAAATTAAAACATTGGCCCTTAGATTGTGTTGAACTTATATTAAAAATTGAAAAAAATCAAAGTTTACCTATACAAATAAAATCAATGGCTAATTTATCGGATAGTTTTGATGTAGCTACAGTATATTCAAAAGAAAATAATAGTTTTTTAATAATTGTTAATAGAAATAAAATCCATTATCCATTCAAAATTTCCAAACACTGCAGACTTAACTTTACATTAGCTCATGAACTAGGTCATATTTATTTAAGACATCATGAATTACCACAAAACTGTAAAACAGAAAGGGATTTATATATAGAAGAATTAGAGGCTGCCGAATTTGCTGGCAAAATACTTATGCCTAAAAACAAAATATACACCGGTAATTTTAAATCTATTAAAGAAGTGGCAAAATATTTTAATGTTTCAGAGAGCGCTGTACTAAAAAGATTAACCAATATTAAATGCTCTAATTTAACATATTCAAGACTTAAAAGCTATGAAAATATAGAAATAAGTTTCTAAGATAATTGTTACAAAATTTATTAAACATTTTTCTAAATAAATTAAAAAGCTTACAATTATAAATTATAATGATACTAAAATTGTTTTTTAATGTCAAAAATAAAGATACTTGTGATTTTCACACAGGTATCTTTTTTATATCTTTATTATCAAAGTGTTTTCTATTCAAAAGTTAAGGTAATTATTTTTGAATTATTTATATCATCTTCCTCCTCTACCCAAGAATAAGGTCCCTCTTTACCTATAGATCTATAAACTTTATTAACTACATTCTCTAAATCATATACATCTTTATTAAAGTTTAATATATTTATACTTACATCTTTTTTTCCTTTAACCACCGCTTGTTGTATAGTAGAATAAAATTCATCATAATTATGTATTGTTAATATTGTATTTCCATTACCATCCTTTTCTGATAAGCCTAAATTTTTAAAGTTAAATTTTGTACTGTTACATTTAGGATAACTCTTTTCATCCCATTGATGAGTCTTTTTTATTTGAGCATCAGAAATATTAAAATAAGTATGTCTAGGTGTATTAGAACCATCTTCATTTATAGGGTCATCCCAAGTTACATCTAAATGGTGATATTGTCCTCCAATTTTAACTAAATTCCAGGCATGTCCACTCCAATTTTCTTCCGTAATAACACTACCAACTATAATTTTCGATTCTATGTTAGCAGCATCTAAAAGTCTTTTCATAGCATCGGAATATCCAACGCAAGCCCCTAATTTATTTATTAATACACCATAGGCCGTGTTAGATTCCTTAGGCATAGAGCCCTTATCAATTCTAACATCATATTTTGCATTATTAACTAGATAATCATGTAGTGCTAATTCTTTTTCATAATCTTTCATTCCTGGTTTAATTACTTTACTTATAATTTCTTTAACTTTAGCTTGTACGGCTTTTTCTCTATTCTTTAATACTTTCACATCTTCTGAATATTTAAAATCAATGTTCATTTCTATTGGAATTGTAAGTACTTTTTCATTTCCTTCAGCATCAATACAAATATCATTTAATTGTGGATTATTACGTAAAACTTTTTCAACAGTATCTATATTATAATATGAGTCATCCTCCATATCTGTAATAGCTACAGTTAATTTTTCATCATAATTACACATAGCCTTCTCTATAGCTTTATAATACTCCTCCTTATTTGTAACCCTTACTACTCCTTCAGGTAATTTAGCATAACTACTAAGTCTATAGTTTATAAAAACTACTCCTGCTATTAAAAGTATAAAAACTACTAAAAAAACTTTAAATATTATCTTGAAAATTTTCTTTGATTGCATCAATATCTCCTCTTGTTTAATTTATTTCGTCTATAAAATATAGCAAAAATTCCCCTATCTATAGATATCATAATTATCTCAATAATTCAATAAAAATATGGAGATTATCAAATTACTTTCCAATATATAAACCATATATGTTCACATTTAGTAAATTTAAACTTTACTTTATACTAACTTTATACTATAATTATCCTAATCTTTTTCTTAACTTCAAATTTTATTAAGTATTGTTTTAATTTCACTTCTTAAAATTCTATACTATTCATTATAATTTCATTTTTAAACCCATATATTTTAATTTAAAGGAGGCTATGTAAATTAATGAATACAAAAAAAATCACTTCTAAAATTTTATCTTCAATTTTTATATTAATTTTAATTATTTTTATTCCATTTAAAAAAGTATTAGCTGCTCCAAAAGTTACTAGACTTTATGGTCAGGATAGATATCAAACCAGCAAAGAAATAGTAAAATCCGGTTGGTCAGTTTCTAAAAATTTAGTAATAACTAGCGGTGAAGATTTTGCAGATGCTCTATGCGCAGTTCCTTTAGCTAAACAACTAAACTCTCCAATCCTTTTAAATTCTAAATCTAAATTAAATAATGATCAAATACAGCAAATCAAAAATTTAAAAGTAGAAAAAGTATTTATTATTGGTGGCTATGGTAGCATATCTAAATCTATTGAGGATAAATTAAGAAAAAATTATAATCTTAATGTTATTAGACTAAGTGGTAAAAATAGATATGAAACTTCTATAAGTGTTGCAAATTATATGTATAATAATTTTACTATAAGTGACAATATAGTTGTTGCCTCTGGAAATGGCTTTGCAGATGCCCTTTCTATTGCCCCTATAGCAGCTAAAAAAGGTTTTCCTATTATATTATCCCCAAAGGATACATTTTTAGATGAAACAAGTAAATTTTTAAGTAATAAAAAAATTTCTAAATCTTATATAGTCGGCGGATCTGGAGTTATTAATGATTCTGTTTTATCTAAATTTCCTTTTTCAGAAAGAATTGGCGGAACAGATAGATATGATACAAATTCAAAAATAATTAACCATTTTACTGATTATGACTATACTAATGTTTATGTAGCTTCTGGGGAAAATTTTCCTGATGCATTATCTGGGGCAGCTCTAGCAGCTAAAAATTCCTCTTTTATTATATTAACGTCAAAATCTCCGAGTAATGCTACACAAAACTTTACATATAATATTTGCAAAAAAAATTCTTCTAATAAAAATCTTATAGTATTAGGCGGAACTGGAGTTATTCCTAACGAAAGCATAAAAAAACTTACCACAAAAGAAGAAGACTATTTTGGCAACAAGATAAACGGTTCTTCTATAATTTATGATAGAGGATACATATATTATAGAAAAACAAGTGACAAAGGTTCACTACATAGAATAAAAGCAGATGGAAGCAATGATACTAAAATAATCAATGATCCTGTTTGTAATACAATAATAGATAAAAATTATATTTATTATAATATTTTTTCATTTAATAATTCTAATGGACTTTATAGAACAACTCTAGATGGAAAAAACAAAATAAAACTAAGCGATGATAACTTCTTCCCTTTTTCCATAGCATTAGAGGGTAATTATATTTACTATATTAAAAATTTAGAAGATGGAGAAGCAGAGCTATGGAAAATGAAAACTGATGGTTCAAGTAAAAGCAAAATCTCCTTTAATATTAAAGAAGAATATTCTATAAATAAGGGCTATGGTTTTTGTATAAAAAATGGATGGATATATGCTAATATTTATATTTCCAAAAATGCTGATGAGGTTGAATCTAAATTTATAATGGCTAAAACTGATGGAAGTGAAGTTAGAGTAATTGCTAATGAACCTTTTATTCGTTTTCAACCAGTAGATGATTATATTTATTATAGTACTTCAAATGGCATATACAAAATAAAAAATGATGGAACAAATAACACATTACTAACCTCAAATAAATATAAAAATAATAACATATTTAATTTAAATGTATGCAATGATTATATTTATTACTCTGTTATCGCCGACGAGCATGATGCTTATTTAAATGGCATATATAAAATGAATCTTGATGGTACTGGAGAAACAAGACTTATTCAAACCCAATCTCTATATTTATGGACAACCCCTAAATGGATATACTTTGATACCGGAGAAGGAATATCTAGAATTAACTATCTTGGAGAGGAACTTTACAAAATCAAATAAAAATTTATTAAAATTATAAAAACATAAAATTCATTTAATCACGATTTATTATTGTAAAAATAAAAAAACTATATATTTCAAATTATATTTTAAAAGGAGATATACATATGAAAGACGCAAATTATTTTATAGAAAAACTAGACATGACAGCTCATCCTGAAGGTGGGTATTATAAAGAAAGTTTTATTTCAGCTGAAAATATCACTGATTCAGATTTAACAACAACTTTTGAGGATAAAAGAATACTGTGGACTAGTATATATTTTTTATTAAGAAATGGAGAAGTATCTAATTTTCATAGATTAAAATCTGATGAAATGTGGTATTATCATAGTGGTTCTCCTTTAACTATATATATGATTACCCCTGAAGGTGAACTTATAACTGAGCAATTAGGTTTGGATATAGAAAAAGGTGAAAAACCTCAAGTTCTAGTGCCTAAAAACTACATCTTTGGATCTGCAATGAACAACAAAGGATATGCTCTTGTTGGCTGTATGGTATCTCCTGGATTTGAGTTTAGGGACTTTGAATTATTTGAAAGGGATACTCTTTTAAATCTATATCCTAAATATAAAGAAACAATAGAAAAATTAACTAGAGCTTAGTTTTTTGATTAAATAATAAAGAGAGTTTGCACAAATAATAAACATAAATTGTCAATATCATTAATAAAAAAATTAAGGTGGAATATTATGAGTATTAAAAAATCTATAGACGACTTAGGAAAATTATTTGGTAAAACTATTTTAGAAAATGATAAAAATATTGATACCGAAAAAATTGGTTCAACAGATTTATTTAAAATAATTTTAAATAAATTATTTTATGAAGGCAATTATGATAAAGCAGAAGATTTAATCTTTGAGGAATTAGAAAAAAATGATTCACCTGAAGTATATGAAATAGCCGTGGAATTTTACAATGCATTGCTTAAAAAAAGTGATGAAGAATTGAATGAAGGTAACTTTGCAAGAGATGAAATTTATCAAGGATTAGATGACATAGAAAGGTTTAAAGCTAACTAATTTATCCGATGACTACCCGCTCTAACACTCCCATCTTCTTCAAAGTGGGCGTAAAGAGCGGGTACGTCCCTGGATAACGATTTCTAAGCTTTAGTGAGAGTAAAAACTCCATCTAAAGCCAAGAACTCTGTTTATAGATCTAATAAATTTAAAGATTGTTTGTGTTAATGAAGTGCACTCAAAATGTTAGGTTAAAATAGCTAGCGTTTTGAGTGCACTTCTATAAATTTTATTCTCTTATATTTCAGAAGCATCATAGCCCGTAGCTTTTACAGCATGTATTAATTCAAAAACTTCAACATCTTTCCCCTCTTCTAATGTAATAAAGGCTCTTTTCTTAAAATGGCTCACCTTTACTTTTTTTACTCCATCTACTTTTTGAAGAGCTTCTTTAACTGCAATTTCACAATGATTGCACATCATTCCTTCTACTTTTAATTCTATTTCTTTTCCTGCAGATTTTTTATTAAAAAACATATGGACACTTCCTTTGCATGTTTTGATAACAAATTTCATTATCATCAAAATTATAACACTTATTCTTTATTTTATAAATAACTCTCTAAATTTTAATTAAAATTGTCTATATTTAAGAATAGTTTTCATATTATTGTAATTTTAATAGAACCTTATTCATAATGTTCCATTAAGCTATATTTTTTTTGAATTACGCACAAAAAAATACCACAACATTCATTTACTTTTCAATAATGTGATATTTAAAAATGTTATTCATTTTTTTATAAACTTATATTATTAAACTATAAATTGAAATTTGTAATTATATCCAGATAGCAAAATCTTTGTATTTAAAAGTCCCACTGCCGTGATGCAATTTACCTTCCGATTCCAGATGTCTAAAAGCATCCCGCATTCTAATGAGTATTTCTGGATGTATATCCAAACTATGATGCGCTGGAAAAACCTTTTTTACTGGAAGTGTTGCAACTCTCTCAATTGATTTCAAATAGGCTTTCGGATCAGTAGAAGGATAATAAGCAAATAAAGTATCTTTATAAACTAAATCACCTGTGAAAAGATAACCGCGTTCCTTTTCAAAAAAACATATGTGTCCTGGTGAATGACCAGGCGTATGTAACACTTGAATAGAACGTCCTCCTATATCAATGATATCATTATCTTTTAGAACCATTGTAGGCGTACCTTGAAAGAATCTGTAATTGTCCACATTATAACCTTCTGGCAAATCGCAACGATCTACTACCATGTCCTTGATTTGTTCCAAAGTTAGTGGAAATTCTCCATTTAGCCAGTTTAACTCATCCTCATGAGCATAAAAGTCAGGAAAAAACTTATGCCCGCCGATATGATCCCAATGAATATGAGTTGCCACAGCAGTTACTGGTTTGTCAGTCAGCTTTATCACTTCATCATAAATATTGCAAATACCAAGACCAGTATCAAGCAATAGGCTTCTTTCAGTACCATTTAAAAGATAAGCATGTGTTTCTTCCCAATGTCGGTATTCACTGATGATATGTGTATCCTTATCAATATGATCTATTGTAAACCAATTGTCCATTTAACTTGTCCTTCTTTCCATTTCATTGAATCTGTAAATAAATCACAACAAAATTCAATTTATTCACTATTAAACTATAACATATATTTATCACACTCTTCAATTTTCAAAGGATATTTTTATTAATTACTAGGAGATATTTCCTTGATAATATTTTTTATCTTCTTAATTGATGCTTCATCATCGTTATATCCCTTAATGATAGTAATTTCTTTTATATATTCATCTCTACCTAGTAAATATCTATTAGAAAGGAGTCTTACAGGTAACCCTTTGATTTTCATAAGGTCAATAATATCACCAACTCTATCATTTATGTAAAATCAATAAAGCTAAATTTATTTTATTGCCTTAGTAGCAAAGTATTTTGCACTATACTGGCAAATTTTGTCGCTATCCACATCTTCATAAAAATCAGTAATTAGAAAACCTACCTTCGTTTGTCCCCCAATTAATGCCTCTAGGGTATGACTATATTCAATAGCATTTTTATCTCTTACAAATTCTTCTATGCCTTTTTCATCAAGCTCATCAAATGAATTAAATGGTAACTTATTTGTCACCTGGAATATACCCTTATCCCACTTTTCTCCATTAAATAGATAAATAAATGGATTAACTGTTCCAAAAAGAAATAATCCACCTTTTTTTAATACTCTATAGCTCTCCTTGAATACAGGTAAAACATCTGGAATATATGTAACTGAAACTGGGCAATATACCATATCAAAGCTATTATTATTAAACTGTGATAGATCACACATATCCCCCTGAACAGTTTTTAAATTAAGATCTTCACGACTTGCAACAAATTCATCTTGCTTTAATTGATTTAATGAGATATCAAGGACAGTTACATTTGCTCCAGTAGCTGCCAAAATTGGTGCTTGCTGACCTCCACCACAAGCAAGACAAAGAATTTTAAGTCCCTCCATTTTTTGTGGGAACCACTCCCTCGGAACGTTTTTAATGGCGGTCAATTTAATTCCAAATACTCCATTACGTGCCTTTTCTATATCTTCACTTGTCACTGGGACTGTCCAACACATGCCATCGTTTACACGCTTATCCCAAGCAATTTCATTTTGCATAATTACTTTCCTATTATTCATTGCTGCACCTCTCTAATATTTTAGTTTGCAAAAATACTTTTTGTATTATTATTTATATCACGCTTACAAATCTATCCCAAACTCCCCCTTAACTCTAAACCCCTTCTAAATAATATTTTATTCTTCCGTTATAGTATACTCAAGATAAAATATGATTCTATATCATTTTATAGAATTAGGGGCGCATATTTGCGCCCCTTTAATCATTTTTTATAAATTATTTGTTTTATTGAATGGATAGAAAGACAATATTCATCTGCTAGTTCTGTCATGGCAGAACCCTGTTTGTACTTACTCATAATTTCCTTATTCCTATGTATCAGAACATTACGAGCTCCTGATCTCTCTCCCCATTTTTTATAGCTGGATTTTAGTGCAGGAATATATAAATATTCCCCTTGAATATATTTCTGTACTTCAAGCAATAAATGCTTAGGCAGTACCTTATTTGCATTTTGATATTTCATACAAGCTCCACCCCTAAATATTTAAAATAAATAGGATACAAAGCCATATGCATCGAACTTATACTAGCAGCTCAATACTCCATACAAAGCGCCGCTTCAATCACACACTGGCTTTGCATGGAGTAAATTAATTTTTTGACCTCCTAATCATTATTTTTCCTCCTAACTTATTCATCTTCCATAATTATTAATATTAAACATATTCACGTCAGAAATTATTAATTAAATTGTACTATATTTAACAGATATGGTACAACATATTATTCATTTTATAAAGATCATCATTCATGCTTTCATCTTACATGATTTCATCCTTTTAATCAAATAAAACAGTGCTTAGCATTATAAAATACATATGCACTGTTTTATTTGATTTTTCTTCATAATTTAAATTTCTATCTCTATTTTTGTTGAATATTTTTTTGATTTCCTACAGGTTTCATACCATTAAATTTAATATTTCTAACATCTGAAAAACATAACCCTATCATTCCTTGAAGGTTAACAGTAGCACCAGCATTAATATTTTGCCAGTTACCAGATTTTATTGTAACTGTTGTAAAATCTCCATTGTCCTTTAAAGTATAGTTGCCTCCCCAGGAAGACTTATATAATGCTGATTTTGGTAAATCAAAGGATACTTCCCAGCCTCCCTTAATTTCTTTACCTGTATAATTTTTCACCTTTATATCATAAGTGTAATTTGGATGATCATAGCTACCACCGAAGTCCACTGAAACATTTATAGGTTCTAGTGAATTATTAGAATCCTCTGGTGTTTTATTGCATGCTCCCATATTAGTTAAGCCATTATTTAATCTCTTAGTTAAAGTATCACCAAAAGTATACTTACCTTTATTTATATCACTTGAACCTTCTTCATAGTTAGGATTTAATCCATAATCACCGTTCATAACCCAAATTAATGCTCCACCTAGATTTTTATTTTTAATATAATTAAGTCTTTCATCAATAGATCTTTCATTCTCAAAAGATAAGAAAACTCTCTCTTGATTTTGCCAAACATATGGCACCTTTTCTACATCATCCCAATATACTTTTAAATTTTTATCCTTTTCCATAAGGTTTAATACATGCCATAATGGGTTAGCACCTGCTGGCTCTAGCTTTCCATCGTTATCTAAATCGTCTCCCCAGATATTATACTTACCAGATGCAGGGGTTCTACTTGATCCATGAAGTCCATTTTGTCCACCTTGTACATTTTCCCATCCTCTAGTATAGTATGGTATACCCATTAATATTTTTTCAGGTGGCAAAACTCCTCTGTAATATCTATAAGCCCAATCCATACAAAGTGTTGGCATGATTTGACTGGCAGTTTCCCTATCTTTTGGATCTGGATAAATACCTGCTAAATTTTCAACATATTCATTCCATCCACCATGATAGTCATAGGACATAACACTTAAGAAATCTAGATACTTAGCATAGCTGTTATCTTTGACTCCACCAAGTACCCAAGGTGATGCTGTAACTGCAGCAGATAATATATAATCTTTATTATCCTTTTTAGAAGCCGCATCTATTTTTTCCCTTAATGTTTTCATGAGTATATTATATCTCTCATTTAATTTAACCCTTCTAGGTTCAGATAAGTCAAAATCCGCTGGATTTCCTGACTGACTTGTTGAAGATGGATATTCAAAGTCAATATCAACACCATCAAAGTTATACTTTTTTATAAAATCAACGCAAGAATCTGCAAAGGTATTTATTCCTTCATCCGTATCAAGCATTGTATAGAATCCTCTACTTCCAGCCCACCCACCTACTGATATAAGCAAATTAACATCAGGATATTGTTTTTTCATAGTTTGTAATAAATTAAAGTGTCCTTTATACGGGAGATTTGGATCTAACTCTACCTTTTTCCCTTTATAAGATAAATTATGATTTTTAAATTCCTCTTCCAGTGCGGCATGTTTGTCCCCTAATTTAATTTTATTTGTAGCTTGATCCACCATTGCAAAGGAATATTGAATATGAGTTAAAGAATCCCATTGCAAATCAGTAACCTTAAAATACCCTTGAGCTTCACTATTATAGTCCCACTCTGGGAAATATCCAATTAACTTTCTTTCTAAATCTTTATTATTAACAGTTTGTTTAACTTCATTTTTAGTATTTTTATTTTCAATATTTTTTGCCTCTACTTTTGTTGTCAAAAGCGACAGTGAAAATGTAGCAGCCATAATACCAGCTACTAATTTTATTAATTTGGTGTTTTTCATTGTAAATCCTCCTATTTTATTTCTATATTATAATACTATGCTATGATAATCTTGCTATTTGGTTTCAAATATGAATTTGGGCTATATTGTCTCAGTAACTATTCAAATTAATATCATTCATATCTAACACCTCCATTTTTTTAATATATTTATCTTCTCGATTACCTTTCTGAGTTCTTTACATAAATAACCATAAAAACATATTTAAACAATTTCATACATTATATTTAATTAATTATAAAATATAGTATAAACATTTTATTTTCTATATTAAATAAAATATTTATTTTTCTAACTTTCATATACTTACCTAACTTTACAAAAAACTATATAATTAGAACCTTTACCTAATATACAAAAATAATATTAGAAAAAACTGAAAGATTATTTGTAAAATTACATAAAAAATACTAGAAAAAATTTTAAATATTTTAGTTGACAAAATTATTCTAATACTCTATTATAATATTAATCAAGTAATCACATAGGAATACTAGGTATTGATAAATGCTATGATAAGAAATAGTAACATAAGGTAATCTAACAGAGAGAAATCTTCTTGGCTGAAAGGGATTTTAAGTGTAACTTATGTGAATGCATCTTTGAGCACTGTCTCGAAATATAGTAGACGACAGCGTGTACGCCCGTTAAAGCGTTGAGGTATTATTGTATCAAAATGAGATGTTATTGTATTGTATATTTCTTACAATAATAATTAGAGTGGAACCGCGGAAGTTAACTTCTGCCTCTAAAAATTTAGAGGCAGAAGCTTTTTTATTATTAGCTTTATTTATTAATTTCTCTCTCCCCTAGCAAGTAATGTATTTGTGATGAATCTATTATATTTGGAGAGGTTGAGGAAAATTAATATTCATATAACTTAACAGAACTAAATTAATTTATAGGAGGATTATTATGAATTCTTTACAGTATTTTGATTCTATAGCACCAAATTGGAATGTAATACGAAGTGAGTATTTTGAAGAAAGATTAAAATATAAAATTTTATCAATAACTAATATAAAAGATAAAATTGTAGGTGATTTAGGCTGTGGTACGGGTTTTGTTTCATTAGCGGTGGCAAACGAAGCAAGCATAGTATTTTCTATAGATAATTCTATAAATATGCTTAAGGAATTATCAGTTTCTGCTTCAAAAAAAGATTATAAAAATATATACCCTATAAAATCATCCCTTGATAACTTAGCAATATTTGATGAATCACTAAATGTAGTATTTATAAACATGGCACTTCACCATATAAAGAATGCCAAAAAAGCTATTGCAGAAATGTACAGAGTTCTTAAAAAGGATGGAGTAGTTGTTATATCAGATGTTAGAGAGCACAATGGTGAATGGGCAAAGGAAGAAATGTTTGATGAATGGCTTGGATTTTCAAAGGAACAAATGACAAATTGGTTAGAAGATGCTGGATTTGAAAATATAGAAATAGAAAATACAAATTTAAGCTGTAAGGGATATTCAAGTAAAGGTGAATACACTGAAACAGGTATATTTTTAGCTAGTGCAGTGAAATTATAATAATATCTAATTAATAAGTAACTAAGAAGTTAAATTATAATGAAATCTAATTAATAAATAATATTAAGAAGCGAATTGTAATAAAATTTAAATATAAATATAAAGAAACAAACATCATAACACAATTTGAAAATGAATAATAAAATTTTAGATTGAAATAACTGAACATTAAAGTTATTTTAATCTAAAAAAACAAGTAAGAACTGTAATCACAATTAATTTTTAAGGAGGAATAAAAAAATGAAAATTGAATCATTATTAATTCATGGTGGAATAGATGGAGATAAGCATACAGGTGCAGTAAATGTACCTATTTATCAAACTTCAACTTACAAACAATTTAAGTTTGGAGAAAATACAGGATATGAGTATTCAAGAACAGGAAATCCAACAAGGGAAGCTTTGGAAAAACTTGTAGCAGAACTTGAGGAAGGATATAGAGGTTTTGCCTTTGCTTCAGGATTAGCTGCTATAACCGCTGTTTTATCACTATTTAAGTCAGGAGATAGAATAGTAATTTCAAATAATGTATACGGTGGAACTTTTAGAGTTTTAGATAAGGTGTTTAACCACTTTGATATAAAATATTCTATAGTTGATACTTCTAACTTAGATGAAGTAAAAAATAGTATAGATGAAACTGTGAAAGCTATATATATAGAAACTCCTACTAATCCTCTTATGGATATAACTGATATAGAAGCAATATCAAAAATAGCTAAGGAAAAAGGTATATATACTATAGTTGATAATACCTTCATGACTCCTTACCTACAAAAACCAATAAGCCTTGGAGCAGATATAGTTATTCATAGTGCTACAAAATATCTAGGAGGACATAGTGATATAGTTTCAGGTATTACCGTTGTAAATAGTGAAGAACTAGCTGAAAGACTTCATTTTATACAAAATTCTACTGGTGGAATTCTAGCACCTTTTGATTCTTTCCTTTTAATTAGAGGAATCAAAACATTAGCAATAAGAATGGATAAACACAATTCAAATGCAAAACTTATTGCTGAATTTTTAAGAGAAAGAGATGAAGTAGTAAAAGTATATTATCCTGGTTTTGATACTCATCCAGGACATAAAATTCAATCAAAACAAGCTAATGGATATGGTGGAATGATATCCTTTGTTCTTAAAGATGGTTATGATTATAAAAAGTTTTTTGAAGGTCTTAAGATGGTAACCTTTGGAGAAAGCTTAGGAGGAGTTGAATCTTTAGCTTGCCATCCAGCTTCTATGACTCACGGTGCTATACCTTATGAATTAAGACAAAAAGTTGGTATTGTAGATAATTTAATAAGATTATCCGTTGGTATAGAAAATGCTGACGATTTAATAGAAGATTTAAAAAATGCATTTAAGGAGAGTAGATAAAATGGTTAAAGTAGAAAGTTTTTCATTAGATCATACAAAGGTTAAGGCCCCTTTTGTAAGGAAATGTGGAACTCAAAAAGGTGAAATGGGTGACACAATTACGAAATTTGATTTAAGATTTTCACAACCTAATGAGGAAGAAATGCCAACTGGCGCAGTTCATACCCTAGAACATTTACTAGCAGGTTATATGAGAGAAAAAATGGATAATATCATAGATATTTCTCCAATGGGTTGCAGAACAGGATTTTATTTGATAGCTTGGGGAGAAGTTGAAGTTGATACTGTTATTGAAGCACTAAATTACTCATTAAATAAAGTTATAGAAACAGAAGAAGTTCCTGCAACTAATGCAGTTCAGTGCGGAAACTATAGAGATCATTCCCTATTTTCAGCAAAAGAATATGCAAAACATGTTTTAAACCAAGGTATTAGCAATGAAGTATTTAGATAGTATTAAAGAACTTATAGGCAATACCCCTATTCTAAAACTTAACAATTTAAATATTAAACCTGGCGTTAATGTTTTTGTAAAACTTGAAACCAATAATCCTGGTGGAAGTGTAAAGGATAGAATAGGAATTTATATGATCGAACAGGCTGAAAAAGAAGGGAAACTAAAAAAAGGATATACAATAGTTGAAGCCACTGCTGGTAACACTGGAATTGGAGTAGCTCTTGCGGCAATAAATAAGGGATACGATGTAATATTTGTAGTTCCTGAAAAATTCTCCGTGGAAAAGCAAACATTAATGAGAGCTTTAGGTGCTAAAATAATAAATACCCCTAAAAAAGATGGCATGTTAGGTGCTGTTGCAAAAGCTAATGAACTATTAGAAACTATAGAAAACTCCATAAGTTTAAAACAATTTGAAAATGAAGCAAATCCCCTTGCTCACTATAAAACAACTGGTCCAGAAATATATGAAGATATGGATGGTAAAATAGATTATTTTGTTTCTGGTGCTGGAAGTGGTGGTACTTTTACAGGAGTTATGAAATTCCTTAAGGAAAAGGATGAGAATATTAAAGGAATATTAGCTGATCCAAAGGGTTCTACTATGGGCGGTGGAGACAAAGAATCCTATGATATTGAAGGCATTGGAAATGATTTTATACCTGATACTATGGATATGAACTTAGTGGATAAAGTTATAAAAGTTAATGATGAAGAAGCCTATGAGATGGTTAAGCTTTTAGCTCTAAAGGAAGGTCTTATTGTTGGAAGCTCATCTGGAGCTGCAGTATCAGCTGCTTTAAAGTTAGTCGAAAAAATAGACAAAGGTAATATAGTTACTGTTCTTCCTGATAGAGGAGATAGATACTTTAGTAAAAATATATATTAGATATTATAAATACTACTGAAATATCTATAATATAAAAAAGGTATTTATTAAATTTCTCCTAGATAAACGTATTTTAGAATTTATCCGATTACTCCCATCTTCTTAAAAGTGGGAGTAAAGAGCGGGTATGACCCTGTATAAACATTTTCTAAGCTTTAGAGGGAGTAAAAACTCCCTCTGAAGCGTTGTTGAATTTACTTATCTATATAACATTTATTTTGAACACATAATTAATAGAATGTCCTTCATCCCACAAACTAAAAATTAAGAAAATATATTCTCCCCTTTTTTTCGGAGCATTAAAAGAATCTACATTTATCACTTGTTCCTTTAATTTAATATCTGATGGGTTATCCTTATTGTATATTATTAAATCCACACTAGTTTTGCTTGGCTGTCTCAATAAAGTATTAAAAGTAAATTTTATTTGTTCACCTCTTTCTACAGAAGAAGCTTTAAGTTTTTTAGCTAAATTAATTGGACTATCAGCTAAATTTGAATTTCCAGGTTTATTAGTCCAAGTGTAATCCCCTTTTGCAACTTCAATTTTATTCTGATTATATTCAATATTAATATTAGGTGGATCTAAAGGAATAAGTTTTTCCATAGGTTTAGTCCAAAACAATACTAAAACTAACAATACTATTATTGTAATAAAAAAATTTTTTTTCAAAGTAGAATCTCCTTTTAACCTTGATTTATTTTACATTTATGAAATTATTCCTACAATTATCATATCATAATATATGTATTTTTTTGCAAATTTTTATATTCTAGCCTTGAAAAAATAATATGAAATTATTTAAAAATAAGCAATATATTATTTATCGAAAAATACTTTTAATTAGATATTTCTATTAAGTTCTTACTATATAATTTTTAAATAAATTACAATTTCATTACTTAGATTATTAAATATGAAAAAAACTTTGTGAATATACTTATAATTAGGATATTCAACAATTTAACCTAATTCTTCTCTATTATCCAAAACATATATTATTGAGTTTTCCATTAAATACTCTGTGAAATAAGCTCTGTAAAATATTTAGGGTCACCGGTAGAATAATAGTTGTACCAGGATTCAATAATATCACAAGGGAAAACATTCAAATATTGTATAATATGCTTCGCCCACAATAAACCGCCTGCTGAACTTGCTGTTATCAAGTTGCAATCTACAACAGCTGGAGAATTAACATATAACTCTTTACCACTATATTGTTTTGAAAATAATGTTAGGTAATCTAAAGAATTGCTTGTATGCTTGAATTTATCTAAAACTTTTAAATCAGCCAAAGCAAGTGTGGCTCCACATATAGCCCCTACAAGAATACCCTTATCTATATATGATAAGGCTTTTTCTAAAATCTGATTATTTTCTTCACTGTTCCATGATTCTGCACCTGGCAAAAGCAAGGCAACCACATTATTTTCGTCTATTTCATCTAATAAACAATCTGGAGTTATAGTTAATCCACCAATTGTTTGTATTGGATTCTTACTAGTGCTAACAGTTTTAATTACAAATTCTCTATTTTGTTTTTTCAACATAGATTCCATACTAATGGCTTGTAGAATATAGCCGACTTCCCATTC
Organism: Clostridium sp. CTA-6; assembly: GCF_054768115.1. Taxonomy (NCBI): domain Bacteria; kingdom Bacillati; phylum Bacillota; class Clostridia; order Eubacteriales; family Clostridiaceae; genus Clostridium; species Clostridium sp. CTA-6. The sequence goes on from NZ_BAAAAU010000003.1 coordinate 370,057, forward strand.
AGCCATAGATTCTAAAATGTAAAGATATATAATTTTCTTCATTATGTTCCTCCTAAAATTAATTTAAAAACATTCTAACACAAAAACAGTGACACCTATATGTCACTGTTCTCATAATTTTTTATTAAAGTATTTTTCAAATGTTCTTTAATTTTTTGCTGGAAGGATAATGGAGAAAGAACTTTAATTTTTTCTCCAAACCCTAAAATGATAGAAAACATAATAAAGTCATTTTCTTTTATAGCAACTTTTTTAACTATAGATGTTTCTGACACATTGATAACATCACCATGAAAATATTCATTAATCAAAGCCTCCACTTCTTTTGAATATTCAATAGTAACATATATATTATCCTTATCTCTTTTTTCTTCATAATTATCAAGTAACTTTGCTACATCATAATCATTATCAAAATACATCTCACTTATTTCTAAATTTCCCATTCTTACTATCTTAAACATGCGAAAATCACTTTTCTCTAAATCATAACCAAAAGCATACCAAGAGTACCATTTATATAAAACATGTATAATATTGCATTTAACTATTCGAGTATCACCATTAAGATTAGTGTATTGAAATGAAACTGTTTTATTATGTTGAATGGCTTCTTTTAACATAGAAATATAGGAAATTATACTTCTGTTCTCATTTACTATAGAAAAATCAATATTTAGTACATGATTATTATTTTTATCAGAATATATATGTTTTACTTTTTCATATGTTTCATTAACCTTTCTTTCACCATAAACACTTCTTAAGCTTTGCAGCGCAAGTAGCATATATTCAGAGTTGGCATTATCAATTATTTTTTCGTTCAACTTATAATCAGGATTAATTGAATAACCACCTTTTGATCCTACTTCAGAATAAATTGGAATTCCTGCTAATGTCAACGTATTTATATCACGAAGAATTGTTCTTCGAGAAACATTAAAATGCTCAGCTAAATTATTTGCACTAACATTATCTCTATTTATTATATAAAATAATATTCCTAATAATCTTTCAATCTTCATCATCTCACCTCGATTTAATATATATAGATTCTATAGTGCTACTGGACAAATAGCAACAAATTTCAGTAAATAAATATAAAACCCATAATCCCAAATATAGAGAAAGAGGAGCCTCCATTGCTGGATAGCTCCTCATCACTTTTTATATTACACACTACAACATCTCCAAGCTTCACAGTTCCATATATCCGTTGCAATATCTTTATAAAACTCTGGCTCATGGCATACTAGAATTATGCTACCATCATACTCTTTTAAAGCATGCTTAAGCTCATTTTTTGCATAAATATCTAAGTGATTTGTAGGTTCATCCAAGACTAATACATTGCTAGGTTCATTGATTAACTTACACAGTCTAACCTTAGCCTGTTCTCCTCCACTTAATATATTAATAGGGCTATCTATATGCTGCCTTGTTAACCCACATTTAGCAAGACTACTCCTTACTTCTGTTTGAGTTAAATCAGGGAACTCATTCCAAACATCATATAAAACTGAACCAGCATTATCTTCTACAATTTCCTGTTCAAAATATCCTATCTTTTTATAATCGCTTAAAGTCACCTCACCATTTATAGGTTTTAAAAGTCCAAGTAAAGTTTTTATTAAAGTAGTTTTACCTATTCCATTAGCACCTGTTATTGCAATTTTTTGTCCTCTTTTCATTTTTAAATTTAGAGGTTTGCTTAATGGTGTGTTATACCCAATAATTAAATTACTGGCATTGAAAATTATATTTTCTGGCATTCTCACACTTTTAAAATTAAAATATGGTTTTATGATTTCTTTTTTGATTTCTATTTTTTCAATTTTATCAAGCTTTTTTTCTCTTGATTTAGCTTGTTTCGCAGTAGAAGCTCTTGCCTTATTTTTTCTTATATAATCTTCAAGCTTTGCAATCTCGTTTTGCTGCTCTTTATATTGAATTAACCTCTGCTCTTTTCGTACTTCATAAAGTTTAACAAAATAATCATAATTTCCCGCATATCTTGTTAAGGTTTTGTGCTCAAGATGATAAACCACATTTACTACACTATTTAAAAAATTATTATCATGTGATATTAATATAAATGCACCTTCATAATTTATTAAATAACTTTTAAGCCATTCTATGTGTTCTTCATCTAAATAGTTAGTTGGCTCATCTAGTAGTAAAATATCTGGTTTTTCTAAAAGTAGTTTTGCAAGTAAAATTTTAGTTCTTTGTCCTCCACTTAAAGCTGAAACATCCCTATCTAAAAGCTCTTTAATCCCAAGTCCAACTACAGTTGCTTGTATTTTAGAGTTAATACTGTAAAAATCATTCTTATCTAAAATCTCCTGCATGGTTGCAATTTGGTTTAAAGTTTTATCCATTCTCGCTTTATCCATATTGCCAATATTATTATATAAATCATTAATTTTATTCTCTATATCAAATAACTTTATAAATGCCTTTTTTAAAAAATTGAATACAGTAATTCCTTCTTTTAATTCAACCAATTGATCCATATATCCAATGCTAAATTTACTATTCCAATCAATAGTTCCTTCATCAACTAAAATTTCATTTGTAATAATTTTCATAAAGGTCGACTTACCTTCACCATTAGCTCCAACAAGACCAATATGCTCTCCTTTTAATAATCTAAAGGATACATTTTTAAATAATATTCTATCTCCAAATGAATGACTCATGTTTTCAACTGTTAAAATGCTCATAACTTTACACCTCCTTGTATCCTTTGATTGAATGATAACACCACAAAGGCTTAAGTCCAAGTTCATAAATAAATCTGTACTGTTTATGAGCACAGGAGGTGGCGCTAAAATAAATAATATGAAAATGATTATAAACTTAGTATAAAAATTTAAGGCATGTTTTTCATAGTAATAAATGTGAAAAACATGCCTTTTATATTAACCATAACTTTTATGATTTCTTATTATTCTTCTAATACTACCTTCTGTTAGGAAATATTCTTCAGCCAATATTTTAACAGAAGCTCCTGAAGAATATTTATTAAATATCTCTTTATTCCTTACTTTAAGATATCTTTTAGTTTCAGTATTTTCTCCCCAAGACTTTTTATTTTCATTTTTTTTAGGTATATAAATATATCCACCATCAATATAATTTTGAATCATCTCAATTATACCATCTGGCAATATATTTTGTGCTTTTTCATATTTCATAATTCTTCGCTCCAATCTACATTTATCAATTGTATAAATGAAGATGCAAAGGTTGACTAAAATATGAAAAACTCAATATTAATATATTGGCTCCAAGCAAAAGTTTTTCATATACTACAATCTTTGCATGGAGCTAACTACTATAACTAATAACATTGCAATCCACCTTCCTTTTTATTCTAAATTATATCACTTTAATTACTTGTGTCAATTTACCCAACCACTCCCATTAACATTTTATACCAACTTATCAGCTGAGATTTATTTTTCTATACCTTACTAATATAATAATCTTATGATAAGTTAAAATTAACTTTTTATTAATTAGTACCATTTACCTTCTAAACATGTATCATATAAATTTAGTGAAAACCACATCTACTTATGGTACGCTTCTCCGTATCAGCTACAAATGAGGTTTTTCCATTTTATTCTTGTGTATATATTCTACATAATTATGGTATAATTCTAAAGTAGAAATTAAGAATTCCGTAGTGGATGGCTACGGGGGTTTTGAACGATTTATTTAATCTGTCCACAAATTAGAGTTTGTCTAATCATTTAGAATCCATAAAGTAATTTTGCAAATCCAAATTCGTTAAATAAAAGAAAACGTCCCATAAACATTACAACTATATATATGATGGGTTCCCATTTACAGCAGTCGTATGATTCGGGTTCACTTTTCATTACACAAACAAACATTTTATATATGCCATATCCAATGAGTCCACCTATCGTATTCAATATTAAATCATCAATATCAGTACTTCTATTGTTTAATAATTGAGTGATTTCTATAAACATTGAAAATGAAAATGCTGATACGAGAATATAGAGCACTTTATCTTGCTTTTTCCATAAAAAAGGAAGTAGAATACCAAAAGGAATAAAAAGTAATATATTTTGTAAATATACCACTATATCAATTTCATTAGAAAATGGTATAAAGTTTACCTTTTGCCTTATTTGAGAGCGATGATGAAGTATATCATATAAAGTTCCTGTTCCTGTAAAATAAAATACGGAAATTATATAAATTGCAAAAGCAATAGTAATTCCACAATGAATTCTTGATGTTAATATACCCTTACGTTTATTCATATTATTGAATATCAAGAAAGTCACA
>NZ_BAAAAU010000004.1:0-348263 GCF_054768115.1 Clostridium sp. CTA-6
ATCTAAGCGTGAAGCCAACCTCAAGATGAGATTTCCCATAGCGTAAGCTAGTAAGACTCCTGGAAGAACACCAGGTTGATAGGTCAGAGATGTAAGCATGGCAACATGTTAAGTTGACTGATACTAATAAGTCGAGGGCTTGACCAAATAAAATTCACTGTGCAATTTTGAGAGAACATTCTTTCAGAAAAGATATTAACTTTTTAAAAGGTAACTCACTCAGCAAGGCTGAGGAGTACTGATTTAAAACGAAATCAAAGATTTCTGTAAATCAGCATCTGGTGATTATGGCTTGAAGGTAACACCCGTTCCCATGCCGAACACGAAGGTTAAGCTTCAAAGCGCTGATGGTACTGCAGGGGAGGCCCTGTGGAAGAGTAAGTCGTTGCCAGATAAAAATATTCCGCGATAGCTCAACGGTGGAGCACTCGGCTGTTAACCGATAGGTTGAAGGTTCGAATCCTTTTCGCGGAGCCATTTTTATTTTTTGATAAATATAATATGAATATAAAAAGGATGTTGGTATATTTTATTCCAATATCCTTATTTGCGTATCAAAGTTTAACTTAAAATAGATTTAATTTTAATACCGCAAAAATAAAAAATACATTCATAAACTATTCATTTTGCTAAGTAGTTCTAAATATGGCTACATTAAAAATTTTCTACCCAGTAGAGGCGCCATCCTTGGCTTCACTACTGGCTCCTCACGTCCTGTGAGGAATTACGTAAATTTTTAATTCCGCCAAATTAAGAACTACTAAAGCTCTTTCATATGTTTATTTCATATATTTTTTTATTTTTGCTATATTAAAATTAAATCTATTTTCTAGTTCTTTTTAATGTTTTCTCCATCACTTGTTAAAAGTATATTTCCATCTATATCTGTTCTATAAACTTCAATATTTCTTTTTTTCAATTCTTTCATAGTTTCCTTGTGTGGATGCCCATAATCATTGTTTTTACCACAACTTATTATAGCCATTTTAGGGTTAACTTTATCTAAAAATTCTTTAGAGGAGGAAGAATGGCTACCATGATGACCAACCTTAAGGATATTAGAAGATAGATCAACATTTGAGTTTAAAATATCTTTTTCACTTGTTTTTTCTGCATCCCCTGTAAATAAGAACTTTGTATTTCCATGGGTTAATTTTATTACTGCAGAATAGTCATTTGTATTTTCATAATTATCTTTAACTGGAGCTAAAAAATCTAAGGAGCTATCATTAGATAGATCTAAAGATATACCTTTTTTAGCTACATTGATTTTTAAATTTTTCTTTTTAAGTTGTAATATCATATCCTTGAAAATTTTAGTATTGGCAGTCTTTTTAGGAGCATAAAAGTTACTAATTTCAAACTCATCAATAACCTTTGGCATTCCACCTATATGATCTTCATGAGGATGAGTGGCTATTACATAATCTAACTTTTTTATATGTTGTTTTTTTAAATAATTTATTAGATTATCAGAACTTTTACGAGTTCCAGCATCTATTAATATATTTTTGTCCTTTGTTTGAACCAGAATACTATCTCCTTGTCCAACATCTATATAATGAACTTTTAACTCATTAGATTTGTTAGAAGTATTAATAGCGTTAGAGGACTGCTGAGAACAAGCCGTAAATATAATTGATAAACATATCAATAAACAAGCTATTATTAAATTTTTTTTCTTAAGTTTCATAAATTCAACTCCCTGTGTTATGTTAAATAAAGTATACATTATTTAATTCTAACATAAATTAACCAAAAGTAGATAAGTTTTTTTATATATATTATAATAGTAAAGTGAAGTTACATAACAAAAGGAGAGAATTTATAATGAAATCATTTATTTTATATTTAGGTTTTGCATTTTATATGATGCTATCTCTTTTAAGAATAATAAAATTAAAATATTTAAAGAGAAAAGGCAATAAAGAAGAAATAGAAAAGTATATTAATAAAAGTGTTTTAGGGTGGGCAAATTTCATAGTTAAGGGTATAGGCATAAGAATAAATAAAAAAGGATTAGAGAATGTGCCTGATGGGCCTTGTTTATTTGTTGGAAACCATCAAGGATTATTAGATGTACCTGTTATAGTTTCATCTTTAGATAGATATGTAGGTTTTGTAGCTAAAAAAGAAATGCTAAAGCTTAGAATATTGACTTATTGGATGAAAGAAATGAAATGTGTTTTTATGGATAGACAAAACGTTAGAGCAGCAGTAAAAACAATAAATGAAGGTGTAGAAAATCTAAAAAATGGATATAGTATGTTGATATTTCCAGAAGGTACAAGAAGTAGGGGAGAAAATTTAGGGGAATTTAAGAAGGGAAGTATGAAATTAGGCATAAAAGCGGGAGTACCTATAGTGCCTATAGCTATTAATGGTACCTACAAGGTGAGAGAAGCTAATGGTGGAAAGATAAAAGCTGCAGATGTAGATTTAATAGTATGTCCACCGATATATCCTAAAGAACTTTCTAAAGAAGAACAAAATAATTTATCTGAGACTATTAAAGAAATTATACAAAAGGAATTAGAGAAAGTAAGAAATCAATAAATGATATCCCAAAACAGATTGGGCGATATAGAGAATACACTTAATAAATCATATCATATGTTTATTAAGTGTATTTTTTTATATTTAATGTGTTAAAAAAAGTAGATTTAGTCTATTTTAAGTATTTTTCTTTGAGATAAACAAGGTTCTATGCAAGATGATAAAAAAAAATATCAATTGTATGATTTTTAAAGCAAAAGCAAACAATTGCAATATATTTATTTAAAATTGCAAAAATAGAGCGAAAAGATAGTTGATTAATTTTTATTAGGGTGATAGAATACCAATTATAAAGCATATATAATATTAAAATACAAGTTAAACAGTAATATAAATTAATACATATTAAATATATTTAACAATTATAATATGATGGATAAAAGTTAAATACTATCTAAAAATGAAGGAAAAAAATTAAAAAATGCATAATACGGTTTTTTGAAAAAAATGTGGGGTAAGAACAATAAATAAATTTAGGGGGAATTATGATGGTTAAAATAGTTAAATCTTCATATAATCATGTGCTTCAAAATATATCAAGTGCTAATTTGTATAAGGATTTATTTCCATATGATGAAATACCAAAGGTAACATTCAATGATATACAGGTTCCAATGGATTTACCAAAGGATATATGGATTACTGATACAACATTTAGGGATGGACAACAATCGATGCCACCATATACTACAGAACAAATAGTAAAAATATATGACTATCTTCATAAATTAGATAACGAATCTGGGATAATAAGACAAACAGAATTTTTCTTGTATTCTGAGAAGGATAGAAAGGCAGCGGAAATATGTTTAGATAGAGGTTATAAGTTCCCAGAAGTTACTTCATGGATAAGAGCAAGCAAAGAAGATTTTAAATTAGTTAAAGAAATGGGAATAAAAGAAACTGGCATGCTTATGTCTTGTTCAGATTATCATATATTTAAGAAACTTAATACAACAAGGGAAAAGGCTATGAATATGTATTTAGAAATTGCTGAAGAAGCTTTAGCTAATGGGATTGTTCCAAGATGCCATTTAGAAGATATAACAAGAGCAGACTTTTATGGTTTTGTAGTTCCTTTTGTAAATAAATTAATGGAACTTTCTAATAAAGCTAATATTCCTGTTAAAATAAGAGCCTGCGATACTTTAGGATTAGGGGTTCCTTATAGTGGAGCATCACTACCAAGAAGTGTTCAAGGAATTATTCATGGACTTAGATATTGTTGTAATGTTCCTTCAGAGAGAATAGAGTGGCATGGACACAATGATTTTTATGGTGTAGTAGCCAATGCTTCCACATCATGGCTTTATGGTTGCTCATCTGTAAACACTTCTCTTTTAGGTATAGGAGAAAGAACAGGAAATTGTCCACTAGAGGCTATGATTATAGAATATGGACAATTAAAAGGCAATACCGCTAATATGAATTTACATGTCATAAATGAAATAGCAGAATATTTCCAACAGGAAATGAATTATAATATACCACCAAGAACACCTTTTGTAGGAAGTGAGTTTAATGTTACAAGGGCTGGTATACATGCAGATGGTATATTAAAAAATGAGGAAATATATAATATTTTCAATACAGAAAAGATTTTAGACAGACCAGTTGTGGTTGCTGTAAATCAATATTCAGGATTAGCTGGTATTGCGGCTTGGATAAACACTTACTTTAAATTAAAGGGTGAAAATAAGATAGATAAAAAAGATGAAAGAATTCTGGCAATAAAAGAATGGGTAGATAATCAATATGAAAATGGTAGAACAACAATAATAGGAAATAATGAATTAGAAATTATAGTAAAACAGCTTATACCAGACTTATTTCAAAGAGCTAGTTAGTGATTAATATATAATTTTACAAAATTCCAAAGTTAAAATTGGTGAAAGATCAGTATCTGAAAAGTAAAAACTAGGATAAATCAAAGGTTAGTAAGAAAAAACAAAAGATAAATATTAAAGTACAAATTGATTGGGGGAATAACAGTTGGGTTTAACATTAACAGAAAAAATAATAAAATCCCATTTAGTAAAAGGAAATATGACTAAAGGAGAAGAAATTGCTATTAAAATAGATAATACTTTAACTCAGGATTCTACAGGAACTATGGCTTATCTTCAGTTTGAAGCCTTAGGTATAGATAGAGTAAAGACTAAAAGATCAGTGGCTTATATAGATCATAATATGTTACAAACTGGACCAGAGAATGCGGATGACCATCTATATATACAAACAGTAGCTAAAAAACATGGAATTTATTTTTCAAAACCAGGTAATGGAATATGTCATCAAGTTAATTTAGAAAGATTTGGTGTGCCAGGAGAAACTTTATTAGGATCCGATAGCCATACTCCAACAGGAGGAGGTATAGGAATGTTAGCTATAGGTGCTGGTGGATTGGATGTAGCAGTAGCTATGGCAGGTGGAGAATATTATATAAATATGCCTAAAGTAGTTAAGGTAAATTTAATAGGAAAATTAAGACCATTTGTATCTGCTAAAGATGTTATATTAGAAGTTTTAAGAAGATTATCTGTAAAGGGTGGAGTAGGAAAAATATTTGAATATACAGGAGAAGGAGTAAAAACTCTTACAGTTCCAGAGAGAGCAACTATAACTAATATGGGAGCAGAACTTGGAGCTACTACATCAATCTTTCCATCAGATGAAATTACTAAGGAGTTTTTACAAGCTCAAGAAAGGGAAGAAGATTATAAGTATTTAGTAGCAGATGAGGATGCTGTTTATGATGAAGAATTAGAAATAAATTTATCAGAGTTAAAACCTTTAGCTGCATGTCCCCATAGTCCTGACAATATAGTACCTGTATCAGAACTTAGAAATATAAAAGTTAATCAAGTAGCTATAGGTAGCTGTACAAATTCATCTTATAGAGATATGTTAAGAACAGCCAGTATACTAAAAGGAAAGACTATATCAGAAAATGTATCTTTAGTTATAGCCCCAGGTTCTAAACAAGTTCTAAACATGATGTCTAATAATGGAGCTTTAGCAGATTTAGTTATGTCAGGAGCAAGAATATTAGAATGTGCCTGTGGGCCTTGTATAGGAATGGGCCAATCTCCTTGTACAGAAGGTGTATCCTTAAGAACTTTTAATAGAAATTTTGAGGGGAGATCTGGAACAAAATCCGCTAATGTATATTTAGTAAGTCCAGAAGTGGCAGCAGTTTCAGCTTTAATAGGACATATAACAGATCCTACAGAATTAAGTGATTTTGAAGATATAAAAATGCCTAATAAATTTTTAATAAATGATAATTTAATAATAGCACCAGCTAAAGATGGAAAAGCTGTGAAAGTTAAAAGAGGTCCTAATATAAAGCCTTTTCCTAAATCAGAAGCTTTAAAAGAATTAGTGACTGGAAAGGTATTAACTAAGGTAGAAGATAATATTACAACGGATCATATAATGCCATCTAATGCTAAACTCTTACCTTATAGATCTAATGTACCATATTTATCAAACTTTTGCTTAACTCCATGTGATGAAAAATTCCCTGAAAAAGCTAAGGAAAATGGAGGAGGCATAATAGTCGCAGGAACAAATTACGGACAAGGTTCTAGTAGAGAACATGCAGCCTTAGCCCCTGTTTATTTAGGTATAAAAGCAGTTTTAGCAAAATCCTTTGCTAGAATTCATAAAGCAAATCTAATAAATAATGGTATATTACCTTTAGTTTTTGAAAGAGAAGAAGATTATGATTCTATAGGTGAAATGGATGAATTAGTAATAGAAAATGTACTAAATCAAGTGGAAATAGGTAAAATAGATATAATAAATAAAACTAAGGGCATAAAATATAAAACTTTATTAGAAGCAACAGATAGACAAAAGAAGATGATTTTAAAGGGCGGATTATTAAATTTAATAAAAAGTTCTCAACAATAGCTACAAAAATTTAGAATTAGAATAAATATGGATAGTAACAAATTATTATTAACATGTTTAAATAAATATAATTTATAGGGAATATTATATATAATAATAGTAAAAATAATAAAAAATATTATAATTATAAATTAAATTGATAATTTACAAATATAGTAAATACTTAAAAGTATTCTACTTATAGATTTTCGGAGGGATATGATGAAACACAATATAACTTTAATACCAGGAGATGGTATAGGTCCAGAAGTAACTGAAGCTGCAAGAAAAGTTATAGATGCAGTGGGAGTAGATATTAATTGGCATGTAGTAGAGGCGGGAGAAAAAGTTTTAGACCAATATGGAACCCCTCTTCCAGACTATGTTTTAGATAGTATAAAGGAGAATAAAGTAGCATTAAAAGGGCCTGTAACTACTCCTGTAGGAAAAGGCTTTAGAAGTGTAAATGTTACTTTAAGAAAAAGTTTAAATTTATATGCAAATATAAGACCTGTAAAAAGTTATAAAGGAATAAAATCTAGATATGAAAATGTGGATTTAATAATTGTAAGAGAAAACACAGAGGATTTATATGCAGGTATTGAGCATATGATTGGTGATGATATAGCAGAAAGTATAAAGGTAATTACTAAAAAAGCTAGTGATAGAATAGTTGATTATGCTTTTAATCTAGCAAGAAAAGAAAATAGAAATAAGGTAACTGCAGTGCATAAAGCTAACATAATGAAATTATCAGATGGATTATTTTTAAAATGTGCAAAGGAAGTTGCTAGTAGAAATAAGGATATAAATTTTGAAGATGTAATAGTAGATGCTATGGCTATGAAATTAGTTTTAGATCCAGAAAAATATGATGTTTTAGTAATGCCTAATTTATATGGTGATATTTTATCAGATATGGCAGCTGGTTTAGTTGGTGGATTGGGATTACTTCCAGGAGCTAATATAGGACATAAAGGAGCTGTATTTGAAGCTGCCCATGGTGCTGCTCCTGATATTGCAGGTAAAAATAAAGCTAACCCAACAGCTTGCATACTAAGTGGTGCTATGATGTTAAAGTATATCGGAGAAAATGAAAAAGCTAAAAAAATAGAAAATGCTATAGAAAAAGTATTTGTAGAGGGAAAATACCTTACAGAGGATTTAGGCGGAAATTCTACAACAGAAGAATTTACAGCGGCAATTATAGAAAATTTTTAAATTAATATATAATTTTTAATTCCCTATTACCCTTTAATTAGATATATAAATAGAGTTTTTGTCTTTAGAGGGAGTTTTTATTCCCTCTAAAGCTTATTAACAGACTTCTAAGGAGTTTTACTCCTTAGGAGAAAATGGTTATCCAGAAACGTAGCCGCTCTTTACTCCAACTTTGAAGAAGATGGGAGTATTAGAGTGGTTAGTTATCGGATAAGTTTTCAAGTCATATTTTACAATTATATTAAAGTTTTTCTTATGATTTTAAGATTATAAGAAAAACTTTTTTTATAAAAAATTATTTTATTATTTTCAAAAACAAATTAATATGATAAAGTATTAATATAGAATTTATTACTGTATTAAGATAAAGCGATAAAATTACAAAGATAAAAATTAAATACATTGGAGGAGTAATGATGGAAAAATCCTTAATTATAGATAACTACAATAAGATGATAGATAAAGAAGAGGTTATGATAGAAACTAAAAATATTAAAAAAATTTTTGGTGAGTTAATAGTTTTTGAAAATTTAAATTTGAAAGTTAAAAAGGGTGAAGTGGTAGTAATAATAGGGTCTTCTGGATCAGGAAAAAGTACTTTTTTAAGGTGCTTAAACGGTTTAGAAGAAATAAATGGTGGAATTATAGAAATAGAAGGAAAAATTTTAAACTCCAAGGATAAAAAATCCATGAAAGAAGCATGTTCTAAAATGGGAATGGTATTTCAAAATTTTAACTTATTTCCTCATATGACTGCATTAGATAATGTAATGATAGGGCCATTAGTTTCTAAAAAGGAGAATAAAGAAGAAGTTTTAGAAAGATCTAAAGATCTTCTTAAAAAGGTTGGATTAGAGGATAAAATGGATTATTATCCTAGTAAATTATCTGGAGGACAAAAGCAAAGGGTAGCCATAGCAAGGGCATTAGCTATGAATCCAGATATAATGCTTTTTGATGAACCAACTTCTGCCTTAGATCCAGAGCTAGTAGGAGAAGTTTTATCTGTTATGAAAAAGTTGGCAGAAGAAGGTATAACTATGGCAGTTGTAACTCATGAAATGGGATTTGCCAAGGAAGTTGCAGATAGAGTTATTTTTATGGATGGAGGTAAATTTGTAGAAGAGGCTAGTCCACAGGTATTTTTTACATGGCCCAAAGAAGAAAGAACTAAGGAATTTTTAAAAAAAGTACTATAGAAATAAAATAAAATTTAAGGTATCAAATATTTTTAGTAATATATAAACTTTTTAAAAATTTTAATTTTAATAATTTTTAATGGATTTTTTACAGAAAAATTTATATAATATTATGAAAGTGTTAAAATCCTTTAGAAAATAACTTGACTATATATGATATAAATACTATAATTAACTAAAAGTGAATAACAAGTAGATAGAGGTGCGGTGTTAATTAGTACTTTTACAGAGATAAGCACTATGAAGTAAGAGGAAAGGGAATATCGCCGAAGTATACAATTGAGGCTTTAAGGTTGTATGCTGGGGTTACATAGAATATGTGTAACACTGTCACAAATTTATTTTGTGGAGAGCTATCATTCAAAGTATTCGTACTGTTTTATTTATGTGCGCACAAGTACGTCTATATGCCTTGAGTGTAAAGCTTAAGGCTTTTTTGTTTTTGATGATGGTTTTCCTCCCCATATTCACTTAAATTTTAAAGCTTATAGGGCTTGAAATTTATAAATAGAGGAGGAGATTTTTATGAAAAAAAATAGGGGAATATTATTAACTTTTTCATTTGTTTTAATGATTTTATTATTTAGTAACATGTCAGTATTAGCAGCAGACTTAGACCCAAAAGTTGTAGCACAAAATGCTAGCAGATTGGGAATATGGACTATTTTACCGCCAGTAATAGCTATTGTATTAGCCTTTATTACGAAAAATGTAGTTATTTCTTTAGCACTAGGTGTTTTTAGTGGAAGCTTTTTATTACAGCTAAATGGAAACAATATTTTCGGTGCTATTTTCAAAGCTTTTTTAGATTTAATAAATAGAATATTAAATTCTCTTGCAGATCCTTGGAATGCAGGAATAATACTTCAATGTATGGTTATAGGTGGACTTATAGCAGTAATTTCTAAAATGGGTGGGGCTAAAGCTGTTGCGGAATCCTTAGCTAAAAAAGCTAAAACTCCAAAGAGTGCTCAAATTATAACTTGGTTTTTAGGTTTATTAGTTTTCTTTGATGATTATGCTAATGCTCTTATAGTAGGACCTATCATGAGGCCTGTTGCAGATAAAATGAAAATATCAAGGGAAAAATTAGCCTTTATAATAGATGGTACAGCAGCACCAATAGCTGGTATAGCAGTTATATCTACATGGATAGGGTATGAAATAAGCTTAATAAAAGATGCTTATGCAAGTATTGGCCAAAGTGTAAATGCATATGGATTGTTTTTATCAACTATACCTTATAGATTTTATAACATATTAATATTAGTATTTATAGTATTAATAGCTTTAATGGGAAGAGACTTTGGTCCAATGCTTAAAGCTGAAAGAAGAGCAAGAACTACAGGTAAGCTTTTATCAGATACAGCAAAACCAATGGTTTCTGATGAAACTACAGAACTTGAACCAAGAGAAGGAATAAAGTTAAGTATTTGGAATGCTATAATTCCAATAGGAATATTAATAATTGGAGCCTTTGCAGGTTTTTATTATAATGGTTATCAAGCTATAATGGGAGGAGAAGATAAGGCTTTAATACAAATGCTACAAACATCACCTGCATCCTTTGATGCTTTAAGAGAAACCTTCAGTGCATCAGATGCCAGTGTAGTTTTATTCCAATCCGCATTACTTGCAAGCATAGTAGCAATAATAATGGGAGCATCACAAAAGATTTTTAAAGTGGGAGAAGCTATAGATGTTTGGATTACAGGAATGAAATCTTTAATTATAACAGCAGTTATATTACTTCTTGCTTGGTCTTTAAGTGCAGTTATAAAAGAACTTGGAACAGCTACTTTTTTAGTTTCAATTTTGTCCAACTCTATACCAAAATTTTTATTACCAAGCATAATATTCATATTTGGATCTGTTATATCTTTTGCTACAGGGTCAGCTTATGGAACAATGGGTATATTGATGCCTTTAACAATTCCATTAGCCTATGCCATATCACCAGATCCAACTTATGTAGTAATAAATGTAAGCGCGGTTTTAACTGGAGCAATATTTGGAGATCATTGCTCTCCAATATCAGATACAACTATAATGTCTTCTATGGGATCTGCTTGTGATCATTTGGATCATACATCAACTCAAATGGTATATGCTTTAACTATAGCAGCATGTACAATATTATTCGGATACATTCCAGCAGGATTAGGGTTACCAATATATATAGTTTTACCATTATCAATAGGATTAGTTGCAGTAGTAATTAGATTTGTAGGTAAACCAAATGATATAGTAGAGGAAGAAAGTTTAAAAGAAGAGACATTAGAAATGAATGCATAAAATAAGGAAAGTGCTAAGCACTTTCCTTATTTTTCTTCTCTAGGTTCTTCGTTTCTGTCCCTACCATAGAATGAGATTGCATATAAACCTGCTATTCCTACAAGAGCATATATAACTCTTGTAAATGCAGACATATCTCCAAATAAAGCCGCAACTAAATCAAATCTAAAAAAACCAATAAGTCCCCAGTTTATAGCGCCAATTATTACTAATGTAAGTGAAATAATATCTAATGTTCTCATATTTACATCTCCTTTATTAGTTCTACAATATTAGTATTTCCAAAATTTAATAAAATATAAGTATTAGAAAAACATTAATAAAAAATAATTATATTATTTCACCATGTCTTTCATAATTAGTTAGTTTTTCTATGATATTTGTATTATCTACAAATAATACTGTAGGATTAAATTTTTTAGCTTCATCTATAGTTAAATCACAGTAACTCATTATTATAATTTTGTCGCCTTTTTGAACCATACGTGCAGCGGCTCCATTTAAACAGATTACACCACTATTTTTTTTACCAGCTATTACATAGGTTTCAAACCTACTTCCATTATCTATATCTACTATTTGAACTTTTTCATATTCTAAAATATTAGCTTTATCCATTAGATTTTTATCTATAGTTATGCTTCCTACATAGTTAAGATTAGCTTCTGTTATAGTAGCTCTATGAATTTTTGATTTTAACATAGTTATTGTCATTTATTTATACCTCACTTATAATATCTTGAGTAGCACAACATGTACTATATGGGTTATATATTAGTTGTTATTATATATAATAAACATAGTTTATATTTCACCGTGAATTTTATCCTAAAACCATGATAAAATTATTTTACAAAAGTAAAATTATCTATAAGTCTTGTTTTACCTATATAAACTGCTAGAGCTACTAATATTGAAGATTTTATTTCTTCAACAGGTTGTAAGTTATCGCTATCTACTATACTTACATAATCTATTTTTGCTAGAGGTTCTTTATTTAGCCTGTTTACCATAATATTTTTTATAGTATTTGATTTTGTTTCACCAGATTCTAATGCATTTAAGGCTTCTTTTAGACTTTTATTTAATACTAAGGCAGATTTTCTTTCTTTTATATTTAAGTAAGCATTTCTTGAACTTTTAGCTAAACCATCAGACTCTCTAATTATAGGACAACCTATTATTTCTATAGGAAAATTTAAATCTTGAACCATTTTTTTTACTACAGCCAATTGCTGAGCGTCTTTTTCACCAAAATAAGCTCTTGTAGGGGTTATTATATTAAAAAATTTTGTTAAAACTGTGCATACCCCTTGAAAGTGGCCAGGCCTTTTTTCTCCACATAAATTTTCTGTAAGTGTATCCACATTTACATGGCTATATATTTTATTAGGATACATTTCTGAAGCTTCAGGATTAAAAATTAAATCTGCTCCAAATTCGTCACATAAGGATGAATCGTTGGTTAAATCTCTAGGATAAGTAGAATAATCCTCCTTTGGTCCAAATTGAATTGGATTTACAAAAATTGAAACTATAATTTTATCATTTTCTTCTCTAGCTTTTTTTATAAGAGAGGCATGACCTTCATGTAAATAGCCCATAGTAGGTACATAACCTATAGATAAATTTTCGTCTTTCCATTTTTTTATAATTTCTTTAACATCTTTTATTGTGTGAACTATATTCATATTGTTTAGCTGATATAATCAGCTTTTACCCTCCCTTTAGTTATTAAATAAGTATTTAATAACGTTTATTATTTTAAAATTTATTTCTATACAGTTGTAATTGAATTATTTTTATATAGATTTTTTATACAATTGAAATTAAGTTGTTTTACTATATAGATTTTTTTATATGGTTGTAATTGAAGTTTAAATTGTTTTTTTTATATAGTTTCAATTACATAAATTATTAGTTTCTTTATTAATATAATTTATTTATTACATCATCATCTATTTTAAAAGTATGTTTTTCTTCTGGAAATTCAACTTCTTTAACTTCTTCTATATATTGAGATACACCATTTTTTATAGCTTCCCCTATATTTCCAAAGGATTTAACAAATTTAGGTGTAAAATCTGAAAACATAGAAAGCATATCTTGATAAACCAGAATTTGGCCATCGCAATATTTCCCTGCACCTATGCCTATAGTTGGGATAGATATGGATTCTGATATTATTTTTGATAATTTTTCTGGAATACATTCTAAAACTATAGAAAAAGCTCCTGCATCTTCTAAAATTTTAGCATCTTCTATTAGTTTTTTTGCTATTTTTTCATTTTTCCCTTGAACTTTAAATCCTCCAAACATATTTACAGATTGAGGGGTTAAACCTATGTGTCCCATTACAGGAATTTGGGCTTTAACTATAGCTTTAACTTCTTCAGCTACAGTGGCACCACCCTCTAATTTTACAGCGTGAGCGCCAGCTTCTTTTATAAATCTTCCTGCATTATACACCGCATCATAAGTAGAAGCTTGGTAAGACATAAAAGGCATGTCTCCCACAACTAAAGCATTAGAGGCTCCTCTTACAACTGCTCTGGTATGGTGAAGCATATCCTCCATAGTTACACTAAGTGTATTTTCGTATCCTAGACACACCATTCCTAAGGAGTCTCCAACTAGTATTCCGTTAATTCCAGAGGAGTCTATAAGTTTTGCCATAGAATAATCATAGGCAGTTAACATAGTTATTTTTTCACCTTTGTTTTTTAATTCTTGAAAAGTTGATACAGTATTACGCATCGTATCCCTCCTAAAATATTAATATTATATTGTAAATAATTTTGTAAGAATTTATTAGGATAGATAGAATACCAATGTGCATCCGAATTGTTTTTATAAAAAGATTAGACAATTAGACAAAGTACTTTAAATAAGGATATTTAAAGTATATACCAATAGAAAAAAATGGAAATAGACATACTGTTTTGAGAAAAAATTTTCAAATACAGTTGCATTAGTATTATAATTTAAGACATTAAGATAATAGTTTGTCTTAATTTTATTGATGTGAGCAGTTTTTATACAAATTTAAAAATAAAAACAATCAGGTGCAGTTCCATATTGGATACTACCCAAATTTATTTTAGCATAAATAATAATGATAATAAATATAATAGATTTAATTTTAACACCACAAATATATATAATATACTTATAAAGCGACTCATTTTGCCAAAAAGTTCTAAACTTAGTTCTATTAAAAATTTTCTACATTATAGGTTTAAATTTGGTAGAATGTATATAGATAAAATTTAAGTATAACTTATTTGAAGAAGTGATTTTTAGGTTCAGATAAAGTTCTTAGAATAATTATATTTTGACCTCTAAAGAGTATTAACAATGATAGTAATGGGATAAAATTTTAAATAGGCATATACTATATTCAATTTATTTAAATGTATAGAATTTAGGGAGTGGATTTTATGAGTTTAAGATTTATATATGGAAGGGCTGGCAGTGGAAAAAGTCAATATTGTTTAAATAGTATAAAAAAGAGAATAGAAGAAGATATAGATAGACCACTTATATTATTGGTACCAGAACAATTTTCTTTCCAATCAGAAAAAAATTTAGTAGAAGTATTAGGTGAAAAAACTGGGTTTAAAACACAGGTATTAAGTTTTAAAAGAATGGCTTATAGGGTCTTTAATGAAGTGGGAGGTATAACTGCCAAACATATGAATGAATCCGGTAAAAGCATGCTTTTATATAATATAATTGAAGATAATAAAAATAATTTAAAAGTATTTAAAAAAGCTGCTAAAAGACAAGGATTTATTACTACAATTTCAGATATTATAACAGAATTTAAAAGATATAATGTAACTCCTGAAATTATAATAAATAATTTAGATAGTATTGAAGAAGATAATTTAAAATATAAAATGGAAGATTTGTCTTTGATATTTTCTGAGTTTGAAAGAAGATTACATAAAAATTATATAGATAATGAAGATGATTTAACTATATTGGTAGAAAAATTAAATAAAAGTAAGCAATTTGATAATGCAGAAATATGGATAGATGAATTTTCAAGTTTTTCTCCTCAAGAATATTCTGTACTAGAAAAATTACTTTTAAAATCCTATAGAATAAATATAACTTTGTGTACAGATTATTTAAATCAAGGTAGATTTGTTGATACTACAGATGTGTTTTCTCCTATTAAAAATACAGAAAATAAATTGCTAGAAATAATAGAAGATAATAATATAAAATTAGATAAACCAATAGCACTTAAATGTGACCCTTGTGTAAGGTTCAAGAATAGTATAGAACTTCAGCATTTAGAGAAAAATATGTTTTCTTTTCCTTATAAAGAGTATAAAAATGAAACAAAAGATATTTGCATGCTTAAAACTTTAAATCAATTTACAGAAATAGAAAACACCGCAAAGGATATTATAAAACTTTGTAGAGATAAAGGTTGTAGATTTAAGGATATAGCAGTAATTACGGGAGATTTGGAAGGATATGAAAATATAATAAGTTCTGTCTTTTTGCAATATAATATTCCATTTTTTATAGATAAAAAGAGAGAAATAAATAATAATCCAATAATAGTATTAATACTCTCTGCCCTAGAGGTTTTATCTAAAAATTGGACTTATGAATCAGTATTTAGATATTTAAAAACTGGACTTTTAGATATTAATAATGAAGAAATGGATATTTTAGAAAATTATGTGCTTGCTAATGGCATTAAAGGATATCAATGGACTAATGATAAGCCTTGGGAACATAAATCTTTTAGCAATTATGAATTAGAAGAGCAGGTTGAAAAAGAGCTATTAGATAAAATAAATGATATAAGATATGAAGCTATGGATCCTATTGTATCTCTTAATAAAAGTTTTAAAAGTAAAGATAGGGCAAAAGAGTTTTGTGAAGTATTATATGAATTTTTATGTAGTATAAACCTACCAGATAAAATACAGAATATGATAGAAAATTTTAAAGTAGAAGGTGAAGTAGAAAAAGCTAGTGAATACAATCAAATATGGAATATAGTGATGGAAGTTTTAGATCAAATAGCGGAGGTTATAGGTGAAGAAAAAATATCCTTAAAAGAATTTTTTAAGATACTTCAAACAGGATTTTCAGAATATGAAATAGGGCTTATACCACCTACCTTAGATCAAGTAATAGTGGGAAGTATAACAAGACTTAGAAGTCACAATATAAATATCTTGTATATAGTAGGGGTAAATGATGGAATATTCCCAGCCCCATTAAAAGAAGAAGGAATTTTAAGCGATGAGGATAGGCAATTTTTAGGAGAAAAGGGCTTAGAAATAGCTAAAGATACTAAAAGTATAGCCTTTGAGGAACAATTTTTAGTATATTCTACATTAACTACCCCAAGTAAATATTTAAGATTGAGCTACCCTATAGCAGATGGAGAGGGAAAAACTTTAAGACCATCTATAATTATATCAAGGATAAAGAAAATATTTACTAATATATGTGAAGAAAATGATATAGTAAGACTCAATGGTGAAGAAGAAGAACTAAAAAATATATCCTCTGCAAAGCCAACTTTTAATTATCTAATATCTAATTTAAGAAAAGATGTAGAGGGGGTAAAAATAGATAATATATGGGGAGATACATATAAATGGTATTTAGAAAATGAATTTTGGATTGAAAAATTAAATAGATTAATAAAAGGTTTTGATTATACAAATCAAAGCAAATATATAGAAACAAAAAAAATAAGGAATTTATATGGTAAACCATTGAAAATAAGTGTATCTAGAGTAGAAAAATTTTCTCAATGTCCCTTTGCCTACTTTGTACAATATGGATTAAAGGCTAAAGATAGAAAAATATTTAATTTAAGTTATCCAGATTTAGGAATATTCATGCATAGCATATTGGAGAAGTTTTCACATGAGCTAGAAAAGGAAGGGCTAGAGTGGAATACCATGGATTTAAATTGGGCAGAAGAAGAAATTGATAAACTAATTAATGAGGAATTAGATAATAAATCCTTAGACATATTAAATAGTTCAAAAAGATATGAATATGTAACGAAAAGTGTAAAGAAGATTTTAAAAAGATCTATATGGCTTATAGGAGAACATATAAAAAGAGGAAATTTTAAACCAAGTTATTATGAATTATCCTTTGATGTAGATGGAGACTATCCTCCTATAGCAATGGAACTTCATTCAGGGGAAGTTGTAAATTTAATAGGTAGAGTAGATAGAGTAGATCTCTTGCAAAAGGATGGCGCTACTTATTTAAAAATAATAGATTATAAATCCGGTACAAAGGAATTTAAATTATCTGATGTCTATTATGGATTACAATTACAACTATTAATATATTTAGATGCTATACTTACAGAATTAGCTGAAAGATCTGGGGTAAATGGAGAACCAGGGGCACTTTTATATTTAAAATTAGATGATCCTATAGTAAAAAATACTGTAGATATCAGTGATGAGGAAATTGAAAAAAATATAATAAAAAATTTAAAAATGAAAGGACTAATATTAAATGATCCTAATGTTATAAAAGATATGGATAATATAATATCTGGTATATCGGATATCATACCTGTTATGCTTAAAAAAGATGGAGGAGTATCAGAAGGTAAATCCTCTGTAGCTACAAAAGAAGAGTTTGAAACATTAAGAAAATATGTAAGGTATACAATAATTGAAATTTGTGAGGAAATGTTAGAGGGAAACATAGAAATAAAGCCATATAAAAAGAAGGATGGATCCTCTTGTGATTATTGTATATATTCTTCAGTTTGTAAATTTGATACAGAAATAAGAGGAAACAAATATAATATATTAATAGATAAAAAAGATGAAGAGGTATGGGAATCTATTAAGAAAAAATTAGAATGCTAAAAAATCATTTTTTATAACTATAAACAAAGAGTTTATTAATAGTATAGTTTTATTAATAAACTCTTTGTAAATTTGTAGAAAATATTTTTATGTTTCTTAAAAAGGATAATTAGTGAAAAATATTAGTCATCATAGTCATCATCAAAATCATAATAGTCGTTGTCATCATCAAAAGCATAATAATTATAATTAGGATTATGATCAGAATGTCTTCTTCTTCTTCGTCTACCAAAAAGTTCACCTATAAGTATTATTCTTATAAGATCATTTATAGCATGACGTCTTCTATAACGGCGTTGTCTAGTGTAATCATCATCATCATCATCTAATTCATGTTTTATTCTTTTGTAGATTTCTTTACAAGCATCAGCCATTTCCTTTTCACAAGGACAATAGTTCTTACCCTTTTCTCTTTCCATCATGTCACAGTGTCTTTTTACTAAAGGATAGACTTTAAAATAAATTCTTGGATATAAGCATTTTAAGTCATCATCATTTTCTTTAGTTTCATTCACATGATCGCAGCCATATCCCATAGGCATCATTGGATAAGGGGCTTTAAGATAAATAGGAATAGGCATGCACATAGAACAAGGGTTATAATAATTAAACATTTATGAACCTCCTATAAAATAAACACACTTTATTCTATGCAGAAAATAAATAAGTGTTAATGAAAGGATTTTCTTTGAAAATAAGAATAGATTTAACTTTAATATAGTTAGGATAAAAATATAACCTTATACTTATTTAGTAATACAAATATTTATATTTTCTAAGTGTAAATTAAGTAGATAAAAATCAAATAGGACAAATTTCCTATATATTTATATAAAATTAATTACAAAAATATATAAAATTTTGCATGTAAATGAAAAAATATTGTATACTTATATGTGTTATATTATTTATTTTGAAGGGAGAATAATGGGCAGGAATGAAAAAAAACTTAAGTAAGAAGTACGAAAAACTTCTTTTAGATAATTATAGACAAAATATAGATAATTCTAATTATAAAGATTTAATATTAGAAGGAATAAGTAATCATAAAGCTATACATAGATATTTAAAAGATTATATAAAAAATAACAAAGAAGTCTTGGATTTAAATTGGGGAAAGCAAATGCTTTTGGTTATAATTTCTTTTAATGAAAAGGATCTGGAACTAGCAGAGGTTTGTTATAAATCATTAAAGAAATATCCAGATAATTATTTTACAGAGTCCGTAATGGCAGATATCGATTTAAGATTTTATGGGAATTTGTTTAAAGCTAGAGATAAATATTTAAATGCTTTAAGTTTATATGATAGAGATGCTCTTGTGTACTATAACTTAGGATTAATATATTATTTGTTAGGTATGTTTCAAAAGAGTATGGATTTTTATAATAAGAGTTTAAATTACATAAATAAGATGGATAATAAAGAATTTATAAAATCTAAATGTTTATATAACATAGCAGTTTGTGAGATTAATTATAACGATAATTATAAAGATGGAGAAAAGTTACTTAAAAGAAGTTTAAAATTAAATCCACATTATAAGGAAGCAAATGATTTATTAGAAAAATTAAGAGGTGAAAAATAGTCATGATGCCAAAACAAAAGGAGTTATGGATACCTAATGATGAGGTAGCAGAAAAAATAATATCAATACAAATAGAATGTTCTTTAAATGAAAAATACGAAAAATTAGAAAACAATACTATATTTATTGAAGCAATGAAAAGAAAAGATAATTCACCAGTATTAGATGTAGCACCTAAATTAAAAAATACTAATATATTAGGTTTATATGAAAGAATGTTACCACTTACTAACGGGGATTTAATATATGCTTCAGTTTATTCTAAAACTGGTGGAGTACTTAATTTATTTAATGAAAAAATTTCTAAAAACATAGATATACAATTTAAAGAGTTAAGTAGTAAATCTAAAGATAAAAATGAAGCTATAAAGAAATGGCAAAATGAACCTTCAGAATTATGGAGCGGATTAACACCAGCACAAATATGGGCAGGTGGAGGAAAGGTAGAAAAAGTTTTACTAATGGATTTTTTAAACAAGCTTACAGAGTTAATGAATGGAAAGCAATTTACTGCAAAAGGAGCAGCTTTTATGAATTGCATAGACGTATTAAGAACTTGGCAGCTTAATAAAAATGATATTTGTGAGGGTAAAACTCCTATGGAAGCTATAATAGAAGAAAGAAATCTTATACTAAAAGATAAAATAGAATTTATAAAAGAAAACAATATAGAATGTGACTTTAAATAAGGAAAGTGCGATGCACTTTCCTTATTTAGAGTAAAGAGAACAGATATAGATTTTGTTTATAAAATAATTGTACTTACATTAAAAGGTAAAAGAATATATTTTTCATTCTATTTTATATAATTATTTTCTAGTATAGTATTGTTTATATAGTTCACATGTACCATATCCACTGCAGTCTTAATTATTAAATTTTATTTAATTTTTTTTAATACTACTTGTTGAACTGGAACTTTAGCACATATAGTTCTTTCGCTTAAAAAATATTTTTCTCCATCAATTAATAATGTACTATTATTGATAATTTCACAATTTCTACCTTGCTTTTTTAAATATTTAACAGCTGCTTTATTTAGATCCTCTTGATTATAATATCTATCATCTAATTCAAATACTATCTTTTTATTGTAAAATAAAAAGTAGAAACTTATTATAGCTAATATAATAAGTAGCCATGAGAATATTTCCATAAAATTCACATCCTTTTTAATTGTATACATTGTAAATATTAAATTCAATATAGGGTTATGTTTATAAATAAAAATATGTGATAAATAATTAGAAGAAATTTGATTTTTAATGTTTTTTCAAAATAAAGGAATTTTAATTATGTAGTTGAATATTATATTTGATAATTACTATTTTTGTATAAATATAAAAAAATTAAATCTTTTGTAAGTATATACACAAGGTTTGAAGAAGGGAATGTAGATTATGAAGCATATTGGTAGTGTACTTAGAGTTATGATAGCTATTTGGCCTACGCTATTAATTTTTTATCCTAACAAATATATCTATGGTATATTGACATTACTAATACTTATTCAAATTACTGTTGAATTAATAAAAAAACCAAAGAAAAGCACTATGTATTTTTATATTTTCCTTGCCTTAGCTGATATTGCTTTATATTATTATTATCTAGTAAAGAAACAGTAATTAATTACTGTTCTTTTTATAAATTTTTATTCTTTGAAAAATTTCATATCTAAGTTTTTCATATCATTTAAATTTTTAGTGGCGCACAAAATATCATAATTTTCATAATAACTCCCTATTTAAAATTTAATTTATGACTATTAATTACAATATAATATATAATTTGGAATATGTAAACATTATGATTAAATATTTAATATAAATAAGTTGAATAAAATTATTCATGTTATTATTTTATATTTTCCTAGCCTTTGAAGATATTGCTATATATTTTTACTTTACTCTATGATATTCGCTTTTTTATTTTTAAATCTATAATCTTCTATACTCTGAAATTTGCATTTATTACTCTTTCATCTTTATTCTGCGTTTTTTACTTTATTATATAATATTGACTTTTTTATTTTTGGATCTGTACTCTTTTCTCTATACTCTGTAATCTGAAATTCGTGTTCTATTTCAGAAATAAAGCTTATAATATAGATAGAGTTAATAGTATTTAAAAAGAGGTGAAACATGAAGAAGAGAAAGAATTTAATTTTTATATTTTTATTTAGTATATTTTGTATATTTAACTTACCTATTACAGTATTAGCTAGATCTGGTGGCGGACATAGTAGCGGAGGGGGACATAGTAGTAGCAGTCATAGCAGTAGCGGTGGATATGGTAATGGTATTCATAGAAGCAGAGGAAGTTCTTCTAGAGGATATTATGAATCAAGAGAATCTAATGTTGGCCATTTAATAGAAATTTTGATAGTGCCTTTATTTATAATACTAATTTGGAAAAAAGATACTATAATTTGTAGAACTAAAATTTCAAGAAAGAGTAAAGAGGCAGAAGAAGTTATTAGGAGATTAAAAAAAGTAGATATGAGCTATTCAAAAGATATGCTACAAAATAGAGTTGAAAAAATTTATTTTAAGATGCAAGAAGCATGGACAAGCCTTAATCTTGAAATATCCGAGGAATATATGAGTGAAGACATCTATAAACTACATAATTCTAAGCTAGCCTGGATGGAAATTAGAAATCAAAGAAATATTTTAAAAAATATAAAACTTCTAAATGCAAAACCAGTAGGATTAGAGCATTATGAAGATAACTCAAAAGATTTTATTTGGTTTTACATTCATGGAGCAATGATAGATTATACAATAGATGAAACAACCACACAAGTTGTGGATGGAAACACTAGAAATAGCAGTTTTGTTGAGTATTGGAAATTTATTAAGAAAAATGATTCATGGGTTGTTGATTTAATAATGCAGGAAGATGAAGTAGATATGGATAGAGATTTTGTTATAGTATCAGAAGAATAAAAATTTTTAATTGTGTAGTATGGAGGTTGTGCATATTATAATCTTTATTTTATTTTCTAATATTGTACTCTTTTCATGTTTTGTACTCTATTTTTAAAATACGGGTTATAATATATATGTAGTTATAGAGTAGTATTTAAAACGAGGTGAAAAAATGAGTAGCACTAAGTGGACAGATGAACAAAGGCAGGCTATTTTTACTAAGAATTGCAACTTGCTTGTGGCAGCAGGGGCTGGGGCTGGTAAGACTGCTGTTTTGGTTCAGAGAATAATTGAAAAAATATTGGATAAAGAGGAACCTATAGATATAGATAAATTATTGGTAGTTACTTTTACTAATGCAGCGGCAGCAGAAATGAGAGAGAGAATAGGAGATGCTATTTCTAAAGGGTTAGATGAAGACCCAGAGTCAAAGGTATTAAGAAAACAACTTACTTTATTAAATAAGTCAAATATAATGACCATTCACTCCTTTTGTCTTCAAGTTATAAAAAATAATTTTCATACTATAGAAATAGATCCTAACTTTAGAATATGTGATGAAACAGAAGGAATACTTATGAAACAAGAGGCAATGGATGAGCTTTTTGATGAATTATATGAAATAGAGAATGAAGATTTTATTAATTTAGTAGAAAGCTACGCCAGTAGAAAGGATACTAGATTACAAGAAGTGGTTTTAGAATTACATAGATTTGCTAAAAGTGCACCTCTTCCTTATGATTGGGTTTTAAATATGGCAGAGGAATTCAATGTGGAAGAAGAGTTTAATTTTGAAGAAACATTGTGGGCAGATATGATTATGGAGGATATGAAAGTATTATTACATGGATTTAAAAATATGCTACAGCAATCTATAGATGTAATATTAAATTCAGAGGGCATAGACTATTATTATGAACCTTTTAAAATGGATTTGAATTTTATAAATAATTTACTTCAAAAATCAAGTTTTAAAGAATTTAGAAATGAAATAATAGTTTATGATTTTCCTAAGTTGCCAGTAAAAAGAAATAAAGATGCGGATAAAGAGGCTAAGGAAAGGGTTAAAAAATTAAGGGATAAGGTAAAGAAAAAGATAGTAGAGCTTAAAAATATACTAGATTCCTATGAAAATGAATTTATAAGGAAGGAATTTATATTTTTATATCCATCAATGAAAGCATTATCCAATTTAGTAATACTATTTGATAAAAAATATGAAGCTAAAAAAAGAGAACGAGATTTAATTGATTTTAATGATATAGAGCATTTATGTTTATCTATATTAACAGATAAAACTGATGAGGGACATATAATTCCTTCAAATATTGCTTTAGATTATAGAAAAAAATTTGCAGAAGTACTTATAGATGAATACCAAGATAGTAATTTGGTACAAGAAGTTATTATGAGTATGGTATCTAGGGTAAAAGGTTATTGGAGTTTTTCTAATAGTCAATTAGTGTTTAATGAAGAAGAAATAAATTTTGAAGAACCTCAAGTAGGGCTAGATATTCCTAATAGATTTATGGTGGGGGACGTAAAACAAAGTATATATAGATTTAGACAGGCAAAACCTGAGATATTTTTAGATAAATATAATCAATATAGCGAAGAAGAAGGTTCAAAATATAGAAAAATAAAGCTCTTTAAAAACTTTAGAAGCAGGGAAGAAGTAATCAATGGTGTGAATTATTTATTTAAACAAATAATGTCTAAAACTATAGGGGAATTAGATTATACAGAAAAAGAGGCTTTAACTGTTGGAGCTAGCTACGGGGAAGAGGTAAAAGGTGAGTCTATAGAATTATGTTTGATGGATAAAAAGTATGAATTAAGTGAAGAAGTATTAAAGGAATATAATATAGATGAAGAAGAAGCTTTAGATAACATACAATTAGAAGGAAGATTGGTAGCTAAAAAGATACAGGAAGTAATAGGAAATAATTTAGAAGGTGGATTAAAGGTATTTGATAAAAAGCTTGGTGAATATAGAAGAATCCAATATAGGGATATAGTAATACTTATGAGAGCTACATCTAACTGGGCACCAGTATTTGTAGAAGAGCTTGCAAAGGAAGGAATACCAGTTTTTGCAGATACAAATTCAGGATATTTTGATACAACAGAAATAAAAACTATTATATCCTTACTGCAAATAATAGATAATCCTCTTCAAGATATACCATTACTTTCCGTATTAAGATCTCCTATAGCTTCTTTTACAGATGATGAACTTATAGATATAAGAATGGTAAATAAAAGCATAGCCTTTTATGAATGTATGGAAATAATATATAGGTTATATAAAAATGAAAAATTAGATTCCTATTATAGTTTTTATGTAGAAGATGAAGATAAAATAAATAAAATAGTAAAAGTCATGAAAGAGGAATTAAAAAATAAAATATGTGGGTTTATAGAAAAATTAAAT
Source organism: Clostridium sp. CTA-6 (assembly GCF_054768115.1). Lineage (NCBI taxonomy): Bacteria > Bacillati > Bacillota > Clostridia > Eubacteriales > Clostridiaceae > Clostridium > Clostridium sp. CTA-6. The sequence goes on from NZ_BAAAAU010000004.1 coordinate 25,005, forward strand.
TTATGGAGAAAAAAGTCTATTCATATAGATATAGATGAGTTTATATGGTTTTTATATGTAGAGACAGGATACTATGGCTATGTAGGAGCTCTTCCAGCAGGAGAGCAAAGACAGGCAAATTTAAGAATACTTTTCCAAAGGGCAAAGCAATATGAAAAGACTAGTTATAAGGGATTATTCAATTTTATAAATTTTATAAATAAATTAAAATTCAGCAGTGGAGATATGGGAAGTGCTAAAATACTTGGAGAAAATGAAAATGTAGTAAGAATAATGAGTATTCATAAGAGTAAAGGGCTAGAGTTCCCAGTAGTTATATTAAGTGGTACCGGTAAGAATTTTAATATGACAGATCTTAATAAAAATATATTATTTCATAGAGATTTAGGATATGGTCCAGATTATGTAGATATAGAAAGAAGAATAGCTTATCCATCTTTAGTTAAGAATATCATAAAAAATAAAATACGGTTAGAAACTTTATCAGAAGAAATGAGAATATTATATGTAGCTTTAACAAGGGCAAGAGAAAAACTCATAATAACAGGATTAATAAATAATGTAGATAAAACCGTAGAAAATTGGTTGAATTTATCAGAGGAGAAAAATAAAGTACCAGAATATGCTGTTATGAGTGGGAAAACCTATTTAGATTGGATAGGGCCAGCTGTTATAAAACATAAAGATGCTATAAGTTTTAGAGAAGAACTAAAGATGGCATCAGAGCTTTGTAATATGGTAGATGATAATTCAAAATGGAAAATAGAATTATGTAATAAAAAAGAATTATTAAAGGAAAAAGTTGAAGAGAATGAGATTGAGATTAGTGAAAAAATAAAGGAAACATTAATGAAATTAGAAGAAAGTAGCTATAAAGAAGAAATATATAAAAGACTTTCTTTTAATTATAAATATGATAGCGCATCAAACATACCAACAAAATTATCAGTTTCAGATGTGAAGAAACAATTTATATTAGATGATGAAGAAAATACAGAGGAGTTATTTAAAAAAGTAGAGCTTAGGAAACCTATGTTTATGGAAGAAAAAAAGAAAATATCTCCTTCAGAGAGGGGAACTATTATACATTTATTCATGCAACATTTAGATTTGAAAAAGGTAGAAAAGGAAGAGGATATAAAAGAACAAATAAATAGACTAATAGAAAAAGAATTTATAACCTATGAACAGTCAAAGGTTATAAATCCATATAAAATATTAAAATTTTGTAGAAGTGAACTAGGAAAAAGAATGGTTAATTCTAATAATATAAATAGAGAAATGCCTTTTTCTATTGAAATACCTGCTGTAGAAATTTATAAAGAGCTAGATAAAGAAATATATAAAGATGAAAAATTAATGATTCAGGGAATAATAGATTGCTATTTTGAAGAGGAAGAGGGACTAGTATTATTAGATTATAAAACAGACTATGTTAATGATATAGAAGAGATAAAGAATAGATATAAAATACAGATTAAATATTATGAAGAAGCCTTAAAGAGAATAACAGGAAAAACTGTAAAAGATAAATATTTATATTTATTTTCTATAGATAATTATATAAAAATTCATTGATTTAAAATGGGCTTAATTGTAATTTGTTAATATATATAGTTTGTAAAAAAATTAACAAATAAGAAGGGAAAAAAATAATATTGTAGAAAATTATATATATTATGTAAAATTAAAATTTTCATAAATTTAAGGAAGGTTGGTGAGTGGCTTGAAAAATAAGCTTATAAGACAAATAGCTCTTTTGTTTAATGCATTAATACTTATATTATGTGCCACTTTTTTTGTTGGGACTAGATCTATTTTAAAAGGGTTAGGAAATAATGATTCTAATTTATTAGCAAGCTTTAGCAGTTCCTACTTAAAATTTATAGTTATAATGTTTATAGTAATGCTGGCGGTTTCTTATATAATGGTTAAGGTTTTTGTGACTAAAGCATACAGATCCATAGAAGAAGTAGCGGAAATAATAGATAGAGTATCTAAGGGAGAATTTGCAACTAGGGTGCCAGAAAATGGGCCTTTAGCACCTATTGGAGTAAGTGTAAATGCTATAGTTAAAAATACTAAAAAGATATTATCAGATTTATTACAAATATCACAAAAAAATAGGATTATATCAAATACATTGCATGAAAATGCATTAGATAGTAACCAGGCTACAGAAAATATAGCATCCTCTGTAATTTCTGTAGCAGAAACAGCAACAACTCAAGCAGATTCAACCACATCTACAAGAAACAATACAAGTGAAATGGCGGAAAACTCAGTTGTAATAGCAGAAAAAGCCCAAAATACTAAAAATATAGCTGAAGAAATGGTTAAAACAATAAAGGAAAATCAAAAAACTTTTGAAACTATGATATACAAAATAAAAGCTACAGGAGATGTTAGTAAAAAATTAGCTAAAAATGTAAAAATATTAGAAAACGAAGCAGAAGAAATAAGTAAAATAACAGATGTAGTAACAGAAATAAGTGAAAGAACTAATTTGCTTGCATTAAATGCAGCCATTGAAGCTGCTAGAGCAGGGGAGCATGGTAAAGGTTTCTCAGTGGTAGCGGATGAAGTAAGAAAGCTTGCAGAGCAATCCTCAGAATCTGCTGGAGAAATAAGAAAATTAATAGAAAAAATTAATTATCAGATAAGCAATATAACAGAAGAAGCAGAAAAGCAAAGTAAAGAAGTAGAAGAGGATATAGTTTATGCAGACGAGTCTAAGGAATCATTTAATGAAATAATATCTTCAACAGATGAAACATATAATTCAGTAGAACAAATATATGATTTATCAGATAAAAATACTACAATATCTAAAGAAGTAGATCAATTGATGGAAACTATAGCTTCAGGGGCTCAGCAAAGTGCTTCTATGACAGAAGAAATTTCTGCAGCAGTAGAAGAACAATCTGCATCAATAAATGAGATAACTCAATTAATAAAAGAAATGAATGGATGTACAGATGAAATAGATAGTGAATTAAAAGCTTTTGTAACCAATATAACTATAAAAGAAGAGCAAAAACAACTAGTTAATGAAGGATTTAATATATTAGAAAAAGTAAGCAGAGAAATAAGTTCTAATGGATTAAGTGTAGATGCCTGTTCTAACATATGTAAAAAGTATGTAGAGGCAAATAATCAATTTGAATATATTGGGGTAATAAATAAAGAGGGCATAATGAAATCTGCTAATGTACCTATAACAAAAGGAAATGATGATTTTTCCCATAGACCTTATTTTAAAAAGGCTATTCTAGGAGAGAAATATGCCAGCAAACCATATATATCTAGTGTTAGTTACAACTATTGTATAGCTATAGCTATTCCATTAAAAGATAAAGATGGAAATATTCAAGCGGTAGTAATGGGAGATGTTTGCATAGAACAATAGTATATTGTAAAATATAAGTAAACAATTACAAAAATAAGAATAAAAACCAAAATTTGTTTTGGAGGGGGATTATTAATGAAAGATGTATTAGAAAGATTTTTAGGGTATATAAAAATAGATACCCAATCATCAGAGGAATCAGAAACTGTACCAACTACTAAAACTCAATTAGAGTTTGCAAAAAAATTAGGAGAAGAATTAAGGACTATAGGACTTAAGGATGTATCTGTAGATGAAAATGGATATGTTATGGCTACTTTAGAATCAAACATAGAAAAAGAAGTTCAAACAGTTGGTTTTATAGCACATATGGATACAAGTCCAGATTTATCAGGAACTAATATTAATCCTAGAATTGTAGAAAAATATGAGGGACAAGATATAGTTTTAAACAAAGAAAAAAATATAGTATTAAAAGTTGATGAATTCCCAGAAATACTAGAATATAAAGGACAAGATATAGTAGTAACAGATGGAAATACTCTTTTAGGAGCAGATGATAAAGCTGGAATAGCAGAAATAGTTACAGCTATGGAATATTTAATAAATCATCCAGAAATAAAACATGGAACTATAAAAGTTGGATTTACTCCAGATGAAGAAGTGGGTAAAGGAGCAGATCACTTTGATGTGAAAAAATTTGGGGCAGATTTAGCCTATACTTTAGATGGTGGCGGTATCGGAGAGTTAGAATGTGAAACTTTTAATGCTGCAAAAGCTAAAGTTATCATAGAAGGAAGAAATGTTCATCCAGGTTCAGCAAAAAATAAAATGACAAATGCAGTATTAGTAGCTAATAAGTTTATAAATATGCTTCCAGAAAATGAAGTGCCAGAAAAAACAGAAGGATATGAAGGATTTTTCCATCTATTATCTGTAAAGAGTGAAGTAGAAACGGCAGAACTAAATTATATTATAAGAGATTTTGATAGAAAAAAATTTGAAGAAAGAAAAGAACAAATAAAAGAAGTTGGTAAAAAAATAAATGAAGAATACAATAAAGAAATAGTATGTGTAGAAGTAGAAGACCAGTATTACAATATGAAAGAAAAAATAGATGAAGTAAAATATGTGGTAGATATAGCTCATGATGCTATGAAAGCTATTGATATTGAGCCAATATTAGTGCCTATAAGAGGTGGTACAGATGGTTCAAGACTATCTTTTATGGGATTACCAACTCCAAATTTATTTGCAGGTGGACATAATTTCCACGGAAGATTTGAGTTTGTTCCAGTGCTATCAATGGAAAAAGCAGCAGAACTTGTAGTTAAAATAGCTGAACTATATGCTAATAGATAATAAATTTTTCATTTAGTATTGTTTTTTATTAAATATAAGATTTATTAAAAGGAAAAATTAATTTTAAGACCCTAAATATAAAAAATACATTCATGAACCACTCAATTTGCTTATGAATGTATTTTTTTATCTTTTCTATATTTAAGCACTACCTTGTTCTTTATATTTATTTTTATATTCTTCAAAATCCCAGGTTTCAAGGAATTTTTCAGCGGATTTATATCCGGATTTATATAGTTTTAAAGTTTTTTCTTTGGATAAATCAAAGTCTGTGGAACTAATTCCTAGGGTAGGAATTAGTATAGTTCTATCTATATTTTTATTTGTCATCCATTCTTTAGAGTCTTTTTTATTCATGGTATCGGCTATGTCAAATAGAAAGGATAGAGGATCATTTTTACCTTGTTTAGTATTACTTAATTCAATATTATCAAATTTAAAACCTATTGTAGGCACATTTTCCTTATCATTGTAGCTATCAAATATAGAAATTGGATAAGCACAGCAAACACCACCATCTACTATATAACTTAAACCATCACCATGAATAAATTCTACAGGTTTAAAGAAAAATGGTATACTTATACTCATTCTAATGGCTTTAGAAACTCTAAAATTGCTTAAGCTAAATCCATAAATATAAAGGTCATCAGGGAAGGTAATCATTCTTTTTTCAGTGATATCTGAAGCTATTATTTTTAGTTTACAAGTACCGTTATTCATAAGGTCGCTAAAAGTATTTATTCCCTTAACTTTAAGCATATCATCAATCCATTTTTCTATAAAATCTCCACAATAAACTCCATTAAACTTAAAGAAATTTATTGCTTTACCAACAAATGTAGATTTTTGAATGCCTTCTTTATTAAGAAGCTCCATAAAGTCTGTATTTACAGTTATATGTTTTAAATCTTTTGCAGTATATCCAGAAACTAGTAATGCTCCTATTAAAGCTCCAACAGAAGTTCCAGCAATATTATTCCAAGTAAATCCTTTACTTTCCATATGGTTTAAAGCGCCAATTGTGCCAATACCTCTAATGCCACCACTATCTAATACAGCATTACACTTCAATTATAGAAACCTCCCTTAGTTTTTAATTGCGCATAAGTTAATTTAATATAAAAACGCATACATAAATCAAATAAAATTAGTTTTTAACTATGTATAAGTTAATCTTAACAATCTTTATATAGATTATACAATAAAAATACAATATAAGGAAATTATGATTTAACACATTTAAAGGTAGAGAATTAAACCAAGAAATACTTTTGTTCAATAGATAGCTATAAAAATAAAGTACATAAGTAAAAATATATATTGTATTGAATTTAATCCTTAAATTGTATTGAATTTAATCCTTAAAATGTATAAAATTAAATTATTATTTAGTATATATTTGTAAAAGTTTATTTGTTAATAATAGTAAAGTATCACAAATATTACAGGGAATATATTGGGATTTAGAAAATATGCACGGAAAAAGAAATTTCAAAACGAAAAATATAAATAAACATAGGTAATTTTTATAAATATAAAATAATTATATCGCAATAAAAAATAATAAAGATAAAAAATGGGGTGAATATATGTTTAAACAATTAACTGAAAGAGTTTATTATTTGGAACATAATGAAGATACAGATAGACCTGTTTTGGGATATATTAAGGGAGATAAATTTTCTCTAATGATAGATGGAGGTAATTCAGCTAATCATGTGGCAATTTATATGGAGGAGCTGGATAAAAGGCAATTATCGCATCCTAAATTTGTGGCTATTACGCATTGGCATTGGGATCACACCTTCGGTCTTTCAGCAACAAATGCTGTTATTATTGCAAATTCATTAACTAATAAGCAGCTATATAAGATGAGACAATGGAAATGGGATGAGGAATCTATGGACAAGCGAGTGGAAATAGGTGAAGAAATTGAATTTTGTAATAGTATGATTAAGAAAGAATATCCTGAAAAAGATAAAATTGAAGTTATTAGTGCAGACATGATATTTAATGATTATCTTATGCTTGATTTAGGTGGAATTACTTGCCAGATGATAAAAATAGGTGGATGTCATAGTGATGATTCAACAATTTTTTATTTGCCAGAAGAAAAGATATTATTTATTGGAGATGCTGTATGTGAAGATTTATACCATGGAGAAAGTTATGATAAAGATAAGCTAAAAAAGGTTATTAGTATTTTATCAGAAATTGAATTTGATATTGTTATAGAAGGTCATAATGAGCATACAGACAAAGCTGAATTATTAGAGTATTTACAAGGAAAGCTTACAGAAATTTAAAATAGAGTAGATGTGTGTATGTATAGTTGAATTTATAGAATAGAATGGAAAGCTTGATATATGGAACATACTTTAAAGATTTATTCGGCTTATGAAGAAACAATATTTAATGAAACTCTACTTTTTTACATAGGTGGAGTAAGCAACTAATACAAGATCAAAGATTCTACTTTTCTGCTTAAATATGAAAAAATATAGGTTATCATAAAATATTATTTATATAAAGGGGAATTTTATATGGAATTTAAATTGGCATTATTAGCAGTTAAAAATGTTAATGTTTCTAAACAGTTCTATGAAGAATTGTTTGACCAAAAAGTTATTCTTGATTTGGGTAAAAATGTAACATTTAGTGGTGGATTTGCAATACAAGAGGATTTTGCATGGCTTACAGACTTGCCTAGTGATTCTGTTATAGAGAGGTCAAATAATATGGAATTGTATTTTGAGGTAGATGACTTTGAAGCATTTATGCAAAAGATACAAAAGTATGGAAATATTGAATACGTTCATCAGCCTAAGAAACATGAGTGGCAACAACGAGTCGTTCGTATTTATGACCCAGATCATCATATTATAGAGATAGGAGAATCTATGTCGATTATAGCAAAGCGTTATCTTGATGAGGGGTATTCCATAGAGGAAACGTCAAAAATTATTCAACATCCTATTGAATTTGTTGAAATGTGTAAATAAGGATAATGAGTATTAGTATGATATTGTATAATAAAAGGAAGGTAATTAAATGAGGAATGTATATCATATTTTAATTAATCCTAAAATTCTAAATCATGAGGTTCCAAACCTCCGTCAATCAGTAGGGTGGGAGCGGAGAGATAACGATTATCCAGCTTTGTTTAAGCACTGTTTGTTTTGGGCAGGTTTACGCGATAAGAATGGTAGTTTGATTGCATTTGGGTATATTGTAGGCCCAGGTATAGAGCATGGATATATGGAGGATATTATTGTACATCCCAATTATCAAGGGGAAGGCATCGGAAGGGCTTTAGTACAAAAGTTATTAAAAGAATCTCAGAAGCGAGGGATTTCTATTGTAACAGTAACATTTGAGGAAAAAAATATGCCTTTTTATATGAGTTGTGGCTTTAATCCATGCCATGGTGGAGTATGGAGAAAGAAATAAAAACAGCAATCTCTTGTTTATGGGAAGTAAGTATAATTATATATTTTTTATATTGTTCAATAGTTTTAAAAGGTATAATTGAAAGTTTAAGGGGGTAATAATTCTGAATTCTTCACATAACAGTAGCAATGATCAAGATAAAGAAGTATTAGAAAAACTTGAAGAATTAGAGAATAAATATGATAAAGATAGCGATAAAAAAGGTGTAATTAAAAAATTAATAGATAATTTAAAAGCATTAGAAGTTAGTGCCCCTGAAACAGATATTAAGAAGATAAAAAAAGATTTAATTCCAGCAATAATAGAGGTATTATCTTGGTTATAAATTTAATATAATACTAATTAAAACTCATCCCTTTTATACCTCTCTTGTCTATAGGAAATTATCTTTAAAGAGTTATGCTAACTTCAGCCTATTAAAAAGAGGGATATGTGTCGTAAAAGGCATTCGAAAAAGTTTAGAGATTCTTATTCGTTTTTTGAAAATATATTAGGTAAAAAATGATTGTTTGAGCGTTTAGCGAGTTTCATTTTTTACCAATATATTTTATGAAAAACAAATTAGAATCTTTTAGTGAATTGAGGCGCCTTTCTAGACACATATCCCTTTTTAATAGGCTGTTGGTATAACTACCTTTTAAGCTATAATTTCCTTAATATGCACATTTTTTTTCTAAAGTCCTAAATATGAGTACTAAAAGTGCGGTTATTAATAAATATATAGCTGCAGCTATAAAGAAAGGCGTTATAGTGAAATCTCTAGTTACTACTTCCTTTGCAGCTCTTAGCATATCTCCTATTCCTATGGCAGCTACTAATGCAGAATCTTTAATTAAATTTATACTTTCATTACATATTGGTGGTATAACGTTTCTTATAGCCTGTGGTACAATTATTTTAAACATAGTTTGATTGTAGGTAAAACCTAATACTTTAGCAGCTTCAACTTGTCCTTTATCAATAGATTCTATACCTGCTCTAAAGGTTTCTGCCAGATACGCTCCATAGTTAATTATAAATGTTAAATAAGCTGCGGTTAATGGTTCTAATCTTATGCCTATTACGGGAAGCCCGAAATAGGCAAAGAATAATTGTAGCATTAGAGGGGTTCCTCTAAATATCCAAGTATAAGCACTTAAGATAATTTTTAAAGGTTTAATTTTAGAATTTTTTCCCATTGCTATTAAAATACCTAATGGAATAGAAAATATTATTGTTACTATGAATAATTTAAAAGAAATAATACTGCCTTTTAATATAAATATAGTTATATCTGAGAAATTAGACACATTCATCACATCCTATTTTTTTAAGATTCCTTTACCAAACCATTTTTCAGATATTTTATCTGCGGTTCCATCTTTTATAACCTCATCTAAAGCTTTATCCACTGCTTCTCTAAAGCTATTGTCGGTTTTTCTAAAACCTACTCCATAAGATTCTCCTCCAAAGTCTTCATCTAATACTTTGAATACATTAGGCTTTTTACTAATATAATATCTACCAACTACTTCATCTACTACAACAGCATCAACTCTTTTTGCTTGTAAATCCATAAGTGCTTCAGTGTTATTTGAGTATTTTTTTAATTCTTTTAATGATTTTACAAAGTCTTTATCTGAGTCTAAAGCAACTTCACTACTACTACCTAATTGTATAGCTACAGTTTTTTTATTTAAATCCTTTTTTGACTTTATATTAGAGTCATTATTAACAACTATTATTTGTTTATTTTCTACATAAGGTTTTGAAAAATTTATTTGTTCTTTTCTTTTTTCAGTTATAGTAAGTCCATTCCAAATAACATCAATATCTTTATTATTTAAACTAAGAACTACACCATCCCATTGAACTGGCTTAAATACCACTTTAACTCCCATTTTTTTAGCTACTTCTTTAGCTAAATCAATATCGAATCCAACTATTTCACCTTTATCATTTTTAAATCCCATAGGAGGGAAGCTATCATCTAAACCTACAACAAATTCACCTTTGTTTTTGATATCCTTAAGGGAAGTATCTTCTTTTGATTTGTTACCACAGCCTGTTAGCATAAAGATTAACCCCATTATTAAAATTGAAAATAATATATTCTTTTTCTTCATATAAAAAATCCCCCTTGTTTTATTTTATTATATTATACTTTAGCATGATGAATTTGTAAAGTAATAAAATCGAAGATTGTAACATAATTTATAGTTTTTCATATATATAATAGTTGTAACAGAAATAAACTAAAAATTTTTTCTTGAAAATTTTTTTTATTAATGATAAAATCTACAATTATCAATGGGAGAAAATTAAGAAGGGAGTGTTATATAATATGAAGAAATATACAAAGCCATATTATGGTCCAAATAATTATTTTAGTGCTATTAAGTTTTTCTCTGCAGGAATTCTAGGTTTGATAACTTTTATGTTTCTTCTTCAACATAAAGAAATAAAAAGTTATATAGCTTATTTTATATTATTCATATCCATATTATTTATAGTTAATGGTTTAAGAATAATAAATTTTATATTTGTAGGAAGATTTAAACACATAAATAGAATAATTTCTAAGGTTAATTGGACAGGGAATGAAAATGTATTAGATGTAGGTATTGGAAAAGGTATTTTAGCTATAGCGGTGGCTAAAAAACTAAAGAATGGATCAGGAAAAGTAACTGGTATAGATATATGGAATAGTAAAGGTATATTGGATAAAACTAAATATTATGTGAATCAAAATATAGAATTAGAAGGTGTAGCAGATAAGGTTAAAACAAAAACTCAAAATGCCTCAGCCTTATCCTTTAAAAATGAAACTTTTGATGTAATTGTAAGCAAACAATGTATTCACAATATAGAAGATGTACAAGAGAGAAAAATGGCCATAGAAGAAATGTTAAGAGTTTTAAAATCAGGTGGGAAATTAATAATTTCAGATTCTATGTATATAGATGAATATGAAAAAATATTGTTGGACAAAGGATTGAAGGTAAATATATCTCCAAAGTATTTTTTAGATACCTATCCTGCCTCAAGTATATTAGAAGTTACTAAAAAGTAACTATTATATTTTAAAATTTATTTTAAAAATAGGGTTAATGTTAATTTATATAAAACAGTATAATAGATTAATATAAAAAAGTATAAGATAAAAATTTCATTACAAAGATTCTATCTTATACTTTTTATTTATAAAATTAAATTATATAGATTACTTAAAGATTGAATTTATTTGTCCAATTTAGAGCATTTATATAAATAGTAGTTAATTCATTAGGAGATAAATTCAGATGTTTACATATAGCATTAACTTTTTTCCATTTACCTTTTTCATAGTTTAATACAAGATTAAGTATATAATTTAGCTTATTTTTTTTGCCAAGAAGAGCGGATTTGGTATCTTCAGATATAGGAAGATCATGTAAAATATCTTTTAAGGGTTTATTTAGAAAGTCTTCTATTCCATAAAATAGTCCCATAAAAAATAATTCATCTGATTTGTTTATATAATTTGTTTTCTTAGATAGAAGATCTAGAAATTTTGCCCTTACTAAGGTTGTCTTTACATATTCTTTGTTGTTACTTGTTATATCATATACTAATATAAATGAAATAAATCTTATAGTTTGTTTTTCACCAATTAAAGCTATAGCTTTTTTTACAGAGGTTATATTTTTCTTAAAAGAAAAAGATGAATTTATAAATTTAAGTAGTTTGTAATATAAGGATAAGTCTGTTTTAATTAATTCTTCTAGATAGTTAAAATCTATACTTTCCTTATTTATTTCTTTTAAGATTTTATATTTAGTAGTGCTATGTATAGGAATATCCTTTTCGTTAAATATGGTAGGCTTGCTAAAAAAATATCCTTGAAATAAAGAATATCCCATAGAGGCAGCGGCAGTAAATTCTTCTCTAGTCTCAATCTTTTCAGCTAGAAATTTTATTCTGTTATTTATTTCAAGTATTTTATCTATAATTTCTTTTCTTTCAGCGCCTTTAGTAATAGTAAAATCTATTTTTATAATATCTGCTAATTTTATTAGTTCTTTTAAATTATCCATTAAAACAAAATCATCTAATGCTATAGTATATCCTTCTTGTTTTAATTTTTTACAGGAGCATATTATAGCTTTAGAGGGAGTTACATTTTCTAAAATTTCTATTGTTACATATTCTTTTGGGAGAAGTGAGGCTATATCATTTAAAATAAGATTTTCTGTAAAATTGATAAAAGCTTTTTTGCCATCAGTTAAGTTTTTTATTCCTATTAATAGAAAACTGTTAATTATTACTTTAGAGGTTGCTATATCTCCATCTATATTATTAAATTTATTATCTTCATTATTAGTTCTAAATAACAATTCATAGGCTACTACATTTTCATTTATGTCAAAAATAGGTTGTCTAGCAACAAATGTATCCAAAAAAATTCCCCCAATAAAAGTTTATTTTAAGTATATTCTAATATATATAATAAACAGAAGTCTACTAAATTAAGTAAATACTAAGTGTAAACTTTAATTTTAGTGTAAAAACTTAATTTTTTATATTAAATATATTAGAGTAGAAAAATGGACATGCTAAAAAATAATAGATTTAATTCTAATACTACTAAGATAAAAAGTATGCTGATATTTCATCATTAATGTATTAAAATTAAATCTATTTTAAGTTACAGTATTAAATTAATGAAGTTATTTATTTATTAAAAGATTATTCGCAGCAATGTTTATATCATCTTCACCTAATATGGCTGAAATTACAGAAATTCCTTCTATACCAGTGTTTAAAACATCTTTAAAGTTAGTTTTATTTATGCCACCTATGGCTACAGAGGGGATAGATATATTATTTTTTATTTTTGATAATCCATCGATACCAATAATTGCATCCACATCTTTCTTACTACCTGTAGGGAATATAGTTCCTATTCCTAGATAATCTGCACCATTATTTTCAGCTTCTAAGGCTTCTTTAATATTTCCTACAGATATGCCTATTATTTTATCCTTACCTAAAATTCTTCTAGCTATATTAAGCTGCATATCTTTTTGACCTAAATGAACACCGTGAGCATTTATAGCTTGAGCAATATCTAATCTATCATTTATAATTATAGGAACTTTGTAATGGTCTGTTACTTCTTTTACTTCTTTAGCTACATTATAAAATTCTCTAGTAGATACGTCTTTTTCTCTAACCTGTACTATAGTTACTCCTCCGAGGATAGCGTCTTCTACAACTTTTTTTAATTCACGTCCCTTTAAAAATCTTCTATCTGTAATTAAATAAAGTTCATAATTTAAATCCATTCTACATTACCTCTTTTCCAAATTTCTTCATCAGATAGTGTATATATATTATCTATTAAAGCAATTCTAAAACTACCTGGTAGCTGTGCTTTTTCGTATGCTTTTTCTCCAGCAATATTCATAGATAATATGGCGGCTGTAGTAGATACTAATTTATCTTCAAAATTTGCACAGGTAGCAGCACATAGGGCACCAAGCATACAACCAGCTCCAGTTACTTTAGTTAGCATTTCTGTACCATTTTTTATTATAGAACCGCTTTTTCCATCGGATACAAAATCTTTTTCACCAGTAGCAGCCACAACACAATTATATTTTTTTGCTAATTGTGTACAAGCTTCTAAAGCATTTTCACCATTATCTAAAGAATCCACACCTCTAGTTTCAGAATTCATTCCTGCTAAAAATTTAATTTCTCCTATGTTTCCTTTGATAATATCTATTTTGCCAACTTCAGCTATTCTATTTATAACTTGAATTTTTCTTTTTATAGCAGGGCATCCTACAGGGTCTATAACCACAGGTACATTATGATTTTTGGCAGATATGGAAGCAAGTACCGCTGAGGTTTCTTGTTCTTTAGTTAGAGTTCCTAAATTTATATATAAGGCTGATGATATAGATGCAAATTCATAAACTTCATCATAGGCTTCACACATAGCAGGGGAAGCCCCAAAGGAAAGAAGTATATTAGCACAATCGTTTATAGTAACATAGTTAGTTATGCAGTGAATAAGTGGGGTTTTTTCTCTCATTTTTTGTATAACATTTTTATTTTTCATATAGATCGCTCCTTTTATTTAATTTATAGATTATTATAGTTAACATTTAATAATAGCACAGCAGGATTTTTTAATAATCTAAGTGAGATTTTTTATAAAGATCTATAAAATGCCCAACAGGACCTACCCCTTCACCAATAGGGAAGGAATTTTCAATAGCTTTTGTAATATATTCTTTAGATAGAGATACTGATTTTTCTATATTAAATCCTTTAGCTAGATAAGAAGCTATAGCAGAGGATAATGTACAACCAGTACCATGAGTATTTTTAGTTTCTATTCTGTTGCCAGGAATTGTTATGAAGTTATCTTTATAAAGAAGTATGTCATTTGCATCATTACATCTATGGCCACCTTTAACTAAAACGTTTTTAACTCCCATGGATTGGATTATAGTGGCGGCTTTTTTCATATCATCTTCTGAATTGATTTTCATTCCACTTAGAACTTCAGCCTCTGGTATATTAGGAGTTACAATGTAAGATATAGAAATTAAATTTTTAAGTTCTTCTACAGCCTCTGGTTTGAGGAGAAAATAACCACTTTTAGAAACCATAACTGGATCTAAAACTATGTTTTTAGCCTTATATTTTTCTAAGTATTTTTTTATAGATTTTATAGTTTCAGAATTGGAAAGCATGCCTATTTTTATAGCGTCTACATCTATATCATCAAATATAGATTTGATTTGAGCTTCAACCATATTCTTTGGTACTTCATGAACATCTTGTACACCTATGGAATTCTGAGCAGTTACAGCAGTTATAATGCTCATAGCGTATACCCCTAAGGAACTCATAGTTTTTATGTCTGCTTGAATACCAGCTCCTCCACAACTATCAGAGCCAGCTATAGTTAAAACTTTTTTCATAATAAAAAACCTCCTATGTAATAAATAAAAAAAGATGTATCGAAAAGCAATACATCTTTTTAATAAATCTTATAAAAATCTATTATTAGATAAGTTGCTTCCCTACGCCAGTATTATCTGGATCAGGTTATTAGAGTTAGATGTTTAAATCTTCTCAGCCCCAAGGCACCCCCACAACATAAAGGACATTTGATTTTATAGTTTCATTTTATACTTAATAGGTTTAATTTTCAATATTTAAATATTAATGCTAGAATAAAAATGGTTCTTTCCAATATTTGTTGATTTAATACTAAATCTATAATAAAATTATAATTAGTTTTATATTATTTATTAGGAGAAATTATGAAAAATAAAAAAAAATTATTAATAATTATTACTATTTTTGCTACATGTCTAATAATATATTTATTTTATAAAAATGAAAATAAATCTCCGTATCAATATTTTATAAAACAATCAGAAAAACAAGTAGAGGATAATAGTAAAATATATAATATGATAGATAAGCTAAATAAAGATGAAAAAGACAAACTTGTTAGCGAAATATATTCTGTTCGTAATATTCCTAAAAAAGAGAAAAAAAAGATTGCTATAAGTTTATTTGATGAATATATAAACAGTATGAGAACGAACTGGCAGTATGTTAAAAATAATGGTGGAGGTACAGTTGTACTAACCCTTACTGATTATAGGATAACAGAGGCAAAGTTTGAAAAACAAGAAGGAAATAGATTCACATTTTTAATGACATATGATATTAAATGTACAGATGAAAGTAATTATTGGCGTGCAGGTAATGGACAAGATAGAGAAAATAATTGGATAATAGGTAAATTTCAATACATTGATATAGTAAAATATAAAGATAAGTATTATATAGATAATATTTATACAGGTTAATTAAAAAGCTAGGGACTGTTACATGGTGATTTTTAATCATTATGTAACAGTCCTAAAATTTTTAATATAAGAATTAATTAAATTATTAAAAGTAATGCTCCATTAGACAGTATATTTTTGTTGGTGTGCCCAGCATGGGTAGCAACTTGAGAGTGAAAGTCCGTTATAGCCTTGGTAGTGGGAATCACTGCTTAGCGGCAAGGTGTTCATCCTGAGGGACCACCTGCAAAGTAAAAAACAAGTTAGGTGGTACTTTATTATACTTAAAAAATGTATAGAATATAGTAAGAGGGTAAATAAAATCTGTGGTAATATATAATAAAAGTTTATTATATATTGTATATACTCTTAATTAATAAGATTAGGATGATAGGATTTATTATAAATAAAGAAATAGTAAACATAAAAAATATTTATCTTAAAGTTAATATCAATAACATTAATATATAGATATTGGAGGAGTAAATAATGAAAATTGGAGTTATAATGGGTGGAATATCTACAGAAAGAGAGGTTTCCTTAAATTCTGGTAGAGAAGTTATAAAATATTTAGAGCTTTTAGAACATGAAATTATTCCTATTATTATAGATAAAAAAGAAGATGTTATGGAAAAAGCTAAGGGTATAGATTTTGCTTTCCTAGCATTGCATGGTGAGTTTGGTGAAGATGGAACAGTTCAATCAGTTCTTCAAACTTTAGATATACCTTATTCAGGATGTGGTCCTTTAACAAGTGCTATATGTATGGATAAAGATATGACTAAGAAAATTTTAAAATATGCTAATATAAATACAGCAGATTGGGTAAATGTATCTAGTGTAGAGAATATAGATTACGAAGCTATAGAAAAAATAGGGTATCCAGTGTTCGTAAAACCTAATAGCGGTGGTTCTAGTGTAGCTACAAACTTAGTAAAAAATAAAGAGGGAATAAAAGAAGCAGTAGAACTTGCATTAAAATATGATAAAGAAGTTATGATAGAAAATTATACAAAAGGTGAAGAAATAACTTGCTGTATGCTAAATGGGAAAATGCTACCAGTATTAGCTATAAGACCACATGCAGAATTCTTTGACTACACAGCAAAATATGCAGATGGTGGATCAGATGAAGTGGTTATAGAATTAGAAGAAAATCTTCATAAAAAGGTAGAAGAAATGGCCTTAGCTTGTTGGAAAGAATTGAAATGTGAAGTATATGTAAGGGTAGATATGATAGTTAAAGAGGGAGTACCTTATGTATTAGAATTAAATACATTACCTGGTATGACAAAAAATAGTTTGTTCCCTAAGAGTGCTAATGCAGTAGGAATATCCTTTGCAGAATTATTAGATTTAATAGTTAAATATTCATTAGAAGTAGAAAGATAATAAAATAAATTAGGATAAAAAATACTTATAGATGGTAAGTGATCTATAAGTATTTTTTATTTGAATGAAGTTTTTTTACATGATATTCTGTTAAAGAATAATTAAAAAATAATTAAAAAATAGTTAAAAAACAATAAAAAGGGGAGAGAATTATAGTGAAATTTGCAAAATTTAAGAAAAAATCTTTAATTGCACTATCTAGCATATTAGTATTAAGTAGTTTAGTTGGTTGCCAATCAAACTCAAGTGAGAAAGATGGAACTATAAAGATTGGATTAGTAGCACCATTATCTGGAGCTATGGCACAGGATGGTAAAAGTATATTAAATGCAGCTCAATTAGCAGTTGATGAAGTTAATAAAGAAGGGGGAATTAACAAGAAAAAAATAGAATTAGTTTACGAAGATGATAAGGGAGAGCCAAAGGAGGCTGCATCCATTGCAAATAAATATTCATCAGATAAAGATATTATGGCGGTTATGGGAAGCTTTTCTGCACCATGTACTTTAGCTGGAATACCTATTTATACTAAAGCTAAAATTCCAATGATGGGACCTTGTGGTTCAGCACCAGCTTTAAGTGGTAGCAGTGAATATTATAGAAAAGTAACTCCATCAGATTTAACAACAGGAAAAGAATTATCAAAATGGATGTTAAAAGATATGAATTATAAAAAAGTTGCTATTATATATGTAAACAACGATTATGGTAAAGGTGTTGCGGAAAGTGTAGATAATTTTTATAAAGAAAATGGAGGACAAGTTGTAGCTAAAGAAAGTTACATGCCTAAAACTCAAGACTTTGGAAGTATAATAACAAAAGTAAAAAGTAAAAATCCAGATATAATTATAATGGGATCTTTTTATGGTGATGCAGGTGCTTTTCTTAAACAAGCTCATAATGTAGGATACAATCCTAAAGTAGCAGGCCCTACTCCATTACTTTCAAAATCATTAGTAGATTTAGCAGGTAAAGATGCAGAAGGAATATTTACTATAGGATCTTTTTCTACTAATCTTGAAAATGAAAAAGTAAAAGAATTTACAGAAAAATATAAAAAGAAATATAACCAAGCTCCAAGTAGTTTTGCAGCTTATTCTTATGATGCAACTAAGATATTAATAGAAGGAATTAAAAAGGGTGGAAATGATAGAGAAAAAATCAATGAGGCATTAAAAAATATGGGAACTTATACTGGAGTGACAGGAAATACTAAGTTTGAAAAAAGTGGAGATGCAGAAAAGAATCTAATAAGATTCATAGTTAAAGATGGAAAATTTGTTGAATGGAAGAAATAACATATGATTATAGAAGTATTAGTAAATGGAATTACCCTAGGCAGCATATATTGTTTGGCTGCCCTGGGTTTTAATATGATTTTTGGTGTATTAAAAATGTTAAACTTTGCTCATGGTGAAATATTAATGTTTGGAACTTTTGTTTTTTTTACCATGGTAAGCATATTTAAAATACCATTAATTTTAGCTATTATTTTAACTATAGTTATTACTGGACTTATAGGGGTTTTATTATATTTTATAGCTTATAAACCAGTATTAAAAGGAGATACAATGGCTCCCCTTTTAAGTTCATTAGGAGTTTCTATAATGTTAGAAGCTTTAGGACAACTTATATGGGGAACGGAAATAATACCTTTTCCAATAAATATACCTAAAGGAACATATTCTATTGCTTCAATAAAGCTGTCTAATATACAAATATTTATTTTCTTATTTTCTATAACTTTAATGATAATTTTATATAAATTTATAATGAAAAGTAATATTGGATTACAGATAAGAGCACTGTCTTATAATAGAAAATATGCAGAACTTATGGGAATAGAAACGGATAAAATTACTATGATAGTTTTTTCTTTAGCTACTATATTAGCTATGGTTTCAGGAATATTAAGTAGTATGTATTACGATGCTCTTTATGTCACTATGGGAAGTGGCGTAATGATTAAGGCTTTTGCTGCTGCTATTTTAGGTGGTATTGGAAGTATTCCAGGAGCGTTGGTTGGAGGATATATATTAGGAGTATCTGAGAGTTTAGTTGGAGCTTATATTTCTACATCTTATGTAGATGGAATAGCCTTTATAATATTAGTTCTAGTATTAATTATTAAACCTAATGGAATATTTGGTGAAGAAATTAAGGAGAAAGTATAGATGAAGTTATTTAAAAATAACAAAATTATGTTTTTAATAATTTTGGCAATATTGCTTGTAGCACCTTTTATGATTACAAATCAATATATTCTGCATATTATTATAACTATACTTTTATATAGCATATTAAGTATGAGTCTTAATTTTGTTAGCGGTAATGCAGGGCAAATTTCTGTAGGACATGCTGCTTTTTATGGTATAGGGGCTTATACAACTAGTATACTTATGATTAATGCTCACTTGCCTTTTATAATTGCTATGTTATTAGGGGGATTGTTAGCAGGCATATGTGGAATATTTTTAGGTATACCATCTTTACGTGTAAAAGGAAACTATCTTTGCATAATAACTCTTGGATTTGGAGAAATAGTAAAATTAATATTGTTAAATTGGGATAAAGTAACCGGTGGGCCTATGGGTATTTCCTCTATACCTAATCCAGAATTTTTAAGTATATTTAAGGATAAAAACTTAGGATTTTATTATCTAATATTATTTTTATTTGTGATTTTCTTTGTTATATTATATAAATTAACTTATTCCAATCATGGATTACTTATGTTAGCTGTTAGAGAAAATGAAATAGCAGCTACATCATTAGGGGTAAATATAACTAGCATAAAATTTTTTGCTTTTATAATAAGCTCTTTTATAGCAGGTATAGCTGGAGGATTTTATGCAACTTATGTTTCCTTTATAAGTCCAGAGTCTTTTATGTTTAAAGAATCTATAACTATTTTAGCTATGGTTATAATAGGGGGAAAAGGAAATATAGTTGGATCAATTATTGGAGCTATAGTTTTGGCAATTATTCCAGAGCTTTTAAGAGAATTTAATGATTATAGAATGTTATTTTATGGTTTAGGTTTAGTATTGATGATTGTATTTAGACCTGATGGAATTTACGGATTGAAATATAGAAAGAAATTTACATATAAATCATAGAAGGGGTATATATGAACATATTAGAAGTAAAAGATTTAAATATAAATTTTGGGGGAATAACTGCAATAGATAATCTGAATTTTTCAGTGAAAAAAGGAGAGATATTAGGGGTTATAGGACCAAATGGAGCTGGTAAAACTACATTATATAATACTATTACAGGAATATATAAACCAAGTAAAGGGGATATATTTTTAAATAATAAAAAAATAACGGGAATGAAACCTTATAAAATAAGTAGATTAGGTATTGCAAGAACCTTTCAGAATATAAGATTATTTAATTCTTTAACGGTTCTTGAAAATATTTTAGTAGGTAGGGTAAGTGAATTAAAAAAACTTGTTAAATTAAATCCTTATATGGAAGAAACCTTTGATATTTTAAAAGTTGTAGGATTAGAAAAAGTAATTAACAATATGGCCTCTGATTTACCCTATGGACAGCAAAGAAAAGTAGAAATAGCTAGGGCTTTGGCTATTTCACCTAAGGTATTACTTTTAGATGAACCAGCCGCGGGTATGAATAATTATGAAAAACGGGATTTGAAAAATTTAATCAATATACTTAGAGAAAATTTCAATATAACAGTACTTATCATAGAGCATGACATGGGAGTTATAATGGAGTTATGTGACAGAATTCTAGTATTAGATTACGGGAAAAAAATTGCTGAAGGTAGCCCAGAGGAAATAAGCAATGATGATAATGTAATAAAAGCTTATATGGGTAAAGGTATAAAGGAGATTTAACATGTTAATAGTTAAAGATATTAATGTAAATTATGGGGTTATTCCTGCCCTAAAGCAAATATCTATAAACGTTAATGAAGGGGAAATAGTAACTATAATAGGTAATAATGGTTCTGGAAAATCTACATTATTAAAAGCATTAACAGCACAATTAAAATATACTGGAGATATTTCTTTTTATGGGGAATCTTTAAAAGGGATGAGCACTCATAAAATAGCTCAAAAGGGGATATGTTTAGTTCCGGAAGGTAGAGGCATATTTCCTTTGATCACAGTAGAGGAAAATTTACTTTTGGCCTTTTGTAACAAGATAAATAAAGGTACTAAAGATGAAAAATTACAAGAGGTTTATACAAGATTTCCAAGATTAAAAGAAAGAAGAACCCAATTGGCAGGTAGTTTAAGTGGAGGAGAACAACAAATGCTTGCTATAGGACGAGCTATCCTATCTAGCGCTAAGTTGATATTACTAGATGAACCTTCTATGGGATTGGCTCCTATTATGGTGGAGGAAGTTTTTGAAACTATAAAATCTATAAATAAGGAAGGAACATCTATACTTTTAATTGAGCAAAATGCTTCTATGGCCCTAGAAGTGTGTAATAGAGGATATGCCCTAGAAAACGGCAAAATAGTATTAGAGGGTAGCACAGAAGAATTGATTAAAAGTAATTTTATTAAAAAAATTTATCTTGGAAGGTAGAGTTCATATTAAAAGAGAGGTTAGTTTTATGGATATAAAAAATATATGCCAGAATTTATATGCTACATTAAATTTAGAGAGAAAAATGGTAGGGGTTAAATTTATATTTACAAAAGACCATTTTGAAAAGTTGGATATTCCTAAATTAAATAGCAAAGTAACTTATTGTTATATGGTGAAGATGGCTTCTAATGGAAGAGAATTTAAAGCTAATGAAGAAAATTTTAAATGTTTAGCCTCTGCAAGAGCTTTAGGTATAATTTCTAGTAATAATTATATAGACTCAGGACAGCACTATGGAAAACATGGCCTATATGATAGCTTAGCTACGGCTAAAAAGGTACAAAAGGATATTACATTTATAAATCATTCAATATATGGTATAGAAATTAGACCTTTAGAAAATTTTGTAGAAGAGCCAGATGTAGTTGTTATTATAACTAATCCATATAGTGTAATGAGAATAGTTCAGGCATATACTTATAAATATGGAGTACATAAAAATATAACTTTAGGCGGCAATCAAGGAATATGTTCTGAATGTACAGCAGTTCCTTACGAAAACAATGATATTAATATATCAACTTTGTGTTCTGGAACAAGATTTTTTTGTAAATGGGATGAAAGTGATATGGGGGTAGGATTTCCATTTAATAAGCTTAAAGACATTGAAAATGGAATATTAAAAACATTAAATCCAACCGAGCCAAATCGTAAGAAAAAAGAGATAGAATTAAAGTCTAAAAATATAGAAAATAATATTGATGTAAAGTATAATGAAAACTATTTTGTTAATTATAAGTAATATTATGATTAAACTTAGATTATAAAAAATAAATTCTAATTATGTTAGATCCGGTTTCAAAAAAATTTTATTAAAACATTAGTATTGAATTGGCATAATATAAAGCGCTATGCAGATTATTCAGAGTAAATAATCTCTATAGTGCTTATTTTATATTTATTGTAGATTATAATAAGTATAGTTAAGCTTTTATTATATTTATTTTGTAATGTTTTATTGTGTTTAAATAGTAGGAATTTCATCATTTTTAATGATAATAGGTAGAATTCCTATAGTATTTAATGTAACTAGAAATTATTTAATTAAATATATTACAATTGTATAAAAAATTTGATATATTATTTATAAATAGAATATGGTATTAAATACATTATTTATTTGAAGTGGGTGTGTAAAATAAATAGGTGAAGGGGTATAAATATGGAAGCTAAGCAGGTTTTAGAGATTTCACTTTCTGTAGGGAAAATGCTTCTAAGTAATGGAGCAGAATCCTATAGAGTTGAAGAGACAATTGAGAGAATTTGTAGGGCATATAATTTACAATGTGAGTGTATGGTTACTGCTAAGGGTGTTTTTTTGTCTATTATAGATGATAATAATGAAAAGGTAACTTCACTTAAAAAAGTAAAAACAAGAGGAGTAGACTTAGCTAGAATAGATCGCCTTAATTCTTTTTCTAGAAGCCTTCAAGATAATCCTATTTCCTATGATGAAGCTAAAGAAACTTTAAAAGAAATAGATTCCCTGCCATTTTTCAGTTTACCAGTAAGGATTGTGGCTGCAGGCATGACTTCCTTTGTTTATTCCTTATTTTTTAATGGTACAATTTACGATGCCATTGTTTCAACTTTTATTAGTATGGGGATTTATTACATGTTAGATAGGGTATCTAAGGTTGGATTTTTTCAATTTTTTCAATTTTTCTTTGCAGGCTTTATCATAGGAATATCAAGTTTAGTTGCGGAAAATATATTCCCACTTGTAAGTAGAGGAAACATTATAACTGGAGGAATAATGATATTAGTTCCAGGAGTGCCACTTACAAATGGTATAAAAGATATTATCTATGATGATTTTATGTCTGGTATAGTAAAGTTTGGAGAGGCAATGCTAGTAGTAACTGCTATGGGAGCAGGAATTGCTACAGCATTGACATTGGGAGTAGGTGTTAAGTGGTGATAAAACAAATTATATTAGCGTTTTTCGGAAGTGTGTTTCCCGTTGTACTCTTTAATATTGATAGAAAAAAAATAATATGGACTGGTTTTGCAGGTTCCATTGGTTGGACGGCATATCTTATAGTATATAATTATATATATAGCCCTGTTATGGCATCCTTTGTTGGAGCTTTTATGGTAGGGTTATATAGTGAATTTATGGCAAGAAAGCTTAAAACACCTGCTATGCAGTTTTCTATACCAGGTATATTCCCATTGGTACCAGGAATTACTGCTTATTATGCTATAAATTCTATAGTTGAGCAAAATTATTCTTTAGCCTATTCTAAGGGATTTCAAACTGTAGCTGTAGGTGGAGCAATTGCTTTTGGCATAATGCTTTCTTCCACTACTGTTAGGTTTATTACGAAAATAACACAAACTAAAAGAGTGAAATAAAGCATATTTAATTTTAATGTAACAAATATAAAAAATATGCGCAATAAACCATGCGAATAAGCTTTAGAAGTTCTTAATTTGGCGGAATTTAAAATTTGCGTAATTCCTCACAGGACGTGAGGAGCCGATGGTGAAGCTACGGATGGCGCCTCTAGCGGGTAGAAAATTTTTAATGTAGCCCAATTTAGAATTTCTTAGCGAAATGAGTTGATTTATAAGGTAATTTTTATATTTGTGGAATTAAAATTAAATATATCTTCAGATTTGATTTGTACAATGAGCTTTTGGGAGGAATTTTATGTTATTTGATATAAAATTAGATAAAAATTCACCAGTATATATTCAGATAAGTGATTATATAAAATCTATGATACTAAAGGGAATGATAAGAAAAGATGAAAAATTGCCATCTACTAGAGAGTTAGCTTCTATGCTTAAGGTTAGTAGGAATACTATTATATCTGCTTATGAGTTTTTAGAGGATGATGGATTTATATATATGAAAAAGGGAAAGGGAGCTTTTGTTTCTAATGTTAACATTCATGTTGAAGAAAAATGGACAGTTAATTGGGAAAAGAATATAAACGATTATGCTAAGAAAGCTGAAAGTTTAGATATTATAAAACATGAAATCCACTGGGAAAAGGGAATGATATCTTTTAAAAGTATTTCTCCAGATGAGAATTTATTTGATTTAGAGGAATTTAAAAAAGCTTTTTTAAATAGATTTTCTTTAGAAGGAGAAAAAATATTAAATTACGGTTATGCTATAGGATATAGGGATTTAATAAATTATATTATGAAATATATGAAAAATAAAGGAGTGGATACATTAAATAAAAAGATATTGATAACTAATGGTTTTACAGAAGGATTTGATATCGTATTATCTTCTCTAATACAAAAAGGAGATAAAGTATTATGTGAAAATCCTACTCATAATACAGCTATAAAAATAATGAAAATGCATGATATTGAAATTGTAGGTATTGATATGGACAAAGACGGTATAAATATAGATAAATTAAAAGAGACTATAGGTAAAAACAATATAAAATTAGCTTATTTGGTACCCTCTTATCATAACCCTACAGGTATAGTTATGAGTCCAGAAAAAAGAATAAAAATATACAATATATTAAAAGATAATAACATACCTATAGTAGAGGATGGTTTTAACGAAGAACTAAGATATTCTGGTGATCATGTATCTCCTATGATTGCTTTTTCTGGCAAGGGTAATAGTATTATCTATATAGGAAGCTTTTCAAAGGTACTTTTCCCTGGAATAAGAATAGGTTGGGTATTAGGAGATGAAAAGCTCATAGACTATTTAGAAAGTGTAAAAAGAAGTAGAAATATCCATACATCCTTTTTAGATCAGGCTATATTATATGAATATTTAAAGAGTGGAAATTTTGAAAAATATATTAAAAAAGCTAGGAAAATATATAAAGAAAAATATGAATTTGCTTTAAAATGTGCTAAAAAATATATACCTGCACAATATATAACAGGAGAAGGTGGTCTTCATATATTTGTAAAATTAAAAAATATAAAATCAAGAGAATTATTAAAAGAGTGTTGCAAAAGAGGAGTAATTTTTACTCCAGGAGACATATTTTATGTAGATAACAAAGGAGAAGACACTTTTAGATTAGGTATATCTAGAGTTTCTTTAGAAGAAATAGAAAAAGGTTTTAAAATTATAGGAAATTCAGCAAAAAAACTTATAAATAATTATATTTAGTGAAAATTTTGTTAAATTAATGTATAATATTAATAAAAATATTAAAATGGTGGTGATTTTATGAAAAAAGGATTGAGAAATACCCTTATAGTAGTAGGGATAATTTTATTAATACTATTTCCTTTAATAGGAACATATAACAAATTAGTATCTATGGAGCAAAATGTTAACAGAGCAGCTTCTAATATTGATACTAATCTTCAAAGAAGATCTGATCTTATATCAAATTTAGTAGAAACAGTTAAAGGTTATGCTGCACAGGAAAAAGATATTTTTAAAGGTGTAGCAGATGCAAGATCAAAATTGGCAGGAGCACAAAAAATAGATGAAAAAGCTCAAGCTAATGAAGAGTTATCAGGAGCTTTATCAAGATTATTAGTGGTAGTAGAAAGATATCCAGACTTAAAATCTAGTCAAAATTTTAAAGATTTATCAGTAGCTATAGAAGGAACTGAAAATAGAATAGCTATTGCAAGGCAAGATTATAATGAATCAGTAAATAATTATAATACTGGTATAAGGAAGTTTCCAAATTCTATTATAGCTGGTATGTTTAGATTTAGTGAAAAACCATATTTTAAAGCAGAAGCAGGAGCAAGTAAAGCACCCAAAGTAGATTTCTCAAAGTAGGTGAAAAAATGAGAAAATTTTTGGAAAGAAATTTAAATAAAATAGGTTTAACTTTTATATTGGTAATAACCTTAATTATGGCTTCACCAGTATTAGTAAAGGCGGAAAAGAATTTTCCTAAACCTACAAATTTAAAATATGTAAATGATTATGTTGGAGTTATAGATGGTGAAACTAAAGAGTATATTGTTTCAGTAGGAAATGAGTTAGAGAAAAAAACCGGAGCACAAATGTCAGTGGTTGTAATAGATTCACTGGAAGGATCTGATGTAGAATCCTATGCTAATACTTTGTTTAGACAGTGGGGACTAGGACAAAAAGGTAAAGATAATGGAGTTATGATACTTCTATCTGTAAAGGATAAAAAGTGGAGAGTAGAAGTAGGAAGAGGCTTAGAAGGAAGAATAACGGATATTTATTCTTCTAGAGTAATGGAAGAAGTAGCTAAACCTTTACTTAAAGAAGAAAAATATGGTGAAGCCATGAAGAAGGTCTATTCTGTATT
Organism: Clostridium sp. CTA-6; assembly: GCF_054768115.1. Classification (NCBI taxonomy): domain Bacteria; kingdom Bacillati; phylum Bacillota; class Clostridia; order Eubacteriales; family Clostridiaceae; genus Clostridium; species Clostridium sp. CTA-6. The sequence goes on from NZ_BAAAAU010000004.1 coordinate 52,279, forward strand.
TGCAGATGATGTAGCTAAAGAATACAATGTTACTTTAGAAAAGAATGAAAAAGTTAAAGTGCCACAAAAGAAGAAGAGCGGAGGAGGCGTTATACCCGCTATAATTTTCATTATAATTTTATTAAGTATTTTTGGTGGAAGAGGTGGAAGACGAGGAAGAAGAACTTCCATTTGGGATCTTATATTCCTAAATTCACTTTTCTCTAATAGAAGAAATAGATGGGATGACGATGATGATGACCCATTCGGCGGTGGAGGCTTTGGAGGCTTCGGCGGTGGAGGATCCTCTGGTGGCGGAGGTTTTGGCGGTTTTGGCGGCGGAAGTTCCGGTGGAGGAGGTTCTTCTGGCGGATGGTAGCCTGCATTTTATAGATTACAAAAGTATAGTTTTAATAAGGAGTTTTTGCTTTAGGGCAAAGACTCTTTAATTTTATAATAAAGAATAATACTAATTTTTTAGGAAAATAGGAGATGACAATATGCTTAAAAGAGATACTAGAGTTCAAATCGTTATTGTGGAGAATGGTAAGTATATACTAATAAAGCACTGGGTTAAATTAGAAAATAGATATTTTTGGGCTTTACCTGGTGGCGGAAGAGAAAAGGGTGAAAGCTTAGAAGAAGCAGCTATAAGGGAAGCTAAAGAAGAAACAGGATTAGATATAGAGCTTTTCCCCTTAACATATGAATCGTTACCACCAATAAAAAATTCTATGTATAAAAATATGGTAACTTTTATTGGATATCCAGTAAAGGGAGAAGCAAAGGTAGGATATGATCCAGAGGAAGAGCTAAAAAATCTTTATGGATTAGTAGATATAAAGTGGCAAAACTTAGGAGATAAAGAAGGATTAACAGATGTAACTATAAGAGATGTAGAGGGGATATTAGATAAGTTTGAAATAGAAGATATAGAAGAGGAAAAAATTTTTTTAATATATAGACAGAAGGATAGTATAAGGGAGTATCTAGTTTTAAATAATATTAATAGCATAAAGGAGCAGTGTATCTCATCCAATATAAATAAAAGTGTAAGTGATAATAAAATAAAATTCTTATGTTTAAATAAAGACAATGAATATACTTTCTGTGGAGATAATTGTAGTTTAAATTCAAAACGCTGTAGTGCAGAAGTATATTTACAAGAAATATTAGGTATTAAATTAAAAAATGTAATAGGGCAAAAAAAATTAGGCATATTTTTGTATAAAAAAAATAATAATTTTTTCAAAAGAAATATTACCCTGATTCCGTTGAAAAAAGAAGAAAAAATTTATAAAGAACACAGTTTTATAAAAGAAGAAGATGTATTAAAAGAAAAAAATTCAGAAGATTTAGTTAGAATATTTACATTTATCAAGGATAATATATAAATAAGTTTGTAAAACTAATATTAATGATGGGGAAAAACACATATTAAAGATTCTATTCCATAAAAAGGAAAAAACTTTTTTTTATAGAAGAATTTAAGGGAAAGCAATTTAAAGTAATTAGGAGGTAATTAAATGGATGTGTTAGAAGGGATATTATTAATATTAGTAGGGGTAACCTTTATATTTTGGATTGTGTTAACTTTTATAAATCTTTGGTATAAGAGTAAAGAAGGTGGAAAAGTTGTTTTAAATATAAAACGAGGTATAGAGCGAAATATTATGATACTTATGTCTTTAATAATAATCTTATTTTCTCTTTTAAATGATAATCCTAATACTTATATAGAAATAATAATAGGTATAGTTATATTATATAATGGTGTAGAAAGATTTGAAATAATGGAAAATGGAATTTTTGTAGAGGGAAACTTTAAAAAATGGGAAGATATAGAATCATGTAAATGGCATGAGAGACTAGATCATACTTTAATAATAAGGGGAAAGGAAGATGTGGATTATTTAAGAAGATTTAATACTATAAAACTAAGGCTTAAAAAAGAGGAACAAGAACAAGTTTTTAAAATAATAAATAAAAAGATAGCTTAGGTTTCTTAAGGAATAAAGACATTACAAGATAGTATTAATTTGAGATTAGGTTTCAAAATAAAACATTAACATGTATAAATTTGAGAATTTTAATTTAAGGGATGTATATTTTCTTGTTTTAAAGCCATGGCATACTTCTTGCTATTATTTAATAATAGGCATTATTTTTAGCAGGAGGTATTTATATGGTACAATCAAAAAATAAACAATTAGTTAGAGGTGCATTATTAATAGCAATAGGGTTATTATTGCCTTATTTGTTTCATGGAATAAAAAATGCAGGATCAATATTTTTACCAATGCATATTCCTATTCTTATAGGAGGTTTTATATTAAGTCCTTATTTTGCTTTAGCAGTAGGAGTATTAACTCCTTTATTAAGTCATTTATTTACAGGTATGCCACCATTCCCATTTGTTTATGTAATGGTAGTTGAATTATTAACTTATGGAGTGGTTATATCAATATTATATAATAAAAAGAAAATAGGAATATACCCATCACTAATAATAGGAATGTTAAGTGGAAGATTAGCTAATATATTATGTAATTATTTAGTATTACATTTAATAATGACAAAACCTTTTAAATTTCCAGTTGTATTAGCAGGGTTATTTGTAAAAGGTTTGCCAGGCATAATTATTCAATTAATACTTATACCTATATTAGTTAAAGCGTTAAGAAAAGTAGAATTAGGAAAGGCTGTATAATATGAATGATAGAGAGTTTTTTAATAGTTTAGCAGATAAGTGGGACAGTATGTGCTTTCATTCAAAAGAAAAAATAGAATATATTCTTTCAAAAGCAAATTTGAAAGAGGGAGATAGAGTTTTAGATATAGGTAGTGGTACAGGGGTGCTTATACCTTATTTAGAAAATATAATTTGTAATATTGGGCATATAACTGCTATGGATATAGCAGAAAATATGTTAAAGGTATCAAAAGAAAAAAATACATACTCTAATTTAGATTTTATAGTAGAAGATTTTTTAGGGTATAAATCTAAAAAAACTTTTGATTGTATAACAGCATATTCCTGTTATCCTCATTTTAAGGACAAGGATAAGTTAGCAGATAGAGCTTATGAACTACTTGAAGAAGGTGGTAGATTAGTTATAGCTCATAGTGAAAGTAAGGAGAAGATAAACTCTAGACATAAAGATGTAGATCATAAGATAAAGTCTCACATATTACCTAAGGTGAAATATACTGCAGAATTAATGGAAAAACATAATTTTAAAACTATATATACAGAGGATAATGAAGAATATTATATTTATATAGGTGCAAGAAACAAATAATTTGATTAGATAAATTTTATGCATGATTAACCAAAATAAGAGTGTGGAGTAAAAATATAAAAACTACTCCACATTCTTATTTTATTTAATTTAATTCATCCTTTTTTTCATCTTTCTCTTGATCTTCTTTGTATTCTAAAATATCTCCAGGTTGACAATTCAATTCCTTGCATATTGCTTCTAAAGTGGAAAATCTTATAGCCTTTGCTTTATTATTTTTTAGAATTGATAAATTAGCATTAGTTAAATTAATTTTTTCAGCTAATTCTTTAAGAGACATCTTTCGTTTTGCCATCATAACATCTAAATTAACTACAATTGACATAATAAAACTCCTATTCTATGTTATATCGTTAGATCATTTTCATCTTTTATCTGGACAGCTTTTTTAAAAATTTCAGCTAAAACTAAGGCCATAAGACCTAATACTAAATATAAAATACAACTTGGTTTAATGGAGATGTTTTCCGTACCCATAATTATAAAATTACTTGGTTTTTTTAAATTAACGATACCATCTATAATTGATAAGAATATCATAAAATAACCTATTATTTTAAAACTTTTAACATTTTTTAAAGTAAAGGGATTAGATTCTATGCTGTATACTATTTTTAGAAGATTCCATGCAATAACAAGATAAACTGCAATTATAAGTAGAGAAGCTAGAATACTACTAATATTATGGAAGAGTTCTTTTGGAGCAAATAATACCATAAGGACAAAGTGGAAGAGCATAATTCCACAAACAAATACTATAAGAACTAAAAGTATTTTAATGAAATTTAATGAAAAATTTTCTTTCATGAATAAATCACTCCTATCTATATTCTTATATGGATAAATTGGAAATATTTGTATTTATTAATTATAACATACAATAAATTTTATTGTATGTCAATAATATATTATTGTAATTCGATAATATATTATTGATTATGGATAAAAAACTGTAATGATTTTTAAAAAGGCAAATTTTAATCTACCTAATGTTGGATATATTTCCATAATAATTTTATTTCATCTACAAGTAGTGAGAGTTTACGTTATAATATAAATAATAATATAATCTGTATATAGAGTTTGTAAATATAATGAATAAAATGACATGGAGAAGCGCAGCATTAACTAGATATAAAAGGGAGATGAAAATCATGAGAATAATGCATACCTCCGATTGGCACCTAGGAAAGAACCTTGAAGGATTTAGTAGAATGGATGAGCAGGAAAGATTTATAGAGGATTTTATTAACATTGTGGATAAAAATAATATAGATATGGTGATAATAGCTGGGGATATATATGACAATGGGAATCCCCCAGCTAGAGCAGAAAAAATGTTTTATGATTGTATAAAAAAAGTAAGCAATAAGGGAGAAAGATTAGTTTTAATTATAGCAGGGAATCATGATAATCCAGAGAGATTAGTTGCTGCAAGTCCTTTAGCTTATGATGAGGGAATAATACTTATGGGTACCCCTAAAACTATAATTCCAAAGGGAAAGTATGGGGATTTTAAGGTAATAAATTCAGATTTGGGATGTTTAGAAATAGAGGTAAAGGGAGAGAGGACAGTAATTATATCTTTACCTTACCCTAGCGAAAAAAGATTAAATGAGATATTGTCTAAAGAAATGGACAATGATGAAGATAGAAGAAAAACTTATTCAGAAAGAATAGGAGAAATATTTTCTAATTTACAAGAAAAATATTATAAAGATGACACTGTTAATTTAGCTATTTCTCATATATTTGTAGATGGATCAGAGGAAACAGATTCTGAAAGACCTATACAATTGGGAGGAAGTTTAGCAGTAGATGCAGACAAGTTACCTAAAAAAGCTCAGTATATAGGACTTGGACATCTTCATAAACCACAAAAGGTAAGGGGATTAGGTAATGCCTATTATTCCGGTTCACCACTGCCCTATAGTAAAAGTGAAAGAGGCTATAGTAAAGGGTGTAAGATAATAGATGTACATCCAGGAGAAAAAGCTATTATTGAAGATGTTTATTTTAACAACTATAAACCTATAGAGGTATGGAGTTGTAATGGAATAGAAGAGGCTATAAATAAATGTAAAGAAAATAAAGAAAAGGATATGTGGCTATATTTACATATAAAAACAAAGGAATATATAAGTACGGAAGATATAAAAGCATTAAAAGAAATAAAAAAAGATATAGTGGAGATAGTACCAGAGATAGAGGAAAAAAGGGAAGAAGTTTTTAAAGGAAATATAAAAGAAAAATCTATGGCAGAATTATTTAAATCCTTTTATTTTAATCAAAGAGGAATAGAGGCTAATGAAGAATTAATGGATTTATTTTTAAGTATAGCTCAAGAGGAGGATGCACATGAAACCGAAGAAACTTGTGATTAAAGGTTTAAACAGTTTTATAGAAAAGCAGGAAATAGATTTTGAAACTTTAGTTAATAGAGGTTTGTTTGGTATATTTGGCCCTACGGGCAGTGGAAAATCCAGTATATTAGATGCTATAACTATTGCTTTATATGGAGATATAGCAAGGGATAGTACTCAGTTTATAAACTTAGATACAGATTCCTTATTTGTAAGCTATGAGTTTGACATAGCCTCAGTGAACAAAAGAGAAGACTATATTGTTTCTAGAACAGTAAAAAGAGATAAAAAAGGTGGTTATAAGACTACTGCAGCTAGGTTAGTTAAAAATAGTGAAGGTGAAGAAGAAATAATAGCAGATAAGCCTAGAGATATACAAAAAAATATAGAATCTATAATAGGTTTAACCGCAGAAGATTTTACTCGTTCAGTAGTGTTACCTCAAGGTAAATTTAGTGAGTTTTTAAAGTTAAGTGGGAAAAGCAGAAGAGATATGTTAGAGAGAATATTTGGACTAGAAAAGTATGGCAAAAAACTTTCAGAAAGAATAAGAAAAGCAAGAAATAAGGAAATATCCTCTTTAATATTAATAGAAGGAAGATTAGAACAGTATAAAGATATATCCAAGGAAAAATTACAAGAGCTAAAAATACAATATGAAAATTTATTAAAAGAGAAATCTAAAATAGCAAAAGAAAAAGAGGAAATGGATAAGCTTTATGAAAAGTATAAAAATATATGGGAACTTCAAGAAGAGTTAAATGTTTATTTAAATAAATTAGAAGATCTTAAAAAAGGGTTATTGGATATTGAAGGGAAAAAAGTAAAAGTAGAAAAAGGAAAGAATGCCTTAAATGTTAAACCCTATATAGATGAGATCAACAAAATTGAAAGAGATAAAAATATAAATGAAAAGGAATTAAATGCTGCAATAGAGCAGTTAAAAAATATAAATTTAAATTTGAAAAATTTAGAGGATGAATATAAGAAAGCATCAAAGGATAAAGAAGAAAAAATCCCTTTATTAATGCAAAAAGAAAATAATTTACTACAGGCTATAGAAATAAAGAAGAAGGTTGAAACTATAAAGAGAGAAAAGGCAACTTTAGCACAAAAATATAAAGAAAAAGATGCTTCAATAAAAAATAAAAATATAGAGAAGAGAAATATAGAAGATAATATAAATAAAATTTCTGAGGAAATAAAATTAAAAGATGAAGAAACAAATTCATTAAAAATAGATGGGGATAGAAGGGAAAAGATACAGAAACTATATGAAATAGATAAAGAATATAAAAGATTAAATTTAGAAGTTTATAATATAACAGAAAAAATAAATAAAAAAATAAAAAGTTTAAAAGAGTATGAATTAAAGTATAAAGACACATTAGAAGCACAGAAGGATATAAATAAAAAATTAGAATATGTTTTAGATAAAAAAGAGGAATTAATAAAAAACTCTCATGGAAGTAATGATATTTTGCTTGATAAAAAAGATTACATAAATAAATTAGGTGAAACTTTTAATAATTTAAATAAAATAAATGATAAAAAACAGGAATTAAAAAAAAATCTAAAAGAAAAACAAGTAGTAAAATTAAATTTAGAAAAACAGCATAAAGAAATATTAGAAATATTAAAGTTTAAAGAAGAAACGGTTGTGAGTCTAGAGGGAAAAATAAAAGATATAGAAAAAATGGATATGGCCTTTATATTAGCTGCTAATTTAAAGGATGAAGAACCTTGTCCTGTATGTGGATCTATGCATCATATTAAATTAGCTAAAAAGGTTGATATAAAAGAATTAGAAATTTTAAAAGAAGAACATAGTACTATTTTTAAAGAATTAGAAAATATAAAAATAGAAGAAAATGAAAAAAATATACTTTTAATTTCTATGGAAAAAGAAGAAGAATTAATATTAAAGGAATTAGAAAATTTAAAAGAGCAATTAAAAAATAGAAACTTAAAGAATTTAAGAGAAGAACTACAAAAAGAAAAAAATGATTTTCAAGAATTAAATAAAAATATAAAGTCCTGGGAAGAAGAAAAATTAATATTAGAAGAAAATATAAACAGGCTACAAAAAGAAAAAAACCATATAGATAAAGAGGAAGCTAAAAATCATGAAGCTATATCAAAGGAGAAAGAACTAATAGCTTCTATAAAAAAGGACAAGGAAGAAAGAGAAATATTATTTAAGGGAAAAGAAAAAGAATATTTAAATTTAAAAGAAGAAATTAAAGTTTCTAATGTGGAAGAAGAAATAAGCAGAATTAGAGCTTCTGATAAAAAAATAGAGGAATATAATAAGGTTATAAAAAATAAAAGAGAAATTTTAGAGAGTGAGAATAATAAAAGAGAAGAAATAATTAAGCACATAAATACTATGGAAATAGAGTTAGGCAAAATAATAGAAGCTGGAAAAGAAAAGAAAAATTTTATAGACAAAGAAGAGGGGGAAATAAAAAAATTAAATGTAGGAGAGATTTCTAAGGAACATTTAGATGATGTAAAAAAAGCTATAGAGAATATAAAGGGAAAAGAAGAAACTTTAAAATCTAAGTTAGAGTTAGAAGGTAAAAATAGAGAAGTATTATGGGAAAATAAAATAAGTAAGGAACAAATAAAAATTAATCTAGAAAAACTTTATAATGAAAAATTTATTCAGTTAAATAAAGCATTAGAGGAAAATAAATTCCATACTTTAGAAGATGCAAAATTAATGTTAATATGTAAAGAAGAAATAAAGGAATTGGAAAAAGAAATAGAAAAATTTGAAAAAGAGTATAATAATTTAAATATGAATATAGAAAGAGTAAATAAAAAATTGAAGGGGGAAAGGATAGAGGAAGAAAGCTGGAAAGATATAAGGCTTAAAAAAGAAAATAAGGAAAAAGAACTAGAGGATATAATTAAAAACATTGTAATAGAAGAGAAACTTATAAGTGATATGGAAAGTAATATAAAGGCACTAAAGGAACTATTAGATGAAAAAGAAAAGGTATCTCATAAAAAAGCTTTGTTAGAAGATATAGATAAACTAGTTCAGGGAAATAAATTTGTAGAATTTGTAGCTATGAATCAGTTAGAGTATATAGTTTTTGAAGCTTCTAAAAGACTTAAGGATATAACTAGAGGAAGATATGCATTAGAATTAGATTGTAATGGGAACTTTACTATGAGGGATGATTTTAATGGAGGCGGTATAAGACCTACAAATACTTTGTCTGGTGGGGAAACCTTCTTAACATCATTGGCGCTAGCTTTGGCGCTGTCTTCACAGATACAGCTAAAAGGAAGCTCCCCTTTAGAGTTTTTCTTTTTAGATGAGGGATTTGGGACTTTAGATAGTGAGCTTTTAGATACAGTTATGACTTCTTTAGAAAATTTAAGAAGTGATAGATTAAGTGTAGGAATAATAAGTCACGTAGAGGAACTTAAAAATAGAGTACCAATAAAACTTATAGTAGATCCTGCGGTGCCAGGAGAGGGTGGAAGTAAAATAAAAATAGAGTATAGCTAATGGTAGACAAAATATGGAGGTAATTAGATGAAGAAATTAGAAGAGAAAATATTATACAAGGGTAAATGGATAAGTTTTAAGGAAATAAGTTATTTAAATAATGAAGAAGAGATTTTAAAATGGGAGGCAGTAGAGAGAACTAATACAACTAAAGCTGTGGTTATTGTGGCAAAATTAGTTCCAACAGAGCGATATGTATTTATAAAACAATATAGACCAGCTATAGATAATTATGTTATAGGATTTCCTGCGGGATTATTAGAACAGGAAGATATTGAGCTAGAGGCTAAAAGAGAATTAAAAGAAGAAACAGGTTATATAGGTAAGGTTGTGGATATAAGTCCAGAGATAAGACCTAATCCAGCTTTATTAACAGATTATACTATATTAGTTCAAATGGAAATTGATGAAAATGATGAATTGAATAAAAATCCTAAACAAGAACTAGAACCTTCAGAGGATATAGAAGTTATATTAGTGTCTAAAGAAGAAAGTAGAGACTTTTTAATAGAACAAAAAAATAAGGGTGTAGATGTGGGGGTAGGTCCTTGGTACATATTTGGATTTAAATTATAATTAACTGTTTATTAAGTGAATATAGTTTTATTTTTTAATTTAAATATAAAAAATAAGGTGTTTCAAAATAGATTTTATATTATATGTATTAAATTTAAATCTGTTTTATTATGAAACATCTTCTTTTTTTGATTCATCAAGTGAGCAAAAGGGGCTTAAAAAATTTTATCTATATTTTAATTAAATTATAAAGTATTTTTATAGAGTTAACTTATATAAAATATATATATGAAACCTTCATAGTTAATGAAAAATATATAGAAATTAAAAAAATATATAACATTTGCATAATTTCCATCAAAAAAGAAATGAAATAAAAAATTCACTAGTGTATAATTGGGATATAATTAAATATAGTAACATATTATTAACGAAACTAGAATCCATTGATAAATAAGAGGTTGACACATCATGAAAATATTTATATATTAAATAAAAAGAAGGTTTTTATTCATTTGTTTAAAATATTTGCAAAATAAAATTTTAGTTTATATATTTTAAAAAAAATAAATAAAATTTTATTGATAAAAATGCAAGTTTTCATTCAATGTGTTTCATAGCTGCTACTAATAATATAAAAACTTAGTACAATATACTTTAAAAAAATAAAAAAATTTAAAGAAAATATAAATATAATTGCTGCGTAATACAAAGTAACTTAATAAAAAAATAAATGGGGTGTTAATTTTATGTTTGACAGCGGGTAATATATTAAATTTCCCAATAAATGAATATTTAAAAATTAATTATTCATTTACCTAAAAATAATTACTAATAAAAATATTTTTTAAAAGAATAAACATATAAGTATGTATGTTATAGTAAAAAATAAGTTTAATTTTATTTTGGAGGTTTTTATTTATTATGCATCTTAAAAAGGAAAATGTAAAAAGATTGCTTTTAGTAATGATGGGAAGTTTAATATATGCCATAGGAGTTAATATGTTTCTTATTCCTCATAGATTACTAAGTGGGGGAGTTGCTGGTATCGCAATAATGCTTCAATATTTAACTAGTATACAATCAGGATATTATATCCTTCTTATAAATATACCTATATTCCTTATAGCTTTTAAGGAAGTAGATTTAGACTTTGGTATTTTCAGCTTTGTTGGAATGATAAGCATGTCTTCATTTTTAATTTTAAGTAGAAATTATATGGACTTTTACGTTATGAATGATATTTTACTTTCTTGTATATGTGGGGGCGTTCTAAGTGGAGCTGGTATGGGACTAATATTTAGAAACAGAGCTTCACAAGGAGGAACAGATGTAATATCTGTTTTAGCAAAAAGGAAACTTGGAATAAAGATATCAACTATAGATTTTATGATAAATTGTGTTGTAGTTACTATCGGTGCTTTACTAGGAAGTTTTGAAGTAGCTATTTATACAATGATATCTATGTTTGTAAAGTCACAGGTTATGGGAAAAGTTATAGAAGGCTTTGATGGTAAGAAAATACTATTTGTTGTGACAGATCATGATGAAGAAATAAAGAAACAATTATTAGAAAAATTAGGAGTAGGTGCAACTATTATGTATGGTGAGGGTGCTTACTCTGGAGCAAAAAGAAAAATAATATATTGTATTATGACTAGCCAACAAATAGTAAAAGCAAAAAAAATAATAGAAGATTTTGATGAACATGCATTAATATCTGTATCTAATACTACAGAATGTCAAGGTGGAGGTTTTAAAGCAGCGGCCTTTTAAAAATAAAAAAATAATAAGATTAATTATTAATTGAGAAAATAATGAGGGTTTATATTAAAATGCTTTTAATATAAACCCTTATTTTTATCTTTAATTAGTGGCTAGCTTCAAAGCTTCCACAATCTGTGGATTCAACACTTGCAGCCTCATGTGTATGCTTAGTTACTTGGATTTTGTTAAGTGTACAATAGTCTGTGCTTTGAGCGTGATATTTACATTCATGAACACTACATCCTATACTATCATTATGATTCATATTAAATTACCTCCTACAAATTGAAATGTTTTTTTATTTCTCTATTATTATTTGATTATAGATTTTTTTTATGTGTAGAAAAAATAGTAAATTATTTTTAAAATAATATTGTAATTTAAAAATAAATGTGATACATTATATTTAAACATATGAACAATTATTCATGTGTTCACATATAATATTAATTAAGATACAGTAAAGGAGAACATAAATATGGATAAAGAAAGACAGATAGATACTTGTACATGCAATGTAATTCACCATGATGTAGTAGATAAAGTTAAAGATAATATGATAGAAGAGGATAAAGTACAAGATTTAGGAGATTTTTTTAAGGTTTTATCAGAACCAACTAGAATAAAAATTTTATATGCATTGTCATCATCAGAAATGTGTGTATGTGATATTTCAAATCTTCTTAATATGACACAATCAGCAGTGTCTCATCAACTTAAAGTTTTAAGAACAGCTAGACTCATAAAATTTAGAAAAGAGGGTAAAGTTGTTTATTATTCATTAGATGACTCACATGTAGAAAATGTATTTAAGCAAGGATTAGAACACATAATGCATAGATAAAATTAAGTTTAATATTTTATTGTAATTTCAGAAATTTTGATTTTTTAATAACTATTTTAGAAGGATGGTGGGAGTATGATTATAAAAAAGAAATTGCTTTTAAAAGGCTTACATTGTGCCAATTGTGCAGCAAAAATAGAAAGAGCTGTTCAAAAGCTAGATGTAATAGAGGAGGCTACCTATAATTTTAATAATTCAACTTTAATTATAAACTTAGAAGAAGTTCATAAAGATAGCATTATAAAAACAGTGCAGGAAATAGTAGATAGAATAGAACCTGGAGTAAAGGTGATAGATAAAGAAAATTTAAAAAGGAAGGTAGTACAGGCACCTGTTAAAAATAGTAATAATTTGAACGTGCAGAATAATAAAGAGGAAAATTTAAAATTAGATAAAAAAGAAAATAGTTATGAGCATAATCATGATCATAATCATAATCATGGACACAGTCATGATGGAGAAGATAGTGATGCCTTAGAAAAGAAGACTCTTATAAGAATTATTTCAGGAGTTATTTTATTAATTTTAGCTACCGCATTTAAATCTAGAGAAACTTTATCTATAGGTTTATATTTAGCTTCCTATGTATTAATTGGAGGTAAGGTAATATTAAGTTCTATAAGAAATATATCTAAAGGACAAGTATTTGATGAAAACTTTTTAATGGCTGTTGCAACTGTAGCGGCTATAGCAGTAAAACAGTATCCAGAAGCAGTAGCGGTTATGCTGTTTTATGAAGTAGGAGAGTTCTTGCAGGATAAAGCTGTTAACAAATCTAGAAAATCTATAACAGCACTTATGAATATAAGACCTGACTATGCTAATTTAGTTAAAGGTGAAGAGATAGAAGTAGTTTCTCCAGAAGATATTAATATAGATGATATTATAATGGTAAAACCAGGAGAGAAAATTCCGCTAGATGGTATAGTGATAGAGGGACAATCTTCTGTGGATACATCAGCTATAACAGGTGAATCTTTAATAAGTGAAGTTGCAAAAGATAGCAATGTATTAAGTGGATATATAAATAAAAATGGAGTTATAAAAATAAAAGTTACAAAAACCTTTGAAGAATCTACAGTTTCAAAAATATTGGAATTAACAGAAAATGCATCAGCTACTAAAGCAAATACAGAAAAATTCATAACAAAGTTTGCCAGATATTATACTCCTGTAGTTGTTTTTGCAGCTTTAGCTCTAGCATTAATCCCTACACTAGTACTGAAAGATCCAGATATATCTAAGTGGGTTTATAGAGCAGCCGTATTTTTAGTAGTATCTTGTCCCTGTGCTTTAGTAATATCAATACCTTTAAGTTTCTTTGCTGGTATCGGAGGTGCATCTAAAAAAGGTGTTTTAATAAAAACAGGAACAGCATTAGAAGCTTTAAATGATGCAGATACAATAGTATTTGATAAAACAGGAACTCTAACTAAAGGTGTATTTAAAGTATCAAAAATTGAGCCAGAAGAAGGAGTAAATTCAGAAGAATTAATAGAATATGCCGCTTATGTAGAAAGTTATTCTAATCACCCTATTGCAAAATCTATACTAAAATATTATGAAAAAACCATAGATAATAAAAGAATAGAAAATTATGAAGAAATAGTTGCAAGAGGTGTAACTGCTTATATCGATGGCAAAAAAGTTTATGCTGGTAATAATAAATTAATGGAAGAATTAAATATTAACTACAAAAAAGCTCCGGAGGATGGGGTAATCCTTTATATAGCATTAGAAGATAAATATATAGGTTATATAGTTATAAATGACGAAATAAAGAAAGATTCAAAAGAAACAATAAAATCATTAAAAGATATAGGCATAAAAAAAGCAGCTATGCTTACAGGAGATAGAAAATCTACAGCCAATAATATAGGGACATTCCTAGGAATGGATGAAATATATTCAGAACTTTTACCACAGGAAAAGGTAGAAAAGATGCAGTCTTTAAAGTCCCAAACATCTAAAGATGGAAAAATTGTTTTTGTAGGTGATGGAGTAAATGATGCTCCAGTATTAGCCATGTCAGATATAGGGGTATCTATGGGAGGATTAGGATCTGATGCAGCTATAGAAGCATCTGATTTAGTTTTAATGTCTGATGAACCATCAAAATTAATAGATGCTATAAAAATAGCTAGAAAAACTCATAAAATAGTATGGCAAAATATAATTATAGTTTTAATAATTAAGTTTGCAGTACTAGCTCTAGCTATAATGGGAAAAAGTACTATGTGGATGGCTGTTTTTGCAGATGTAGGAGTTGCTTTAATAGCGGTAATAAATGCTTTAAGAATACTAAAATAAAAATTTACTAAAATTATAACTTTCTAAAGAACAATAGAAGTGAATGATTTTAAATAAAGATATCTATATAATCATATTTAGATTTATATGGTTTTAATTAAGTAATTTTTAGGTTCAGATGGAGTTGCCTTAGAATAATTACTTTTCTCCATCTGAACATTATTATTTATTAGAGAGCAATAAATATAGAAGATTAATTTTTATGAAAACATAAAAATATCAAATTGTATAAATAAAAGTATACTTATGAGAAATTATAAGATAAGCATTGTGTGTTTCTATATATTTTTCAATGGATGTTATGTAAGAATAAAAGGTTTAATAATTCAATAAAAAAATTAAAAACAAATGAAAATATTTCTAAAAAACATTGACTTAAAATTTAGGCTGTAATATAATTATAAATGTTGAAAGAAAATAATTGAGGCTTCTTGGTCAAGCGGTTAAGACGCCACCCTCTCACGGTGGAATCAGGGGTTCGACTCCCCTAGGAGCTACCAGATTTGAAGAAATGCTGCAAACACTAGTGTTTGCAGCATTTTTTTATTTAGAGTGGAATTTTTTATGCTTGATACCAGCATTTTTTAGTATACTAGTTTATGATTTAGAAAAATTATTTTCATTAATAGGCAATCCAGTATTAGTTGTAAATACATAATCAGTATCATTATAATAATTGCCACATTTTAATTTATCAGCTTTTTTATTTTAGATTCTTTATCAAATAATTTAATTAAGTTGCTAGGAATAGGAACAGAACATATAGAACTTTTACTTTTAGGTGGTTGTTTTATTACTTTCCATTCCTTTTTATTATCCTCCACATGGTGGATATATTTATGGTAAATATGTAAGATATTAAATTTAAAAGGTACTTATATAATGGGAGTACCTCCTTTTTTATGAATTATGATAAAATTTTTAAATGAAATAAATGAATTATAGGTAGATTTTCAAGACAATTAGAATATTAAATTAAGAAAATACTTCTATATAATAAGTTATATTTAAAATATAGAATAATGCATGAAAAAGTACGAATATGCAGGATAAAAAAAGAAGGAGTTCGATTAACTGTGAAGAATATGGATATTGATAGTAAAAACATAAAATAAAATAGACAAATAGGAGGAAGCAACATGAAAAAAAAGGCAACTTTATTAAGTATCTTTCTAGCTGCATTTATGACTTTATTATTAAATGTAGGTAATGTTAAGGCTGCAGCAACTGGGCAAGATATAGTAAACTATGCCAAACAATTTCAAGGAGTTCCATATGTTTGGGGAGGTAAGTCACCAAGTGGATTTGATTGTGCAGGCTTTGTATACTATGTATATAAAAATGCTGCAGGTATAGAATTGCCAGGAGATACATATGGACAGATTACAAAAGGTACTCCAGTATCACAAAGTAATTTACAACCGGGAGATTTAGTATTTCCACATACGGGTCATGTAGGCATATATGTTGGAAATGGGCAAATGATACATGCTCCAAAAACAGGAGATGTAGTAAGAATTGCACCAGTATATGGATTTTATGCAGGTAGAAGAATTATAAATAAACAACAATCTTATGTTAAAGTAGATGGTTGGGGAGCATTACCTCATAATGGTACCTCCGCAATGAATTTAATAATAAAAGATTACTCCGATGATGTAGCTAGGGTTTTTGCATGGGTTGACAATGATTCAAATTCATCTTGGGCATTTGAAAAAGTACCAGAAAATGATAAGTATACAAAATTGTATAAAGGAACAAATAGGTATATAAATTTTAGAAATGGTGGACAACCTTTCACACCTGGTGCAAGTTACAAAATAACAGTTAGAGGTTATGATAATAATAGAAAGGTTATATGTACAGAAACTATAAGTTTAAAAGTGCCAAATGCAATAACAAATTCATCAGCTAAACCAGTTTTATCAGGTTCATTTACTGTAACATCATCAACAGTAGCAAGAGATTATCCAAGACAAAACGGTTCAGTAACTAGAAATTTAAAAAAAGGTGATAAAGTAGATGTATATGCGGTATATGGAGATTGGTATTTAGTTGCAAGAGGAACTCCTCAATGGGTAGAGAAACAATATTTAACAAGATAGATAATTGAAAGCAGTCCATAATTGGGATGCTATTTTTTATTATTTAAAGGAATTTTTAGTATTTATAGAATATTAAATATAATAGCTTTCTATAAGTTATACATAAACCTCTACATAAAAAAAGAACCCCATTTTATTACTGGAGTTCAGGCTGCTGATAAACATATTTTGTTAACAGCCTGGGGTGGCAATTACGATATTGCTACCTGAATCTTTTCCACACTAGTTTCAAATGTCCTTGATTTCGTACAAAATATTATAACCATAAACAGAGTAATATCAACGGATACAGGTATGTAAAAATTTTATTAAACTTTGCAAAAACAAATTAGGGGTTCGATTCCCCTAGGAGCTACCAAATTGTAAGAAATGCTGTAAACACCAGTATTTGTAGTGCTTTTTTTATTTTAAATTTTAAAGCTGGGTACTGCTAAACACTATAATTTAATATATATTTATTTATTTTCAAGATTTTGTTTTTGAGCTGCAATGGTTAATAAGATAGTTCCTACTGCGGCAACGAGATTTCCAAGTACATTTAATTCGTTGGCATTTTTCCCTCTAGATAGTTCTAAGGCTATTAAATTAGCAAGGAGAGCCAATTCTTCAGGGCTTATACAATTTAGATCCTTCATATATATAACTCCTTTTATAGTATATACTATATTAAATGATATACTATAAAATTTGGTTAATGAAATATCCTCATTAATAATAAAAAGTCGATTATTTAGTATATAAAGATGATAAATATATAATAAAATTTAGAGTAATTTAGAAGTGTTTATTAATTTGGATGCTTTTAATTATTTGTAAAAAATAAGTATTAGGAAAATTTAGAAAAAAATATTGACAACCCTTAGGATGTGATATATAGTTTTATTAAGTGGTATAGTTTACTACTTAATAAAACTATTTTTACTATTTATTATTATATAGGGGATATTCTTATTTACGCCTCTTTATTTTATTTTTATTTAAAGGATTTCTATTAATATAGGGGTCTTTTTTTTATTTAAAGGATTTTTATTAATGTAGAAATCTTTTTTATTTCAAATTATATAAAAAGAGTATTAGATAGTTTAGAGAATATAGTACTACAAGAATATAATATTTTTCATTTAATAAAGTGAAGAATTTAATAAAGTTATAACTTTAGTTGAATATAATAATATAAAGAGAGGAGGAGTAGACTTGAAACTAACTTATGTATTAGATACTAATGTTATTTTGTATTCACCAGGAGCTATATTTTCTTTTGCTGATAACGATGTAGTTATACCTGAAGTAGTTTTAGAAGAATTAGATAGCTTTAAAAAAAATAATAATGATTTAGGGGCTAATGCTAGGTATGCGGCAAGAATAATAGATAAATTAAGAAAAAATGGAAGTTTAATAGATGGTGTAGTGTTACCTGGTGGAGGAACTTTAAGGGTGCAAATGAATCATTATGATGTAAAATTGCCTCCATCTTGGGATAAGAGTAAGCCAGATAATAGAATAATACAAGTTTGTAAAGGATTAAAAGAAAAAGGGGAAGAGGTAGTATTAATTACAAAGGATACTTTTGAGAGGATAAAGGCAGATACTATTAATATAGATGTAGAAGATTTTTATGAAAAGGTAGTACCAGAATATGAAAGTCAATATAAAGGAAGATGTGAAGCTTTTGCATCTCACAATACTTTAGAAAATTTTTATAAGAATAAATATATAAATGTAGAAAACCTATTTTTTTATTCAGAGGAAAAGAATGATTACTATAAAGCAGAAATTAATATAAATGAATTTATATTAATTAAGTCTATGGAAAATCCAAAACAAACAGCGCTGGGAAGATATAATGGAGAAAAAGTTGTTCCTCTTTTTTACAAAGATATCAAGCCTTTAGGAATAAGTCCTAGAAACATAGGACAAAAGTTTATGTTAGAAGCTCTTTTAACAGATTCTAAAAATGCACCATTAGTCATAGTAAAGGGACCTGCAGGTACAGCTAAAACTTTATTTTCTCTAGCCACAGGACTTCATAAAGTTATGGAAGAGGGAGAAGAGGGATATAGAAAGCTTTTAGTATGTAGGCCTAATGTAACTATGGATGAAGATATAGGCTTTTTACCTGGAACAGAGGAAGAAAAAATAATGCCTTTTATGCGACCTATTTTTGATAATTTAGAGATCTTAGTGGATTCTGATGAAAAGGAAAGATATAAAAATGAAAAGGAATTATATGATAAAATAAAAGAGTTATTTGATAGAAGAATTATAACTACAGAAGCAGTAGCCTATTTGAGAGGTAGATCTATAGTAAAAAATTGGGTTATAATAGATGAAGCTCAAAATTTAACACCAAAACAAGTTAAGGCTGTTATAACTAGAGTAGGACAAGGAACGAAACTTATATTAGTAGGTGATCCAGATCAAATAGACCAACCATTTTTAGATTCTAGGTCAAATGGTTTATGTTATGCATCAGAAAAAATGAAGGGAAGTAAACTTTGTTATCAAGTAACATTAAAGGACCATGAATGTGAAAGATCACCATTAGCCTATGAAGGAGCAAAGCGATTATAAACAGAGTTCTTGGCTTCAGAGGAAGTTATTACTTCCACTGAAGTTCATTAACAGAATTCTTAGGAGTTTTACTCCTTAGAAGTCGTTATCCTTTAGGGAAAATCGTTATCCAGGGACATAGCCGCTCTTTACTCTTAACTTTAAGAAGATGGGAGTATTAGAGCGGGTAGTCATCGGATAAATTTTATACTATAGATAAGTAAAGGGTGTCTCAAAGTTAAATATATTTTGAGATGCTCTTTATATTTTATGTAATATAATTTATTTTAATGAAAATTATGGTGATTACTGTATAAATAGCTTTAATTTGGACAATTTATTGTGGTTTAAAGAAAAATTAAATGAATTTTAGAAAGTTTTACAATATTTCATAAAGCTTACTATTTAAAAAAATTTATATTTAGTGTACAATAATGAAAGATGTAAAATAAAGAGAAAGGAATTTTTAGATGGAAAATAAAGAGAAAAAGTCGAAAAATAAGAAATTTTCTTTTAAAATATTTTTATATTTTATAATTTTTGAGTTGTTTTTTACAGCAGCTACAGCGCCCTTTATAATATTTCATGGGCCTTTTAAAAATGTTAAGAAAACTATGGTGGGAGCAGCTATGACTACTTTAAGCCATCAATATATAGCTAAGACATTTTTGTCAGATGCTGAAATAAAAGAGATACTAGGTGAAGATTCTATACAAACTATAAAACAAGATAAAAATTCTGTACTAAAATTTGAAAATAAACATGATAGTACAATAGAAAGATATGATATAAGTTACGGTAAAAAGTTTAAGGGATATATGTTAGTAGTTCATGATCCAACTAGAGTAAAGGTTGGATATAGTTCAAAATTAGGGGTACAGGGAGAACTTACAAGTCAGATAGCAAGAAACAAAAGAGCTGTTGCAGCTATTAATGCTGGTGGTTTTACAGATAAATCAGCTAATAGCAAGTGGACAGGTACCGGTGGAAATGTTGAAGGAGTAATAATTAATAAAGGTGAAGTTAAATACAATAGTGATAAGCAAGGAAACTTTACAGGAGATGTAGCAGCCATAACTAAAAAGGGAGCTTTACTTGTAGGTAAACATAGTTTACAAGAATTAAAAAATTTGAATGTACAAGAAGCCATAACTTTTGGACCAGCTTTAGTAGTAAATGGACAAGGTACCATAACTTCTGGAGATGGTGGATGGGGAATGGCACCTAGAACCGCCATTGGACAAAAAAAAGACGGAGCTATACTTATGCTGGTTATAGATGGTAGGCAAGCATCTAGCTTAGGGGCTACCTTAAAAGATGTACAAGATATCATGTTACAATATGATGCATATACTGCTACAAATTTAGACGGTGGATCTTCAACTACAATGTATCATGAAGGTGAAGTTATAAATAATCCTGCCAATTCTTTAGGCGAAAGATCAGTACCATCTATTTTGTATGTTGAACCTTAGGAGGAAAATATGAAAGTAGTAAAAAAAATAATATTATGGGTAATGATTTCATTAACGTTACAATTCGCAGGATTGTTTTATATTGATAAATATTTTTTAGCATCAGGGGGAACTAAGATAAAGGCTAAAAAAGTTACAAATACAGGAACGGAAAATAAAGATTATGATGTAAATATACCAGAAAACGTAGAAGAGTTAGATGTATCCTTTAATGGAAAATATATTTCTTATTTTAAAGATAATAAATTGAATGTAATCAACACTAAAAATGGTGAAAAAAAGAATATTGAGTTTGAAAGTAAAAAAGATAGATTAGAATATATATGGCTTTCAGATAGAAATAGAATTATATATACGGAAAATAAAGAAGGACAAGTATTGCTAAATTCTTATGATGTAGATAAAGATCAAAAGGATAAAATATGTGAATTCAATTTTGAAAGTTCAAGTGCTAAAATTGAGGATATAAAAGCAGCACCACTTATGAATTTAATATATGTTAAGGTAAATGTTGGTGGAAATAATAATAGATTATATAGTGTTAATATAATGAAAGAAAAAGATAGAATAGATATAATGACAGAAGCGGTTGGAGACATGAATATAGTTCCTCATGAAGATATATTGATTTATGAGGATAAAATAAATAAAAAGATTTTTGCTACACATAGTGAATCATCCATAAATATAGAAGGCGTAAAATCACCAAAATTGTTATCTATAGATGATAACGATAATGTATATATAGGAGAATTACAGGAAGAAAAAGTAGTAAAAGTTTATTATGGTAATGTAAAAAATAACACATCTACTTGGAAATCATTAGATATACCTAATGGAGCTAAAGTAAAAGATATTTATGTTTCACCACTAGGAAGCGTATATGTAAATGATGACTTAAGGGGTGTTATAAAAGAGATAAGCACAGGAAAAGAGACAAAGTATTCTGGAGTTATGATGAAGATGTATATAGATGGAGTAGCTTCTATTAGTGATGGTAAGTTAGTAAAAACTAAGTTTAAATAATAATATAAAATCCAAGTGTACATGAAAATAATTAAAAAGGATTATTAGGTATAATAAATTTGAGGTTGTCTCAAAATAAAATATATTTTGAGATAACCTTTTTTTCTATAATTCTATTTATAAGATGAATTTTCTAATACAAATAATAGGGTATAGCCAATATTTTTATAAAATATATAACAATTTGGTTATTTTTTTTTACAAAATTGTTAAAAAGTATAAATTATATATAAAGCTATTCGATACTATAAATATAAAGAAGTATTAAATTAAATATTAAATGTCATTTAATTTAATATTTAATGGTAAGGGGTGAAAGATATGTTAAAATTTAATGAACACGTACTGACAACTACTAATAACAATAATAATAAGGTTACTGTGGCTCCAGGAAGTTGTTGCTGCTGCTCTTGTTGCTGTTGCGTTAGTGTTAGTGTAGGTGGCGGTTCAGCATCAACAGGTGGCGGAGCAGCTGCTGGACAAGGTGGAAATTAATAATTTTATCTTGTACAAGCATCTTTCACAATTCAATTATTTAATAATAATTTAAACCCAACTAGCCAGGTGATTATAATTTAATATTATTTTATCACCTGGCTAATATCATTTAAATATTTAATTTATATTTAAGATTTAAAAATATACACAAGGAGCTAAAAATGTTACTAAAAAACTTGAAGAAACAAAAAGTAAAAAAGCAAAAAAATACTGATATAGAAAATAGAATGCTTATTCATTTTAATACTCAGTATTCTAGTATATCACCCTATGCTGATAGTACTGTGGTTAAAACCCCAGATACAGTAATAAAAGGGAGTTTATACTCTAAACATAACAGATTTGTAAGTGAAGAATATCTCTTAAATTATAGATCTAACAATAATAATTTAGGATTTAGAACAGGAGTAGCAAGTTTTTTCCAAAGGGATGCTGCTTTAACTTCTGTAAATTTAAATATGGAAGAAGAAGGGGAAGATATTATAGAACTTCCATCTTTTAAAAATATAAGAGTAGGTTTATCAACAGCTATAAAATCCAGACGGAGTGTAAGAAGATATTCTAATAAATTTATGTCTTTAAATGATGTGGCAAATATACTTTACTATACTCAGGGGATATGTGATGAAGTAGAACCATATAATCTTGAAAGTAATGAAAAAAAAATTAAACTGCGAGCTAATCCATCCGCAGGAGGGTTATACCCTATACAATTATATGTATATATGAAAAATATAAAAGACCTAGAGGATGGCGTATATACATACTATCCTTATTCTCATAGTCTAAAACCTATTAAAGTGAATAAAGAAAGTTTAAAGATAGATAAGTTCGCAGAATTTGGAACTTTGAATTCTGAAAATGCAAATATAATTGTTTTTTATGTATATAATTTCTTGAAAAATTCAAGAAAATATGGGGATGGAGGTTTTGCTTATGCATTAATTGAAACAGGAGAAATTGCTCAAAATCTGCAACTAGTGTCTACGGCTTTAGGTTATGGAGCTTGTGATATAGGGGGATATGAAAAACAATACATAGAAGAGCTTTTAAATATAGATGGAGTATTAAAACATGTAGTACATATGACTGTTGTAGGTTGGGAACAGGAGGATTAATTATGGAAAATAATACCATATACAAATTAAGCAATAATTTAAGAATATATGATAGCGGTGAAAATGAAATAAGATTTAGAAGTGGATTGTGGAACTATAATGAAGCAGTTTTAGACTTAAGCTCAGAGACACCAAATTTTATAAAAGCTTTTAGAATTATTATAAATGATTTGAAAAATAATAAAGCTTTTTCAATGAAATATTTAGATAAACATAATCTAAATGACCAAGAGAAGAATAATTTAATTAATGTTATAAGCTCTTTAAGTGAAGCAGGTATGTTATGTAGTGAAAATGAAAAAGACAATGAATTTGAAATGTCAAAGGTATTATTAGGGGATTTTAGATATAATCTTAATAAAAAAGAGGGGGAGCCCCAAAAAGTATTATTTATATCAGATAATGATTATGCTAAAGAAACTGCTAAAAGTTTATCTGATGGAATGAATATGAAATTAGATTTATGTGCAAAAGAAACTATAGATAATATAATTTCTATAGATTTAACTTCTAATTTGGATGCTTTAGAAAAAAAATCAAACACAGAGAATCTAAAAAATAAATTAAAGAATTACTCTAGCATATTAATATGTATGGGTCACATTAATATGAATTTATTTAGAAATATAAATAGAGTATCTATAGAACTTAAAAAACCTATTATTATGTCCTTTATTGATGGCCCATTTATAACTATTTTAAGTACATTACCACCTAAAACGGGATGTCTAGAGTGTTTTGAACAAAGAATACTATCAAGACTTGAAGATCATGTTTTATATCATAAATTTATAGAAAGTGACTTCAAAACTAGTGAAAAACCTCATAAATCCATAATTCCTTTATTAAATATTATGACTAATATGTTGATATCTGAAGGGTTTTTAATAAATAATTTTAATACTTGTAAAATTGAAGGTAGGGTACTTAGTATATTTGTACCTACTTTAGAAATACAAACTCAAGATTTATTAAGAGTACCATTTTGTCCTGCTTGTGGAAATATATCAAAGGCTAAGTTAAGTGAAATAAATATATCCACTAGAAATATTGTGGATGAAATTTTAGAAGATATTAATTCTTAACTAGGAGGCTTTGAGATGATAAAATTTTACCCAAGTTTTAATAATATATTAGAGAACTTTAAAGCTTTATCAGGAAATCAAAGTGGTATATTAGAAGCATCCTGTATGCCTGTAGTTAATTTTAATAGTGATGTGTTTTTGAAAAGTATAACAGGAAACATGCCAGATTATCATAAACAAGTATTTAATAAGGATGTATCTATGCAATATCACATAATAGGTTATGGATCCCATTATGAGGAAGCTTTAATTAAATATACCGGTGAAAGTATTGAAAGGTATTCTAGTATTATGGGACCTACACTATTAAAGGATAAGATTATATATAAAAGTTATAAGGAATTAAGCAAAAATAATAAAGTGATGCCTTTAAAATATATAGATGTATTTACAGAAAAACAAATAAAAAAAGCTAAAGAATTAAATGTGGCTATTTGTGATAAAAAAGTAAAAGAAGATGACATAATAGGATGGATTAAATGCCCTTCTTTATTAAACAAAGGTGAAGAAATATATGTACCAGCAAAAATGATGTTTGTAGGCTATGAAGAGGATAAAAGTAAAGGAGAAATGAATTTTATACCATCCTTTAGTACAGGTACTGCAGCTCATAAAAGTTTTAAAAAAGCTCTTTTAAATGCTCTAATTGAATATATTCAAATTGATTCTTTTATGATTACCTGGTATACAAAAGGGAAATGTTCTTTAGTTAAAATAGATGATGAAAATGTGCTTAAAGTTTTAGAAGATGTAAATCTAGGAGAAAATTCTCCCTATGAAATAATACCTGTATATATGGCTTTAGAGGAATGCCCTATACATAATTTTGGAGTTTTTTTAAGAAGAAAGGATAATAAACTTCCTTATTTACTATTTGGTGTACAAGGAGGATTAGATGCTTCGCATGCTCTAACTAGAGGAATAATGGAAGCAGCTTCAATATCCTATGGAGCATATTTTAATACGATTTATAATAAAAATATGCTAAATAATGTGATGAAAGATGATCATAAATTTTTGGATTTAGATTCAAATGTGCTATATTATTCTCTTCCAAGCAAAATTGAAGAAAAAAATAAACTAGTAGAAGAGTTTATAGAGAATGAAATTAATTTAAGTTCTTTAAATAAATTAAATATAGAAGATGTAGATGAGCAGATAAAGACTTTATTAAATTATTTAAAAAATATGAGTGAATATGCAGTATATTTAGATTTAACGCCGCCAGAAACTAGGGACAAGGGTTGGTATGTTATGAGAGTTATGATTCCAGAATTAATTGAAATGTGTATACCAGAGTTTCCCTTTGAAAATCATCCAAGAATGAAAAAATATGGGGGGGTAATTAATGAACATCCGCACCCAATGCCTTAATTTATTAATACTATTAGTTACCTTTAATCCGATAGTATTAACTCAGTTATTTTTAAATAATGAAAAATCCTACAATGAATCATTGAAAAAAAGCCTTAAAATACTAGCTATAATTTATATAATAATACTCATGGGGATATTTGTTATTTCCCAGGAAAAATTTTATATAAATATAGATAATAATTACTATTGGTATATTATTGCTGTTATATTTGTACCATTAACTATAATTTTGGAAATAATTGTAGGATATATTGTGATAGGTATTTCTGATAAGATCCTTCCCAAATTTAAAATATCCTTGGCATTTACAAAAACCAATATTAATGTCATTATATTATCTGTTTTTATAGGTATTTTTGAAGAAGTTGTATATAGACAATTATGGTTTAATATTTTATTTAAAGATTTTAAGTTACATATAGTGGGAGTTTTTATTATTACATCCTTTGTATATGCCTTAAATCATATATTTTTAGGTAAACAGGTATTATTTCAAAAAATACTAGCAGGGGTTGTTTATGGAGGATTATTTTATTTTAGTGGATTTAATATATTAATTCCTATAATAACTCATTGCTTAGAAAATACAGTCATTCTCTTGAAAGGTTGATAAGTTTATGAGTTTATATTTTAAAATTTTAGTATTTATTTTAATGAGTATGTACATAGTACTGCTTTATTTACCTATTAATATTAATTATAAAAAATTTAAATCTATAAAAAAATTATGTTTAAATTTAGGTGGATTTATAGGAATATCACCAACTAATTGTTGGAAATTAATAAAATATATACATTTATTAATTATAGGTGTAATACCCATGGCATACTTTTTATACAAAGGTTTTGTTAAAAGTTATAACATATATACCCAAACAAATATAATTGAGTCTTTTATTTTGATAATATTGTCTTTTATAGGGGTTTTAGAAATAAGCTTTTTTATAATTATAGTTATTATTTCATATTTAATGAAAAAGGATAGTAGAAAAGAAATGAGTAAGGTATCCTGGATAAAATTTAATAAAAGATATCCATTCCATACAGGAATAGTTAAACCAATAATATATGCTTTCTTTGAAGTGATTCTTTATTATTATGTAATGTTATATATATTTAATGATTTTTTAGAATTACCTCTTATATATTCTATTACTGGCATAGCAATATTATATTGCGTAAGTAAATTAGTTTTTACAAAAAACAAAGAGCAAGCCTTAATATATGGAATTTGGGCCTTTGTTTTAAATTTTATTGGGTCTTGTATAATGATTTACAGTAATTCCATCATTCTTACTCTTATTCTATATTTATTTTATTCATTTATAATAGCTTTTAAAGAATAAACCTTAAACATTATACTTTTAGAGAATAGTAAATCGTATATTTTATACAAGAAATGTTATATGAAAAAATATACACTATATCCTTTTATCATATGTATAAAATATTATAAATGTTTATTTTGCACGATTACTGTAGGAGATATTACAAAGGAGATGATCTTATGAATATTGTAGAAATAAAAAATCTTGAAAAAAAATTTGGACAAAATACTGCCGTTAATAACATAAATTTAGCTGTTAAAGAGGGACAAGTCTTTGGATTTCTAGGGCCAAATGGGGCAGGAAAAAGTACTACTATAAATATGATTTGTGGACTTTTAACTCCAACTAAAGGTGAAATATTTATCTTAGGTAAGAAAATGGACAATAAAGCTAAGGATTTAAAAAATAATATTGGCATTGTTCCTCAAGATATAGCTATATATGAGGATTTAACTGCCTATGAAAATGTAGCTTTCTTTGGAGGTCTTTATGGTATAAGAGGACAAGAACTAAAAGAAAGAGTAAAGGAAACCTTAGAATTTGTTGGTTTATTAGATAGAGCAAAGGATTTTCCATATAAATTTTCTGGTGGTATGAAGCGTAGATTAAACATTGCTTGCGCTCTAGTACACCAACCTAAACTTATTATAATGGACGAGCCTACCGTAGGTATTGATCCCCAATCAAGAAATCATATCTTAGAGTCTATAAAAAAGCTAAATGAAAGAGGGTGTACAATAATATATACAAGTCATTATATAGATGAAGTAGAACAATTATGTACAGATATAGCTATTATTGATAAGGGAACTATCATTGCTAAGGGTAAAAAAGATGAACTAGTAGAAAAATATTCGGACTTAAATATGGTTGTAATTAATACTGAAAATTTAACTAAAGTAGATATAAAAGCATTAAAATCTATAGATGGCGTAATAGAGGTTAATATTAAAGAAAATACTATTGAAATTACAAACAAGTCATCTGATAATTTGGATGATATAATCATGTACTTTTTAAAGAATAAAATTAAAATAAAAAATATAGAAAATAAACATAGTGATTTAGAAACAATATTCCTTAAATTAACTGGCAAAAAATTAAGAGATTAGAGGTGACCTCTATGAAAATATTAAATATATTAAAAAAAGAAATACTTCAAAATTTGAGAGATAAAAAATCTATGCTTTTAATGACCTTGTTTCCTATGCTTTTAATTACTATACTAGGAACGGTTTTTTCAGGAAATTTTGCATCTACAATTAATATCCCAGAGATTAATGTTATGTATTCTATAAATAAGGATGTAAAAATAGATAAAAACTTTAAGGATTTTACTAAAGAAATTGAAAAAACTATGAAAGTTAATTTTAAAGAAACTAAAGATGAAAAGGATGCTTTAGAAAAAATAAGTAATGGTAAAACTGATGTATATATAAAGATTCCAAATGATAAAAAAATATATATTTATGAAAATAATTTGCGAGCATTTAACTCCCAATTAGTTAGTACTTTGTTGGATGCTTTTGTGGATAAAGTGAATATGACAAAAGAAGTGGCATCAAAGAATCCAATGGCTTTGTCTAAAATAAAAGTTAATACCTCACCTAATTTTGTAAATACAAAAACTATAGATGGTAAATATTCTCCAAGGGGAATAGATTATTATGCTGTTACTATGCTTACTATGACTATTTTATATGGAACAGCAGTAGGAGCTATGAGTATTGCTAGTGAAATAAAAAGAAGAACTTATAAAAGATTAATCTGTAGTAATACCTCACCTTTAAAAATATTATTTTCAAAAATATTAGCTTCTTTTTTGGTTATAGCCTTTCAAAGTTTTTTAATATATTTGTTTAGTAAATATATTTTAGGGACAAATTGGGGGAATAATAAATTAGCTTTGGTTTCTGTGGTAGCATCTTTAATATTTATGGCAGTATCTGCAGGGGTTTGTATAGCTAATACTATAAAAAATGAAGGGGTTATGTCTATAATTATATATATGTTCGTACCTATTTTAACTTTCCTCGGAGGAGGTTATGTACCTTTAGAACCAATAGGAAGCAAAATGTTAAATTCTGTATCAAATATATCACCACTTAAATGGAGCAATGATGCTATATTTAAAATTATTTTTGGCAATAATCTAAGTATATTTGGCATAACTATGCTAATTAATATAGGGGCTGGAGTTTTATTTTTATTAATAGCTATATTATTTCCAAGAAAGGATGTGATATAAAATGAAACAAGTATTTTTATTAACCAAAAGTATTTTAAAAAGAACCTTTAGAAAAAAGTCTAATATAATAACCTTTATATTACTTCCTTTATTGGCTGTATTTATAGCTTTATTTTTAAATGCCTCTGGAACTTCTTATAGCAAAATAGGAGTGGTAGATTTAAATGAATCTTATTTATCTAAAGATATGATAAAATCAATAGATTCTAAGAAAAATTTTGTTGTAGTTAAAGTTTCAAAGAATAATATGAATAAACAATTATTGGATAAAAAAGTAGATTGTGTAGTAGTTATTCCTAAGGATTTTCATAAGGAAATAATAGAGGGTAATTTTAAAAAACTAGATATAATATCTGTTAGAGGAGAAGATATTACTTCTTGGATAAAAAATTATTTGAATTATTATATAGATACTCTTAATAATATAAGTACGGTTTCTAATAAGAATGAAAAAACTTTTAAAGATATGTATGATGGATTTAAAAAACAAGATTTAAAGCTTAATTATAAATCTATAGGAGATAAAACTAAGAGTAAATCCGTAACAAAACAAAGCATAGGGTTATTACTTGTATTTATGCTTATAGCCTCTAGTACAGCATCATCTTTTATATTAAGGGATAAAGCTAATAAAACATATTATAGAATATTTTGTTCTAATATTAGTAAAAGTAAATATATAATAGCTAATGTAATAGCTAATTTTATAATTTTTTTAATACAGATATTTGTAATTTTGTTTATGTCATTATATGTTCTGAAACTTAATTTTTATATAGATACAAAGATAATGTTTATAATATTATGTTCCTTCGGATTTGTATCTATTGGTTTTGGAATAATTATTGCAGCTTTTTCTAAAAGTCTTAATCAATCATCCTATTTATCAAATATACTAATAACTCCAACGTGTATGCTATCAGGATGCTTTTGGCCTTTAGATATGATGCCAAACTTTATGCAAAAATTAGCTAATATATTTCCTCAGACCTGGATACTTAAAACTATAGATTCTCTTCAACAAGGGAAGAGTTTTAATGAGGTTGTTTTATATATTGGTATAGTAATTTTATTTGCAGTAAGTTTTTTTATTATAGGAATATTAAAATTAACTAAGGATGAAAACTTAAAAAGTATTTTTTAAGATATAAAAAATAAATGTTGATAAAAATTTTTAAATAGGTTTTTATTAAAATTAGTGGACTAAAATAAAATTAGTATGTTAATATTTGTAAAGTTATAAAAGCATTTTGAGAATTTTAAAGTTGATATAATGTGAATATATGAATATCCATTTATTTTATATTAATATTTATTTAATTGTTGTATTTATTTAAATTTGCTATAATTGTTTTGAAGTTTCAATTTTAGGAGAGGATGAGTTTTTTGGACTTAAACTATAGAATACTTTCAAAAATACTAATAATACCAGCTATATTAGTAGGTCTTACAGTACATGAATTTGCTCATGCCTATGTAGCAGATAAATTAGGGGATAAAACTCCTAAATTTCAAGGAAGATTAACATTAAATCCCTTTTCACATATAGACATTATAGGTTTTGTAATGATATTATTGATTGGATTTGGATGGGCTAAACCAGTACAAATTAATCCAAGTGCATTAAAAAGAGGATATAAAGATGAGATAAAAGTTTCTGTAGCAGGGGTAACTGCAAATGTAATTACAGCATTTTTATTTGCATTATTAACAGCTTTCTTGTTAAAGTTAAATTTAGTGAACTTTGGAGATATAACTTCCTTAGGTGGTATAATAGGTTTAATATTGAACTATATAGTTAGAATAAATTGTATGCTAGCAATATTTAATTTAATGCCTATACCAGGACTTGATGGCTTTGACATATTGAGAGATTTATGGCCTAAGACTTTTTATAAAATATCTGATGTAATTTATAGATATCAAATGATTATTCTATTGATATTTGTGGTAACTCCTATTTCATCATTTTTAGTAGGAATTCCAACTAATTTTTTACATTCTTTTTTTATCAAAATAGCTATGATTATATTTTAAAATTTAAAAAAGAGTTCCTCAAAATTAAATCTATTTTGAGGAACTTTTTTAGTTAGTGGAAATTATAGACGATTTACATAAAATAATCTAAGTAAAAGTAATAGTAAAACTGATTTATTGCTTAAAAATAAAAAGATTGTTGATTCAATTGCAAATAATGAATAGAATTAATGATATAAATGCATTTTATGTTTTGTGATATATAAATTTAAAACTGTATTTTTTATTAATATGCTTAGCATACTAAGTGGGAGAATTTTATGAGAGAATACATAATTTATAATAAAATGATAATATTTTTATATTGTGCATATACGTATACGGAACAAAGAGTTTATACTTGGACTATTTTATATTTTCTTTTATATATAATATTTAACTTTTCTATAGAAATTTCAAAAAACAATAAGGTAAAACTTATTTTAAATTTGTGTTCTATAATTTTGTGGTTATTGTTTATAAGCAAGGGTGAATTTAATATATTTTTAATAATAGTTAATATATATGATATAAACTATTATTTTAATGAGAAAAATCATATAGCATTAATTATAATTTTTATATTAAGTTGTTTTATTCCTTATGAAATAGCCAAGGAATTTTTAGTAATAGCTCTACTAAGTCTTATGAATTTTTTATTGTATAAAAAATGTTATAAAAGGATAATTGAATTGACGGAAAAAAATTATAATATTACACAAAAAAACCATAACTTAAATAATCAAATAGTTCTAAATGAAAAGCAAGAAAATTATAATTTATATTTGTCACAATAGGAGGAAAGAAATAAAATTTCTCAGGAAATACACGATAAAATAGGACATGTGTTAGCAGGGAATATAATGCAGTTGGAAGCTTGTAAAATATTAATGGAGAAGGATAAAGAAAAAAGTGAAAAATTAATAGAAAAATCCATATCATCTTTAAGAGAGGGATTAGAAGAAGTAAGGTTAACAGTTAGAAATTTAAAACCTCCAAGGGAACAATTAGGTTTGACAAAGATAGAAACTGTTATAAATAATTTTATGTTAAAAACAGATATAGATACAAAATTGGTTACTAAAGGGGATTTAAGTTTAGTAGGCTACAAGCAGTGGAAAATAATTCAGGAAAGTTTGCAGGAATGTCTTACCAATATAATAAAATACTCTAAAGCTACCAAAGTTTCTATAATTATAGAAGAGCTAAATAAATTCATAAAGTTTAATATAAAGGATAATGGAATAGGGTGTATAAATATAGAAAAAGGAATGGGAATGAGAGGGATAGAGGAAAGATGCGAAAATGAAAATGGTAAATTAATAATAGATGGAGGAGATGGTTTTTCACTCATAATACTTTTACCTAAGTAAAAAATTATTTTTGGTGAACACATTGTAAATTGCTCATTCTTTAGTAATAACACTTAAGGTTAAGAAATAATTTATTTTCTATATATTTTAAGATTGTATGTATTTAAAATAGTAATGTAATTAGAAAGTGTATTTAAAATATAATTAATGCATAAAAAAGGGGGGAATAGAGTGATTAAGGTTTTAATTGCAGATGACGATGCTTTTATAAGAGAAAGCTTAAGTATAATATTAGATATGGATGAAGATATAAAGATAGAGAAAACCGTAGAAAATGGATTGCAAGCAGTAGAATATTGTAGAAATAATAAAATAGATATAGCACTTTTAGATATAAGAATGCCTATTATGAATGGAGTAGAAGCTACAAAAATAATAAGCAAAGAAGGTTATGGGAAGGTTTTAATATTAACTACTTTTGATGAGGATGATTACATAAGAGAAGCTCTTCATTTTGGGGCTAAGGGATATATTTTAAAAAACAATACTCCAGATACTATAATAGATACTATAAAAATGGTTTATAAAGGTAATTCTGTTATACAGGACGTAGTTATGGATAAAGTACTTAATTCCTGTAAATCAAATATTAAAAATATTAATAAAGATATGTTTTCAAGAAGGGAAATAGATGTAATAGAGGCTATATCAGAAGGATTATCTAATAAAGAAATATCAGCAAAATTATTTATTTCAGAGGGAACTGTAAAAAATTATATAAGTTCTATTTTATCTAAGACTGGTTTAGAACATAGAACTCAAATAGCCATATACCATTTGAAGGGGGAATTAAGTGATTCTTAGATTTAGATAGAATTTGATTATAAGGATACCCGCTCCAGTTAAATCTTAGAAGAACTTATTCAAAGATATAGTTTTCGTTATTTATAATATTTAATAATATAAAGATATTGTGGTAGGTAGGCAGGGGATAATTAAATATATTACTTTCGTCATACATATAAAATGACCTTTTACACTGATGTGAAGGGTCATTTTTTTATAGAATTAAGTTATCCGATGACTACCCACTCTAATACTTCCATCTTTTTCAAAGTGAGAGTAAAGAGCGGATACGTCCCTGGATAACGATTTCTAGGCTTTAGAGGGAGTGAAAACTCCCTCTAAAGCCAAGAACTCTGTTTATAAACTAAGTTCTAATTTAGTTTAATTAAAACATTATATAAGTAAAGATTTGATTAAGAATATACTTTACTAGATCTGATATCACTAACAGAGTTTCTAGGAGCTTGGTTCTTATTAATGAAGGATATAGATATATGAACAGCAGTTAAAAAGTATTGGGCAATTATAATTTTGTTAAGCTATTTGTTAAATATATGAAATAGTATAGAAAGGAAGTGAATATTTAGTGGGGAGGTATAGATTCAATACATTGTCTCACTAAAGATAATTTATGAATATTGTTAAAATAGATAATTTGAGTAAGAATTTTAGGAAAGTTACAGCTTTAGATAATGTAAGTTTAGAAATAAAAGAAGGAGATATATATGGACTTTTGGGGCCAAATGGTGCAGGGAAAAGTACCATGATAAATATAATTAGCGGACTATTAAATTTTAATAAGGGAAATATTGAAATTTTAGGTAAGGACATAAAAAATAATATGAGGGAAATTAAAAAAAATATAGGCGTAGTTCCTCAGGATATAGCTTTATATAAAGAACTTACTGCCTATGAAAATATTAAATTTTTTACTTCTCTTTATGGTTTTAAGGGAGATGAGTTAAAAAATAGAGTGGAAAAAGCATTGGAATTTGTTGGACTAAAGGATAAGGCTAAGGGACACCCTAATGAATTTTCTGGGGGAATGAAAAGAAGATTGAATATTGCTTGTGCTATTTCTCACACACCTAAATTAATAATAATGGATGAGCCTACAGTAGGTATAGATCCACAATCAAGAAATCACATATTACAATCAGTAAAAAAACTTAATGAGATGGGATCAACCATAATATATACTAGTCATTACATGGAGGAAGTTGAAGAAATATGTACTAATATAGGAATAATAGATCATGGTAAATTAGTGGCAGAGGGTACAAAGGAAGAATTAAAAGCAATAGTTAGAGATAAAAATACAGTATATATAACAGTTGGTGGAATAGAAAATATTGATGAAAAAGAAATAAAAGATATAAATGGAGTTACTGATGTATATGTGAAAGATAATTTAATAAAAATAGATAGCTATAAGGAGGTAAATAATTTAGATAAAATAATTTTGTTTTTTACTAATAAAAATATCCCTATTAAAAATGTTGAAACTAAAAATCCGGATTTAGAAACTGTATTTTTAAGTTTAACAGGAAGAAAATTAAGAGATTAAGGGTGAGGAAAATAAAATTTTTAAATATAGCTATTAATGAAATAAAAATTAATTTTAGAGATAAAAAAAGTATGATAATGTTTATAATTTGGCCTATGATGCTTATTACAGTGCTAGGATTTTCTTTAAATAGTGCTTTTAATAAAATTGATTTATTCAAGGATACTAAAGTTATATATACCATGGGAGAAGATACAAAGAATAAACAAGCATTTGAAGAATTTTTAGATATAATAAAAAAACAAGGAATAGAAATTTATAAAGAAAATAATACAAAAATAGC
The DNA here is from genome assembly GCF_054768115.1 of Clostridium sp. CTA-6. NCBI lineage: Bacteria > Bacillati > Bacillota > Clostridia > Eubacteriales > Clostridiaceae > Clostridium > Clostridium sp. CTA-6. The sequence continues at coordinate 87,721 of NZ_BAAAAU010000004.1, forward strand.
TAAGGAGAAAGTTCAAAATAAAGAGTATATTTGTTATTTGAATTTTCATAAAGAGGGTAATAAAATTGATTTTTATAAAAATGATAAATATAGTTCCCAGGCTTCAGTAGTAGAAGTAATAACGAATAGCTTTATTAAAAAATATAATACGGTGGTAGAGGTAATAAAAATAAATCCCACACTTATTAAGAAAGATAATATAAATAAAATAAATAAATATGTGGAAATGGAATCCTTAGAAAATAAAAAAACGCCTAGTTCTTTGGAATATTATGCTGTAGCTATGATAGTAATGATAATTCTATATATATCCTTAGCAGCAGTGAATTCTTTTGGCAATGAATATACTAGAAATACTATAATTAAGTTAACCTCTTCTCCTGCCTCAAAGCATGAGATATTTATAGGAAAAGTATTAGGGTTAACTTTTGTATCTGTAATACAAATCTTATTGGTATTTTTATTTAGTAAATATGCATTAAAAGTGTATTGGGGAAAAAGTGAAGGAATAATACTTTTAGTTTTACTATCAGAAATAATTATGGCTATATTTGCAGGAATATCTATAATATATTTATTCAAAAAACAAAGTGTAGCAGAATCATTTTTAAATGGTATATTGCCCTTTATAACATTTTTGGGAGGGGGATATACACCTATAGACTTTCAGGAGAGTAAAGTATTAGGATTGATTTATGATTTTAATATATTTAGCAAGATTAAGGATGCTATATTTAATAGTATGTTTTTTAATAATAATGATTTAAGTTATAAAATTATAATTATAAATTTATCTATAGCATTTATATTTTTAATTATCTCCTCTTTAAATTTTAGTAGAAGGGAGGCAATATAATGAGGGAAAGCTTATTAATAGTTTTTAATACGATAAAAGTAGCTATGAAGAAAAAGAGTACCATATGGATAACTTTCGTACTACCAATTATATTAGCAGTATTTATGATAATAATGAATACTAGTGGTGGAAGAGATATAAAAATTGGTATAAATAATAAGGATGCTGGAATAATATCTAAAAAATTAATAAAGTACGTAGAAAAAAGAGATAGATTTAAAATAGTAAACGTAAAGGAAAAAGAAATAAATAATTTTATTTCAAAGGAAAAGGTAGATTGTGTAATAGTTATACCACAGGATTTTTCAGAAGAAGTATACAATAATAATATAAAAAGAATAAAAATAGTATCTATAAAAGGAGCTGAAGTTACGGGTTTATTAGAAAATTATTTAAATATATATATAGATAATTTAAAAATTATAGGTAACCTCCATAAGGAGGATAAAAAAAGTTTTGATGAATTTTATAATAAGACTGAAAACGGAATACTTAAACTTAATGTAGAAAAAGTTAAAGATAAATCTAGAGAAAAAGAATTAAGCTATATAACTATAGGAATGTTATTGATGTTTGTATTAACTTCCTCTTCTAATATAAGTAAGTTTATATTAGAAGAAAGAAAAAATAAAACCTATAATAGAATTGCAACAACTCCTGTAAGTCCTAAGCAATATATTTTGGGAAATATACTCTGTAATTTTATGTTTAGTTTAATTCAAATAATTATAGTTATGATTATAGTAGACAAATATGTATTAAAAGAAAATCTTATGGGAAGTAAAAATTTTATAATACTTTTAATATTAATTATTTTTTCTATAGTTGCTATTTCTCTTAGTATATTTATAGTAACTATTTGTAAATCTTCATCAGAAGCCTCTAATTTAAGTGTAATAGTTACAGTATTAAGCACCATGATAGGAGGAGGCTTTTGGGAGATAAAAATAATGCCAAAATTTATGCAGAATTTAGCTAGCTTTACACCACAAAAATGGGCTATTGACGCTATCTTTAAGATAAATACTGGAGCTAATTTTAAAGATATAGGTATAAATATGCTAATTTTAATATTGTTTGCAAGTACATTTTTCATTATTACAGTATATAAGCTAAAAATGGAAAATAAGACAGAGGAGTTTATATAATTTAAAGAAAAAAAGTCTAGGAACATATATTTGAAAAATAGGTTCCTAGACTTTAATAGTTTACTAGTATTATAGTTTTTATACTTTCATACATTATAAATTATTTTTAGTTTAATAATCTTCAGTTATTTTGTAGGCTTATCATAAACTACATCAGCTTTAGTAGATACTTCTTCTAACTTTTCTTTTAGGCTTTCTATATTTTGCTGTATATCAGCTAAATCATATTTTGAAACATTATAGTGTAAATAAAGATCTTCAAAAGATTTAACTATATCAACAAAATCTTTCCCAGTATTAATAAATTTATTAAATTTATTACTATTTTTTGCATTTTCAAACTTAGATATATCTATTTTTATGGTGTTTATCACATCTTCTTCTTTCTCAAACTGTCCAATAGCTACATTGTAGGGAGAAATTCTTTCTAAGAAGTATTTATTTTTTTTATCTAAGTGATACATATATTTTATAATGACAGAGTGTATGGTGAATTCAACATAGCATACTATTCCTGTGATTCTATGAATTTTAGCTCCCATTTGTTCTAATAAAAAAGTTAACATTGAATTTTTAACTTTCATATAATTGTCCATTTAAAAGCCCCCCTATAAACTAAGTGAGTTATCCTTTGTTTATATTATACCATTAAGCAAGTGTTAATATCCACAATTTTCAAAATATTATAAAATAATTTTAGAATCATTTCAAAAAAAACATTAAAAGATAAGCAGTACATATTATTATTGACACTAACATTACAGGAAATCCAAGTTTAAAGTAGTCCTTAAAAGAAATTTTATAACCACTTTTTTCTGCTATGCCAATTACTACTAGATTAGCAGAAGCTCCGATCATAGTTCCATTTCCACCAAGACAAGCACCCAAAGATAATGCCCACCAAAGTGGAGTTATATTCATACCGCCCATGGTGCCCATAGCTTTTATTAAAGGTATCATAGTAGCTACAAAAGGAATATTATCTATAAATGCAGAGGCAATAGCAGATATCCAAAGCACAAATATTCCCGTCATAACTAGGTTGCCTTTTGTTAGTGACAAGGTTTTTTGTGCTAAGACCTCCATGATGCCAACATCTTCTAAAACCCCAGTCATTATAAATAAACCTATGAAAAAGAATATAGTACCCCATTCTGTTTCTTGTAGTATTTCATCTGGTTCTACCTTGCTTATAGCTAATAATATAGCAGAACCAGCTATGGCGATAGTTGCAGATTCAAAACCCAAATAACTATGAGTTAGGAATCCTACTAAAGTTAAAAATAGTACTGTTAGACATTTTTTCATAAGAGACCTATCACGAATAGCTTTACTTTCATCTAAAGCCATAATTTTTTTCTTATCCTCTTCAGAAGTTTGCATAGAATTTTTATATAATTGGTTTATTCCTAATAATGTAACTATAAGTATTATTATAATTACAGGAGCTAAGTTTTTAACAAAATCTAAAAAGCTTAATCCTGCAGCACTTCCTATCATTAAGTTTGGTGGATCTCCTATTAAAGTAGCAGTGCCTCCTATGTTAGATGCAAATATTTCACACATTAAAAAAGGAATTGGATCTATTTCTAATGTTTTAGTTATAACCAAAGTTACAGGTACTATTAAAAGCACAGTAGTAACGTTGTCTAATACTCCAGATAAAACAGCAGTTATTACAGAAAATAGTATTAATATTTTAATAGGATTCCCCTTAGAAAATTTAGCTGCTTTTATAGCTATATATTCAAAGATACCTGTTCTTTTAGTTATATTTACTATAATCATCATCCCAATTAATAAGCCTATAGTATTAAAATCAATTTTTAAGAAAGCTTTTTCTTGGGTAATTAATTTTAATATGAGCATAATAGCAGCTCCACTTAGAGAAGCAACAACCCTGTTCACCCTTTCCGAAATAATTAATCCATAAACTATTATAAATATAATTGCTGGAAGCATCATGTTAAAATTATTAAGTATTTTAATCATCCCCCTATAAAAAATTTTAGTATGTACCTCTAGATTTTAATACTAATTTGGAAATAAATAAACCCCTTTTCAATTAATTATATATTTAACAAAGATTTCTTATTTTACCGCTTTTTCTAATTCATTAAATAAGGATTTAACACCCTTCCACCAATTAACATCTTCAGCATATGTATTGTTCACCCATTTAAAAGGATCTTGTCCTTTAGGCATAGTATTTAATAAATTAAATACAGTTCTTCCTGCTATTCTAGAGGAATCTTTAATATCAGAATTATACTCCTTCCAACTATGAAAAACATTGAATGGATTATTTCCTATTTTTTTAGCAGACTTATTGTTTTTAGGGACAAAGCCTTGTTCTTGTCCAGTTATTGCAAACAATATTAAAGGATTTATATCAAATTCCTCTGCAGATGCTATTATAGATGAAAAATAAGGTTCGTCTGCTAATAAAGAGTTTTTGGTATATAAATATTTCTTCAGTTTTTCATTATTTAAAGTTTTATATTTAACATATTGGGGTAGATGCTTATTTTTATCAAGAGTATTATTTTTTTTAGTTTTAACATTTTTATTTTCATAAACAATAATATTTTTACTATTAGTTTTAATGCTAGTATTTATATTTAATAAATATATAGATATTAAAGAAATAAATAATATAGTTAATGCAAAAGCAATAGAGTTATTATAAAGTTTAAATATATTATTTTTATATAAAAGATCTATATTGAGTTTTTTAGTAATATTTTTAGGATTATATTTATCATTTATTATATTTGTTGGATTTTGTTTAATATTAATAACATTATTATTAAATTCTGTATGGATATTTTGTAGATAAATAGAATCATCCTTTTTAATTTTTATATCAGGTTGTTCATTTGAGAGCTTAGTGCTAGAATCTTTAGAACTAGAACTAGAACTAGAACTAGAACTAGAACTAGAACTAGAACTAGAACTAGAACTAGAACTAGAACTAGAACTAGAACTAGAACTAGAATTATCTTTAATTTTAGTATTTTTTTCATCATATTTTAGTAAATTATTTCTATATAAACAATTTACTAAAGATTCTTTATCAGTTTTATTTTTTATATTAATATTAGTCCAATTTAATAATATTTCTAGGTTTTCTTTTTTAAAATCTGCATAATCTATATAAGAATAAAAGATATCCCATAAATAAATGGAATCTTTATCATTTAAAAAAGTATTTTTTAAAATAGTATTTTTGAAATCTTTCTGTATTGATTTTGGAAAGAAATCTATTTTACTTTCAATAATATTATGAATAGTAGAAGATACCATATAAGCTTTTTTTTTGCTATCTTCATCTTTATACTTAATATTTATAAATTTCTTGATTTTTTCAATATCATTTTTGCTTATAACTTTAGTGGTTTTTAATTCTTCTAAAAAATTATTCATAATATATGTTCCTATATAATCCTTCCAATAATAATTCTACTAAATAGTATAATTATCGCCATATAATGAGCTTACTTAAATTATTATAGTAAATAATAGACATAATGTGAGGGAAGTATTAGTCTTGTAGTTACTTGTTAGAATAATTACAGCATGGTGAAGTTGTATTTTAAAATATAATTAAATTATAGATTACTAATAATAATAGATGTTATGATATAATATTTCAGTAATAGATTAAAAATATCTGGAGGTTAAAAGATGAGACTTAGAAAGAAATGGTGGGCAAGACCAGAGATAGAAGCTAGTGATAAATTTGCAGATGAACCTAAAGAACTAAAAGGAAGATGGAATAAGGAATTTAATAATAATAATGAAATACATTTAGAATTAGGTTGTGGAAGAGGAGGATTTATATCACAATTAGTAGAAAAAAATAAAGATATAAATTATGTAGGAATAGATTTAAAAGATGAAGTTATAGTTTATGCTATAAGAAAAGTTGAAGAAAAAGAAGAAGAAGTTGAAAGAAAACTTAAAAATATAAAATTTATTACAATGAATATAATGGAAATAGCAGAAGTATTTGATAAAGATGAAATAAGTAAAATATATATAAACTTTTGCAATCCTTGGCCAAAAGAAAGACATAATAAAAGAAGATTAACTCATACGAAATTGCTAACAGAATATAAAAAATTTTTAAAACCAAATACAGAAATATGGTTTAAAACTGATGATAAAGAACTTTTTGAGGATTCACAGGAATATTTTAAGGAAAGTGGATTTAATATAGAATACATCACATATGATCTTCATAATAGTGACTTTAAAGAAAATATAAAAACAGAATATGAAACAAAATTTGAATCTATGGGAATGAAAATAATGTTTTTAAGAGCTAGGTTATCATAAAAGAATTTATATGTAATGAGCTATAGTATAAATTATTTGCCATAGGATAGATGTTAGATTTTGTGAAAACCATTTTAGAAAAGTAAAGAGGGCTAATACATAAATTTAAAAATAATACTAGAAATTAATTAGAGAATTTTAAAAAATATATTTATAAAATATATAAATATATTTTTATTGGGAAACATAATAACATATCCTTAATTGGAGGTGTTATTATGATTGGTGGTAACAATAATTTTGGTAAAGATATTGTAGCTCTAGTAAAAGATGGAAAAGGTGCTGTAACTGGTTATAAATTAAATAATGGTGAATTATTAACTAAAGAACAGGCTATAGAAAGAGCGGCAGAGGGAGAAATAAATGATGTAGTTATAGGTACAGCTCAAAATGGAGAACAATATTTACATGGTATACCAGAAAAAACTGGCGGAATAGATCTTCAAACATTACCAACTGTAAAACAAAACTCATTTGAATAAATTTTAGTATTCTTTTAAATAATATTAAAACAGGTATTTCTACAAATTAAGAAATACCTGTTTTAATATATATGTTTAAATAAGTTTTATTTTATATTATTGGGAAGCTTTGGCAGCTTCTAATACTTTATCAAAATTTGGTTGACTTGTAACTTCTGGTACATATTCAACAAAAGTTATTTTATTATTACTATCTATTACAAAAACAGCTCTTGTTAATAAACCTAATTCTTTTATATATGTGCCATAATTTTTACCTACTAATCTATCCTTAAAATCAGATAAAGTTATAACTTTATCTACACCATGAGCTCCACACCATCTAGCCTGTGCAAAAGGTAAATCCATAGATATGGTATAAATAGTTACATTTGGAATTTCAGCAGCTTTTGAATTAAATGTTCTTGTCTCAAGATCACAAACTTCAGTATCTAAAGAAGGTACTACGGAAAGTATTCGCACACCTTTGGTATCCTTTAAAGAAACTGGTTTCATATTATTGTCTATAGCAGTAAAGTCTGGTGCCATATCTCCAACTTTTAATTCATTTCCTTCAAGGGTTATTGGGTTTCCCATAAATTTTATTTCCATTTATATTACCTCCTGATAATTCATATTAAAAAATAATTAATATTTATTAAAAGCATATCATAAAATTTTTCATTATGCAATGAATTTTATGATATTTTAAAATAATTAGAAAACAATTACAATATAATATAGTTTTTACTAATAAACTTACATTATATTATAAATAAGTTTGTCAGTAAAAGAACTTAATGTTAATATAAATTTGATAAATATTGTAATTAATAAGTCAAATTATAAATGCTCTTAATATTATAAGTTATGTAAAAGTATTTATAAAAATACAACATAAATATAATAAAAAAAATTTAATTAAATTAAAAATTGCACTAAAGAATTATTGGTTTTAATAGATAATTAAAGGGAGAGATAAAAATGGTAAATTTAATAGGAAAAGTTGCAATAATTACAGGTGGTTCTAGAGGTATTGGTAGAAGTATAGCTTTAGAGCTTACAAAGGCTGGTGCTAATGTAATTATAAATTATAACAAAAACAAAGAAGATGCCCTAGAAACTTTAAGTTTAATTAAAGACTTAGGGGGATATGGATATGTATGTAAGGCAGATGTTTCAAATTATAATAGTTCAAAGGAATTAGTAGAATTTGCAATAAATAAATTTGGTAAAATAGATATTTTAGTTAATAATGCCGGTATAGCTAAAATAGGACTATTTATAGATATGGATGAAAATGATTGGGATAATATAATAAATACTAATTTAAAAGGAGTATTTAACTGCAGCCATAATGTAGTTAAATACATGTTAGATAAAGGGGAAGGAACTATTATAAATGTGTCATCTATGTGGGGAAATATAGGGGCATCTTGTGAAGTTATTTATTCAGCTTCAAAAGGGGGGATAAATGCTTTTACAAAGGCATTAGCTAAGGAACTTGGTCCTAACAACATAAGAGTAAATGCTGTAGCGCCTGGAGTTATAAATACAGATATGAATAGTTCTTTATGTGAGGAAGATTTAAATAGTCTTAAAGATGAAATTCCACTTATGAGATTGGGAGAAGGAGAAGAAGTAGGGAAGGTTGTTGTATTTTTAAGTAGTAAAGATTCTTCTTATGTAAATGGACAAATCATAACAATAGATGGAGCTATGTGTTAATTAATATTAAACATAAAAATTTCAAAGTATAAAAAATAATTTAAATATGAGAGTGATAAGTGTGCAAAATATTATAATATTAGATGATATGAGTTATATGAGATACAGAGTTAAAGATCTTTTAGAGGAAAAAGACATAAAAGTTTATGAGGCTTCTACTTCCTTTGAATTTTTTAATAAGCTTTATGAAAAAAAGGATAATATAGATTTGATAATACTAGAGTTAGGTTTAACTAGGGAAGATGGATTTGAGGTAGTTGAAAAAATAAGAGAAAGAAATGTGGACATTCCTATAGTTATATTAACTAAGGTAAACACTAGAGATGCCTTTGCAAAGGTAATAAGAGAAGGTATTTCAGATTATATATTAAAACCTTTTGATAATAAAGTTCTATTAGATAGAATAGTTAAAACTATAAAAGAAAGTAAAGGTAGTAAAGAACAAGTATCAACAGAAAAGGAATCTAAAGTTCAAAAAATATATATTAATGAAGATAATGAAAACACTAATGAAGTTAAAGAAGAAGTTTTTAAAGAAAAAGAAATTATAGATCTCAATGTTAAGGAAGAAGAATTACCGGAAGAGTTTAAAATTTATTTTGTTGATGAATTAAATAAAGCTAAAACAGATAACACAAAAGTTTCTTCAGTTATATTTACTCTTATAAAAAATACAGATGAGGAAGAAAAAATAGATGTAAAAGAAAGTTATATAACATTAACAGATGTTTTTTATAAAGGAATAAAAGATATTTTTAAAGGTCCAAATTTTATAACAAAACATGGTTTATTAACTTTTGTAGGTGTATTGCCAAATTGTGATGAAGATAAAGTTGAAGATATGAAAAATAAAATACAAGAAAAATATAAAATGCTTTCTTTAATTTATCCTCAATTATCACAATATCATGTAGGATATGGAAATGTAACTTATCCTGTAGATGGAGATACTGTAGAGGAACTTTTAGATAAACTTATGGATAAGATGAGGGAAAATATAAAATTAAAATAATAATAATTAGGAAAAATTTTATTGTTATTTTAAAATAAAGAGTAATCAAAAGAAGCAAAGGCCTCCCAGCAATTATTTTGCAGGTAGGCCTTTTATTCATACTAAAATCCTTTTATAGTTTTTAAATTTATATAAAGATTTGTTAATTATTTTATTCTTACTCCTGCATAAAATGCCCATACTGATGAAATTTTTACTACATCACCTGGTTTTGAAGCATGTATCATTTGTCCACCACCTATATATATGCCTACATGACCTGCATCTGGGAATACTAAATCACCAGGCTGTAATTGATCTTGTGAAACTCTAGAACCTGCTCCAATTTGTCCATAAGTATCCCTTGGTAATGATATACCTGCTGCATTTCTATACACATATTGTACAAAGCCTGAACAGTCGAATCCACTTGGTGAAGTTCCACCCCAAACATAAGGAGTACCTAGATATTGTCTAGCATATGATGTTACGTCTCCATGTGTTGCTGGTGCTTTTTCTGATACATTGCTTTGTCCTTTTGACTGAGACTCGGAAGCCTCAACTTCAGCTTCTTTTCTTTGGGCTTCTTCAGTTGCTTTTCTTTGAGCTTCTTCAGCTGCTTTTCTTTGAGCTTCTTCAGTTGCTTTTCTTTGAGCTTCTTCAGCTGCTTTTCTTTGAGCYTCTTCAGTTGCTTTTCTCTGAGCTTCTTCAGTTACTTTTATCTGTACTGGCTCAGATGATTTCTTTCTTTCTTGTTCTTTTTCTTTTTCTGATTTCATTGTAACTAATTTTTTTTCATTTTCTGTATTAGACTTTGCTACATCAGCACTCTTATTATTTATAGTAACATTATCTTCTTTAACTCCATATTTTTTGTCCTGTGTAGCACTTTGATTAAACGCCACAACTTTTTGAGCTGTATCTTTTATGTATTTGCTATACACGTAACCTGTAGTATTTTTAAAGTTAATTTTATACCATTCACCGCTAGAAGATAGTATTTCTACTTTACTTCCATAGGCTAATGATGAAATTACACTGCTATTTGTTCCAGCATTTTTTCTTACATTTAAAGTAGAATATTTGTTGGATAGATATACGGTACCAAATTTTTGGTTTGTTACGGAAGATCCGCTACTATTTGAAGAGTTGGAAGTAGTTATAAATTGGCTGCTTACATAACCAATTTTAGAACCATATTTAATTTTATACCAAGAACCAGTTTTACCCAGTATATCAACAGAAGAACCATGTGAAAGTCCACCTAATATTTTAGAGGATAGACTTGGATTATCTCTAAGGTTTAATGAAGAGCTTGTACTAGATAATTTTACAGTTCCTTTACCAGTTGAAGTACTAGAATTATTATCAGAATTAGAGTTAGAATTGTTGCTTGATGAAATATAATTTGAACTTACATAAGCAACTTTAGAACCATATTTAATCTTATACCAAGAACCGGTTTTACCTAATATTGATACAGAGGATCCATTTTTAAGGGAACCTATTATACTAGAAGATAAATTGGCTGAACTTCTAACATTCAATAATGAACTACTGTTAGATAGTTTAACAAAACCAGGTTGTACACTTTCATTACTAGAAGAACCACCATTACCAGAATTGATAGTATTATTTCCAGCATATAAATATTGGGAGCTTACATAACCAATTCCAGAGCCATATTTTATTTTTGACCATCCATTACTTTCACTGATAATAGAGACAGTTTGATTTTTTGAAACACCACCTATAACCGCTGATGATAGAGAAGGATTGCTTCTAACATTAAGGCTTGAACAAGAAACCTTAGATGTTTTTATTATAGTATAGTCGTTATTGCTATTATTGTTAGAGCTATTTGAACTACCATTTAAATAGATATATCCTTTTAAAAATAAGTTACCTCTATTTTTTATAGCTTGTTTAGATATAGTTTTTACATAACCATCATAATAGCCTCTTCTTTCAACATTTCCTTCGTTGTAATAAATGGTATCGCCTACAACTTTTTCTACAAAACCAACATGTCCATATCCTTTTGAACCTCCACTCCAAACTACTATAGAATTAGCTTGAGGTTCTGAACCATAGGAGAATGTATTTGATCTAATATTAGAATACCACCAATCTATAGCATTACCATAAAATTGACTTGGAAGTTTCATGTTTAATTTTTCTAAAGCCCTTCCATAGGTAAACCAAGTACATTGTCCTTTAAATCCGCATTGAGTAAATATATTGTTAGAATTATATGCACTACTATTAACATTAGGGTACATGCTATCACTAGCGGCTAGAACGTTTTGAGAAAATAAAAAATTTTGTCCTAATAAAGCAGCGGATATGGCACAAGTAGTAAAAGCCTTTCTTGATTTATTCAAAGAAAATCCTCCCTTCATATTTAAAATAAGTATTTATTAATATTTATCGTTAATTCTAACAATTTTATTATACCATAGAGAAGAAATAACAAAAGTTTTAACAATAATATACCATATTTTGGTATAAAGTTCAAAATACAGTTAATTCACTATTAAATTTTTATAAATTAGGTATTTTTAAGTAGTATTTTTTTTATAAATTTAATAATATATCTTTATAGGACAATTTTGAAAATTATATAGAAGAAATTTTACAAGCATTGATAGAATTTAATAAAAAAGTAATTTCATGGAAGGGAGACCCATATGAAAAGTTGTTGTTTTTCATTTAAAGGTAGAGAAGATACAAAAATAAATGTTTATAAGTGGGAGCCAGATAATAAACAAGACATAAAGGCAGTCATACAGATATCCCATGGCATGGCTGAAACTGCTAATAGATATGAAGGCTTAGCTTCCTATTTAAATGAAGCTGGATATATAGTTTATGCAAATGACCATAGAGGACATGGTAAAAGTGCATTAAGTTTAGATAAATTAGGATACTTAGGAGAAGAAGATGGCTTTATGTCCATGGTAGAAGATGTACATACATTAAATACTATAATAAAAGAAGAAAATGAAGGATTACCTGTATTTTTATTAGGTCATAGTATGGGTTCTTTTATAAGTCAAAGATACATACAATTGTATGGACAAGAATTAAATGGAGTTATATTAGTAGGAACTAATGGCAATCAAGGCTCCTTAATAAATATAGGGATTTTAGTAGCTAAATTAGAAATGAGATTTAGAGGAAGAAAACATAAAAGTAATCTTTTAAATAATCTATCCTTTGGAGGATATAATAAAAAATTTCAACCTAATAGAACAGAATTCGATTGGTTAACTAGAGATGAAAGGGAGGTTGATAAATATATAAAGGATGAATACTGTGGAACGATTTTTCCGACCTCCTTTTATCATGATTTTCTAAAAGGATTAAAGTCTATATGGAAAGAAGAAAACAAGAGTAAGATACCTATAAATTTACCTATATTTATAATAGCAGGAGATAAAGATCCAGTAGGAAATTTTGGTAAAGGGATACTAAATTTATATAATTTTTATAAAAGTATAGGTGTAGTGGATGTAAACTATAAACTATATAAAGAAGGAAGACATGAAATTTTAAATGAGATAAATAGAAAAGAAGTGTTCCAAGATGTGTTAAATTGGATTGATAGCAAATATAATAAAACTATTGAATAAATGGTGTTTAATAAAGGTGTCTCATAATGAAGATAGCCTTAATTTTAATATAGTAAATATAGATAATACATGTAATAAACATATGAATGAGCTTTAATAGTTCTTAATTTGACGGAATTAAAAATTTTTGTAATTTCTCACAGGATGTGAGGACCCAGTAGTGAAGACAAGGAAGGCGCCTCTACTGGGTAAAAAATTTTTAATGGAGTCAAATTTAGAACTGCTTAGCAAAATGAATTGTTTTATGAATGTATTATTTATATTTACGGTTTCAAAATTAAGGCTATTTTGAGACAGCCTCATTTCTTTAAAATAATATATGAATTTCTAAATCCAATCTCCTAAATACATTTTTATATAAAATAAAATGAAAATATTGAAGAATTTATTATAATTTATAAGGCAATAGTTCTTTTATAATATATGAATATGTATAAGTTTTCCGTAAAAACTTCGAAAACTATAGTAGTATGTTTAAATTTATAATATATGTATAGGGAAGGATAAAATTTATGATAAAGTATGGGGATATAAATGCTTTGAATTTATTTGTGGGGGAGTTAAATAATGTTTCCATATTCATTTTGGATAAAGATTTTCATTATATAAAATTAAATAATAGTCATAAAAAATTTATGGAAAAATTATTAGGAATTCATGTAGAAGTGGGTATGAATATATTAGAAATAATTGAAGACTATTGTCCTTTAAACATTAGTGATAATTTAATATTAAGAATAAAAGAAAAAATGAAGAGCGCATTAAAGGGAAATAAGATTATAACAAATGAGGAAGTTCTAATTAATGGTAGTAAAGTAGAGTTTTATGAAATAGAGATAATTCCTTTAAAGGATGAAGATAACAATATACTAGGGGTAGGTGCATGTTGCTTAAATATAACAGAGAATGTAAATACAATGATAGAAGTATTAAAAACTAAGTTAGATTTAACCTATAAAGAACATTTAAAAAATAGTAAATTATTAAATGGGAATAATGGTAACAAAAATATATTTAAGATATTGATAGCAGAAGATAATAATGTAAATCAAATAGTAATGAGTAAATTAATTGAATTAAAGGGATGGGTGGCAAAAACGGTTTCTAATGGCCGAGATTCCATAGTAGCTTTAGAAAAGGATAGCTATGATCTAATTTTTATGGATATATCAATGCCTATAATGAATGGATTAGATGCATCAAATATAATTAAAAAAAATCCTAAATGGAGTAAAATACCTATAGTAGCTTTAACAGCATATGATTCTTTAGAGCAACAGAAGAAATTTAAATCATTAGGTATGGATGATTATTTAAGTAAGCCTATAGATTCAGATAAGTTACAATATATAATAGATAAGCATTTAAATAACAATAGGCAAATTAATAATAGTAAAATCAAGCTAAAGAAAAAAGAAATATATAGTAGTTTTGAGCGGTTAGAAAAAAATTTAGATGGTAATAAAGAGTTAGTAATAGAATTGGCTCATAAAATAATAGAGTTATTTTCTAAAGAACAAATGGATGAAATTATAAGGTTATCAAGAGATGGAGATATAGAAAATTTAAGAAATTTAATACATAAATTAAAGGGAGCCTCTTCAAATTTTGATTTATATGAGGTGAAAAAATTGCTAAATGAGATTAAAGAAAGAGCTATAGTAGGTGACATTGAGCATATTTATAAATTAGTAGAAAAGATAAGAATAAATATAAATAAATTAGAGCAAGATTTGATGTATTATAGTAAAAATAAATAAATTTATAAAAAATATTTTTAATTTAGTTGAAATTTGGGAATTAATGATATAAAATTAAAATATAAGGTAATATTAGCAATATATATGGAGAATAAGTATTTATTTTGCCGCATATAGGTTAATATAAAAATAAAAAATAATATTTACTTAATAATTTAATAAGTGATTGGTGTAATAGATAGAAAATAAGGAGTTATTTAGCTAGATATAGCCAACATAATTAGTTTACATATGTGGACTAATTATGTTGGTTTTTGTTTTTTATAAATTTATAGGGATGGGGAGGAGCAATAATATGTATAAATTAAGTAGTTTATCAACAAACACCTTGAAAATATCAAAGGATGAAAAATTAGATTTAGAAATATTTTTACATAGTAAGAGAGTTGCTATCTATGTGAAAAAAATTGCAGAGTTGATGAAGATTAGTTCAAAACAAAGTAATAATTTAGTTCTATTAGCATTGAACCACGATATAGGAAAGGCTAGAATACCTTCTAATATACTAAACAAAAAAGATAAATTAAGTCATAGTGAGTTTGAAATTGTAAAAGAACATACCCAGTTTGGTTCTGATATACTAAGGGAATATGGATATTGTTTAGAAATTTGTAATGTTGTAAAATTTCATCATGAAAATTTTGATGGTAGTGGTTATTATGGGTTAAAGGGAAAATCTATCCCTATGGCAGCTAGAATACTTCGTATAGCAGATGTATATGAGGCTTTAACTTCAGATAGATGTTATAGAAGAGCTTATACAAGAGAAGCAGCTTTAGAGATTATGGTAAAAGAAGAAAACATATATGATCCTGAAATATTAGAATTATTTGTTAAAAATATATATACAGATTCTTTTAACTTACAATTATGTATATAATTAGTCAGTAACTATATATAACGAGGAGGAAATTTATGAAGTCTAAATTTAAAAGTACTAAGGATAAAAATTTTATAAGTGTAAAAAGTGTTATAAATATACAAATATTGGGTTTGATTATTTTGATTTGTGGAATTTTAGGAATTGTATCCTATAAGAGCGCCTCTAAAGCTCTAACTAAAAATATTAAAATGCAACTTGAAAATAAGGCTAAAAATGGATCCACTATCTTGGCTAATAGAATGAATGAAGCAAAGGATAAATTACAAATAATAGCCGATTGGCCAGAAATAAAATCTATGGATTTAAAAAATCAAAAGTATCAATTAGCAGATGAAGCTAAATCATGGGGATTTAAGAATTTTAAAATAGTAAATTTGCAGGGTAATGCGTATACTATGAGCAATAATGAAGTAGAAAATATATCTAATAAAGAATATTTTAATAGAATATTAAAAGGAGATACATTTATAATAGATAGTGATATAGATAAGAACACTAATGTTCCTTTAATAAAAGTAGTTACACCTATTAAATCTGATGATAAAAAAGTAGTAGGTGCTTTAATAGGTTCTTTAGATATAAAAGATATAAATAAGTTAGTAAATGATGCACAATCAAGTAATAAAGAAGAAATTGGTTTTGTAATTAATAAAGAAGGATATTATATAGCAGATGATGATATTAACTTAGTTTTGAAGAGAGGCAATGATTTAAAAAATTACAGTAATGATTCAAAGTTTAAAGAACTTTTAAATTTTCAGAAAAAAATGATTAATGGTGAAAATGGTTTTGGAGAATATAAATACAATAATGTTAGAAGATTTATGGCCTATGAACCAGTTTCAGGCACAGAATGGTCTATGGCTATAGCTGTTGAAAAAAATTATTTATTTAAAGATATTTACACATTAAGAATAGTAATACTAATTTCAACTATCTTATTTATAATTTTAGGTATGATAATATCAAATGTTATTTCTAAAAATATTAAAGATCCACTTGTTAAAATGAAAGAGCATGCAGAGCAATTAGAAAAATGTAATTTAACATATAAAAATTCTATTAATAGAAAAGATGAATTTGGGGAAACAGCCAGGGCTTTAAATGAAGCTAGCAATATATTAAATCAAACCATAAATTCTGTAAAAAATGAAAGTGAAAATATATTACAAAGCAGTAATTGTGCAAAAGAAACTTTTAATAAGGTAAATGCTGAGGTACAACAAATAACTGCATTTACTGAAGAGATTTCTGCTAATATGGAGGAATCTTCAGCTGGAATAGAAGAAATGGCATCTATGACTGCCTCTGTCAAAGAAGATATGAATATTACTAAGGAAAAAGCAAAAGAAGGACTTGATTTAGCAATAAACATTAAGGAAAAGGCAGAAAGTGTAAATGAAGATGCTTGTAGTTCAATGAGTGAAGTGGAAAAAATATATGAAAATTCAAAGGAAAAATTAGAAAAAGCTATTCGTGAAGCTCAAGTGGTAGAAAATATATCTGAAATGGCTGAGAGTATTTTAGGTATAGCTGAAAAGACAAACTTATTAGCTTTAAATGCGGCTATTGAGGCTGCTAGAGCAGGAGAACAGGGTAGAGGCTTTGCAGTAGTAGCAGAAGAAGTAAGAAAATTAGCAGAGCAATCCTCTAATGCAGTTGAAAATATTCAAGTTAATGTTAAGACTGTATTAAAAGCAGTAAGTGAACTTTCATCTTCTTCCGAATTTGTTTTGGAACTTATAGAAGAGAATGTATTAAGAGATTATAAAAAGCTTATAGATATGAGTGTACAGTATAAAAATGATGGAAATGTTGTTAAAGAGTTAATTGAGAATTTTTCAAATTTATCAGAAAAAACTTCTAAAGCTATTGAACAAATAGCAAGAGGTATGGAAGAGATGTCTGGATCTGTAATAGAAGTAGCAGAATCTTCAGGTGAAATTGCAGAAAAAATAAGCAATGTAAATCAACAAAATGAACTAATATTGAAAGAAAATGAAAAGAATTTAGAAATATCCCAACAATTAGTGGATACAATGGATGAATTTGAAAGTATTTAGAAGTATTTAAAACTATATAATATAAAATTAGAATAAAGTTATAAACAATATTTGGCTTATTGTTTATAACTTTATTTTTACAAAAAAATTGAATAATATATACATATTTGATAGAATTAATTTGATATTCTTATAGCGCAAAACAAAGGTTACTATATGCTAAAAATCTATTAAAGTTATTTAAAATATGTTTAAATAAGGAGCTTGTTAAATAATGGATGCTATTGAACGAGTAATGAATAATGTTAAAATATTATACGTTGAAGATGAGGCCATAACTCAAATTATTGTAAAAAAAATATTAAAAAAAATTTCAGGTAAATTATATATTGCTGAAAATGGCCAAGAAGGCTTTGAATTATTTAAGGTATATAGACCAGATATAGTAATTACTGATTTAAGAATGCCTATCATGAATGGCATAGATATGATCAAAAAGATAAGAGATTATGATCAAGAATGTGGAATTATTATTAATACTGAAGTAGATGATATAGAATATATAATAAAAAGTGTAGACATTGGTATTGACAAATACCTTGTAAAACCTATAGAAAAAGAAGAAATTATAGAAGCTATAAAAAATGTATTAAAAAAAGTTATAAAAAGAAAAAATGACAAAGGAAGTCTATGTGAATTTGTGAATTTTAGTAAAGAACATAAGCTAAAAATAACAGAAGAAATAAAAACAAAAATCTCTTTTTTAGTAAAAAAATATACGAGAAAAGGACCTAAAGATATTCAGGTATTTTGGGGTGGCAGTACTATAGAGATTAATACTTATGATATATTAACTCCTATGGAAAAAGCAGTTATAAAAAATAACAATAATGTGGCTTTGATTGAATATTATAGGGAAGTATTTTATGAGCAGGTATCAAAAGAATTTAATGATTTGATTAGTGATATTATTGGATTTACTGTTGAAATTTCAGAAATAAATATAAATGTAATAGAAAACACTGAAAGAATTATAATGAAATTAAATTTAAATAATATGTTTAAATAATATAATAATGAAATTAATACATTGAAGGAAAATTTACAAGTCAAAATAAGTTTTTACTTGTAAAAAAGCATAGAGGAATATATAATTAATCTATAATTGATAAAGATTAAAAACAGTGTTGATAAAAGCTACGATTTATAAATTTCTTCAGAGAGCCGATGTTTGGTGAGAATCGGTGAAAGGTTAAATCTTTCCACTTTTGGAGCTGCTAGTGATAAACTGAAAGGTTAGTACCCTTTATCTTACTACTGTCGAGTGGCTGGTTCTTATGGTAGACTAGCAATTTGGGTGGCAACGCGGATACTTCCGTCCCATATTTATATATGAGATGGAAGTTTTTTATTTTATAGTTTGAAAATTATTATATTACTTATATTTATGTAGGAGGGAAAACTATGTTAGATTTAAAATTTGTAAGAGAAAATCCAGAAGTTGTTAAGGAAAACATGAGGAAAAAATTTCAGTATAATAAGCTGGAGTTAGTAGATGAAGTAATTGCTTTAGATATTGAACTGAGAAATATAAAACCAGAAGCAGATACTTTAAGAGCTAAGAGAAATAAGATTTCAAAACAAATCGGTGGATTAATGGCTCAAGGGAAAAAAGGAGAAGCAGAAGAACTAAAGAAACAAGTCACAGCAGCCTCAGATCATTTAGCTGAATTAGAAAAAAGAGAAGGTGAACTGGAAGAAAAAATAAAGAGAATTATGATTACTATTCCAAATATTATTGATCCAAGTGTTCCCATCGGTAAAGATGATAGTGAGAATGTGGAGATTCAACGATATGGCGAACCAATTGTGCCAGATTTCGAAGTTCCTTATCATACTGAAATTATGAAGAAATTTAGTGGAATTGATTTGGATAGTGCTAGAAAAGTTGCTGGTAATGGCTTTTATTATTTGATGGGGGATATTGCCAGACTACATTCTGCAGTGATTTCTTATGCCAGAGACTTTATGATTAATCGAGGATTTATATATTGCATTCCACCTTTTATGATTCGTAGTGAAGTGGTGACTGGTGTTATGAGCTTTGCAGAAATGGATTCTATGATGTACAAAATAGAAGGTGAAGATTTATATTTGATTGGAACCAGTGAACATTCTATGATTGGTAAATTTATTGATACAATATTACCGGAAGCTTCTTTACCACAAACATTAACTAGTTATTCACCTTGCTTTAGAAAGGAAAAAGGAGCACATGGTATTGAAGAAAGAGGAGTATATCGAATTCATCAATTTGAAAAGCAAGAAATGATTGTTGTATGTAAACCGGAGGATAGTACAATGTGGTATGATAAGCTATGGCAAAATACAGTAGACTTTTTCCGTTCTTTGGATATTCCTGTAAGAACTTTGGAATGCTGTTCTGGTGACTTGGCAGATTTAAAAGTAAAATCAGTTGATGTAGAAGCTTGGTCTCCTAGGCAGAAAAAATATTTTGAGGTAGGAAGCTGCTCTAATTTAGGTGATGCACAAGCACGCCGTCTTAAAATTCGTGTAGATGGTGAGGATGGCAAATATTTTGCGCACACATTAAACAATACTGTAGTTGCACCTCCAAGAATGCTAATTGCTTTTTTAGAGAACAACTTAAATGCAGATGGTTCTGTCAATATTCCAGTTGCATTACAACCATATATGGGTGGAATGACTGTCATTAAATAATTAATGTCTGTTTTTTTAGAATATATGGTTCCAAATTAAACTTAATGAACGTTTGGAGAGTAATTTAGAATATAAGGAAATTATGACTTAACAGCTTTTAAAGATTGAGAATTAAAACAAGAAATACTTTTGTTCAATAGATAGCTATAAAAATAAAGAATACTAATATTTGTGTCCTAATATTTAAGCTAACACTCTAATGTCACGTCCTGCAGAGCTAAGTAAACGTTCTGTTTATTTTACGCTTAAATATTAGTTCACAAATAAAGTATTCTTATTATTTTTTAGATATCTATCTTCTTTAAAAGTAGTTCTTGTTTTAATAACTTTAAAAGCTGTTATAGTAATTTCCAACTGAAAGGGAAAACTACAAAATGATGATTTTGTTCCGCTTTTTTATACAAAATCTTTAATTATAATATTACCGCTAACTTAGTTATAAGTCTAAAGATTATAAAATCAAATATAGATTCAGTTAATAATATTTTTATTTAAAATAATAAAATGCAAATTTGTTATAAAAAATTAGTTTATATAAACTTATGATATAATTTGTATTAATAAACTATATTGAAAAGGTTGATTTATATGGAATGCAAGGGTGAAGTGAATATATCCGTTAGAAATTTAGTGGAATTTATATTAAGAAACGGAGATATTGACATTGGATATCTAGGGGGAAGCAGAGCTCAAGAAGGAATAAAAGCACATAAAAAATTACAAAAAATTAGGATGGAAAGTGCTACCCCTTTACTTATGATGGAGTATGAGAAAGAAGTTTTATTAAAATATTCTATAGAATATAAAAATTTTTTATTTAATGTAGAGGGAAGAGCAGATGGAATTATTATAGAAAATGACTCTATTACTATAGAAGAGATTAAAACTACAACTAGAAATTTGGATGAGATTAAAGATAATTTACTGCATTGGGCTCAGGCTAAGTGCTATGCTTATATTTATTCAAAAGATAAAAATCTTGAAAAAATTAATATTAAATTAACTTATTATAATATTAAAAATGAAAACATTAAAAGTATAGATAAAACTTTTAACATACAGGAATTAGAAGAGTTTTTTTATGGTATTATACATAAATATTATGTTTGGATAGAGTTTAATTATAAATTTAAACAGGAAAGAAATAGGGACATTAAATTATTAAAGTTTCCCTTTAAAGAATACAGAGAAGGGCAAAGAAAATTAGCTGTATCTGTTTATAAAACTATAAGTGAGAATAAAAATATATTTATAGAAGCTCCCACAGGTATAGGAAAAACTATTTCTACAATATTTCCTAGTATTAAGGCTATTGGAGAAGGTGAAGTAGATAAAATTTTTTATTTAACAGCTAAGAATACTACAAGAGATTTTGTTTTGAGTAATTTTAAAAACATGATAGATAAAGGCATTGCTTTTAAAGTTATCACTTTAATTTCCAAGGAAAAGATTTGCTTTAAAGAGGAATTTAAATGTACACCAGAGAAGTGTGAGTTTGCTAAAGGTCATTTTAATAGAATAAATGAAGCTATATTAGATATTTTAAATAATGAAAATGTTATAGATGAAGCTGTTATTAAAGAATATGCCTTAAAACATAGAGTTTGCCCCTTTGAGTTTTCTTTAGATATAAGTTTATGGTGTGATGGAATAATTTGTGATTATAATTATGCTTTTGACCCTAGGGTATATTTAAGAAGATTCTTTTCTGAGGGGAAAGATGACTTTGTATTATTAATAGATGAAGCTCATAACTTATTAGATAGATCTAGAGAAATGTTTTCTTCAGCTATATCTAAAAATAATGTTTTAAATTTAAGAAAGTCTATTAAAGATAAAAGTAAAGTTTTATCTAGAATTTTAGGAAAAATAAATAATGAACTTTTAGACATAAAAAAAATTTATGAATTAGATAATTATTATATAGAAAAAGAGAAACCAGAAAAATTACAAATATTATTAAATAATTTTACATCAGAGATTGAAGTGCTTATGATGAAAGGAAACTTTCAAATAAATGATGAATTACTTAATTTTTATTTTGAGGCTTTATATTTTTTAAAGATATGTGAATTATATGGAGATAATTATATAACCTATGGAGAAGAATACAATAGGGATTTTATAATTAAACTTTTTGCTATAGATACTTCAAGTTTATTAAATGAAACTTTGAAAAAATCAAAGGCAAGCATATTTTTTTCAGGAACATTATCTCCTATAAAATATTTTAGAGAAGTTTTAGGGGGAGGGGATGAAGATTATGTTTTAAAATTAAATTCCCCTTTCCCAATAGAAAACCATAAGATTTTAATAGGTTACAATGTTTCAACAAAATACAAAAATAGATGCAAGAGCTATGAGAATATATGTGATTATATAAATATGGCCTGCAAAATTAAAAAAGGAAACTACATGGTTTTTTTCCCATCTTATAAATATATGAAAGAAGTTTTTTCATTATATAAAGAAAAATATCCAGAAGAAAATATTATAGTTCAAAATTCTTCTATGAGTGATGGAGAAAGAGAAGAATTTATAAATAAATTTGAAAAAGGAACAGAAAATGTACTAGGCTTTTGTGTATTAGGTGGTATTTTTTCAGAAGGAATTGATTTAACAGGAGATAAAGTAATAGGAGCTATAATAATAGGAGTAGGATTACCACAAATATGTGTAGAAAGAAATTTAATAAAGAATTATTATGATGATAAATTACAGTCTGGCTTCCAGTACTCATATATTTATCCAGGGATGACTAAAGTTATGCAGGCTGCTGGTAGGGTAATAAGAACAGAGATAGATAAAGGAATAATATTACTTATTGATGAACGATTTAATAGTTATTCCTATAAGAAGCTATTTCCTAAACACTGGTATCCTAATATTAGTGTAAAGAATAAGAGAGAGTTAGAAACGGCTTTAAAGGAGTTTTGGAATTAATATAATATATATTATGAAATGAAATGTTCTAAATTTAATTTTTGGAGCATTTTTATTTTTTGGAGGAGATATTGATATTGATAATCATTTATAATTGTATTAAGACATATATAAGTAAGAGAGAAATAAAATTATATATATCAGCAATTTTTTATATGTTTAATTAAAGGAGAGGTACATTTATGAATAAGAATAAAGAGGAATTGCTTCACAAAGAACCTAAAGAGTTGATGTTTAAATTATGCATTCCGGCAATTATAGGAATGGTAGTAATAGGTTTATATTCATTTATGGATGGGGTTTTTGCTGGACAATTAATAGGAAAGAATGCTATGGGTGCTGTAGCAGTCGCATATCCAATTACATTTTTAAATAGTGCTATAGCTACTTTGATAGGAATTGGGTCTTCATCTATTTTGTCAAGAGCTATAGGGAAAAATGATCAAGAAACAGTAAATAAAATTATGGGGAATTTATTATGCCTAGTATTGATATTTTCCACTATTATCATGGTTATAGGAATTGTATTTGCAAAAGAACTTTTACTTTTAACTGGGGCCGAAGGAGAAATTTTAGAGTTAGCTGTAAGATATCTTCGTATTATTTTCATAGGCTCAATTTTTGTTAATTTTGCTCAAAGTGCAAATATGGTAATGCGTGGAGAAGGAATTATGAAGAAAGCTATGCTTTTTATGACAATAGGAGCTGTTTTGAACATAATATTAGACCCTATTTTAATAACAGCTTTTGGAGAATATGGAATTGAAGGTGCAGCAACAGCTACTATAATATCTCAAGTTATACAAGCTGTTATTACAATGGTTTACTTTATAAGAAAAAGTAAAAATGTTAGATTTCATAAAATACAAATTGAAAAAACACTTCTACCAGAGATATTTTCCGTAGGATTATCTGCTATGATGATGCAACTTATGAGTATGATACAACAGACATTAATGTATAGAATGGCAGCAAAGTATGGCGGTAATAATCAATTAATATTAATGGGAGCAACATTAAGAATCCAAGCACTATCTTTTATCCCTCTTTGGGGAATGAGCCAAGGATTACAGCCAGTAGTTGGAACAAATTATGGAGCAAAATTATTTCCAAGAGTAAAAAAATGCATGAACATATTTATACTAGGAGCTACTATTCTTGCTTGTGTATTTTGGATACCTATTGAACTGTTTCCTCAAAAGGTATTATCACTAATGATAACAGATGTGGAGATAGTTAACGAAGGAATTACTAATTTTAGAATAATGTACAGTTTATTCCCAGCGCTAGGAACCTTTATTATGGGAGTAACATTTTTTCAATCAATAGGTAGTGCTAAAAATGCTGGCCTTTTGGTTTTGTTAAGACAGGTCATATTGTTTGTGCCAGCAATTATAGTATTTCCTTCTATAGTAGGAATTAGTGCTGTATGGTTTGTAAGTCCATTAATAGATGGAATAGTATTTATTATATTAGTATATTTAATTTTAAAGGAATATAAAAAGATGGATACAGTAAATTTATCTGAAGCTATATAAAAATATAATTTTTTAAAATGGATATGCAAATTAATTTTTATTAAATTTAAAGATTTATATTAAAAAATCAAAAAATAATTAGAATACTTCATTTGTGTACTAATATATAAGTGTAAAAGGAACAAGATGTTTATTTAGTATGGGGGACATCAGTGCCTTAGCTTAGATATTAGGACACAAATATTAGTATTCTTTATTTTTATAGATGGTTATTTTTACTAAAGGTACTTTTTATTTTAATTATGAATATTTTTAGTTTGTTAAGTTATAATTTTTTTAATTTTATGTTTAATAAGAGTCATATTTGTCTAATACATTACGAAGTTTTTTTGCTTGAATAGCTTCATTTTCTGCAAATTCTCCAAAAAGATCAGCTACAACTTTATCATCTATTTTATGAGAGTACATTTGATAGTCTCTCACGTTTTCTTGAGCATCTAATATTTTCTTTTTAATAATGTCTTTAGTTGTTAAATCCATATTCATTCCTCCTTTTTTTTATTAGTTTTCTCTTTTTAAAATTTATTATGCAAAGCTTTAAACAGTAATAATAAAAAATAATTTTTACAAGAATTTATATAAATAAAAAACATTGAATTTAAAAATAAAAAAAATTTAATTTTAATACTTCAAAGATAAAAAATACACTTAATAATTTTATTAAGTGTATTTTAAAATTTTTGATATATTTAAATTAAACCTATTTTAAAATAATCTTTTTGAAGTTTCTAATATATTTATATATTTAATATTAAAAATTGTTCATATTAAATATTATTTATATAATAATTTAATTATTAATACAAAATATAGTAAAGATAGTATTTTATATGTATAAATAATTAAGGATATTTATATTTCATATAAGAAGTTATAAACTTTTTTGTAAACATTATGAGTTCCTATTACAACTATAATATCACCTTCTGTAAATATATAATTTGGACCAGGAGATATTATAATTTCTTTTCCTCTTCTATAGGCTACCATAGTTGTACCAGTTTGTTGCCAAAATTTAACTTCATTAACTTTTTTGCCGATAAATTTACAATTCTCCTCAACAGCTACTTCTATTAAAGTAAAAGGGGAAATGTTTTCAAAACGATCCATTAAGTCTAGTATCTTATTAAAATTCTCTTGCAATTCTTCATCTAATCTTTTTTTTCTAAGAAGAATATCCTCTATATTTTCTTTAACTGTAGCCAGATATACATTAGACTTATTTCTTTCTATAAATTTTTCAGCAGCAGATATAGATAATATTTCTATTCCACTACCCTTAGTAGATTTTACCACACTCATATCCTCTAATAGTGCAACAGCTCTCCTTATAGTTTCAGGAGATACATTATACATACTAGCTAAGGTAGATCTACCACTTATTTTTTCGTCACTTTTTAATTTTCCCCTAACTATACGATTAGCTATATCTAAGGCTATATTTTTATATAAAGGACCAGTACTATTTTTCATAAATGATTCCTCCTAATATGCATAATTAAAAATATGAGTACTATATATGGTATCCCTATAACATCTTACTATATTTTGAATATTAATGCTACTAGTACTAAGTTTAAATTTAACATTTTTTATATTTTTGACACAAAAATCCGTATAGTGTATAATATTATTGATATTTAACAACTTTATATATGCCATAAAGTTGTAACTATAATAAATATTATTAAATATTATAGTTATTGTAAAAATGAATAAAGGAGGTAATATATGAAATTAGGATTTTTGATACCAAACCATCCAAATGAAAAAAGAGTTGCTTTATTACCAGAACATGTTAAGGGTTTTAACAATGAGCTAGTTGTAGAGACAGGTTTTGGTGAAACTCTAGGAATTTCAGATGAAGAATATGTAAAGGCAGGTTGTACTATAGCTTCTCGAGAAGATATATTTAAAACTTGTGAAGGTGTATTTTCATTAAAGGTTTTAAAGCCTCAGGACTACCAGCATATAAGAGAAGGTCAAATTATAGTGGGCTGGACCCATCCAGAGGGCTCAGGAAAGACATTTATGGAAGAACAGGGCATACCTAAAAACTTAATTATAGTAGATTTAGATAATATTCATCCTTCAATCTATTATAAAAATTATGTAATACCAATGGATTGGATTCCATCTAACTTTGTAAGAAAAAATAGCTATATAGCAGGTTATGCATCTACTATGCATGCAGTTATGAATTATGGAAGCATACCAACTTCAGAAACTAAAGTTGCCATATTAGGATCAGGCAATGTATCTCAAGGTGCTTTTTCAGCAATATCTAAATTTAATCCAGATATAAGAATGTTTTATAGAAAAACTATGAATCAATTAAAAGATGAATTGGAAGAATTTGATATAATAATAAATGGAATAGAAATGGATAATCCTAATAAGCATATACTAACTTTAGAAGATCAAATGAAATTAAAGAAAAATTGTTTAATTATAGATGCAGCAGCTAATCTTGGAAAAGCTATAGAAGGTGCAAGGCATACTACAGCATCTGATCCTATATACAATAAAGATGGGAAATACTATTATGCAGTTAATAATTCACCATCTATATTTTACAGACAATCTAGTAAGGCTATAAGTGAAGCTTTCAGCAAATATGTATACAGCAAAGAATTAGAATTTTATTTAGATGTTGTTGCAGAAGCAGAGGAAATGATAGTATAAAAAATTTTATTATAAATAATAAACTGAAAAAACCTATAATTAAGTGTAGTATTTAATTAATGTAAAAACTATACACTATAAAATAAAAAGGTAGGTAATGTTTTATCGGTTATTTACGGAGTATAAAGATATAAAAGACCACTTGATTTTATAAAAAAGCAAGCGGTCTTTTTTATTATATTATAAACAGAGTTCTTGGTTTCAGAAGGAGTTTTTACTCCCATTGAAGCTTATTAACAGAATTCTTAGGAGTTTTACTCCTTAGAAGTCGTTATCCTTTAGGGGAAATCGTTATCCAGGGACGTAACCGCTCTTTATTCCCACTTTGAAGAAGATGGGAGTATTAGAGCGGGTAGTCATCGGATAAAAGTTGTAATTTACTTAAAATCTTATATTTATTTCATTTTCTTCTTTTATAAGACCTTTTCTGTAAGCAACTAATAGCATTTCTAAATCATGTATCTGCTTTTTTATTTCATTACCACTATCTGTATCTAATACTCTTTTTCGAGAGGATACATGTTCTAATATTATAGTAGATGAAAGTATATCATTTCCTTCAACTATAGCTTTGTGTATAGAACTAAAAGGCTCATGAGAGGTTAGAAGTAATCCATAGGAATTATATATTAATGTATATCCTGCAATGCCTGTCTGTGGCTGATAAGCCTTACAAAAGCCACCATCTATAACTAATAGTTTACCATTAGCTTTTATAGGATTTTCACCTTCTTTAGTTTTTACAGGAATATGTCCATTTATTATATGCGAATTATCAGCATCTAGTTCAAATTCTTCAAATATCATTGTGCACATTTTTTCATCATTTCTATATTTGTAATAAGGATTTTTTTCTTCTTTATGTGTATTCTTATCATCTAAGAAATATCTTTCAAAGGTGGTCATCTTTTTCTTACCAAATAAAGGAGAATTAGGACCACACCATAAATACCACATCATGTCCATACCATATAGTTTTGATTCTGGATCTTTCTTAAAAAAATAAGCTTCTCTTGCTAAACGATCTAGTTTGTCTAGAAGGGATTTACCCTTTAAGGTTTCGTTGCATAGAGTTACTTCTTTTAAGGAGCCATCCTCATTTAAAGGTATACAACCATGATATAGTAAATTAGAGTTGTACTTTAAGTAAAGACTTCCATTACTATATAAAAATTTTATATGTCTTTGTAACTTTTCACTATTAATAAATGAATTTGTAAGTTTTTCTACTAAATCTTTTTCTCGTTCATTTAATTCATAAGGATTTTCTTTATCTAATGTAGGGAAGTTAGTATCAATTAATTTATAAATTTTCTCGTTTAGGTTCAAAGTGTCTTCTTTTATATTTATTTTATCTAATAATAATCTTTCTTCCATTTTAAATTCAGGTCTTCTTTTGATTATTTGACCTTCCAATTTAAATTGAATTATTGATATAGCCTTATGCATTTTTGATAAAAGTTTAATATCTGTTTCATTTAAATTTTTATCTATAGTTCTAGGTTTAAAATTTTCACAATTATCTTCTTTATAAAAATCCATAGCAAAAGTAGCTAATGGTAATAAATTTATACCATATCCATCCTCTAATGTGGATAAATTAGCATAACGAAGAGATATTCTTATTACATTGGCAATACAAGCTTCACATCCCGCAGCAGCACCCATCCATACAATGTCATGATTACCCCATTGTATGTCTATAGAATGATGCTTACTTAAAGCTTCAATTATAATTTCAGCTCCAGGACCTCTATCATAGATATCTCCTATTATATGAAGTTTATCTACTACTAATCTTTGAATAACATTTGATATAGCAATTATAAATTCAGAAGCTCTATCAATGTCTATAATTGTTTCAATTATACTGTTGTAATATTCTTGTTTATCTACTCTATCACCTTGTTCATTTAATAATTCTTCAATAATATAAGCAAAATCAGAAGGTAGAGATTTTCTAACTTTAGATCTAGTATATTTAGAAGAAACTATTTGGCATAGTCTTATTAATCTATATAAAGTTATTTTGTACCAATCTTCTAAGTTTTTTTCAGATTTTTTTATTAAATCTAATTTTTGTTCAGGATAGTATATTAGTGTAGCTAAATTTTTTTTGTCACATTCCCTTAAAGAAGTTCCAAAGACATCATCTATTTTTCTTTTAATAACTCCTGATGCATTTTTTAGCATATGAGTAAAAGATTCATACTCTCCGTGAACATCACTTATAAAATGTTCTGTTCCCTTAGGGAGGTTTAATATTGCTTGAAGATTTATAATTTCTGAACTAGCACTTGAAATACTAGGGTACTGTTTGGACAATAATTTTAAATATCTTAAATTATCTTTTATTATATGTAAGTTGTTCTCATCATATAAAGTCATAGTTCTTCTCCTTTTTTATTAATATATAATTAAATATAATATATTACTAATTATATAAATATGCTATATATACAATAATGTGTACATTAAATTGCTGAAAATGTATTAAATAGTATATACTTTATAATATAAGAAAACATATATTTATACAAGTCATGAAAATATTCAATATAAAGTTAAAATACAGTTTAATAATGAAAATCTTTTCATTATAATAATTATATATAGTTTTTAAACAAAAATCATCAAATTTTAATTAATAAATTATAAATAGGAGGTTTGTATGAATAAATTAAGTAATTTTATAAAGTCTACGGGAAATCTTTTAGGAAATAGTATTGAAGATATATGTGAAAATACAGGTGAAGTTTTATATAAAAATTTAAAAAAAAATAATCATAATAGTATGGCTAAAGGGGCAAAAGTCAGCGGAAGATTATTAGGAAAGGTAGGATCATTAACAACTAAGTCTATTTTAAATATAGCTGGAATAACCTTAGATGGCGGAGTGAAATTTAGTAAGTTTACTGGAAAGGTTATAAAGCAGAAGGCAGTGAAAAGAGAAGTGAGAATATATGGGGAATCAAAGGAATTTTACAAAGGTAAATTTGTAGAGGCAGATTATAAGGTTATAGATAAAAAATAAATTTATTTAGTATCTAAAACCTGAAAAATTTAAGGGAATGTGTTATAATTATTTATAAATAATGAATATTATGTAATAATAAAACAGCATTTAAAATACATATAATTAATATAAAGATTTATTTTTTAAAAGTAGTGTAATATTTATTTTTAACAATTAATATATAAATTTTAAATATAATATTAAAGAGGGGGATATTAATGTTTGAATGGAAAGAATGTTATAGTTGTAACATAAGTAAAATTGATAATCAGCATAAAAGATTATTTGAATTAGCAGATGAAATTTATACTATAGTTTCCGTAAATGATGGATATGATCATTTTGATGAAATTATGGAAACTATAAGGACCTTAAAAGAATATACAGTATATCATTTTTCTTATGAAGAAGATGTTATGAGAAAATATGAGTATAATGATTTAGAGAATCATAAAATAGAGCATGAAGCTTTTATAAAAAAAATTAGTTCTATAAATGAAGAAGAAATAGATGAAAAGCAAAAAAACTTCTTAATGGATTTACTGGCGTTTATTGTCAATTGGATAGAAAACCATATATTAAAGTCAGATTTAAAATATAAAGAATATTTAAATGGATTGGGAGTATATTAGCAAAAATTATATATTTTATATAAAGATTAATTAAAATAACATATATATTTTTAGGTATTTATAAATAAAGAAAACACTATCAAAGTTATAAGAATAAGTAAATTTGATAGTGTTTTCTTTATAAAATAATTTTTTAAATTATTTATTGGGAGTAACATAATATACAAGATATTTATACAGCTAGGCTATAGTAAAAATTATATTATATATTTATCTTTTTTTGTTTTTATTTTTTTTATAGTAATAATTATTATTTCCTCTATGAAAAAATAATAGATATATGGATAAAGCTATAAAAAAAGTATCAAAATCATTATGCTCTTTATATTCATTATTTTTTCTAGGAATTTCAGTACTGATTTTTTTATGTGCTTTTAAAGAATGAATACCAATATATTCCGCGAAACTTTCAACTTTTATGCATTTAATTATATTATTTTCTACATCTATGTTCAATTCAGAAAGGTTACTATAACCTTTTTCATCACACCAATTTTTTTTACCTTCAATAACTTTTAATATATTATTATTTGAATCTATTGCAGTTATTTTAACAGGAAAAAATGAGAAATATTTTAGAGAAAAAGAACAAATAGCATTTTCAAAAACAATGTACCTATAATTGTCTGAAAAATTCTTTTCTTTTATCCAAGTAGCTATACTATGTTCAGAATAAGATGGATCCAAATTTTTAGATTCATTTAAAGTGATCCAGCCTGGAAATTTTATTTTACCTAAATTAGTTTCAATATCTAAAATAGTATTAAAGTCTTTGCCGCCTTTAAAATTTATAATAGAACCTTCTAAGTTTTCTTTTTTTATATCTTTTGTATAAGATAAATTTTCTTTAGAACTTTTTTTATTTTTTACAGCATCTTTTAAAATTATTTTTTTATATATATCCATTATATTCCCCCAGAAATATTACTATATGTAGTTTATGAAATATAAAGAGATTTTGTGAATATATTTATTTTAATGTTATATTATTCATATTGATTCTACAGTTCAATACTAGTTTGAAAACTAAAAATAATTTGTCTAAATGCTACATAAAAGCATTTTAAAATTTTTATAGATTTATTATTTTTCAATTGCAGTAAACATGTATCAATTACTAATCAGTTAACATATTATATATTATTGGGAATATAAGGAGGTGAGTATATGTCTTGCTGTAGAGAAAAACAAACTCACGTTCATGAATTCTTAGGTAGTACCAAATTAGCTGAAATTAAAACCGAGCCTCATAACCATCGTTTTGCAGGAGTTACTGGTGAAGCTATAAGAAGAGGTAACAGTCATGTGCACAGAATAAATACAAATACAGATTTTTTCGATCACTTTCATATGATAAATGTTATTACTGGTCCTGCAATACCTGTAGGAAATGGTAGACACGTGCACTTTGTATTTGGTGTTACAACCTGTAATGATGGTCATAGGCATAGGTTTATTTTTACCACACTAATTGACTCTCCTATATTGGAGAAATAATTTTGTATAATATATGGCAGTTTTGTATATTTTCTATACAAAACTGCCTTTATAATATAAACTTATTTTCCACATTGTTAATTAAATCGTCGTAAATTTAAGATTACAAGGAATTTATACTTAAGAAACTCCCACTTATATAAGTGGGAGTAAGTTCACTCTTAGCAACAGCAGAAATGATGGCGTTGACAACTACAGATTATTGCTATTATTATAATAAATGCTAATATCCAGCATATCCAACCACAACACCACATAAAGATACCTCCTTTGTGTACAAAATTAGCCTGTCAATATATAATATTCAATTAGTAAAATTTTGTTTACCTTTAAAGCTATTTTTTTATTAAAATTAGAATATGGAAGCATTTTTATGTAAATGTATAAAAATCATGAAAAATAGTAATATTAAAAGTAAGCTAGTAACACTTTTTAATAAACAATAATATAATATATATGAAACAAAAGAAATAGAGAGTGGACAACCTTTAAAATTTACAGGGAAAGGTGATAAAAATATGAATGTATTTCATTTACTCCCTATAGATATATCGTATTTTGAAATTAGTGATATAGAAGAAAAACAGTTAGAAAAAGAATATAAAAAATTTATATCTAATATAAAAAGATTGGATTGCACAGATTTGAAGGAGGAAAATTTTATAGCTAAAATTGAATTAGATTTATTTTCTATAGGTTTTAGAGAAAATAAAGAGATTAGTGTATTTTTAAAGTATAAAAACTATACTTTAGAGAAAAAAGAAATGGATCCATATGATCCATTAAAAAAAATCTGTATAGATACAGGAAATGAAAAACTAAATTTAATATTAGAGTTAGTAAGTTTAAAACCATATAAAATAAAAATAAGTGGAGATTTGTATCACAAATGTGATAGAAAGTGGGAAGTAAAAAAATTTAATCAAATTATAGTCTTATAAGTTAAATAAATTGTTTTTATACTGCTGATAAAATCTTTTGTCAGCAGTTTTTTATATTATAATAAAGAAATAATTACTATAGGTTTAAATTTTATTAAAGTTTTAATAAACTTTAATAAAATATGTTTCTGTAATTCATATTTCCATAATTCATAGTGTTAGCTAAAATCATATTATGATTTAAAGAATTTATTAAAGTGCAGTATATACCTAATCTGTTATTTATTAAATTCCAGTTTATATTTTGAAGAAAAGCATTCATATATTTCTCTTTATCTGTTCCAAAATCCATAAAATAAGCATGCTCATACACATCCATTACGAGTAAAGGATAGGAAAGCCATAGGGCACCATTATCGTGAGAATCAGAGCCAAAAATGTGAAGTTTATTATCTAAAGGATCTATACCTAGTACAACCCATCCTCTCATAGACTTACCAGTTTCTTTAAAGAGTTCCGTGAAGTTTTCTACGGAATTAAAGTCTTCTAGAATCTTATCTAGTATAGGTCCATTTATAGAAATATATCCAGAAGTCATATTTTGAAAATATAGTTCATGTAATTTAACTCCATCTAAAGCATAACTCTCTCCTAATTTTATGCATCTTAATTTGCTAAAAGTGGAATTACTATCTTTAAAATCTTCAGAGTCGTTAGGCATACTCCAAATTTCATTTAGTTTATTTACATAACCATCATATAATTTATAATGTTCGTTCAGTTGTTTTAAACTTATTCCTTTTACATTATTAAAAGGATAATCTTTAGCAATAATCATTGAGATATCTCCTAAAAAATTTTATATCAATATTATTATATTTATATAAATAAATTTTGGTACTTATATAATGAAAAATGAATACTTTATTAAAAAATAATATAAATATATTTCAAAAATATAAATTTGTGGTAAAATTATAATATGTTTGTAATTAATTGACAATCATGACCTATTAGGGGGGAAAGGGATATGAGTATTAAGATAACTACTCTGATAGAAGATTCTAAAAATGAAGAAAGTGAATTGATAGAAGAGCACGGGCTTTCTATGTACATAAATACTCCTAGATGTAATATAATATTTGATACTGGTTCTTCTGGAAATTTTATAAAGAATGCTGAAAAATTAAATATTGATTTACATGAGACTAATTATATGATACTAAGTCATGCTCATTATGATCATTGTGGAGGAGTAAGAAGTTTTATAGAAAATATAAAATGTTATCCAGAATTATATGTAAGTGAAAATTTTTTTGAAAATAGCAATAAATTTAAAATAGGGAAAGAGATAGAAAATAAATATTTAGGTATAGATTTTGATGAGAAATATTTAACAGATAATGGTATACCTATAAATTATGTGGAAGAAGATATTTTAGAAATAGAACCTAATATATTTATAGTTACAAATTTTAAAGAGGATAATAGTTTTGAAGAGTTTACATCTAATATGGTAATAAAAAAAGGAGAAGGATATATATTAGATAATTTTAAAGAAGAAGTAGCATTGGTTATAGACACCTACGAAGGATTAATAGTTTTAGTTGGGTGTAGTCATGTGGGAATTATTAATATATTAAATAGTATAAGTAAAAGATTAAATAGAAGAATATATGCTGTATTAGGAGGAACTCACTTGATTAAATGTGATGAAAATAGAATAAATAAAACCATAGAAGCTTTTAATGAATTAGATATTAGCATTATAGGCCTTTCTCATTGTACAGGAGAATTTGCTACAATAAAATTGAAAGAATTAAAGAATAAATTTTTCTTAAACAATACAGGGAATATATTAGAAATATAAAGCTATAGGAATAGATATTAAGTTTTTAATTTATCTATTCCTATAGCTTATTTTTATACTTTAAAATTTAAAGTATAAAAGTATATTTAAATCATTATTAAACTTCTTTATAATCTACATCAACTACATTTTCTTCAGAAATATCAGGTATATCATTAGGGCCTAAATTATCGAATTTCTCAAAGGTTTTTTCTTTATTTTTTCTATTATTAAAGCCTTTTTTATTTATTTTCCATGATTTTATATAATTAACTAATTTATATATCCCGAACAATACTAAACCTGCTACTATAACCACAGGAAGTACAGAAAAAATTAAAAAATTAGCTAAAAATAGAATTAATATAAACAACAAAACTCCACTTATCTTCCAAGAATTATTGCTTGTAAATGGCATAAAAAACGATCTCCTTTTATATAAATTTAATTTATAATTTATTATATCATAATAGAAAAAACAAATAATATAATTTATCTTAAGTTTGTATTAACAAAGTATTAATATAAGGAAAGTGCGTCGCACTTTCCTTATATGTCTATGTTTCTGTCTATTAGTTGGGATAAGGAAATGAATGTATCCGTTCTTTGTATGCCTTCAACCCTTTGTATTTTATTCATTAATAAATCTTGTAAATGAGTTATGCTCTGACATATTACTTTTACAAATATAGAATATTGGCCTGTTGTGTAATGGAGTTCTGTTATTTCTTTAATTTCGTTTAATTCTTTTAATACGGAATTAAAGTAAGAAGCTTTATCTAAATAAATTCCTATGAAACAGCAAACATCATAGCCAAGTTTAGAATTATCTATTATAAGTTTTGTACCTTTTATTATGCCTATGTCATGCATTTTTTTCATCCTAACATGTATAGTGCCACCACTAACATGACATTTTCTAGCTATTTCTAAAAAAGGGGTTCTAGAATCTTTAATCAAAATTTCAAGAATTTGTAAATCTAGTTCGTCTAAACCATCTATATCTAAATCCATATGAGCACCTCCAAGTTATGGTTAGTTTAATTAATCACATATACTTTTATCTTATTACATTATAAATATTATACCAGAAAAAATTATGAATTTGTTAAAATTTGAAACTTTATCTTATTAATAATTTTATTAATTGAAAAATAAATGGAATTTTTAGTGTATATTATAGTGATAATAATAGTATAAAACTATTAAAATAACTAAGGTTTTAACAATAAAACAATTATAAAATAAAGGATAATTAGGAATAGAAGGGTTATTTAAAAGTAAAACTTTATCTTTAATAATATTTGAAATAATAGGATAAGAGTACATATTAAAAGAGATTGTAAATTTAGAGGGGGAATTATTTACAATCTCTTTTATGTTAAAGTTTTTATTCTTTAATATAATATGTTATTATATTTTATATTGTTACATATTTATAATATAAAATTAGTATAAACATTTTGAAGTAAAAGTATTTATATTAATATATTGATATATTATATGAAATATATAATAATAGTATAGTATCAAATTTTTAAGGAGGGAACGTTATGCCAGTTTGGTTAAAATTTGCATTACAAATACTTTTCTTTTCTATTATTGTTATAATTGGTTATACAGCTCTTAAAGTTTATGTTTTAGACAAAATCAATATTAACAAATGGTTGGTATTTGCATTATCTATATTTATATTAATTTTTCCTGCATTAATAAAATTCAATATTAATGGTACTATATGGCAGTATGTTCAATCTGCTATAGTAATAATTCTTACATTATGGTTTTTAGATTTAATGGGTATAGGAGCAGGGAGTAGGACAAAAAAGAAAAAGAATGATGTAGTTATTAGACCTAAAGCTAAGCCAAATCGAGCAAAAAATATTAAAAAGGAAAATAATAAAAAAGAGAATAATAAAAAAAAGTAAATATTGCTTAGTCTTATATAAAAACACACTAAAATCTAGTTTTAGAGGTTAGTGTGTTTTTTAGTTTTTATAAATATATTTAAGGTTGAATTGTATATAATTAATTCTTAAATTAATATTTATTATTAATACTTTTTAATATACTTATATTTTAAAGGTAATGTTTAATTGTAAATTATAGGTCTTGAACAATTATATAACAATAAAAGTAATTATTGTAGTACACAAAGCCTTATAATAATACATAATGGTGCATAATAATAAATTATGACAATAATAAATAAAATTTATAGCTGATTTTAAAAGTTGACCAAAGTTGATATCCAATTCAGTAAGAGACAGAAAGAATTATAAAAATAAATTAAGGAAAATAATAAAAAAGTAATGTAATTTTATTAAAAGGCTGTATTTTTATGAATTTACTAATTCAAATAAAAATATGGAGATTTTAAAAAAATATTTTTTATTTCAAAAAAATATATAAAAACTCAGTGTATAGATTTTATTGTTCACCTCCATTTTTTAATTAAATTAAAAGGATTGACAAAATTATAACCCAATATAAAATATAAAGTAACAAAGCTTCTTATTATGAAGTTGGAGGTTGGGGGGAACTTGAAAAATGGAGAATGAAGGTCATAGTCACAAGAAAATAGGTCTATTTGGAGCTACCTGTGTAGTTGCAGGAAATATGATTGGGTCTGGCGTATTTATGTTACCAGCTAGTTTAGCAGCAGTATCTAGTCCAGGAACTACTTTAATAGCTTGGTTAGTTACGGGTATGGGAGCTATATTTATGGCTTTATCCTGTGCTAGGCTAGGAAGTAGAATTCCTAAAACAGGGGGACCTTATGAGTTTGGTAAATTAGCCTTTGGGGATTTTATAGGATTCTTAAATGCTTGGCTTTACTGGAGTGCTACTTGGATATCTAATGCAGCAATTATAATAGCCATAGGAAGCTATGCATCCTATTTAATACCAGCTTTAAATAACGGGTTTAATGCACTTTTATTCAACAGCGCTATATTATGGATATTTACTTTTTTAAATATTAAGGGGGCAAAGGAAGCAGCAAGTTTTGAAACAGTTATTACAGTATTTAAATTTTTAGTGTTTATATTTTTTATAGTATTTGCAGCTACTCACTTTAATGTTGAAAATGTCACTCCAATGATGCCAAAAGGAAAAGGAATGAATACTTTACCTTTAGCAGCAGCTACTACATTATGGGCTTTTACAGGCTTTGAATCCTCTACAGTAGGTGCTGGAACAATTAAAGATCCAGAAAAAAATATAAGTAGAAGTACCATATTAGGTCTTGTCATAACAATTCTTTTTTAT
Source organism: Clostridium sp. CTA-6 (assembly GCF_054768115.1). Taxonomy (NCBI): domain Bacteria; kingdom Bacillati; phylum Bacillota; class Clostridia; order Eubacteriales; family Clostridiaceae; genus Clostridium; species Clostridium sp. CTA-6. Next base: position 126,580 of record NZ_BAAAAU010000004.1, read on the forward strand.
GTTGCAATAAGCTTTTTTGCCATGGGGGCTATACCACAGGAAGTTTTAGCTAAGAGTCCTTCACCAATGACAGATATATTAGCTCAATTTTTTGGTGGTGGAGTAGTAAAAGTATTTAATTTAGCTATAGTTATAACTATATTAGGAACTATTGCAGGCTGGATTATGATTGCAGGGCAGATGAGCTATGCAGTAGCTAAGGATGGATTATTTCCAGCAGTATTTGCAAAATTACATCCCAAATATAAAACGCCTTATAAGGGATTAATAATAAATGCTATATTAACTAATATATTATTAATATTAAATTCATCAAAGGGAATGGTATCTGCCTATAATTTTATGATACTTTTAGCCACCTTATCATATTTACCAGTTTATGCTACTACATCTGCATCAGATATATTATTATTATTTAAATGTAGGGGGGAATTAACTGTAGGCAAATTTATAAAGATAGCTATTATACCATTAATAGGATTTACCTATGCTTGTTGGGCAATATACGGTTCAGGAGCTGAAACAGTACTATACGGATTTATGTTAATGTTAGCAGGAGTTCCATTTTATATATATATGAAGTTGAAAAATAAAAAAGATATTTCTAAAGCTGATATAGATATAGATAATATTGTTCAATGCTCTAATGAGTAAGATGTAGATGAAAGACTATAGTTAGTTAATAATATAAAGAAAAATTTTAAAGATTAAATTTATTAAAGTACATTTATTAAAATAGATTTGAAATAAAATATTTTACATATTTACTTAAAATTTAATAATTAAGGAATAAAAAGCTATGAATTTTGAAATATAATATTTTGAATTTATAGCTTTTTACTTTAAAAACCAAATTTGTATTTTACAGGTTTTATATACAATATACAGGTTTTTTTATATTTATAGTTAATTGAACATATTAGATTAAAATTAAAAAAGATATTTTATAATATTCAATGCTTTTAAATAATACGTATTTAGATAATAAAGGAAAATATTTAAGTTTCTTAAAAATGTATTTATTTTAAAGTAATAATTTTTGCATAAGGAATAAATAATAGTATTAATACAATTTAAATAATTATATGAAAATTTTTTTATTATAGTATAGTTTATAGATTTTTACTAAAGATGAGGTGAAAGGAGTATTAATATGGAGGGACATGATAAATTAAAAAAAGAAATAGGACTTTTTGCTGCTACATTTATAGTGGCTGGTAATATAATTGGATCAGGAATATTTATGCTTCCAGCTACTTTAGCGGCGGTGTCAGGACCAGGCGCTACTATGGCAGCTTGGATTATAACTGGTATAGGTTCTATATTTTTAGCATTATCCTTTGCAAGATTAGGATCAAAAATTCCAAAAACAGGAGGTCCTTATCAATATGCTAAAATAGCATTTGGAGATTTTGTAGGCTTTACTAATGCATGGCTTTATTGGAGTGCTACATGTATATCCAATGCTGCTATAATAACGGCTATAGGAAGTTATTCTTCAAGTTTAGTTCCAGCTTTAAAAACTAATGGATTATACGCTTTTTTATATACCTCTGCTATATTGTGGGCATTTAATATATTAAACATTATAGGGGTAAAACAAGCCAGTACATTTGAAACAGTTATAACTATATTTAAACTAGGAGTATTTTTAATTTTTGTAATAATAGGCTTTGCTAATTTTAATCCACAATACATTACCCCTGCTTTTCCAAAGGGCAAAGGGTTTAGTACGGTGCCTTTAGCAGCAGCAACTACATTATGGGCATTCTCTGGATTTGAGTCCGCTAGTATAGCAGCAGGAGAAATAAAAAGTGCTGAAAAAAATGTTAAGTTGAGTACTATTTATGGGCTGCTAATAGCAGTGCTCGTATATTTAGTAATAAGCTTTGTAGCTATGGGTGGATTACCACAGGATATGTTAGCAAAAAGTAACTCTCCTATGAGTGATATATTAGCTTTACATTTAAGTAGTAGAGCTGTAAATCTGTTTTTATTAGCTATTGTTATAACCATTTTTGGAACTATAGCAGGATGGATAATGTTAACAGCTAGAATTTCCTATGCAGCAGCTGTAGATGGAATGTTTCCAGAAGCTTTCGCTAAGATTCATCCTAAATATAGAACTCCTCACGTAGGGATTATAATAAATGGAATATTAACTAACATTGTTCTTTTGATGAACTATACAGGTTCTATGACTTCTGCTTATAATTTTATGATTTTATTAGCTACATTAGCATATTTACCTGTATATGCTATAACTAATGCTGCAGATATATTACTTTTATCTAAAAGGGAAGAAAAATTTAATTTAGGAAATTTTATTACAAATTCCATTGTTCCATTAATAGGATTTATTTATGCTATTTGGGCGGTTTATGGAACAGGTGCTGAGTCTGCTTTATATGGGTTAATATTAGGTTTTATAGGTATACCATTTTATATTTATATGAAGATGAAAGACAAAAAACAGATAGAGAAATTAAGAAAAGAACAATAAATTTTGTAGTATAATAATATTTTTAATAAAAAAGTGTCATATACTTTATTGTAATGATATAATAATATTATAAAAAGCCCTGTGCAAGAGTACAGGGTTTTAAAATCTATAATTTTATTTTTAAATATAAATTTATTTAAAACATACTAATGAAATTACAAAATTCATGTATAAATTTATAAAGAAGGAGGTGAGTAACCTTAGTAAAACTTAGCTAATTATATTTATTTTTTATAGTTTAATGTTTTATTAATTTTATATTAGATATACATATTATAACAAATAATATAATTTTAAATAAGAAAAGGAATGTAAAAGAATTTACATAGTTTTACTTAAGGGTTAAGAATGATTTACGAATATAATGGGAAAAAACCTATAATAAAGAAAAATATTTTTTTAGCTAAAAGTGCAGATTTAATAGGAGATGTGGTATTAGAAGAAAATTGTACTGTATTGTTTGGGGCGGTATTAAGAGGAGATATAAATAGTATATATGTTGGTAATGGATCTAATATACAAGATAATTGCGTTTTGCATGTAGATGAAGGAGATTTAAATATACATATAGGAAACAATGTAACAGTAGGTCATGGAACTATATTACATGGATGTAAAATAAATGATAATTCTCTGATAGGTATGGGATCAATTATACTAAATGGAGCGGAAATAGGATCAAACACTATAATTGGAGCTGGAAGCTTAATAACATCCAATAAAAAAATACCATCAGGAGTTTTATGTATGGGATCACCTGCAAAAGTAATAAGAAAACTTAATGAGGAAGAAATAGCCAGTATAAAAGAGTCAGCAGAGGATTATATACCCTTAAATAAAAATTTTAATAGGGAATAAAATATAACTTACTACAAAAAATAAACACAATGAGGAGGTGTATTATGAAAATAAAAGCACCTAGAACTTTCTTAGTGTTTATTGTTGTAGTAAGTTTTTTTTCCATAAAAGCTTTTGCAAAGGATAGAAGTCCAGAGGTACATTTTATAGATACGGGTCAAAGTGATTGTATATTAATTAAAACAGGAAAAGAAAATTATTTAATAGATACTGGTTGGGAATATTATAGTGGGAAAATATTAAGCTACTTAAATTCCAACAATGTAGATAAAATAGATGGAGTTATATTAACCCATTATCATGATGATCATTATGGTGGGTTAGAGATGCTTTTAAAAACATCTAAAGTAAAAAAGATTTTTTTACCTAAACATGATAGTGATGATAAGAAAAAAGTAATTAATATGATAAAAAAACATAAGGTTAAGTATGAATGGATAGAAGATGGGTGGGAAGTTAAAGGGAGAAAATTAAATTTAAAGGCTATAGTGCCTATGAATATAGATAGTAAGAATGAAAACAATAACTCTATAGTATTATTTGGTAAAATAGATGGAATTAAATATTTATTTTTAGGGGATTGTGAAAAGAAGGAAGAAATAGATATGATATCTAATAAAAAAATTAAAAAATGTGATGTTTTAAAAGTTTCTCATCACGGATTTAAAACTAGTAATAGTAATGAACTTCTAGATATAGCAAAACCTAAAATTGCTATTGTTACTTGTGATGGAATCTATAGTCCGGATAAGATTATAATAGATAGATTGGAAAACAAAGGTATAGAAGTTTTTACAACAAGCAATAAAGGGAATTTAATAATTAGGGATCAAGAAATAATTTGGAATAGATATTCCTATTATATAAACAAGGGGAAGAATTTCATAGGAAATACTTATTTAAAATTCATATCTTAGAATTGGGGATTTATAAAAATAGATTGAATCTCAATAAACAAATATAAAAAATGTACTTCATAAACATATGAATTAGTTTATCCGATGACTACCCGCTCTAATACTCCCATCTTTTTAAAAGTGGGAGTAAAGAGCGGATACGTTCCTGGATAACCATTTCCTAAGCTTTAGTGGGAGTAAAGTCTCCTTCTAAAGCCAAGAATTCTGTTTATGAAGTATTTTTTTATCTAGGTAGTGCTAAATTTCAATCTATTTAAGTAATATTTACTTATTTATCTTTTAGTCTTTTGAAAAATTTAACTATTTCATTTATTATTAAAGGTATTATTGATAACGCACATACAAATATCCAGTCCTGTATTGTTAAATCAAAAACCTTAAAAATAGATGCTAAAAATGGAATTGTTATAACCATATCTTGTAGGAATATTCCAAATATCACAGAAGCAAACAAATATTTATTTGTAAACAATCCTAATTGAAATATAGACTTTTTAGGGTGTCTCATATTAAATGAATGGAACAATTGAGATACACTTAATACAACAAAGGCCATAGTCTGAGCATGTATTAATGAATCAGAGTATCTTATTCTTCCAACCTCAAAGGCTACTAATGTAAGTACACCTATTAATAAACCATTTAGTATAAGAGAAATACCTGCACCACCTGCAAATAAGCTTTCCTTAGGATCTCTTGGATCTTCATCCATAATATCAGGATCACCAGGATCTATACCTAAAGATAAAGCTGGCAAGCTATCTGTTATTAAGTTAACCCATAAAAGGTGTATAGGTCTTAATGGAGCAGGCCAACCAAGAAGTATACCTATAAATAGAGCCAAAATTTCTCCAAGATTACAGGATAAAAGAAACACAATAGATTTTTTTATATTATTATATATATTTCTTCCTTCTTTTATTGCAGATACTATAGTAGAGAAATTATCATCTGTCAATACCATATCAGAAGCACCTTTAGCAACGTCTGTACCTGTTATACCCATAGCAACGCCTATATCTGCAGCTTTTAGTGAAGGAGCATCATTAACACCATCACCAGTCATAGACACTATATTGCCCTTAGACTTTAAAGCTTTTACTATTTTAACTTTATGTTCTGGAGATACTCTAGCAAAAACTCTTAGATTTTCAATTTTAGAGCTTAATTCTGAATCTGGCATATCATCTAGCTCATATCCAAATATGGCTTGAGACTCATCTTCTGCTATACCTAATTCCTTTGCAATAGCAAAAGCAGTTACTTTATGGTCACCTGTAATCATTATAGTTTTTATACCAGAATTCTTACATTCAAAAATAGAACCTTTTACAGATTCACGAGGTGGATCTATCATACCTACTAGACCGATAAAAGTTAAATCCATTTCTAAATTTTCTTTATTGTAGTTAGTATCTTCTAATGTTTTGTAAGCAGCTCCTAAAACCCTAAGAGCATTTTTAGACATCTCATTAGATGCATCCATTATATTTTCTTTTATTTCATCTGTTAAAGGAACTATTTCTCCATTTATATAAGCATTAGTACTTATTTTTAATAAATTATCTATAGCACCTTTAGTCATTACATAATTTTTATCATCAAAATTATTTACAGTGGTCATTAATTTCCTATCAGAATCAAAAGGAATTTCATCTATTCTTTTATGTTCATTTTCTATATTGTTCTTAACAATATTATATTTAGCTCCTGCCTCCAATAAAGCTATTTCAGTAGGGTCACCAGTACTTGAATCCTTAGAGAAAGTGGCATCATTACATAAAACTAAATTTTCAAGGAGCATTTTATGAATATTATCTTCAATATTTAACTTATCTATATCTTGTATTTCGTTATTAGTATAAAATTTGATTACGGTCATTTTATTTTGGGTTAAAGTACCAGTTTTATCTGAGCATATAATATTAACAGCCCCTAAAGTTTCTACAGCAGGGAGTTTTCTAATTATAGCATTTTCCTTTATCATTCTTTGAACTCCCATGGCTAAGACTATAGTAACTATAGCAGGAAGTCCTTCAGGAATAGCAGCAACAGCAAGACTTATAGCAGTTAAGAACATTTCTAAAATATCTCTTTTTTGAAGTAAGCCCACAACAAACATCAAAGCACATATACCTAAAGCAGCAAAACCCAAGATTTTACCTAATTCAGCTAACTTTTTTTGCAGAGGAGTGAGTTCTTTATCTTCTCCCTCAAGCATCTTAGCTATTTTACCTATTTCAGTATTCATACCTGTGCCTACAGCAATACCAATACCTCTTCCATAGGTAGCTAGGGTAGACATAAAAGCCATATTTTTTTGATCACCTAAAGGTGTTTTAGGATCTTCAAGCTTTTCTTCAGCGTGTTTTTCAACAGGAACTGACTCACCTGTAAGAGCAGATTCCTCTATTTTAAGATTAGCAGTTTCTATAAGTCGTAAATCACAAGGAACATATCTACCGGCATCTAAAACTATTACATCTCCTGGAACTACGTCTTCTGATGGAATTTCTATGTTTTCTCCATTTCTTTTTACTAAGGCTTTTGGGGTGGAAAGCTGTTTCAACGCTTCTAAAGCTTTTTCAGCTTTCGATTCTTGTACAACCCCTATAACTGTGTTAATAATAACAACTATTCCTATTATTAGTGCATCACTAATTTCACCTAAAACTCCAGAAATTATAGCTGCAGCTAATAGTATATAAATTAGGATGTCATTTAGTTGTTCAAAGAACATTTTTAATAAAGATTTTTGTTTTTTAGAATTTAATTTATTCAGGCCATACTTTTCTTTTCTTTTTTCTACTTCCTCAGAACTTAAACCTTTGGAAGGATCTACAGCAAGTTCTTCTAATATTTCTTGAGAAGTTTTGTTAAACCACATAATATTCACCTCGCTATTATTGTTTGTAAAATTTTATATATTATAAAATAAATCTATAATATTTGAAATTAATAAAAAATATTTGAAATTCATTAAAAGTTTATCTACAAGAATATTATAAAGTTAAAATATAATTATAAAAATATTTATAATTATATTTTTATAAATAAAAAGACCTTTGTCCTATATTTATATAGGACAAAGGTCTTGCAATCTCTTAAAGAGCAAACTATCCGGGATTTTAATCCGTAATGACGAATAGTTTAAAGTACTTAACTTTTGCTACTCCCCTTTGTCTTCATGACATTTCAAATTATAGCATATTGTTCTATTAAGTACAATATTTATTAAAACATTTTAAAGTGGAATAAATCCATAAAAAATTATTCCCAAAAGTCCAGAGATTACTATGATTATAATAGGGTGTATTTTTTTAGAGAGCAAAAGTATAAAGGTTATTATCCCTATTATTATACTCTTTAAATCTATATAGGATTGAGAGGCTAAGTTTAAAAAAGCATATATTATAAGACCTATAAGAGCGGGTCTCATTCCCATTAGAGCAGATTTTAAAACATTTGATTCTTTAAACTTTATAATAAAATGGGTTGCTAATGTTACCAAAATAAAAGAGAAGGTTATAACCCCTAGAGTAGCCATTAAGCTTCCCTTGAATCCAGCTACATTATATCCTACAAAGGTGGCAGAGTTTATAGCTATAGGACCAGGTGTCATTTGAGATATGCCTATAATGTCTATAAAGGATTTATAATTTATCCAATGCTTATTGTGTACAATCTCTCTTTCTATAAGTGGAAGCATAGCATAACCACCACCAAAACTAAACATACCTATTTTAAAGAAAGAAAAAAATAATTCTAGTAATATTTTCATTACTGCACCTTCTTTCTAAGAAAAATATAACCATATACTCCAGAAAGAAGTATAATTATAACAGGGTGCATATTAAAGAATTTTAAAAGTACCACTGTTAATATAATTATGGTATAATTAATGTAATTTTTTTTAATAGATTTAGAAAGGCTTATTACCGCTACTAACACTAGTACAGGAACGGCTCCATTTATACCTTTGAATATTAAATCTACATAATAATTATTTCTAAATTGCATAAAAAATCTTGCAATACATAATATTATAAAGAAGGATGGTAATATGGTTCCTAAAAGAGCAAGTATAGCTCCAGGTAAATTTCCTATTTTATATCCGATAAAGGTAGAACAATTTACCGCTAAAGCACCAGGAAAAGATTGAGATATTACAAGTATATCTAAGAAATCTTCTTTAGATATCCAAGAGTTTTTATTTACAACCTCTTCCTCTATAAGTGGAATCATTGCATAGCCACCACCAAAGGTAAAAGCACCTATTTTAAAGAAACTCCAAAACATTTTTAAATATTTAAGCATTAATATCACCTCATAAAAAAATAAAAGACAAATTAATTATAACCTATGAATACTATATTTTCTAATAGAATAATATAAATAATGTAGGTAAATGATAGATAAATAGATTATTAATAAATTTTATTTCTCTTTCAAATTTTGGTATTATATAATTGTTATAGGGGGAAAGAGCAATGAAAAACTTAAATGATATGAACAGTGAAGAATTAGGAAAATACATAAAAGATACAGAAAGTCAAATACATAAGTTATTAGATGAATACATAAATAGGGTTAACAATAAAATAGATAAAAATAAGAATGCTAAAACTTTAAAAGAGAAATCATACGCATTAAGTAAATTATATAAATATGTAGAATGGGTAAATGATGGTATAGAAATGAATAATAATGTCAAGAATAGAATTAGGATAGTTCCTAAACGAGGTGAAGTTTGGACCTGTGAATTAGGTCAAAATATAGGATCAGAAGAAAATAAAATTAGACCAGTTATTATCATACAAAATGACACAGGGAACCAAAATGCACCTACAACCATAGTAGTACCCATTTCTAATAGGCCAAAGAAGATAGCTGTACATATTTCCATAAGAAATGGAGATTTTGAATTAGTTAAGGGAGAAAAAATGGAAATAACAGGAACAGTGTTAGCGGAACAAATAAGAATTGTGTCAAAAGCTAGACTTGGAAGACACGTAGCTACTTTATCAGACAAATTCATGCAACTTTTAGATTCTAAAATAAAAATTTCGCTAGATTTGTAGTTAAAACAAAAATTATAAAGAATTTAATAAAAAAATATTAAATTTTTATAAATTTATGTTGTATAATTTTTTGTTTAATGGTATAATAACAATTGTGTTCAAGAGAAACATACCTAGCAGAGGTTAGGAGATTATATCTCATATATCCTTTCTTTAAATTGAATAACATACTCGGCATAGGTCGAGAGATTATATAACATATCATGGGACTGATTCTAAATCAGTCTTTTTTGGTTTATAATGTTAAAATTATATAAAGTAATTTTTTTGTAAGTATTAAATTTATATTGCATATTTAATACTTTTTTTATATTTTATAAAAATAAAAAAGTATTAAATGAAAAATATAATTGTTTTACAAACAAAACATATTATATTTATCTATATTTTTAAAAGAAATTTAGCTATAATATATATATGATAAAAATATTTAATGGAGTGATTTTATTTGGAAATCAAAAGAGTAGGAACCAATTCACCGATACAAACAGAAAATAAAAGAACAATAGAAAATAAAAAAGGATTTTCACAAAATTTTAATTTTGCTCGTCAGCAGAAATCAGAGCAAGAATTAAAAAAAATGTTGGAGGATATAAACAAAAAAGGAAATAGGTTAGCTATAACTAAGTGTTATGCTGATGTCAAAGCATATAAAAGAATGATAAAAGAATATTTAAAATCAGTTTTAGAATATATGTATTCCGTAAAAAAGGATATAAGTTTTTGGCAAACTCAATACTTTATTACAGTAGAAACAGTAGATGAAAAACTTGAGGAATTAACAGAAATGTTATTAAGCGCCGAAAAAGAAAATTTAGATATAGCAAAAACTATAGATGATATAACAGGACTCATTGTAGATATATATAAATAATATAATTATTATTTATCATTTTATAAATAATAAGTGTTTTACTTAATAAGTAGACATAAAAATTATTAAATCATTGAATTTAATAATTTTTATGTCTATTTATTGTTATTTAGGCTAGTTATAAAAATAGATAGTGCCTCAAAATTAAATTTATTTTGAGACACGTTATTAAATTTCAAAAGTAAATATATTATGTTATTTTGTTTTTTATTTCCAAAGATTAAAACTTGCGTCTGATGGCATTCTCCAATCTCCTCTAGGGGATAAACTTATAGTTCCTACTTTAGGACCATCTGGTACCGCAGAACGTTTAAATTGTTGAGTAAAGAATCTTCTTATAAAATAAGAGAACCATTTGTCAATAGTTTCCTTGTCGTAGGAATCTTTAAAAGCTATTTTAGCTAATTGTTTTATTTTATCTGGAGTAGTTCCTTGACGAATAAAATAATAAAGGAAGAAATCATGTAACTCATAAGGGCCTACTATATCTTCAGTTTTTTGAGAAATGTTACCTTCCTTATCCTTTGGTAGTAGTTCAGGACTTACAGGTGTATCTAAAATATCTATAAGTATTTCTGATATTTCTTTTGCTACTTCATTTTCAGCTACATATCTTACCAAATATCTTACTAAGGTTTTAGGAATAGAACAATTTACGCTGTACATGGACATATGATCTCCATTATATGTACACCAACCTAAAGCTAATTCAGATAAATCACCGGTTCCTATAACTAAGCCACCTTCTTTATTGGCTATATCCATAAGTATTTGAGTTCTCTCTCTTGCTTGAACATTTTCATAGGTAACATCATGTATATCCTTGTCATGGCCTATATCTTTAAAATGTTGCAATGCTGCATCTACTATATTTATTTCTTTTAAGGTTGTATTTAAGTGTTTGCATAGACTTACAGCATTATTATAGGTTCTATCTGTAGTTCCAAAACCAGGCATTGTTATAGTTATTATGTTTTCTCTAGGAATATTTAATTTATCAAAGGTTTTAGCTATAACTAATAAAGCTAAGGTAGAATCCAATCCACCAGAGATACCTATAACTGCTTTTTTCATATTAGTATGATCAAGTCTTTTAGCTAGAGCTGAGGTTTGTATATTAAATATTTCTTTGCATCTTACTGCTCTTTCTTCTTCATTAGAAGGAACAAAAGGGTATTTATCTATAGGTCTATCAAAGACACCAACATCGTTAATTGTAAATTTAAATGTTATTTCTTCTAATTCCAAATTCATATTCATTGAGTTATCTGTAAAGCTTACATTTTTAAGCCTTTCACTATTAATTTTATCTATATCTATAATACTTGTAATAACTTCATTTTCTCTTTGGAATCTTTTATTTTCTTTTAATATAGAGCCATTTTCTCCAATTAATAAATGACCGCTAAATACTAAGTCTGTAGAAGATTCATATACACCTGATGAAGAATATACATAGGAGGCTAAGCATCTACCACTTTGAGATGCAACTAAATTTCGTCTATAATCTGATTTGCTAACTATTTCATTAGAGGCAGATAAATTTCCAATAATATTAGCTCCCATTAATGCAAGATAACTACTAGGTGGAATTGTAACCCAAAGATCTTCACATACTTCAAAAGCAAATTTGAAAAATTTATCAGAAAAAATAAGGTTAGTTCCAAAAGGAATATTTTTTTGGAAAGGTAAATTAATTCTTTCACTTTTTATTTTATACCCTTCTGTGAACCATCTTTTTTCATAGAACTCTGAATAATTAGGTAAATAACTTTTAGGGACAATACCTAGTATTTTTCCTCCAAATATTATAACAGCACAATTATAAAGACTATTTTTATATAATAAAGGTGCTCCTACAGCTATTAAAACATCTTTGTCTATAGAATATTTACATATATTATGTATTCCATCTAAGGCTTTGGATATTAATAGACTTTGTGAAAAAAGTTCTCCACAAGTATAAGAAGTTATAGAGAGTTCTGGAAAAACTATTAATTTTGATTTTTTTTCTATACACATATCTATACATTTTTTTATGTTTTCTATATTAAAATCTATATCTGCTACATTAGTTACAGGACAAGCAGTAGATACTCTTATGTAATATTGTGAATTATTCATATAAAATCCTCCATTAAAAATATTATTACCTTATGATTATATCAAATTAAAGGTAAATAATTAAACTTTAATATAAAATATTAATAAAAAATTATGCAAAGCACATTTTATTATAAAACTATATCATAATAATATAAATAGTTTATTAAGTTAAAAACTATTTATTTATATTATTTATAAGATTATAATGTATAATAATAGTAATAATTCAAGAGGGAGGGAGAGTATGTGGAGCAATTTTAGCATTATTCTTTGGATAATAATTGGGACTGCCGCTTTGCTGTTGGATCTTGCTACTAGTTCTTTTTTATTTGTTTGGTTCACTCTAGGGGCTATAGCTGCACTTATAGTTCAAATATTAGGATATTCTATGTCTACACAAATTATTGCTTTTGTATTAATTAGTATTTTATGTATGATATTAGGTTATCCAATGGTAAAGAAGATTATTAAAAAACAGGAGAATTCTATATTATCTATCGAAAGAAATTATGTTGGAGAAATTTTTATTGCAGATAAAGATATAAAAGATGAGGGGGTGCTAAAATTCCAAGGTGTATATTGGAGAGTCACGAATAGTGGGGATTATATAAAAAAAGGAGATAAGGTAAAAATAATCTCAGTAAAAGGTAACAAAATTTTTGTTGAAAAGGTAGAGGAGGAATAAGTATGGCGATACTTATAATTGTATTATTAGTTATTATATTAGTAACATTTTTACTGTCTATAAAAGTTGTAAATACAGGTTATGTTTCTATTGTGGAAAGATTCGGTAAATATCATAGAACTTTAGAGCCAGGTTGGCATATAATTATGCCTTTTGCGGATTTTGTAAGGAAAAAAATTTCTACAAAGCAGCAAATAATAGATATAGATCCACAGAGTGTTATTACACAAGATAATGTAAAAATATCCATAGATAACGTTATATTTTACAAAATAATGAACTCTAAAGATGCAGTTTATAATATTGAAGACTATAAAGCAGGTATAACATATTCTACTATAACAAATATGAGAAATATAGTAGGTAATATGACTTTAGACGAAGTTTTATCAGGAAGAGATAAAATAAATTCAAAATTACTTGAACAAATAGATGAAATTACAGATGCTTATGGTATTAAAATTTTATCTGTAGAAATAAAAAATATAGATCCACCAAGAGAAATACAAGAAGCCATGGAAAAACAAATGAGAGCAGAAAGAGATAAAAGAGCTGCTATACTTCAAGCAGAAGGGCAAAAACAAGCAGAAATAGCAAGAGCAGAAGGGGATAAACAAGCTAAAATCTTACAATCAGAAGCAGAGAAGGAAGCTAACATAAGAAGAGCAGAAGGACTAAGAGAATCTCAATTATTAGAAGCGGAAGGTAAAGCTAGAGCTATAGAGCAAATAGCTAATGCAGAATCAGAAGCTATAAGAAAGGTTAATGCTTCTATAATAGAATCAGGTACAAATGAAGTAGTTATTGCTTTAAAACAAGTAGATGCACTAAAAGAAATGGCTAAAAATCCAGCTAATAAATTAATATTACCAAATGAAACATTATCTTCATTAGGTAGTATTGCTGCCATAGGTGATTTGCTAAATAAAGATAATAAATAAAGAACATCCATAGATTTGATTTACACAAATCTATGGATGTTTTTTAGAGAAATGTAGGTGATTATTTGGATAAAAATGAAGTAACTGAGAGTAATTTCGAACTGTCTGTGCTAGGTGCTTTGGCAATAGCAATGTTTATTGTTGCAGCATTTTATTTTTTCCCTATTCCTTTTAATAGGATGTTAGAAACTACTTATGTTAATTCGAATAAAGTTTTAGAATTAGCTTTAAATGTGTTAAGAGATTTAATTTCAAAGGGGTTAATTATAATATTTATCTTAAAGATAATAAGAGCAGATATTGAACCTAGTTTTAAGATAAGATATATTGAAAAATTTAATTTTAAAATATTATTATGCACAGCTTTTTTTATATTAGGATTTTTTATGTGGTTTCAAAATTCAATTGGCATAATGATAATAAAAGGCCTATTATCTAAAGAGGTTATAGAGGCAGCTGCAAAAGATACACAAAATCTATATCAAATATTTATTTTAGAGGTAATAATAGCACCTATTTTTGAAGAAATAGTTTTCAGAGGAATTATTTTGGAAGGACTTTTAAATAAGTATAAACCAATAACTAGTATAATTGTTTCATCAGTTGTATTTGCATTATGCCATATATACATTCCTCAAATTATTAATGCCATAATTTTCGGAATACTTCTTGGGATAATATATTATAAAACAAAATCTGTAGTATTATGTATGGTTTCCCATATGTTAACTAATGGATTCAATTTTATATATATTAATTCTAATATTAGAACTTTTTCTATAGGGGCAGTAATTTTTATAATATCAGGAATTTTGCTTGAAAAATATATTAGAGAGTTGAAATATGATGGTACTAATATAAGTAGTGCAGGTTAAGAAAATTATAATGTGTATAAGTAGAAATCTAAAAAATGAATAAATCAAAAACTATAGGGATATAGCGGTTAAGTATACAATAATCAATTTAAAATGTGTAGTCTATAATATATAAGATTGAAATAAATTACATTTTATGGTATTAGTATAATTATACTCAATTTTTATTCAACTTTAATGAGATATTTAAATAAATTAATTAGGGGGATTTTTGTGAATAAAGAATTTTTTATGAGAAACAGAAAAAACTTAGGGGAGAGTATAGAAGAAGGAATAATTGTTATATTTGCAGGCAAGGCACCTTATAAGTCAGCAGATGAAACCTATCCATTTACACCTAACAGAAACTTTTATTATTTAACTGGAATAGAAGAGGAACAGATAATATTAGTCATAACTAAGAAAAATAAAAAAATAACAGAACATTTATATATACAAAGGCCAGATCCAGTAATGGCAAGATGGGTAGGGGCAACCATTAGCGAAGAAGAAGCTGAAGAGGTAAGTGGGATAGAAAATATAGGGTATGTAGATAAATTTTTTGATGATTTTCCGATCTTTATAAATAGAAGTGGATTTAATAAAGTATACTTAGATTTAGAGAGGAGAGAATGGGAAGAAAATTTTACACCAGCTCAAATTTTTGCTAAAGAATTAAAAGAAAAATATCCTTATGCAAAAATAGAAAACATCTATAAAGGTATAAGTGATTTAAGAACAATAAAAAGTGAAGAGGAAGTAGAATTAATCAAAAAAGCTATAGACATAACTAAAGAAGGCATATACAATATGATGAAAAATATAAAGCCGAATATGATGGAATACGAAGTGGAAGCATATTTTGACTTTTCCTTAAAGAAAAATGGGGTTACAGATTATGCTTTTGAAACTATAGCAGCGGCTGGAAAAAATGCTACAGTACTACATTATAGTGAAAATAATTGTAAAATAGAGAATAACTCTTTAATCCTTTGTGATTTAGGAGCTCAATATAAATATTATAATGGTGATATAACAAGAACTTTTCCTGCTAATGGAAAGTTTACAGAGAGACAAAAGGAAGTGTATAAAGTAGTTTTAGAAGCTAATAAAGCTATAATTGAAAATGCAAAACCAGGAGTTACCTTTAAAGAAATAGAAGAAATAACTAAAAAAACATTAATAGAAGGATGTAAAAAATTAGGAATATTGCAAGATGAAAAAGAATTAAGAAAATATTATTTCCATAGTTTTGGACATTACTTAGGTTTAGATACCCACGATGTAGGAAGTTATGAAATAGAATTAAAACCAGGCATGGTTATAACTAATGAACCAGGTCTTTATATACAAGAAGAAAGTATTGGAATAAGAATAGAAGATGATTTATTAATAACAGAGAACGGGTGTGAGGTTTTAAGTAAGGATATAATTAAAAGCATAGAAGAAATAGAAAACTTTATGAAATAAGGAAATTACGACTTAAAAGGAAGTTTACCTACAGCCTATTTAAAAGGGATATGTGTCTAGAATGGCGTCTCAATTCGCTAAGAGATTTTAATTTGTTTTTTCATAAAATATATTGAAAAAAATGAAACTCGCTGACCGCTCAAACAATCATTTTTTTTCTAATATATTTTCAAAAAACAAATAAGAATATCTAAGCTTTTTCGAATGCCTTTTACGCCACATATCCCTCTTTTTAATAGGCTGAAGCTAGCATAACTCTTTAAAGATAATTTCCTGTAAGAAAGGAGAACTTCAATAAGTAAATTAAAAATTTAAAATTATTTATATTCTTTTCAGTAAGGGCTTCAAAAAAATTTTCGGTAGAAAATTGATGCGTAGCATGTCAAAATACTGTAGCTTTTATAATCTTTATATAAATTTAAATTATACTCAAAACTATTTGCGTTAGCAAACAAATTTAATAAAATAAAGCCAATGACTTTCACTAGTTTTATTTTATAGAAAATAAATATAAACTATTTATTAGTAATACAAATTATTGGATTATATAAAATCTTAATTAGCAATAAGAGTATATTCATTATTAGTAAGTGTAAAGTTACCTTTTAAACCATCAGTGATATATATTTTTTTATCCTTGGTTATAAATACAGCATCAATATTTCTAACTTTTCTTACAAGGTCCATGCCACCTTTTAATCCAAATTGAAATACACAATTAGACATACCATCTGCATTAGATGATTTATCAGCTATTATTGTTACAGAAAGAAGCTCGTTTTCCACAGGATAGCCTGTCTTACTATCTATTATATGATGGTATCTTTTACCTTTGTATTCAAAAAATCTTTCATATGTTCCAGATGTAACGACAGATTTATTTGAATTATTTTTTATTTTTACGCTTCCTAAAATACTTCCTCGAGTAGCATATGGATCTTGAATATGTATATTCCAGTGGTTGCTACTAGGATTACTTCCCATAGTTAGGATATTTCCACCTAAATTAATAAGAGCATTTTTAACATCATTATTAGCTAATACAATAGCAACCTCATCTGCAATATAACCTTTTGCTAGGCCACCTAAATCTATTTTTGTTCCTTCTTTTTTTAGCATAGCTGTATTACTGGATTCATCAATTTGTAAGATTCTATAATCTACATGTTTTATAGCATTTTGCAAATCCATTTGATTGGGGATAGCTTCTTTATTAGTGCCTATATTCCATAATTTAGAAATACCTCCAATTGTAATATCAAATTTTCCTTGAGAAAGTTGAGAGTAATAGATACCCTTCTTTAATATTTTTAAAGTATCCTTACTTAGTTTTACAGCATGCTTACCAGCAGCATTATTTAGTTCAATAATTTCACTAGTATCAGCATTGTTGACTGTTATTTTACTCTCAATTTCGCCAATTTTGTCATAAGCCCTATCTAATACTTTTTCATTAACTTTATCATATACACTAATTTTGCAAAGTGTTCCTAAACAAAATTCATCTTTTGATATTGGCGCATTGTAAGCACGTTTAGAAAATATGTCTAAAGTAACAATGATTATTAAAATAACAACCATTATTATTGTTAAAATTAATCTTTTATGATGTTTCATTTTAACATCTCCCCTACCAAAATAATTTATTTTATTGCTGAATTGTAGAGTTTTTATACATTAAATAGAGTTAAACATCTTCCGTATATATGGCTTCAATAAACTTCTTCTTAAAAATGTATCATATTCTACTAGAATCATATCATTTAATGGCAATAATTCAATCATCAGTTAACAAATAACCTTCCCTACATCCCATAATTTAGAAGCATTTTACAAAAAGAAGATTTAATTTTTTATTTGGAAAGTTAATAACTATATGTAATTAGCTATATACATTATTTTTCTAGATATCTATTTTCAATAAAACTTATTTATTGTATTATTTGTAAGGTTAACTTGACATTGAAATAATTTGTTGATATATTTGCAATGTAAGGTTAACATTACAGGAGTGATTATTAATGAAAAATAGAATAAAAGAATTTCGTGAGGTTTTTGGATTAACACAAGAACAATTAGGAAAACTTGTAGGTGTGTCAAGACAAGCAATTAATGCTATTGAAACAGAAAAGTTTGAACCATCTATATGGTTGGCTTATGATATTTGCAAAATATTTCATCGCTCTATAGAAGAGGTTTTTCTCTTTGAGGAAAGTGAAAGAAAATCCAGAGGGCGGCAAAGTAGAGGTGTATTTTAAATGGCATTAAGACAAATTAGGATATTTGATGATGAAATATTAAGAAAAAAGAGCAAAGTAGTTGAAGTAGTAGATGATAAAATAAGACAAATATTAAATGATATGGCAGATACTATGTATAATACAGAAAATGGTGGAGGGCTAGCTGCACCACAAGTTGGTATATTAAAACGATTGGTTGTAATTGATATGGGCCAAGGGCTTATAAAATTAGTTAATCCAAAGATAATTAACAAGGAAGGAACTCAAGAAGTTATAGAGGGTTGTTTAAGTATTCCTAATACATGGGGAAAACTAAAAAGACCTAAAAAGGTAACCATACAAGCATTAAATGAATATGGTAAGAAGATTATACTAACAGGTACAGGAGATTTAGCGAAATGTTTCTGTCATGAAATAGATCATTTAGAAGGTATTCTTTTTACCGATTTAGTTACTGAATATATAAAATAGCATTACTTGTACTTTTTATTTTAATTTTTGGGGAGTTATATAGCCTTCTCTTTTTTTAGCAAAGGTAGTATAACTCCTTTTTAAGTGCTGATTCCTTATATTATTAAATATCATAAGAGGTTAAGTAAGTTAATTAAATATCTTCATTTTCTTCAGTTGTATATAAAACCAGTAGTTTATTAAGTAGGGTAGCAAGTAACTAATAAAAGTAAGACCTAAATTCCAACCATTTGAATATAGTACTTTCCCACTTAATATGCCAAGCCATTCAAGAAATGTTGTAAAAATTGTTACAATCATTATAAGTAGGTAAGGATTAAATTTTGCTTTATTAATATAATGTATTAAATAAACTGAAAGTATTGGGTATATGCCTAAATCATAGGGCATACTAGCGAACTTACCATATTCATGAGGATATATACTCCAAAATTTATAGAAAAATCCAAATGAGTTTACTGTAAATGCTACAACACTTTGAAAAGGTGCTATAGTAAAAAGAACTTTTCTATCTGTAAAATAAAATACTATACCGGATATCCAAGGGATTATAAAAGCAACTATTATATTAAAAATCATTAAATCACCTAATTATTATTTTTGTATTATTTTATCCATTATTTTAATAAATATATATATAAGTTGCTTTGCAATATTTTTTATTACGTATATCATATATAATTAGTTGATTTTAATATTTCTAGGATTAGTTTATTTTAAACTATAGAAGTATAATTTCGATTATAAAGTTTTACTTATCATAATCAAAATTAATCTTCAAATTTAAATAATTCTTCAACGGTAGCATTAGACCTAATTTTTTATATAATGCTCTTGCAACTTTTCCTTTAGCATCATTTTCTCCATATGTAGTTACTGTAATTTCTGTGCCTTTGGGAAATTGATTACACGGCCAGTAGCTATACCTTTTTTATCTTTAACCACACCTTTCATAATAATTTTTGCTATATTTCCCAAATGTATACTAAATTATATTTTAAGTTTATACATTATAAATGTTAATTTTAATATATTATATATGCTAGCATAAAAATATTTTAAATAAATTTTGATATACAAAAATTTTTTGTATATTAGTGTGTATATGCTAATTGTTCAGAAGTAAATAGATAATTTCAGACATATTTTATAAAAAAGAATAGATAAAATTTATATAAACACTGTATTCTGTTCATTATAATATAGAGTGTCAATAAGTGATGGATGTCATGCTTGTATTATTATGTACTGGATTTTAATATAAAAATAGTTTATAATATTTATTATTAATAAATAATAAATATTATGTAGGGATAGGAGATAATAATGGATAATAACGTAAATGAACAAATAATGGATAAATTGAAGAAAGTATGTATATGTAAAAATATAAATAGATTAACTATAAAAAATGCGATAAAATCAGGAGCTAGAACAGTGGAAGAAGTTAGAAAAGCTACTGGAGCAGGCACTGGAGCTTGCAGGGGCAACAGATGTACTTATACTATAGAAAAATTATTAGAAGAGTACTCAAAATAAAGTATATTTAACTATAAGGTTTAAAATTAAATATGAGCATTATCGGAATTGTTTATTTTAGTAAATTCTGATAATGCTTTTATTATTTTACAGATAGGAAAAGTTAATTCACCCAAACTATTACAATTATTAAACTAATAATATATATTAAATAATTTAAATGAGATATAATATTAAAAGTATTATGTATTTGATATTTTGGTTTATATGGAATAAAATGTGGGTATATTAAAAATAGCAATTATTAGTTTTGTAGTTAGGGGGATAATATGAAAGTAATATTATTGATTTTATTAATATTATTATTGGTTATAGTTTTTGTTGTATCTTGGAGATTAATAGATGCAGTTATTTATCCAATAGTAAGAAAGGCAGAATTTACTTATCAAAAGGAAATAGAACAGGGTGGATTTGTAGAAGAAGAATTTAATAAATTAGAAAGACAAGAAATTACTATAAAATCCCCCTTTGGATATGATTTAAAGGGAATGTATTTCCCAGGAAAAAATTCGAAGAAAACTGTAATAATATGCCATGGGATTAAGTGTAATTTGTATAATTCCGTGAAATATATGAAAATATTCATGGATAAAGGTTTTAATGGAGTAATATATGATCATAGAAATCATGGAAGTAGTGGTGGAGAAAATACTACTTTTGGTTATTATGAAAAACAAGATTTAAAAGCTGTTGCGGATTGGGTGTTTGAAAGAAACGGCCAAGATTCTATAGTTGGCATTCATGGAGAATCTATGGGAGCAGGTACTATACTTCAAAATGCAGCTATTGATGATAGAATAGCATTTTATGTTGCAGATTGCCCATACTCCAGTATGAAAGATATATTACAGTTGAGGCTAAAAGAAGATTATAAATTGCCTAGCTTTCCATTTACAACCGTAGCAAGTTTTATAAGCAAATTAAGGATTGGATTATTTTTTTCACAAGTATCACCTATAAAAGATATAGAAAAAGTAGAAACACCTATACTTTTTATACATGGTATGGAAGATAAATATATACCAAAGGAAATGAGCATAGATATGTACAAAAATAAAAAAATAGGAGTAAAAGATATATATTTAGCTCCCAATGCAGATCATGCAGAGTCTTATATGAAAAATAAAGAAGAGTATAAAGAACGTATATATAAATTTTTAGAAAAAATAAATTTATAATAATAGATTTGATTTTAATCTAGAAAAAATACATTTTATAAACCTATTAATGAGCTTTATTAGTTTTTAAGCAGTAGGGGGATTTAACTCAATTATTTATAGTGTGAAAAGCTATAAGTAATTATAGTGTTTTCATCTGGAAGAAAATTTTTAATAAAGCTATATTTAGAACTTTTTAGAGAAATAAAGTGGTTTATGAAGTGTATTTTTTATTTTAGAAGTGTTAAAATTAAATCTATTTTATTTTTATAATGGCACCCTTTTGTTAAAATTTACATAAAATATTAATATTCCCAGATAATTTTTAATATTGAAAAATATACAGACAAATTTTAACATAAATAAAGATATATGAAGTTTGATTAGTATTTATCAAAGTGTTATGCTTTATTTAAAGTAGGGGGTAGGCAATTTATGGATGGAGAATTATATATTAGTAAGTTAGAAAATTCATACAGATCCCATTTTAAAATAAAGAAAGATACTTATTTTTTAGAAAATCATTTAGATATTTTAGCTCATTGTAAATTAATTAATGTTAGAACAATGATTACAGAAAAAGATATTATTGATAGCTTTGAAACAAATGAATTTTGTTTTGTAAAACGTTTAGATAACATTTCAAAAGAAACATTAGATAACCATATAGATATGCTCATAGAAGCAGAGAAACTATGTGTAACACCTCATAAAGATCATAAAAGTTCCTATTTAACAGGCATATTAATAAGTGAAAATTCCATTGATTATAATATAAAACAATATGTTAAAAAGTTTAAATTTGCAAAGGCTTATAAATTTTATTGGTTTGGATGGTGCGATATAAGATTAATTTTGATAGATTTAAAAAATAAAGAAGTTATAACTAATAAAGCTGGTAAATTTGTTAAAAAGGTGTATCAAAAACACTTTAATAAAAATTAGGAGGGGTTTTTATGAACTCAGTAGTGTTACTTTTAACTGGTATCATTTTATTCTTGATTGCTTATTTAACCTACGGTAGATGGCTTGCTAAACACTGGGGCATAGATATAAGTAAGCAAACACCAGCTCATACTAAATTTGATAATGTGGATTATTGTCCAGCAGATGCTAAAATTTTATTAGGTCACCATTTCTCATCTATAGCAGGGGCAGGGCCTATAGCAGGGCCTATACAAGCAGCTATATTTGGATGGGTTCCTGTAATGTTATGGATTGTTATAGGAAGTATCTTTATAGGTGGTGTTCATGATTTTGGTTCTTTATTTGCATCTATAAGACATGGAGGAAACTCTATAGGAGAGATAATTCGTGTTAATATAGGTGAAAAGGGTAAAAAATTATTTAATGTTTTTGCTTGGGTTACATTAGTTCTAGTTGTAGCAGCCTTTACAGATATTTGTGCTTCTACTTTTGCATATAATCCACAAACACCAGAACTTTTAACAGGAGCACGTTCTGGGACAGCATCAATTCTCTTTATATTTTTAGCTATGGGTTTTGGATTTTTTGTATATAGAAGAAATGCTCCAGTAGGGTTGTCTACAGTAGTGGGCGTTGCTTTATTATTTTTCTGCATATATATAGGATATAGATTTCCAGTATTAAAATTAAGTAAGTTTCAATGGCAAATAATACTTTTAATATATATTACTGCAGCATCTACTATGCCAGTTTGGTTACTTCTTCAACCAAGAGATTATCTTTGCTCATTTTTGTTGTATGCTATGCTTATAGGAGCTTTTATAGGTATATTAGTTCTTCATCCAACTATGCAATTGGCACCAACCACATCATTTACGGTAAAAGGTCAAACTTTATTCCCATTCTTATTTGTAACAGTAGCTTGTGGAGCAGTTTCAGGATTTCACTCTTTAGTAAGTTCAGGAACATCTTCAAAACAATTAAATAGTGAAAAGGATACTCAACTTATAGGATATGGTTCCATGTTAATTGAAGGAGTTGTAGCTATTATAGCTTTAATTGCTGTAGGATATGTTGCTAAAGCTAAAGGTACACCAGCAGAAATTTTTGCTAACAGTTGTGCAGCCTTTATGAATTCCTTTGGAATACCATTAGCTATAGGTAAAGTATTCGTAACATTATCCTTCTCTGCCTTTGCTTTAACAAGTTTGGATACAGCTACAAGAATAGGAAGATATATATTCCAAGAGTTTTTTCAAGGCTCTAATGAAAAAGAGGGGGAAAAGAAATCAGTATTTACTAATATGTATGTGTCAACATTAATAACAGTATTTTGTGCATTAGGACTAATATTATATGGATATGAAAAAATATGGCCAATATTTGGTTCAGCAAATCAATTATTAGCTGCATTAGCATTATTGTCATTAACAGCATGGCTTTCAAGAAGAGGAAAGAAGACAATAATGATAATAATACCAATGATTTTCATGTTTGCAGTAACACTATCTGCACTATTCTTAATAATAAAATCCTATTTATTTGGAGCAAAACCCAATTATATATTAGGAGTAATGGCAGTAATATTACTTGTATTAGCTGTAGTACTTGCAGTAGAGGCTTACAATACTTTAAATAAAAATAAAAAGGCTAACACAAATTTAGGAGCCTAGTAAATATATAACTTCAATAAAATAATAATTAAATTATCCCTATAAAAAATATAAGACTTCAGTAAAATATTAGGTCAAAATTATGACAATTTACCTAAGTTTTGCTGAAGTTTTGTTTTTTATTATATATAAAGTTATAACTTTATTATAAAGCTATGCTAATTAAAACTTAGATAGTAAAGATATTATTTAAAAGTAATACAGACTTAATAAATTTTAGTACTCTTAAAATTTAAAAGCACTTAATGAGGTGAACTACTATTTTTGTTAATATATAATTTTCCTTTACGATATAATAAATAATTACTTTTGTCATAGTGAAAAATTACCTTAGATACTAACATATAATTCATTTTTCTTATATAATAAGATTAATAATAATTAACTGCTTTATTATATTAATATGAGATTGAGGATTTAGTAAATAAAAAAATAATTTTATAAATGGAGGGATAAAAAGTGAAGGGTAAAAGTAGTTTAGGTATTATATTTCTTGTTATAGGCTTAGGAATATTTTTAGAAGCATTAAATTTATGGGATTTTGGAAATATTATAAGTAATTATTGGCCAATTATATTAATAGTTATTGGTGTCAAAAAACTTCTAGAAAAATCAGTTTCATATGTAAATGGAATTGTATTAATATTGTTAGGAGTAATGTTTCAATTAAGGAATTTAAATATATTATATAATGTATCTAAATTCTTTTGGGCAGGAATTTTTCTTTTAATAGGTTTTTATTTATTATCTTATAAGGAAAGCTTTAGAGCGAAAGATAGAACTTTTTTCGGAGGACAAAGTTCAGAGGATTTTGTAAAAACAGGAGCAATATTTTCAGGAGCTAGAACTAAGAATAATTCAAAAGCTTTTAAGGGTGGAAGTATAACAACTATATTTGCAGGAGTAGATTTAGATTTATTAGATGCCCAGTTGGGTTTTGACGGCGCTTATATAGATGTATTCGTAGCTTTTGGAGGAGTAGATATAGTAGTTCCTGAAAATTGGAATGTGGTTATAACTGGTATACCAATATTTGGTGGATGGAGTAATAAAACTAGAAATAGAAATATGAATAATGGAGGACCAACTCTAAAAGTTAATTGTATAGCAGCTTTTGGTGGATTAGATGTAAAACATTATTTTGATTAAAATTTTAAATTATAATATACTATGTTTAATTTTAATATAGTAGAGATAAAAAAATGCACGTAATAAACATATGAATAAGCTCTAGTAGTTCTTAATGAATCCAGATTTAGAACTTATGAGAGAAATTAACTAGTTTATTAAGTGTATTTTTTATATTGGTGGTTTTAAAATTAAATTTATTTTGAGACCTCCTTTTTTTATTGCTTAAAATTTAATTGTGTATAATTACTAATTATTAAAATAAATAATTATAAAGATTACGGGACAAAATATAGAAGAAGGGAATTAATAATTATAGTAAAGTGTTCTTATACTATAGGGATATTAAAAAATTTTTTTAATATTAGAATTTAAATGATTTAATTTTATAATAAAAATATTATTTTAATATCTTTATAAACGGATATCTTTTTAAAGCTATATTAAGTTTTATAGAATACAGCTAAATTAAATTAATAGTTTTAGCATATAGCTTTAAAAAGTTAGATGAAGTTTTGTATATTGAGCTTTAGTGTATTATTAATATCCCTTTTAATTTTATATTTGTGAAAAATTAAAAAAGTTTACATTACTAAAAAATCTCTTTTTATTTTTCTTTTCTTATAAGCTATTCATTAAAGCTGCATGAATTCCTAAAAATCTCTATATTTAATTAATATTTTACCCTTAATAGCTTTTAGTTTTTTATAGATTTTATTATAATTAACTTATAATAGGGTTTATTGAAATGCATTACAATATAGTTTAATTAAGGTATACTACAAATAAATTAACAATAGTATTAAAAATTATATTTAACTGTTAATACTTGTAGTATAATATAATATAAATTATCAGAATTTTTTATAAAACGGGGGGGCATTTTATGAAAAACAAAAGTATAAAACGTATAATTTCGACTTTACTTATATTTGTAGCTTTAATTCCTATATTGATTGTTGGTATATATACTAATTATTCACAAACTAAAAGTCTAAAAAGTAATTTTGAATCAACAACAAAGAATTCTGTGCTTAGTTTCCAAGCTATGATAGCACAAAAAAATAAAAATAATATGGAATCAATTAATACTTTGGCTAATGATGGTAATGCTAAAAATTTACTCAAAAATAAGGATAATGCTAATTGGCTTTTCTATGCATTAGAGGCCTTTAGAAGTTCTCATTCTGAAATTACAAATGTTTATCTAGGAACAGTTAAAGGAAATACTATATTTTCACCTAAAACTGATGTAGTTAATAGCATTGATCCAAGAACAAGGCCTTGGTATAAGAAGGCAGTTGAAATGAAAGGAGACCCTATTATTACAGAACCATACAAAGATACAGCAGGTACCAATAGTTTAATGGTAACTATAGCTAAAGCTGTTATGGATGAGAAGGATTCTTTAGTTGGAGTAATCGGTATGGACATAAAATTAGATGATTTATCAGCCATTGCTAAAAATACTAAGATTGGCAAAGAAGGCTTTGTGGTATTAGTTGATAAAAATGGTTCAATTATAGGGCATAAAGATAAAGAAAAATTAAATAAAAATATAAAAGATTTGAATTGGCCTAAGGAAATAGTAAATAAGGGAATTATAGATAAAGTAAAAATTAATGGAAAAGAGTATAAAGTCATAACAGAAAAAGATGGAGCAACATCCTGGAGCATTGTAGGATTTTTACCTTATAGTGAGATACAATCTGAACTTAATAAATATTATAGAATGATAGTTACAATATCCCTTTTATCTTTAGCAGGAGCGTTAGCAATAGGAGCAGTATTTTCTAAAAAAATAATAAATCCTATAAGAAAAATAGAGGATGCATTGGCCTGTATGAAGAATGGAGATTTTACCCAGAGCATAGATAAGGGTGAAACTTCAATTTATGAGATGGAATTAATAATGGATGGAATTAATATAGTAAGAGAAGAAACAGTAAAAATTTTAGATAGCCTTAAGAGTGTTTCTTCTGATGTAAAAGAATCTTCAGATATTTTAAAAGATATAACAGAGCAATCAGAAATGGCAGGAAATGAAATAGTACAAGTAGTACAAAACATAGCAGATGCAACTTCAGATCAAGCTCAGTCCATGGAAGGAAGTTTAAATTCTATAAGTGATTTATCAGATAAAGTAGAAAATTCTATGGAAAATTCTAAGGAAATGGTCAAAGAGTCTGATATAGTTAGAAATATTATAAAAGATAGTGGACAGGCTGTAAAAGGGTTAAAAAATAAATTTGAATTGAATTCTAAATCAAACCAGGAATTAGCTAATAAAATTGATACATTAGCAGAAAGTTCAAATCAAATAAGTATGATAACAGAGACAATACAATCTATAACAGAACAAACTTCTTTATTAGCACTTAATGCTAGTATAGAATCTGCAAGGGCAGGAGAAGCAGGAAAAGGATTTGCAGTGGTTGCAGAAGAGGTAAGGAAGCTTGCAGAACAATCTTCAACTTCAGCTTCAGAAATAGAAAGGGTTATTTCTAACATAAATAAAGAAGTAAAAGATATACTAGATAAAATGTATGAAACTATAGAACTTGAAAAGGATACTAAGGACAAAATTAATATTACAGATAATGCCTTTAATACTATAAGAGAATCTATAGATAAATTAGAAGAAAGCATAAGAAATGTTAATGAATCACAAAAAATTATATATAATAATAAAAATGATATATTAAATAAAATAAATGAGGCATCCTCTGTTTCTGAAGAAATAGCAGCAACTACTGAAGAAATAACTGCATCAGCACAGGAACAGGCAGCGGGACTTAAAGAGGTAGTAGGATCTGCAGAAAAATTAAATTCTTATTCAGATACATTAAATTCATTAGTAAAACAATTTAAGATATAAACAGAGTTCTAAGCTTTAGAGGGAGTTTTTACTTCATCTAAAGCTTAGAAATCGTTATCCAGGGACGTAACCGCTCTTTATTCCAACTTTGAAGAAGATGGAAGTATTAGAGCAGGCAGTCATCGGATAGATAGAAAAGGGGTTGTCCCAAAATAAAAATAGATTTAATTTTAATATAGAAAATAGAAAAAAATATATGTAATAAACATATGAATAAGCTTTAGTAGTTCTTAATTTGGCGGAATTAAAAATTTGCGTAATTCCTCACAGGACGTGAGGAGCCGGTAGTGAAGCCAAGGATGGCGCCTCTACCGGGTAGAAAATTTTTAATGCAGCCAAATTTAGAACTACTTAGCACAATGAATGATTTATGAATATATTTTTTCTATTTGCGGAATTAAAATTAAATCTATTTTAATATGCACTCTTTTTTATAATAGGAATTTAGTTGTTTTTTTATAATTTAATTTGGTTACTTTTTTAATAATTTAATGTCATTTAATAATTTAATATATTTCTCATTTAAATTCTCTTTAACTATCAAATCTTTCTCCAAAGATATTTCTGAAATTATTTTTGAAAGTCTATTTTCTAAGATTAATAATTTTTCCTTCTTTTCACGCTCAATATGGTTTTCATGCTTTTTAGTTTCATAGTTTACCTTTTCTTCAGTGAAATCAGTATAAGTACCTGAAAAACAATTTAGCTTAGTATCTTTTATTTCAATTATATAATCACATATACTAGAAATAAAAGCTCTATCATGAGATATCATTACAATTGTTTTGTCTGTATTAATAAGTGCCTTTTCTAAAGCTTCAATAGATTTTATATCTAAATAATTGGTAGGTTCATCTAAAATCAAGGTATTAGTATCACTTAAAATTATTTTGCAAAGTGCAACTTTAACCCTTTCTCCTCCACTTAATATAGAAACATTTTTGTATATAGTGTCTCCTTTAAACCCAAATCCAGCTAATTGTATTCTAATAAAGCTTTCATCATAAGAACTAGTTGATTTTATATTATCTAATATTGTTTTGTCTTTATCTAAAATGTCTTGATTTTGATCAAAATATCCTATAGAAATATACTTTGATAATCTAATGTTTTCTGTATCTCTTTTTAATATTTTTTTTATTAAAGTTGTTTTACCACAGCCATTTTCACCAATAATAGCTGCTTTTTTACCGTTTTTTATTTTAAAATTTCCATCTTTTATAAGAAGTTTATTACCTATATATAAATCTAAATCTTTTACTTCTATTACTGTTTTGGAAGGTATTTTATTACCTTCAGTAATTTTTATTTTAATATCTTTGCTAGAAATAGGTTTTTCTTTCACTTCAAGATGATTAATTCTACTTTTTAAAGATTTTATATTTCCATCTAAGTGTTTTTTTGATTTCTGATCTCCCATTTTAAAAAGTCTTGCTTCCGAATTTCCCATTCTTTTAGGTGCTTTTCTAATAGAATCTCGTTGATTTTCTTTTGCCATCATAGCTTTTTCAAGTCGCTTTTTTTCAGTTATATATTCTTCATATTCTCTTTTTTCAACTTCTCTTTCTTCAGCTTTTAGTTTAAGATATTTTGAATAACAACACTTATATAATTTAACTTTTCCATTTTCTATTTCTAATATATTATCACAAAGATTATTTAAAAAATCTCTATCATGAGAAACTAATAAAAGTCCTCCTTTATATTCACTTATAAGTTTTTCAATGCTTTTTATAGTATTAGTGTCAAGATTAGCTGTTGGCTCATCTGCTATAAGAAAGTTGCTATTAGAACTAAGAGCTTGATTAATACTAATTTTCACCTTTTCTCCACCGGATAAAAATTCATTATAATTATCTGGTGCACCTAATATACTCTTGATTCTGCTATCATCGCAGGAGCCAGCATAATTTTCACTTTGGCTTATATATGAATAATTAGCATGAAAAAATACTTTTCCCTCATCAATATCTAGTTCACCTAAAATAACTTTAATAAGAGTTGTTTTACCAGCTCCATTTTCTCCAACAATTCCTATTCTGCTATTTTCTTTTATTTCTAAATTGTCTATATCTAAAATTAATTTATCTTCATAATATTTTTTTACTTTATCTAATTTTATTGATACCATAAAAAAAATCCCTCCTTAAATTTAGGAGAGAGTATATAATAATTCCGTAAAAAGGTATAAGTATCCCCTAGAATAATTTACTCTCTCAAGTTTTAAGTACAACAAAAAAGCCTAATTTCATAGAATCTTTTAAAATTAATTTGATTTGTCATACTTAATAAAATAAAAGTGTAAATTACATTCTCATTGGTGAAACTACCTCGTTCTTTCTTTAGGCACATTTAAATAAATAACAAGTCAGTATGACAGTCTATTTTGAGCTATACTGCGTTAGCAGAACCCGCCGATAGCACTACTAGCGACGGAACCTGCTTCCTTGTCTAACACAAAATATACTGCCATCTTTGATTTGTTATTTATTTTCATGTGCCTTAATTTATTTTATTATAGCATATAATTTCATTTTTGAAAATAAATTCATGTTGTTACTAACATAATAAGTCACATATAGTTAGAAAATTTGCTAAACAAAATAAAATAACTAATTATCTAAAGATAAGGAGCAAACAATGATTTTGAATTTAATGATATAAGTAACAATGCATGAATATTTTACTAGAATAAAATTCTTGAAAATAAATCATCTTTATTATAATATACATAATAGTTTATAGTTAAATATGGAGGTTTTAATTTTGAAAAATATAATTGAAGAATTTAAAGACTTTGCAGTAAAAGGAAATGCTGTGGAATTAGCAGTAGGTGTGGTTATAGGTGGAGCTTTTGGTAAAATAGTAACTTCTTTAGTAGAGGATATTATAATGCCTTTAGTAGGATTGTTAATAGGTGGTATAGATTTTACTAATTTAAAATTTACAATGAGTTTTTCAGAAAAAACAGTAGTTCCTATAAAATACGGTAATTTTATACAGGCAGCAGTAAACTTTTTAATAATTTCCTTTTCTATTTTTTTGTTTATTAAATTAATAAATAAGTTCAAGAAAAAGGAAGAGGAAGTAAAAGAAGAAACTAAAATAAGTAATGAAGAAATATTATTAACAGAAATAAGGGATTTGTTAAAGGAAAATAAATCCTAATAATTTATTTATGATGTGAAGGTTTTCTTTGTTGACACTTATAATTATTAGTAATAAAATTATTATGTAAATAAAATTAAGTGCTAGGGGTGCCAAAAGTTATGGCTGAGAAATGATAAATTCATTAACCCTCTAACCTGATCTGGTTAATACCAGCGTAGGAAAGCTTGAGTGTTAATAAAATTAAACATTTTTAAACTCAAACTTCCTTATAGCACAATATAGGAGGTTTTTTTATGCAATCATTAGAATGGGGAAAAAGATTTTTTGAAACTTTTTCTGGATTTTCTGGCAAAATGGCAGAAATATTAAAAAGTCCATTATCAATTTTAGCAATAATAGCTTTTTTAGTTATATTTATTGCTGTATTTAAACTGAAAAAAATTAAATTAAACCCAAGAACAATAACTCAAATTGGAATTGCTCTTGCTCTCTCTACTATTCTCAATATTTTTAGAATATATAGGTTCCCACAAGGTGGCAGTGTGACTTTAGGCTCTATGGTTCCTATTTTGTTACTTACATTTGCTTATGGGAAAGAAATTGGATTTTTAACAGGATTTTTATATGGATTGATTTCTCTTATAACAGATCCTTTTATATTACATCCAATCCAAATGTTGTTCGATTATCCATTACCATATTTGGCCATAGGTCTTGCAGGATATTTTAGAAATAATAGAACTTTAAGTATATCATTTGCTTTTTTTGTTAAATTCTTATGTCACTTTATATCTGGAGTAGTATTTTTTGGTTCCTTTGCCCCAGAGGGAATGGGACCTATTATATACTCATTATCAGTGAATATACCTATAATAGGAGCTGAAGCTATAATTTGTATAGTAATATTTAAATTAATTCCAGTTCATAGGCTATTAAAAAGTATAAATCCTAAATATTTATTAGCAGCTCAAGAGTAAAAATTAAAAAATGGGGTATTTCAAGTTTATCTTGAAATACCCCTTCTTATATTTTTATAACTTTTGACAGGCTATATAATCTATTTAGTTTATTTTAGCGGTTGCAGAACAGACCTAATAATACTAAAAGTATTAAAGGATTACTGCAACCACCACCAAAGCTGTTACCGCAACAACCTCCAAATAAATTGCTGAAGCCATTGCATCCACAACCACAGTTGTTATTGCAACAACCATCGAATAAATTGTTGCATCCGCAGCTAGGTCCATAGCATTCGTACTTTTCGTAACCACAACATTTGTGTTTATGATGTTTGTGTCCCATGTTATCACCTCTACTTATAACGTTAGAGTTGTGTACCAATATATTATCTTTAGTTATAATAGTAATATATGAAAAACATAAAAAAATGTTACTTTATATTATTATGACAGCTTATGATGAGTATTGAAAAAAAGTTATTATTTATATACAATTAAGATTGTGTCATTATAATTTTAAAATGGGGTATTTCAAAATCACTTTGAAATACCCCTTTTTTATATTTTTAAAAGTCTTTTATAGGCTATATAGTCTATTTAGTTCATCTTAGCGGTTGCAGAATAGAAATAATAATATTAAAATTATTAAAATATTATTATCGCCACAACCAAAGCCATTGTATCCTTCGTAGCATTCATCGTTATGATGTGTGTGTCCCATGTTATCATCACCTCTACTTATAACGTTAGAGTTTGTATATCAAGATATTATCTTTAGTTATAATAGTAGTATATGAAAAATATAAAAAAATGTTACTTTATATTACTATGACAGCCTATGATGAGTATTGAAAAAAAGTTATTATTTATATACAATTAAGATTGTGTCATTATACAAAATAAAATATACAGAATAGGAGAATGGTTGTGAGTTGTAATAACATACCGGAATTAAATGAAAAAAACAATTTAGAAACATTATTAAATAATTTAACTAAAAGTGATTTAACAGATATAAGAAAATCCTTAGATGTAAAAGGAGCAAGTAAATTAAATAAAAAGGAACTAGTTCATGTTTTAGAAAGTGAATTACAAAATAATTTAAATGAAGTAATAAGTAATATTGGTTTCTATGAATATATTTTTTTAGATAGATATTTTGATGAGATAGAATATATAAATAAAAATACAAATAAATTTGATAATGCAATTAATGATTTAAAGAAAAAAGGCATAATATTTCAAATAGATGAGGACAAAAATAAAGTTGTTATACCAGAAGAATTAAAAGATAATATAAGAGAAAACTTTATAGAAGAGGAAGAATTTAACTTAGGATTTTATATATCAAAGGATATACTTAAAGTAGTTCAAGTTTTGCTTCATTATTATGGAGCCCTAAGTTTAGAAGAATTATATGAAATTATACATAGTATGTCTTCTAACTTAAATTATGGAAAAGATAGAAATATAGAAATAGAATTCGATAGAAGCTACTTAACTAATCTATTAAGTGATAATAATAGAAGTTATTATGGAATAAAGAAACAAGATAATACTTATTATGTGGAAGATGTGATTAATTTATCTTATGTGCTACAAGGACATAAAGCAATACAATATTTAGATTACAAAGAGTTAAGTATTAATTATATAAGAAAATTTAATAAAGAAGAATTTTATATAAAGCCACTAGAAAAACTAAATAAATATATGAAAGAAAATCTAAATATCAAGGAAGAAAAGTTAAATGAATTAATGTATTCTACAAGTTGCCTTATGAAAAATGCTTTTTCTGTAGATTATATATTTGAAGATATAAAAGGAAGAATATATTTGAAGAATGAGGAAATAGAAAGAGACATAAAAGATATTATAACTGAAATAAATAATAATATTGAAAAATGGTGTTTAAGAGGTCACAGTATAACTGAAATAAAATTAAAAGAAGATAAAATATATGAAAAAGTAGAAAAAGTTAATCATAAGGGTAAAATAGGTAGAAATGATCCATGTCCTTGTGGTAGTGGTAAAAAGTACAAAAAATGTTGTTTAAATAAGTAGTAAAATTAAAATAAAGAGTACCATTAGAATTTTTAATAAAGTGTACTGTAGAGTAGATAAATAAGAAAAGATTATATGCTCCCATTAAGGTAGATAGATTAAAAAATAAAGATCTGTATACCGTAAGGGGAGCATTTTTATGTACAATAAAATATTAATTTATATAGAATTAGAAATAAATATTTTTTATATAAGTACTCGCCATAAAACTTTAAACAATATAAAAAGAGAAAAAAATGATTATTTTTAAAATAAATTTTATAATTATATTGACAATACTATAACACTAGTGTACTATTTAGATAGTACAGTAGAACTTTGGAGGTGAAGTTTTGAAAATTAAATTCGATGATAAAATAGCAATATATATTCAGATAATGAATTATGTAAAACAAAATATAGTTAATGGTAGCTTTCATTTGGGAGATAAACTTCCATCTGTTAGAGAATTTTCTAAGGAGCTTACTGTTAATCCAAATACATTACAAAGAGCTTATCAGGAAC
The DNA here is from genome assembly GCF_054768115.1 of Clostridium sp. CTA-6. Lineage (NCBI taxonomy): Bacteria > Bacillati > Bacillota > Clostridia > Eubacteriales > Clostridiaceae > Clostridium > Clostridium sp. CTA-6. The sequence continues at coordinate 161,520 of NZ_BAAAAU010000004.1, forward strand.
TAGAACGAGAAGGTATAATTTTTACTCAACGGGGAATGGGATCCTTTATTAGTAAAGATAAAAAAATAATAGAAAGGCTAAAAGAGGAAATGAGTAGAGAAATAGTACAAAATTTTTTAGAAGGTATGAAAAAAATAGGTTTTAAAAAAGAAGAAATATTAAATTTAGTGAGAAAGGAATTAGAAAAGGAGGATATAAATAATGGATAAGATATTGACTTGTTCTAATTTAAAGAAAGGTTATTTTAATAAAAATGCATTAAATGGACTTGCGATGGAAGTAAAGAAGGGAAAAATAGTAGGATTATTAGGACCTAACGGCAGTGGAAAAACCACATTTTTAAAAATAGCAGCAGGAATATTAAGATATAGTTCAGGAGAAATATTAATAGATGGAGAGGCTCCAGGGGTAAGCACAAAGGCTAAAGTTGCATATTTACCAGATAAAAACTTTTTGTATAAATGGATGAAAATAAAAGATGCTGTAGGGTTTTATAAAGATTTTTACAAAGATTTTGATGAGAAAAAATGTAACGAACTTTTAGAATTTATGAATTTAGATAAAGAAAGTAAGGTTACTTCATTATCTAAAGGTATGCTTGAAAAATTACTTCTTACATTAACCTTATCTAGAAAAGCAAAATTATATTTATTAGATGAACCTTTAGGTGGAGTGGATCCAGTAAGCAGAGATAAAATATTAGATGCTATAGTAAATAATTATAGTGAAGATAGCACTATTATAGTTACTACTCATTTAGTTAATGATATAGAAAGAATTTTTGATGAGGTTTTCTTTATATCTGAGGGAGAGATAGCATTAAGCGGTATAGCAGAAGAACTTAGAATGGAAAAAGGAATGTCTATAGATGAATTATATAAGGAGGTATTTCAATAATGGGTAAGCTTATAAAATATAATTTGAAATGTTATTATAAAGAAATTTTGATATTATTAAGTTTAGTAGTTTTATCTAATTTAGGTCTTTTTTATAAAATAAATAAATGGCCAAGAGAAATAATATTTCTATTATCAATAATGATATTTTCTTTTGCCTGTTTGGTAGTTTTAATATGGAATATAAATATGTTTAGTAAGGATCTTTATTCAGATACTTCTTATTTAATATTTACACTACCAGTGAAGGGAAAAAGTATACTGGGGGCTAAATTAATAACATCAGTTATTCAAATTATATTAGTAAATATAGTAGCAGGAATATTTATATATATGAATTTTATGAATAGTTCTTTAATACATCAACATATTGTATCATATTTAACTTTTAAAAATATTTCCCTTGTAACCATTGTAGGAATATTTGAGTATGTAAGTTTATTATTAACTATATATGTATCCATAGCATTATCTAGAGTTGCTATTAGAAAGAAGAAACTTGGGAAATTAGGATCATTCGGTATATTTGTTGGTATATGTATAATTGTAGGTAAGTTATCCATATGGTTAGCAAAAATTTTTCCTCAAACTATACAATTAGCTATAAGACCTAGTATAGTTATATCAAATACAGTTAATAGTGCGAAGGCTTCTTTAGATTTTGTAAATGTTAATATAGCTTCTACAATATTTGATATAGTGTTTGCAGTGATATTATTTATTGTAGTATCATATTTGTTACAAGAGAAAGTTGAATTTTGATGAAATAAAAACTTCATTTTAAATTTAAAAGGCTATGAATTTGGAATATTATACTTCTAAATTCATAGCCTTTATATATTTAATTTTGTATATGTGAAAAACTTTAAAGAACTAATTCCATATATTAATGAACTTAAAAAAAATATGTATAAAAATATAAAATAAAAAACAATAAAATATAAGAATCATAACATTAATAAAATTAATAAAATAAAGGAAATATATCAATAAATGTCGAATTAATTAAATTGTTTAACATATGTAAGGAATATTTAATAGAGATAATATTATTCTAAGAGAAATTTACAGAATCTAAAATATATTAAAAAAATTAAGAAAATAATTTTTGTAGAGGTGATAAAATGAAAATTTCAAAATTTTTAAAAATCATGGGTGCAATATTTACTGTTATAATTTTAGCTAATATTTTTAGTGTATATTCTCTAAGGAAAAGTTTTAAGAATGAAAGACTAACTATTGAAAGGCAAAAGGAATTTAAACAATTAGGAATAGATCTTAGAAATGCATCAGACTATTTAACAAATCAAGCGAGAAGATATGTACAATTTGGAGAACAAAAGTTTTATGATAATTATTGGAAAGAGGTAAAAGAGACAAAAACAAGGGATCACGTGGTAGAACGATTGAAGGAATTAGGGTCACCACAAGAAGAATTAAATTTAATTGAAGAGTCAAAAAATAATTCGGATGAGTTAGTAAAGATAGAAGATGAAGCCATGAAATCTGTTGAGAAAAAGGATTTTAATAAGGCAAGGCAGCTAATGTTTGATTCGAATTATGATAATAATAAAGCAAAAATAGAGGAACCAATTCTAGAATTTCAAAAAAAAATGAATTCTAGAAATGAATCTGATGTACAAGCAGAAAGAAAAAAATCTAATATGCTATTTAATATTACAATAGGGTTAATTATTATACTTATAGGATTAATTATATTTACTTTTATAGTATTAGTAAAAAAAATATCTAACCTAGCTGAAATATCAGATAAATTAAAAGAACTTTCTAATAATGAGGGGGATTTAACTTCTAGGATACAAAGCAACAGTAAGGACGAAGTAGGGGAAATAGCTTCTTCATTCAATAATCTTCTAGAAAGTTTACAAAATTTAATAATTCAAATAATAAATACAACTTTAGATATCAAGAAACAAAGTGATGAATTTATTAGAATTTCCCAAGGAATAAAAGAAGGAAGCGAGCAAATAACAGTTACAATGGAGGAAATGTCAGAAGGTGTAGAAGAACAAGCGGTATCCGCTAGTGAAGTTGCTAGTTCCTCACAAAATTTAAACAATATCATTGAAGAGGCAAATGAAAGTGAGAAATCTCTTAAAATATCATCAAAGGAAGTGCTACGTATAACTAAAGAGGGAAAAAATGAAATGGAGAGTTCTGTTAGCCAAATTATTTCCATAAATGATATTGTTAAAGAATCAGTACAAAAAGTAAATAGATTAGACTTTCAATCTCAAGAGATATCTAAATTGGTTCAGGTTATCAAAAGTATATCTGAGCAGACTAATCTGTTAGCTTTAAATGCTGCAATTGAAGCTGCAAGAGCAGGGGAATCAGGAAAGGGATTTGCTGTAGTAGCAGATGAAATTAGAAAATTAGCTGAAGAAGTTGGTCATTCAGTTAATGAAATAACCGAATTAGTTATATCTATTCAAAATGAATCTAAAACTGTAGCAAGCTCTTTAGAAAAAGGTTATGAAGAAGTAGAAAAAGGAACAAATCAAATTAAAGGGACAGGAGAAACCTTTAGAATTATAGATGTGAATATTTCAGAAATAGTAGACAAAATTGATTATGTATCTAGTAAGTTCGATAATATACAGCAAAATAGTAAAAAGATAGAAGAAGAAATTCAAAAAGTAGCATCAGTATCGGAAGAGACCTCAGCAGGTATTGAGGAAACTACAGCTTCTGTTCAGGAAGAAAGTAATTCTATAGAAATTGTATTTCAAAATGCACTTAAGGTATCAGAGTTATCCGATAATTTAAGTAATATGGTTAAAAAGTTTAAAGTAAAATAATATTATAAAAAACTGTGTAAATTTTTAAATTGCACAGTTTTTCTTTAATATAGCTCATTATTGTCATAATAGACAGGTTAAGCATAGTATTAATTACTATAAAGGAATTTTTCTCATAATTATTTCAATTTATATGAAATAAATTGTAGAATTTTCTCTATAGCTTTGCTATAATCTAATCTGATAGATTTAAAAAATAATTCATAAATTTATGAATTTAACTTTGTAAATAATAAAAAAATTGTTAAGAGGGATGTTATGATTACGGACAAGTTGCTAAGTAGGAATTTTATATTAGCAAAAAATAAAGAAAAAACAGGGGCGGATGGATAAAAAAATACTTCAGTTTTCATGTATATATGAAAAACTGTATTAAGGAATTATTTATGACTTTTTTAGGACTTAAATTAACTCCAAATCCATATAAAAAGATTGTTTACTTATGCTATAAATTATTATTGCAAAATCTTTACCCCTGTGATTTTTACACAGGGGTTATTTATTTATAAATTTCTATTTGATCAACTTAATTTTATAAAAGTAGTAATAAATTTTACATAATTTGTATTTATAGAATTGAATGTAGCTAAAATAAAGCAATGAATTTAGAAAATAATTAACTTAAATCTATATAAATAAATATTATAAGGTAGAGGTGATTTTCTTGATTGAGGTAATGGTTCAATTAAAAAATGTTAGTAAAAAATTCTTGGAGAATAATTCTTTAGCTGTTGATAAAGTTTCTCTAGATATAAACAAAGGAGAATTTTTAACTATTTTAGGTCCAAGTGGATGTGGTAAAACAACAACATTAAGAATGATAGCAGGTTTTGAAGACCAAAGTGATGGATTAATTTTCATAGATGGTGAAGAAGTTTCAAAGATGCCTGCATATAAGAGATGTGTTAACACTGTATTTCAAAGTTATGCATTATTTCCACATATGAATATTTTTGAAAATGTAGCTTTTGGGTTAAAGGTTAAAAATGTACCAGAAAGTCAAATCAAAGAAAGAGTAACAGAAATGTTAAAGATGGTGCAACTTGAAGGGTATGAGAATAGAATGCCAAGTGAACTTTCCGGTGGGCAAAAGCAAAGAGTGGCTATAGCAAGGGCTGTTATAAATAATCCTAAGGTGCTTTTATTAGATGAGCCTTTAGGAGCATTAGACTTAAAACTTAGAAAACAAATGCAACTAGAGCTAAAACAACTTCAAAGAAAGTTAGGGATAACTTTTATTTATGTAACCCATGATCAAGAGGAGGCATTAACTATGTCAGATAGGATTGTGGTTATGAATAAAGGTGTTATAGAACATGTTGGAACCCCAGCGGATATATATGAAAGACCAAAAACTAAGTTTGTTGCAAACTTTATTGGAGAAACTAACTTATTTGAAGGGAAAATTTTGGAAAAGAATAATAATAAATATCTATTAGATGAAGATGACGGAGAAGAAATTTTAATAACTGGATCTCCTACATCTATGACACAAGAAGTGTGCCTTGCTATTAGACCAGAGAGAATCAAACTTTCCAATAATGTGGATAATGGAATGGTAGGAATAAGAGTAAGTGTTAAAGAAAGAATTTATAATGGATCTGTGATTAAAACCGTTGTTGTTACCCAAAATGGAAGAGAGTTTGTGGTATCAGAGCCTATAAGTGATGTGTATTCTCTAGATAACCACAATGAAAACTATGTATTTGCCACATGGAATCCTAAATATGCTGTGGTGATGCACTAATGTGGGGGAAATTTAGCAATGCTTTTTCAAATATTTTTAAAAAGCAATTGCATAACAAAAATACGGATATTATTTTAGAAAACAAAGAAGGAATAAAAGGTAAAGTAAAAAAATCTACCCCTATATTTAAAACAGTGGGGCCCGTTGCCCTATGGCTCATTACATTTTTTGTTGTTCCCTTACTTCTTGTATTAGTGGTTAGTTCTTTATCAAGAGGTGAATATGGAGACGTAAGATTACCTTTCACACTAAAGAATTATAAAAGGCTTATGGATCCTATGTACGGACAAATTTTAATTAAAACCTTAATAATTTCTATTAGTACTACTTTAGGGTGTTTGCTTATAGGTTATCCCTTTGCATATTTTATTGGAAGAGCAAATAAAAAACATAGAGGACTATTATTATTATTAGTTATATTACCTTTTTGGACTAATTCTTTAGTACGTACTTATGCATGGATAATACTTTTAAAGACAGAGGGAGTAATTAATACATATCTTATGAGATTTGGATTAATTGATGCTCCAATGCAAATGCTTTATACAGATGGTGCTGTATTTATAGGAATGCTTTATATAATGCTACCTTTTATGGTGCTACCTATTTATACTTCCATAGAAAAATTAGATATGAGTTATATAGAAGCTGCCAATGATCTTGGAGCATCGCCTTACAAAACCTTTAAAGAAATAACATTACCTTTAACTCTACCGGGTATTATAGCGGGATGTATGCTTGTATTTATACCAACCTTAGGTTATTTCTTTATATCTGATTTAATGGGTGGAAGTAAAACTATGTTAATTTCAAACCTAATTAAAAATCAATTTTTAACCTCTAGAGACTGGCCCTTTGGTTCAGCTATAGCAGTAATATTAATTATTTTAATGCTTATAGCTATAGGTTTTTATTTTAAAGGAAATAAACCAAAGAAGGGAACAAAGGAGGTTAGCTAATGATGAAAAACAATAAAGGGTTACTAAGTAAAATATATGCAACTTTAGTTTATATTTTTTTATATTTGCCAATCTTTGTTCTAGTAGTATTTTCTTTTAATAAGTCTAAACTAAATGCTACCTTTACAGGCTTTACATTAGATTGGTATAAAAATTTAATAAATAATACTCAGATATTAGAAGCACTAAAAAACAGCTTAATAATAGCTTTTATAAGTACTTTTTTCGCAGTAATTATAGGAACTTTAGCTGCTATAGGTATGTATAGATATAAATTTAAGGGGAAAAGGGCTATGGAGGGACTACTTTATATTCCAGTAGTTATTCCTGAAATAGTTATGGGCATATCTATGCTTGCTTTTTTCTCTTCCCTTAATTTGCCTGCAGGACTTATAACTTTAATACTTGCTCATATAACCTTTTGTATTTCCTACGTTATTATAGTAGTTAGAGCTAGGTTAGATGGATTTGATTCTGCACTAGAAGAGGCAGCTCAAGATTTAGGTGCTACACCTTGGCAAACTTTAACTAAGGTTACACTACCTGTAATATCACCAGGAATTATATCAGGAGCACTGCTTGCCTTTACACTATCTTTAGACGATGTTATTATAAGTTTTTTTGCGGCAGGACCAGATAGTAATACTTTACCACTTAAAATATTTTCTATGGTTAAGTTTGGTGTAACCCCTGAAATAAATGCACTATCTACTGTGATGATGGTATTTACTTTAAGTATGGTAGTTATAGCTGAAGGTATAAGAAGAAATATGCTTAAAAATAAAAAAGTAAAAAAGGCGCTATCCTTTATAGTAATATTATTAATGGTTACTGGTATGGGCTTTACTATTTTCAGTAATACAGCTAAAACAGAAAAGCAAGTGCTAAATATATTTAACTGGTCAGAATTTTTACCGCAGTCTGTTGTTGAACAGTTTGAAAAAGAATACAATGTAAAGGTAAATTATTCGACTTTTTCATCTAATGAAGAAATGCTTGCAAAGTTAATGGGAGGTAATGTGCCTTATGACTTGGTAGTTACCAGTGATTATGCTATTGAAATAATGACTAAACAAAAATTAGTTCAACCAATAGACAAAAATAATATTTCAAACCTAGCTAATATAGATGAAAATGTACTTGATTTAGCCTTTGATCCTAAAAATACTTATAGCTTACCTTATATGTGGGGAGGCAACAATATAGTAATAGATAAGACTAAAATAACTAAAAAAATTACTTCTTTTGATGATCTATGGGATAGTCAGTTTAAAAATTCTATGGTAATTTTAGATGATCCAAGGGTTATGATAGGGCTAGCTCTACAAAAGAATGGATACTCTATAAATTCAAAAAATCCAAAGGAACTTCAAAAGGCTAAAGAGGATTTAATAAAATTAATGCCAAATGTAAAAGCCTTTGATAGTGAATCACCAAAGACTTTACTTATAAATGGGGAGGCTTCTATAGGATATGTATGGGGAACAGAAGCATATCTTGCTAAACTTGAAAATCCTAATTTAGAAGTAGTTTTAACAAAAGAGGGTGTAATTCCTCAATATGATAACTTTGTAATACCTAAAAAGGCTAAAAATAAAAAGTTAGCAGAGGAATTTATAAATTTCATATATAAACCAGAAATAAGTGCCCAAGTGTCTGAAGAATTTCCTTATGCAAATCCAAATAAGGCAGCATATCCTTTAATGGATAAAGATAAATTAAATGATATAGCCGTTTATCCACCAAGAGAAGCGGTAGAAGGAAATGAGCTTATTAAGGATGTAGGAGAAACTACAAAATTATATGATGACATATGGACTGAAATTAAAAATAGTAAAAAATAAAAACAGTTAAATTTTAGGTATAATTTTAAGAAATTTGTTTAAAATAAAATAGATTTAATTTAAAAGCCGTAAATATAAAAGCACTAAAAAGTGGATAGTTAAGAGTTAAGGAAGAATTTTTTAAATTTTGATTAAACAAAGTTTAAGTAAAACTTCTATAACTAAAAACTATTCACTTTTAATTTTGAGTTTCAGAGATGCCTTATAATGTTTTATAAAAAATCAGGTTAATTTTTAATTACTCCAGATGAAAAACTATTAAAACTTATTCATATTTTTATCTTATCTTACTGCTAATATGGTGAAATTTTAAATTCTAATAGTTCTTAAAGTTCTTGTAATAATCCTTAGGAGAGATTCCGTAGGCTTTTTTAAATGCCCGTATAAAACTTGAATAGTCTCCGAATCCACACTTTATATATAATTCTGTAATCTTGTGTCCTTTTATTATAAGAGACTTAGAAAAAGCTAAACGTTTTTGCTGTATATATTTATGAAGAGTATAACCAGTTTGAGATTTAAATTTGTGCATAAGATAATATTTATTTATAAAAAATTTAGAGGATAGAGCATCTATACATAAATCCTCTTGAAGATTTTCTTTTATATAATTTATAATTTCTTCTATTTGCTTATCATATTCTATATCATTTTTTTCTATGTGGTTTGTATTGTACATAAATAATCTATTTAGGTATACTATTAATTGAATGAATAAAGAATTTTTTAATACAATATTCCCAAATTCCTTGTCTTTTGTAGCAGATTCAAGAGAAAATAAAGTATGTTTTATTAAGGAAATATTATGTTCTTCCATACGGAAGAGATTAATTTTAAGTTTAGAAGATAATTGAAAGCAAGTAAGCAAGTTGCTGTTATTTTTATTATGCATTTCTAAAAATTTTGAATTAACCCATATTATTATCCTTTCATAGGGTTCATCATTATTTATTATAACTTTATGTAGATCATTACTGCTTACAAAAAGTATATCCCAGGGTTTCAGTTTATAAGCCTTTCCTTCTATAAGATAACTAACATTACCAGATATAAAAACGATTATTTTGTTAAAGTCATGATAATGAAGTTCAAATTCCATATCTTTTTTATCTTTTAAATGAAAAAATCTAAAATCTTCTTTTAAATATCCTCTCTTTATATTTGATGAGGAGTTTTCTATATCCATTATTATCCCATCCTTAAAATTTATCCGATGACTACCCGCTCTAATACTCCCATCTTCTTGAAAGTGGGAGTAAAGAGCGGGTACGTCTCTGGATAACGATTTCTAAGCTTTAATGGGAGTAAAAACTCCCTCTAAAGCCAAGAATTCTGTTTATATATACATTATAGCAGTTTTTGCAATATTAATAGCAGTTTTAACAATAAAAATAGTAAAAATTATATATATAATATATTATAGATTTTGTTTGTTTAATAGTTTTAAATAATCTATTTTATCTGTTAACTATAATATAGCTAATATTCTTACTTTTAAAGTTGGAGATATTATAATTTTTGAACTTTAGATATTTAGAATTCTTATACTATGTATAAGGTACAATACTTTTCTATATAAGCAATTTATAACCTTAAGTTGAAGTTAAAATTTAACATGAATCTAAGAATTTGTTTATATGACTTAGAATATGAAAGTAAAAATAGATTTTATAAAGTTACTTATAAATTTGGAGGAGATAAAATGAAACTATGGGAAAATTATAAATGGTCTATAATATTACTGATTTCTGTAATTATAGGAGGGATAGTTGGATTAATTATAGGACCAAGAGCTGAAGTAGTGGAACCTTTAGGTAATTTATTTTTAAATTTAATGTTTACTGCAATTGTACCCTTAGTATTTTTTAGTGTGGCTTCGGCCATTGCTAATATGGCTAATATGAAAAGATTAGGAAAGATTTTATTAAGTGTATTTATAGTATTTACTTTTACCGCATTAATTGCAGCTGTAATTGGTGTTATAGGAGCTTTAATAATAAATCCTACAAAGGGAGTAGATCCTTCTACTATGCAAAAGATAATGGCAAATACAGTTAACGAAGTTCAAAATAAAGAAAAGGTAACTATGTTACAACAGATTGTAAATACAGTTACAGTATCAGATTTTGCATTATTATTTTCTAGAAAAAATATGTTACAGATTATTATATTTTCAATAATCTTTGGTATTTCTACAGCTATGGTGGGAGAAAAGGGTAAACCCGTTGCAAAGTTTTTAGAAGCTGGTTCGACTGTAATGATAAAAATGATAGATATAATAATGTATACAGCACCAATAGGGCTTGGTTGTTATTTTGCTTCAGTAATAGGACAGCTTGGACCACAAATAATTGAAGGATATGTGAGAGTATTTATACTATATTTGGTGCTTACTTTGGTATATTATTTTATTATGTTCACTATATATGCATATATGGCAGCAGGAAAAACAGGAGTACAAGTATTTTGGAAAAATGCATTAGCACCTTCAATAACATCTCTTGCTACTTGTTCTAGTGCAGCATCTATTCCTGTTAATTTAGAAAGTACAAAAAATATGGGGGTGCCAAAGGATATTAGAGAGACAGTTATACCCCTAGGAGCAAACACTCATAAAGATGGATCTGTTATAGGTGGAGTTTTAAAAATAACCTTCTTACTTGGATTATTTGGTCATGATATGACTAGTTTTAAGGCAATAATTACAATAATAGTAGTGTCTTATTTAATAGGAGCTGTTATGGGAGCTATCCCTGGTGGGGGACTTATAGGTGCTATGCTTATCATAAGTATATATGGCTTTGCCCCTGAAGTTTTAGGAATAGTGGCAGTTATAAGCACTATAATAGATGCTCCAGCAACTTTGTTAAATTCCACAGGAAATACAGTATGTGCTATGATGATAACAAGACTTGTAGAAGGAAAAGATTGGGTTAAGAAAACTACAGCTTAAAAAGTCTTTAAAGGTTGATAATTAAAACAATAAATACTTTTAGTCAATAGATAGCTATAAAAATAAAGAATACTAATATTTGTTCCTTAATATTTAAGCTAACGCTCTAATGCCACGTCCTGTGGCAGCAGAGCTAAGTAAACGTTCTGTTTACTTATTAATCCACAAATAAAGTATTCTTATTATTTTTATAGATATCTATACTCTCTAAAAGTATTTCTTGTTTTAATACCTTTAAAAGCTTTTGTGGTAATTTTAAATAGGGAGAAGGAAGGATGAGAATTGGAATGTCTGTTTTTTCTTAAAATATATTTTAGTGCTTTTTTATAATAAGTAAAAATATATATTATATTGAAAATAATGTTTATCATGGATATAATTAAACTATTGTTAAGTAGAGAATGGCAGAAAATATTGAATAAAAAAATGTAATTTATAAGTAAATATATGTTTAAATAAAACATATAAGGAGGACTAGTTGTGAATTTTAAAGAGATGACAGTATCAGATATAAAAGAGGTTGTAGATATATATGTGCATACATTTAACTCTCCACCTTGGAATGACAAGTGGACAATTGAAACTGCTTCAAAACGTTTATATCAAATGATAAATTGTGAATCTTCATATGGGCTTGTAGCATATGAGGATGAGTTAATTTGCGGCATGATTTTAGGAAGTGAAGAGCAGTTCTATGATGGTGTTGTTTTTAATATTAAAGAATTCTGTGTTAGGAATGATATACGGAATAAAGGGCTTGGTACAAAAATTTTTGAAGAATTTGAAAATCGCTTAAAAGGTAAAGGTATAACTGAGATTACATTAGTTACTACAAAGGATTATAGGACAGAAGGATTTTATAAAAAAAGAGGATTACAATCAAATAATGAAATGGTTGTTATGGGGAAAGAACTTTAATTACATTTTTATATATTTTATGAGGGGGTAAAAAATGTCTGAGCACAGTGTTTCAAAGAAAGATCTTATTTTATTTTTGGTAGTAACCTTTGGCTTTACTGCAGTTATGGGAATTGCTATGGCATTTGCATATTCTAAATATAAAATAGATGCTTTTCCGCTGGTACAAATGTGCTATCCAGCTACGGGTGTTATGATAGCTTTATTGCTAAACAAGAACAGACGTAAAGAGTTACCAATAAAATTTTATGGAGTCTATTTGTTTTTTACTATTACTTTAGTTTTGTATATTTTGGTACAGATATTTATATTTCATAAAAATCCAGGCTGGTATGTGGAATGCTATACCATTATAGGAAGCTTTGCTTTAATAACTATGTATTTTTCAGATGAAAAAGACAAGATAGATGCTTTCGGATTGAAGATTGGTAAAAATTCTGGAGAATCTATCAGGTATACTTTGTTATTTGTTATTTTGTATCTATGTGCAATTCTTTTAGGAGAACTTATTTTTGGTGACGTTAAAGATTTCATTACTCCTTTCAAAGATCCAAAGAGATTGTTAGGAATGTTTTTATTACCACTTTTATTTCCTCTTACCTTTATTATATTTTTTGGAGAGGAATATGGATGGAGATATTTTCTTCAAACAGCCCTTCAGGAGAGATTAGGGAAACGAAAAGGAATAATTCTTTTAGGAGTTATTTGGGGGATATGGCATTTGCCATTGAACTTATTTTATTATAGTCCAAAAACTTCTTTTTATTCTGTTATAAATCAGCTTATTATTTGCATTGGTTATAGTGTATTCTTTGGATTTGTATATATGAAGACGAAAAACATATGGGCTGTTTCTATGATCCATTTTATCAATAATAATCTTGGTGCTATTCTTTATGGTGGCACAGGAGCAGATGTTGTTCTTAGCGGGAAAGCAGTCTTAATAAATTTGTTTTGTATTTTTGTAGTCTATTTACCTTTCTTATTTACTAAAGAATATAGTAAAAAAGAAGCTGAAGTTTCTAATTATAGTGCTTAGGTAGAAATCTTTAGCTACTTTAAGAAAGTAAGGGGACTGTATATAATTAAACTAGAAACAATCATTCAGTAGACATTTGTAAAATCATAGGGATTAAAGACTATTTAAATTGATTTTATTATTTAATATTTTGAAATGGTAAGTAAAAACACCGTAAAATTTAGGTTTGATATGCTACCTTTTTCAGTAACAGATTTTTATTTTTAAATCCGTCCACTTTAAGGAGAGCATATCAGAACTTAATAATACGGTGTTTTTGTAAATCATTCGTTTTTCAGTTATGATATTAAATAAGAATATTATTTATAAATATTTAATCACACCAATGTTCTGGACGACTTAATGATATTGGTAATTGTGTGTTTATATCACCTTTGGCAGAGTTTAGTTGAAGTTGTGTAAGATAAATACTTCTTGATAAATCTGCACCTCTTAAGTCAGTATCTCTTAAATCAGCGCCTAAGAAATCTACTCCACTTAAGTTTATTCCTTTAAGGTCTGCTGCAATTAAAAGTGCACCACTTAAATTCTCTCCTACTAATCTTTTCTTTTTTAAATCTGCCCCAATTAAATTTAATCGTCCTGCTATTAATTTCTTATGATTTATATTAGAACTTTTACCTTTTTTATATTTATTTCTTATAAATTTACTTGTTTCTAAAAGTAGTGCATTTACTTTACTTCTATATACAACTAAATCTAACTTTATTAATGAAACTGCATCTAAATTAGAGACTTTAACTATTTCCATAATCATATTATTTATTTTATATTTAATATTTAAATCATCTTGCATTCTTGAAGCCTCTGATAAATACCATAACATTTCATGAATTTGCCTCATAACTAAAAATACATCAAACATCTGCTGAGAAATTCCAGGATTCTCTCTCCAATTTTCACCTTTGTAAGTAACTTTAGCAACTTTTTGTCCTGCTCCAAAACAATCATATGCAGTACATCCTTTTAACCCTTTTTTTCTAAGCTCTTTATGGACTTTACACTTAAATTCTTCATCTAAATTTATACAGGGATTCCCTGCTTCTTTATCATTTGGAAATCCATCTGACTTAGAAAAATATAATGCAGTACAACAAAACCCAAAACAATTTTTACAATCAATTTTTAAACTCTCTTGTAGTTCTCTATCTTTATCTTTATGTATCATAATTATTATCACTCCATTTATATCAGCCTTTATTTTCTTAATTAATTTGTGATATGATTCATTAGTATTTATTTAGATAATTTAGTTTACAATTACGACTTAACGAATATTAAAATTATATCATGTTTTCTATAAATCTTATAGTTAAGTAGAAAACATGCAAATTTAAAACACTGTATTATTGAATTTTCAAGTTTAATCAGAAGCTATTTAAATTTAAGATAACAGAAAACAAATTATAATGAATAGAGAAAAAATAAATTTAATAAAATAGAGAAGAGTTTATATTATGGTATAATTAGTTAAAATAGGATGTAAAGGAGGAAACAATATGGTTGCGCCAGTTAAAGCAAATATCAATATGGATGTACTTGACAAGATTGATATTAGAGTGGGAACAATTAAATTAGTTGAAGATGTTGAGAAATCAGATAAATTAGTTAAGTTATCTGTTGATTTCGGTGAATTCAACAGAACTATATTAGTAGGAATGAAGGGGGAAAGAGATAACCCTAAAGAAATTGAAGGTAAACAGGCATTATTTGTAGTTAATTTGGCTCCAAAGAAAATGGCAGGTGAAGTTTCTGAAGGGATGCTTTTTGATATAGGATATGCTGATGGTATTATACCTGTTTTAGCACAACCTGAAAAACCAATACCTAATGGCACAAGAGTGGGATAGATACTTAATAGTACGTAACATTCTCAAAGTGCAAAGTAAATTTTATTAGTTAATAATTGACAATATATCTATACAATGATAATATGAAGTAAACTTCACATGAAGTTGGCTTCATATTTTTTATTTTGGGGAGGTGTATAGGTGAAAAATAAAGTAAAAGAATTACGAACAGCATCGAATATGACGCAACGGCAACTTGCCGATTTAGTTTCAGTTTCTTCCAGAACCATTATTTCACTTGAAAAAGGACAATACAATCCCTCAATTATGTTGGCATATAAAATAGCCCGCCTTTTTAACACCACTATTGAAGAGTTATATTGTTTAAAGGAGAATTTGGAAAATGAATATTAAAATATATAATAAAAAGAAATTTTTAAGTGGTATGACATTTTTATTATTAGCAGCAATTAGTATTCCATTTATAATTACACGCTTTAGCAATCTAGACACCTTAAGAATTGTCAAATCTATTATAATAGATACATTTTGTATCTTATTTGGAGTAACAGAAGTATATAGAAGCTTAAATAGCAAATGCACAAAAGAAGACGAGCAAAATGATGATGAACGAGAAAAGTTTATTACTATTAAATCCAAAAGTAGGGCTTTTGATATTACATTTTTAATTTGTGCTATTATTGCAATACTATCTGGAATTGCATTTAAAGTGACAAAAAATAATATTTTCATTGGTATTTTTATTGGTGTAGGCATTGTTCCTACCATTATGATAATTATTGAAATGTTTAGTTATTTTTATTATGATAAGAGAAATTAATTACTATCATAGCATTGTGATTTAATTTTTGAATTAGAGGGGGAAAACATTATGGATAAGAGAAAAGTTAAAAAAGAGATTGAAAGTTGGATTTTCTCTATTTTAGGGGCTATTCTTATTGCAGGTTTAGTTAATAGTAAGGTTTTTGCAAAGGTTCGAGTACAACAAAATTCTATGGAGAACACCTTGCTTACTAATGAACAATTAGTAGTAGATAAATTAAGTTATAATTTTGCAGAACCTAAAAAAGGAGATATAATTATTTTTCATGAAAATAAAGAAAAGGGAACTATAGCCGAGGACACTTTAGAAATGGTAGATAATATAATATCCATATTTAATAATAACAATGATTCTATAGAAAAAGATGATAGATTAATTAAAAGAGTAATTGGTATTCCGGGGGATGAAATTGATATTAAAGATGGACATTTATATTTAAATGGCAAAAAACTTGAAGAATCTTATGTAAAAGGGGAAACTATTGAAAGAGAATTTAAACTTCCTATTAAGGTTCCAGAAAACAAATTGTTTGTTTTGGGTGATAACAGAATGATAAGTAAAGATAGTAGAATGTTTGGACTTATTGATTATAAACAAGTAGAAGGTAAGGCAATATATAGGGTATATCCTTTCAATCACGTTGGAAAGGTAAAGTAGAATTTTCTATAAATATTATGTTGCTGTAATATAATTTTCTTAGATTTTATTATAACAATAATAATTTAAGTTTCGTTTTAAAAGAATATTTTTATATAATAATTAATAATTTTTAAGGGAAGTTAAATAACTTCCCTTATTCTCATTTTAAGAATGCCACAAATTTAAATTAATTCTTTTAATTGCTTGTTAATATTTTAAAAATTTCTGTTTCTGGACCTTGTTGGATTTATAAAAAATTAAAGCTTTTACTAATGAATCCTATATTTGTACATTTCCTATATTTGTAGGTTAATTGTGTAATAATTGTTAACATAAAATTATTTTTGTTTTAAAATTACTTATCATATAAAAATTAAACCTAATTTTTATGATATAATAAAACCTAAATTAATATAGGGATGATTTTGTGTTTAGGTTAGAGTTTTTAATTTATCTAAAACTTAAAAGTAACTACCCAGAGATATAGTCGTTGTTTAACACCACTTTGAGTAAGAGTGAATTATTATAGGTATGCATTGTATAAAAGGCTAGAAATTTAATTCTTTTTATAGATTAAATTATAATGTGTTTTATTAAATAAAATTATAATGATAGCGGTTATCATTAATTCGTATATTTAAATATTTAATTAAATATTTTTTAGTTCTTCTTAAAAGGTTTACATTATGTGGTATATATATATAGTAATAAATAACAGATTCTAAAAATATAACAGATTTAATTTATTAATCCTAGAAAGTTTTAAAAATAAATTTTGTTTCAAAATTTATTTTTATTTATGTACTTTTTTAGGCTTATATTCAAGAAAAATACAAATGATGAAAATTTTTTTGATTGTTTTATATTAAATACTGTCATCACCTTTTTTATTAGCTTCTAGAATTTGCTTGCCCATGAATACTAAAAAACTAATAAAAGGGAGGACATTATATATGCGCATAGGAATCTGTGGAAACGATGTTGAACAAAGAAATTATTTGAAAGATCATCTAATAAAAATTATTAAAGAAACGGAATTAGAATGTGAATTATTAGAATTTGATTGTGGAGAAGAGCTTCTACAAAATTATAAAAAAATGAACATTATATTTTTAGATATAAATATGGGAAAAATAAATGGAATAGAAATAGCTAAAAAAATAAGAGAGTTTGATTCAGTAGTAGAAATAATATTTGTAACAAAGCTTGTCAATTATATTCATCAAGCGTATGAAGTAAGAGCGTATAGGTATTTGCTGAGACCTATAAATTATGAAATTATAAAATATGTTACGTTGAACTGTATTAAGAGTATTGAAGCACAAAAGAATTTAGTTATTAAATATAAAGGTGAAATTATAATTTTGAATATAGATGAAATTACATATATAGAGGTTATGCAAAAGATGTTAACTATACATACTAAAGAGAAAGAATATATATTTAAAATGACCTTATCAAAATTTGAAAAAAAATTATCTCAACATGATTTCTTTAGATGCCACAAAAGTTTTTTAGTTAATCTTAATAAAGTAAAAGAATTTAAGGACAACATAATCAATGTTAATGATACCTATATACCAATAAGTAAATATAGGTCTAAAGAATTTAGACATAAATTAACAAAAATATTAAAAAATTCAATATGGCTTTGAAGAAAAAATCTATTTATTCTAGTACAGGTGTTATTCATGCCAATCATATTGAAAAAAGAATCAAAGGATAGTAGAATTTCTTTAAAGTTAAATTAAAACACATGGGACAAGCCGATTAGAATACATTAAAATCTATTATTGAAAATAAGAAGTTTATTTTAGGTGATGGATTGTTAATATTTTCTCATACTTTAATGATATTAAATTTAGAATGTATATTACTATATTTTAAACTTAATATTGATTAATAGAATCTGTTAAACCACTATAATTATATTTATTCTTTTAATTATATTATCTTTGAAAACTATATAACTTTGGAATTTTTTTAGATTTTAATTAAGCCCCTATAAAATAGGGCATCTATTTTATCTAGGATATAAAAATAAAAAACTTATACTAAATGCATCCATTAAATAATTTATAAGATTTAATAAGACTATATTAAAAAGATAAAAAATTTAATCAACTCTATAAAAACTAACCAAATCAAATCTATAATATAATTTAGTTTTGTACATTATTCTCTTTTTCTTTAGAAATTTATTTGTTTTTTAAAGAAAATAAGAGTTAATGTTCATATAATTTAGAAGTTAAAGGAGGGGGAAATTATGAGATTTATAAAAAATCCATCTAAAAAATTTCAATTAGGATTCTGTGTAGCTTGTTCTACAAACTGTGATAACAGATGCGCAGATCAATGCGTAGTTGTACAACCTAATAGTAACTAATAGAGAATTTAGAAGAATAATTAATGGGGGGTGGATCAAATGAGATTTATAAAAAAACCATCATCAAAATATGTATTAGGATTTTGTAATGCGTGTTCAGAAAATTGTCACAATGATTGTTCTAAGCAATCAGGATGTGGATATTGCGCATCATATGGTGTTTAAAAATAGGAAATGAAGAATAGAATACTCCTAGTCTATCTATACTAAGAGTCTTAATTATTTTAATTTAAAAATAATAGGTAGCTATATTTAAGAAGAATAGTTATATGTATTAAGATGAGAATTAATTTAAATTCTATTACAGCTTTGTAAATTCCTCGAAATTATCATTCATATATATAACATCAATTATCTTTAATATATTTAACAATTCAATATTAGTATAGGTAGACTAGGACCAAAATTATAATAATTTGGGGTATTAATATTATGAAATTTATAGTAAAACCTAAAAGTTTTAGAATAGGCTTATGTTATTGTGATCAGTGTGACTATTGTTCTTTAAAATGTAATAGCAGATGTGGCATTTATACGTAATATAAAAAAGTTTATTAAGATACTATTTAATATTAACATAATACGGTTAATTTAGGGAGAGAGGAGGAAAGTCATGAAATATATAAAAGAGCCTGCTAAAAAATTTTCACAAGGATATTGTGTTGTATGCTCTGGAAATTGCGTAAATAACTGTGTAGGCCAAAGTGTGTGGGGATAGAAACTTACTAAAGTTAGATATTAAAAATTTAAAATAATTGTTCAGAAAATTCGAACTATATTTTGAGAAATAGTCAAATTTTAGTATGGTTAATATAATATACCTTACAATTTAAGGGAAAATGGGAAGGAGGGATTAGATGAGATATATTATTAAAAGAGTAAATTTAAAAGATGGATATTGTGTTGTAGGCTGTGGAGAAAACGGGTGTAGTAGTGTTTGTGTAAATAATTGTTTAAGGGTATGTGTAGTAGATTGTGCACTTAATGGAGGAGAAGCATCATAAAAATAATTTTAAATGAATTAAATTTTAGATTGGAGTTTTATCATGAAATATATAATTTATAGAAAGAAAGAATGGGAATATGTTTCTGGATATTGTCACTGTAGTAATTGCGATAATTGTCATGAAAATTGTGGAACTCAATGTAAGACCTATTACCATTAATATCATATTTACTTTCATAATACTTAGTTCATAACTATAAATTCCCAAAATGATTTTAAAATTATTAATTTGATTTCTCTTTTCTTCTAAGAAAAATGTTTTAAAATCAAATCATTATAATTGGGAGAAAAGAGAAATCAATTTTAATATAACTTTACAGAACGTTGAGAATAAATAGGGGGAATAATATGAAATATATAATCAAGCCATCATCAAATAAAAATTGGTATTGTTATTGTTCTGATTGCAACGTATGTGTGAATTGTAATAACTGTGAAGTATATCACTCAAGGATATAAACAGAGTTCTTGTCTTCAAAGGGAGTTTTTACTCCAACTAAAGCTTATTAACAGAATTCTTAGGAGTTTTACTCCTTAGAAGTCGTTATCCTTTAGGGGAAATCGTTATCCAGGGACGTAACTGATCTTTACTCCCACTTTGAAGAAGAGGGAAGTATTAGAGCGGGTAGTCATCGGATAAATATTTCAATGAATATAGAAATGTGAGAGAAAGACAGTCAAGGGAATAACTAAATGATATGGGAACAAATAATGTAATTAATAAAATAAATTTAGACTGTTATACATTGGATTATTAAAAATTTAACAAAGTAGGGGGCAAAAATTATGAAAAAATCTAAATACAATAAAATAATTAAACTAGAAGATGGAAAAACTATAGCTTTTAATAGTGTTACTTGTGCGCTCGCAGAAGTAGATAAGGACTTTTTAGATGTATTAGAAAACATAGAAAATTTAGATATAGAAAATTTAGATAAAAAAAGAGAGAGTTAGTTGAAAACATGTCAGAGGGTAATTATATAGTTCATGATGATATGGATGAATTAAAGTTATTAAAATATAGAAATTACAATGGAAAGTTTTCAAGTGGCGCACTAGGACTAGTTATTGCTCCTACACTAGCTTGTAATTTTGCTTGTCCTTATTGTTATGAAACTCCAAAAGCAGGCCTTATGGACAAAAAAGTTCAAGATAGTTTAATAGAAATGATAGAAGAAAATGCTAAAAATAAAAATAATATAAGTATAACCTGGTATGGTGGAGAACCCTTATTAGCAAAGGAGATGATATTTGACTTTTCTCAAAGGGCTATAGAAATATGTGAAAGAGAAAATGTTAAATATAGTGCATATATTGTAACCAATGGATACTTGATAGATGAAGAAACTATAGAAAATATGAAAAAAGCTAAAATAACAGGGGCGCAAATTACAGTGGATGGCCCTCCAAGTATTCATAATAAAAGAAGAATATTAAAGAATTCAGATAAGGAAACTTTTACTACAATAATGGCTAATGTAAAAAAACTTATAGATGGTGGAATTAAAAATATAGCTATTAGAATAAATGTAGATAAAACAAATGTTGATCATGTGGAGGAATTATTAGATATATTAGAAGAAAATGGATTGAAAGATGTTGTTGTTAATCTAGGACATGTTACTGCATATACAGATAGCTGTAATGGAATTGCAAATAATTGTTTAAACACAAAAGAATATGCAAAAAGTGATACTAAATATCAGAAAGTACTTTTTGAAAGAGGATATAAGGTGGCAGGAGCATATCCTTTCTATCCAAGCGTAAAAGCAAATTATTGTTGTGCTGATAATGTTGGAGCTTATGTAATTGATTCTGAAGGATATATGTATAAATGTTGGAATGATGTTGGAAATGTTGATAGGGCGGTTGGAAATGTTACTACAATTAAAGACAAAGTAGATGAAAAAATGTATGCAAGAAATATGGAATATATATTATGGTCTCCATTTGAATATGAAGAGTGTAAGGAGTGTACCATATTACCAATATGCATGGGAGGATGTCCATATAAAGGAACAATGAATGAGAAGCCTGAATGTGAAAAATGGATATATAACCTTGAAGAAACAATAATAGCAACATATAACCAAAAAAATGAGGCTGAATGTAGTCAGCAGGGATGTTGCTGTGAATAATCTTAATTTCCATATTAAAGATTTAAGAGTATTAAGAGACATTGAAAGCTATTTGGATTTTTATAATAGAGCAATGAATATAAAAAATCTATTTAATTTTAATGATAAAGTCATTGTAGATGTAATAGATAGTTTAGAAGAATTATCAGAAATACTAGAAGTTAAAGTCCCCAAATGGGTTATCGGGACAAGCTTTGAAGATGTAATTCTAATATTAGATCATGATAAATGGAAAAAATCAAATAATGAGAGTGTTGAAAATTTAATATTACATGAATTTGTTCATGTAGTATTAAATTTAAAGACACAATCACCATTGCCTATATGGTTAAATGAAGGGCTAGCTGTTTATCTTTCAGATCAGCATGGTAATTATAAGGGGAAAAAACCTAATATAAAGGAAGATTTTGATTTTTATAATGTCAATTATAATAATGAAAAACTTTATGATATATCCATTTATATTATTATGAAATTGATTGATAAGTACAGCATAAATAAAGTTATTGATGAAACATTAAAAACTAAAAATTTTAAACAAAGCAAAATGTTTAGCAATGAAAGCTTGTTAGAATTGTTATGATTTATACATTTTTAATGATTTAAAGGAGAGGTGATTATGAGAGAAGACATAGAAATATATAGAGCAGGAATGAGTGATATGAAAAAGATAGCCGATCTCATAGTATCTATAAATGAAGAAAAGACGAAAATTACAAAATATGATGATTTTAATTTTTATCATTCTAAAAATTCTTTAAAGGAAGTTTTAAATGGTAAGAATAAAAATGAAATGATATTCATAGCTAGAAACAAAGAAAATTTTATAGGTATGATAAATCTGTCATTTAGAGATTCAGATTATCTGTTTTTTATTGATAAGTTTTTATATATAAAGTATTTATATGTGGATAAAGATAAATTCATAGATACACAAGAGTATAAAGATATTGCTAAAAAATTATTTGAAGCATCAATAAGTGAAGCTAAGAAGCATGGATTTAAGTATATATGTGGAGATGTACTAAGTGAAGAAGATGAAATAAGAGAATTATTTGAAATAAATGATATGAAAAACTATAAAAATAGATTGTACAAAAAAATAAATACTATGTAGATCTTTTATTCATAGTTTAATTTAGGGAGAAATTATGAAGAAAATATTAAACAATGTATGGGAAGTAGCAAAAAAATATAAAGGCAAAGAATTAATTGGGTTAATTTTTACTATTTTATATACAGTTGCTATATTTATATCTCCAATGGTGTCTAGGTATTTAATTGATAGTGTTATTCCAAGTAATTCAATTTATAAGCTAAAAATAGGCATATTAATATTTTTTGGTGGATGCATATGCCAACCTATATTTGGATATCTAAAAAATAGGGTTTTCATGGGAATAAGTGAAAATATAACAATAATGTTTAGAGAAAAAATGTTTAATAAAGTAATAGACGCACCTATGGAATTTTTCGATGGATGTAGTAATGGAGCTATTGTATCTAGAATAAGTAATGATGGAAGAAGTGTAAGTGAATTTATTACCAACTTTTTTGTTGTTGTTGTGAAAAATATAGTGTTAATAATCATGATTATCATTGGAATGCTAATGTTATCTAAAGAAATTACACTAATGGTTATTTTTTTATATGTAATATATTTTTTTATTAACTGGAAAATATCACGTAAATTTAATCCTATGTCTAAGAGTATCCAAGAAAGTTATGATCAAATATGTATAAAAATTAATCGAAGTGTTGGATCAATTAATACTATTAAAGCATTTAATCAAGAGGAGAAAGTAAAGAGGGAATTTAAAGAAATAATAGAGAAAAATTATACAAATAATTTAAAGTTTAGAAAATTGAGCATGTTAATGAATAGCATTAGTAATGGAATAATGATAGCATCATTATCTATTGTATATGGAATGGGAAGTTTACTTGTTATGGATGGAAAAATAACAATAGGGACAGTTGTGGCCATGGGGCTGTACTTTCAACTATTAGTACAACCAATATATGAGCTACTAAATAGTAATATAGATATACACACAATAGTTCCCATATTTAATAGAATTAATGAGTATATTAATTTAAAAACTGAAAGAGCTAATAAAGAAAATAATGAACTTAGTTTTCTTAAAGAAATAGAATTTAAAAATGTTAGCTTTAAATATAATAATGGAAGTCAGGCTATAAATAATATTAACTTTAAGCTACCATCAAAAGGAATCTTTGCAATAGTTGGGGATTCTGGAGCAGGGAAAAGTTCTTTAATAAAATTATTGAGTGCTTTTTACGACTCATACCAAGGAGAAATAAAAATTAATGAAAAAGAGTTAAAAGAATATGGAGCAAAAGATATAAGAAAAGTTATAAGCTTAGTATCACAGGATATAGAGCTTGTGAATGAATCCATTAAAAATAATATAAAGATGGGTAGAGATATAAAAGATTCAAAAATAAAAGAAGTTGTAAAGTCACTAAGTCTAGAAAAAACTATAGAAAAATTAGAATTAGGCTATGACACTATAGTTAATGAAAGAGCAAATTTATCAGGTGGTGAAAAACAAAGATTATCCATTGCTAGAGCTTTAGTAAAAGAATCATTAATTTATATTTTTGATGAGCCTACAGCAGCTCTTGATACTATAAATGAAAAGAGAGTAAAAGATATACTAGAAGAGTTATCAAAAGAAAGACTGGTAATTATAATAACCCATAATTTGAGTTTATTAAATAAGGCTCAGTGTATTTATACAATTAAGCAAGGAGAAATAGTTGAAGAAGGAGATTATGAATATTTAACAAAAAAAGACTCATATTTTTCTAAGCTTATGAAAGAACTGTCTAAGAAATAGTATCTGGAATGAAGATGTATTTCTAAATGGATTAATAAACTCATGAAGAATTGTCTAAAAATAGTACAAGCAGTTAGGTTATGGAAAGGAGGAAGAAATGAATAAAATCATTATAGGATTTGCTCTGATTATTATAGCCACTTTAACATTAACCTCATGTTCTAAGAAGAATAAGATAAAATTTGACGATGAAATAGCCCCCTATACAAAAAAGGAAACTAATGAGTTTAGTTATAAAATCATTAGTGACACAGTAAGAATAAAAAGCAATTGTGGAAATCTAAAGATTAAAAAAGGTAATGTTGATGAAGTTAAAGTTACCATAGAAAAACTTGTTGGTGGAAAAAGTGAGGATAAATTACAAGAAGCATTAAATTCTATTAGTTGCACTTTAGAGGATGGGACTATTAAGATAAATTTATCTAGTAAAGACAAGTCTAGTATCAGTTCTGTAAACATAGAGACCACTATAGTTATCCCTAAAAAGATTAGTTCATTAAATATAGAAAATAATATTGGAAATATTGAGTTAGAAGGTAATTATAAAGATTTGAAAGTTCAAATGGAAAATGGAAATATATCATACAAAGGAGAGTTAGAGAAATCTAATATAAGTTCTAAAGTAGGAAATATTAATTTGAATTTGCAACAATTAGAAAGTAATTATCAGTACAAGATTAATGGAGAAGTTGTAAATGTAAATATTAAAGTACCAAATAAAAGTAAAATTAACCTGATAGGATCTATGGCTAATAAAATTAAAGTTGAAGATAGGGGAAATATTAGTGAAGATGGTGCGGTATTTTATATAAGTGTAAAAACAGGCAATGTAAAGATAGAAAACTAAAAGAAGATAAGGGGGAGCGCTTATGGACTTTATAGTTAGAGAAGCAAAATTATCTGATTTAGATAATATATTAGAACTATGGAGAGAGCTATCTGTAGATCAATTAGGAAAGGATAACTATTACAAAGGAAGTTTAGAATTTAATTGTGGAGATGGTCAAATTAAAGAGTCTATAATAAATGATAATTGTGGAATATTTGTTGTAGAGTATAATGAAGAAATTCATGGATTTGTAGAAGTATGGATAAATAGAAAGGATTTTTCCTTTGAACATAATGATTATGCTTATATATTACATTACTATATAAATGAAAAAGGTAGAAATGTAAGAAATATTTTCTCTATTATATATCATCTTTATAAAATTGCGGAAGAGTGGGCCATAGGCAAAGGAAAGTCTTATATAATTTCGGATGCTTTTGAACATAATGAGAGAATAGTTAAATTTTTAAAGAGAGTAGGAGTATCTAAATATAAAACACGAATGGTGAGAAAAATATGAAGTTGTTTTTTAAAATTGCATTTAACAGTATAAGGAAAAATAAAATTAGATATATACTATTAACTTGTACCTTAGTTTTGTCTACAATTATTATGTTATCTACATCTATAATAAAAGATTCTGCAATTAAAATCAGAGAAGATCAGCTAAGAAAGACAACTTTAAATAGCCAACTGGTGATAACAACTGCAGATGAAAAAAACCCTTTTTTTAATCCTAAAGATATTATAAATTCTATCAAGAATATAGATGGAATAAGTCATATTGTACCTAGAATAGGAGGTATGGCAAAGGATTATAAAACTTTAAAAGATGTAAATATTATTGGGGTTGATCTTAATAAACAGAAAGCAGCATTCCCAATAGAATTGATAGATAAATATAAGGTTAAAGATAAAGAAAATGAGATTATAATTAATGAAAAGTATGCAAAGGAAAATTATTTAAAAGTAGGATCTAAGATAAAACTAGTAATCGGAAATAAGAATAAAGAATTTATTATAAGCGGAATATCAAAAAATACAGGGGTATTTGATCCTAGTATGAATACTGCAATGATTAGTATTGATAATGCCCAGTACCTTTTAGACCAAAAGGATAATGCTTATTCAATTGGAATAACAATAAAAAATTTAGATGATATAAATAATATGATTGAGAAAATAAAGCCTAAAGTATCATCAAAATTTATAATCCAACAACGATATGATATGGATTATTTTAAATCCTATGTAGGAACTATAGATATGGCATTAAAGATAATTGGTGTGTTGTCTATATTTATAACATTGTTTCTAACCTATTCAACATTTTCACTTATAATTTATGAAAGGTTGCATCAAATTGGTATATTGAGAAGTTTAGGTATATCAAAGAAGGATATTAAAGTAAGTGTTATAGTAGAAAACTTACTTATAGTATTAAGTTCAATAGTTATAGGGAGTATATTAACTGTTCCTTTCGTAAAGCTAATTTTAAACTATATAGTGCGGGATGGATATTTTACTTTAGATTTGAGAAAATTTTTATTCATTGATTTAATAATTATGATTTTTAGTGTACTAGTAATATTAGTTTCTTTAAGGAAGATATTAAATATGTCTGTTATAAATCTTTTAAAAGGTATTGGGAAAAAATATTATATAAATAAAATAGGGAAAATATTTAAATCTTCTTTTGGAGTTGTGTTATTAATTGTATCCATAGTTATTTTAATTAGTGAATATAAAAGAGAAAATGGAACATTAGCATTAATTTTAGGGGCTCTTTTCTTTATTATTTCTTTTGTATTTTTAGCAAAACTGCTACTTATAATGTTTAATTGGATTTACAAAAAAATATTTTCTACATTTAAAGGTTCGGTTAGCATTTTGTTTAAAGAGCTTGTAATGCAATTTTCTAATATAGTAGATATAGTAATAATTACATCAATAATTATTTGTTCAATTTATGTAAGTGTTACACTTAAAAATATGATAAACAATGGAGTAATGAATGTATACGGTAATGCAGATTTAATGCTAAGTATTGATGGGACAGTAGAGGAAGATTTTACAGATAAAATAAAGAATATAAAATATATTAAGAACTCTCTACTACAATCAAGAACAACAGAGGTCATAAAAGATACAAAGGTAGATATTGCAGGAATAGATGGATCTCAGTATAAGAAAGATTTTTCAACAGAAATTATTAAAAAAGGTGGAAATAATATATTTGATAAACTTGATGATGGAAAAAACATTATAATAACAACAACATTTAGTAAGAATACTGGCATTAATTTAAATGATTCATTAAAAATCAATGAAGTGAATTATAAGGTAATTGGAGTTGTTAGTAGTTTTGAAAATATGGGAAAAGTATTATTCCTATCCAAAGATAATTTCAATAAGGACATAAAGGTAAAGGATAAGGATTTATGTCTTATAAAAGTTAATAGTAAACAAATAAAGTCTACAACAAATGAAATAGAAAAATTATTTAAAGACAAATATGAAAATAAATATTCTATACAAGAATTAACTGTTCTTAATGAAGAAAACAATAATAATAACAAAAAAACATTTACCATAGTAAATGTCTTAATATGTATCTCAACAATTATATGCATAATTAGCATGAGCAACAATGTTACTATAAATCTTTTATCTAGAAAAAAAGTATATGCAACTAAAGGAGCTTTAGGCATATCTAAAGGTTATTTGAGTAAATGTATTTTATTCGAAGCTATAATCTTAGGTTCTTATAGTGGAATATTTGGATTAGGTTTAGGAGTTACATTAAGTAATTATATTAATAAAATCTTATCTTATTACATTGGAGATATGATGTTTATTAAGGATTACAAAATAATGGTGATTTTAGTTCTGATTTCTATAGGTATTACTGTTATTAGCTATATTTATCCTATGAGAAAAATATATAGAATAAATATAATAGATGAAATAAAGTCAGATGAATAATAGGGTGATTGATTATGAGTATATTAAAAGGTATTAATATTAAAAAGAAAATTAATATAGGAGATAATTCCTATGATATATTAAAGGGTATTAACTTAGGAATTAATGAGGGAGAATTTTTAAGTATAATGGGACAATCTGGAGCTGGCAAAAGTACATTATTATATATTCTTAGTGGCTTAGACAAACCAAGCGAAGGTAGCGTATTGTTTGAAAATGATTATATTTTCAATATGAAGGATAGCAGGCTTAGTAAGTTAAGAAGAGAAAATTTTGGGTTTATTTTTCAGTTTTATAATCTAATAGAAGGTTTAAATGTTGAGGATAATATATCAATTATATTTGAATATGAAGGAGTTCCTAAAAAAAAGTATAAGGAAAAATTAGATTTTTTACTTAATAAAGTTGGACTATATGAAAAAAGAAAATGCTATCCATATCAATTATCAGGAGGGCAGCAACAAAGGGTAGCTATAGCTAGAGCATTAATTACAGATCCTAAAATAATATTTGCAGATGAACCCACAGGAAGTTTAGACTCTAAATCCGGTAACAAGGTCTTAGAAATACTAAAATCTTTGAATGTAAATGATAAAAAAACTATAGTGATGGTTACCCATGATAAGCATGCAGCTTCTTTTAGTGACAGAATTATAGAAATAAAAGATGGAAAAATTGATATAAGTAATAAATAAGGCTCAAAAATTATATTAGATTGTAAGGTTAATAAAATAATGATTTAAAATTCTATATTACAATGATATAAATGTTGTTTTGTTTTCAGTTGATGAGAAGAATTGATTTATACATCACATATCTTATTTAATATAGCCCATAAAGTTTTTATTTGCATAACTTTATGGGCTATATTGTATTCTTTTTTAGTTATTAGTTATAACTAATATGAATTTTCTAGGTGAATTATTGAATTTGATGTTTATAATGGATACAATTAAACTATTAAATATTATATATTTATGAAATATTTAGAAAGTAGGATTATTTATATTTTATCTGATGACTACCCGCTCTGATACTCCCATATTCTTCAAAGTGGGAGTAATGAGCGGTTACGTATTTGGATAACGATTTCTGAACTTTAGCGGGGGTAAAAACTCCCTCTGAAGCTAAGAAATCTGTTTATAAAGAATGGGGGATGCAAAAATGGAAATTAGAGTTGCTAGAAAAAATAATATAGAAGATATTTGTAAATTGTATGAAGAATTATTTTCAGATATGGGAAATTTACAGCCAACCTACTTTCAGAGTGCAAAGCAGGATAAAGAATTTTTAGAAGGTATTACTGCTAGTGAAAAATCTGATATTTTAATGGCCATTGATAATGATGAAGTTATTTTAGGGTTCGCTCTTATTCAGGAACAGGAAACACCGCCTTTTAATTGCTTAGTAAAACATCAGTATACCTATTTAATGGATCTGATTGTAAAAAGGTCCTACCGTGGCAGTGGTATTGGCACAATTTTAATAAATGAAGTTAAGAAATGGTCTAAAAATCGTAATTTAGAATATGTAGAATTAAACGTCCTACCAGAAAATATTAATGCAATAAAGCTATATGAAAAACAGGAATTTAAAAATGCAATGCAGACTATGAGATGTGTGCTATAAACATAAGTCCAAAGTTTTTAATTAACTAATATATATAGTGGTGTGAGTTAATTTTAAAGATATAGGAACAAATATGATGTATAAGAAAAGAGTATCAAATAGGGAAGTTACTATTTGATACTTTTATCTAACTTTAAATTTAAGCATAAAATATGCTTATAACTTTTTTAAAATTTCATGAATATATATTTCTCCTTTTTCCACAATGTCAAATTCTCCGTTGGAAAAACACCATGAAGCCATAAGTCCTCTTACAAAACTTTCTAAATATAAAAATATGCCATCTGCTGTTTGTTTTGTTTCAAATACCTTTTGGTTAATACCTTCTAAAATTAATAGTTTTAAGTCTTTTGTAAATCCTCTTCTTTCAAAATGTTTGCTATCTTCTGATATACTTTCTGTTAAATTAGTTACATAAGCCCGACATGTCATTTCATGTCCAGCATAATTAGTAAATATAAGTTCTGATATAAGAAATTTTTCTATTTTATCCTTAATATTCATATTTTTATCTTTTGAAATTAACTTTTCATATTGTTCTAGAACGAATTGCCCCATATCGGAATAGTAACTTTCTTTTATAATATCTTCTTTGGATTTATAGTGAACATAAAAAGTACCCTTTGCAACTCCAGCTTTCTGGCATATTTGGCTTATGGTAACATTGTTATATCCTTTTTCTTTAATTAGTTCAATAGCGGTTTCAAAAACCTTGTTTTTAGTAAGAATAGCTTTTTCTTTTCTTAACATATTTATTCCTTTCTTGACGGTTTTTCATTGTAAGTGTATAATAATGACTGTAGTCACTGACCATAGTCATTATTATAATAAACTATTTAAAGGAGAAAATCAACATGTTTATAGTAAATATTACATACATAAAACCTATTACGGAAGTGGAAAAATATTTGCCTAATCATATATTATTTCTAGACAAGTATTATAATGCAGAAAAATTTATTTGTTCTGGAAGAAAAAATCCACGTACAGGTGGAATTATTCTTTGTAATGCTGAAGACATTAATGAAGTTAATTCTATACTAAGTGAAGACCCCTTTTACAAAGAAAAAATCGCTAGTTATGAAATTATAGAATTTATTCCCACCAAATATGCAACTAATTTCAAATATTTTATTTAAGGACAATGAAAAATTCACAGCTTGTTTGACAATTTCATAAATAATCTTTAGGTTATAAAATAAGGAAAGTGCGACGCACTTTCCTTATTTTATGCACTTGGTAGCATTATGAATCTTATTATAAACAATACAGCTAATATATAAACTATAGGATGTACTTCTTTGTGTCTTCCAGTAGCTACTTTCATTATTGGATAGAATATTATACCTGCGGCGATTCCGTTAGCTATACTATAACTAAAAGGCATAATTGCTATGGTAAAGAAGGCTGGAAGAGCTTCTGTAAAATCATCAAAGTTTACATTTTTAATGGAGCTTACCATTAACACCCCTACTATTACTAATGCTGGGGCAGTAGCTTCAGCAGGGGTTATTCCTACTAATCCGCTAAAGAATAGGGATAGTAAAAATAATATTCCTACTACTAAAGAAGTTAATCCTGTTCTTCCACCTTCTGCAATTCCTGCTGTAGATTCTACATAGGTTGCTGTAGTTGTAGTTCCAAACATAGAACTTACAGTCGTAGCAATAGCATCTGATAAAAGGGCTTCATTCATATTTTTAATTTTTCCATTTGGTAAAATCATATCTGCCTTTTGGGCTGTTCCTACTAAAGTTCCTATAGTATCAAATAAATCTACTAAACTAAAAGTTAATATAACCATTATTATACTGGTTAAGGCTCCTATAAATCCAGTACCATTATGACTTATAAGTCCATTAAAATCAAAGGCTAAAAATGTTGGTGCTACAGAAGCAGGAGTGCTTAATATTTTTAGTCCAGAAAGATTAGTTATTCCCATAGGTATTCCTATAATAGTAGTTATAATTATAGATATAAGCATACCACCTTTAACCTGTCTTGCTACTAATATTCCCATTAAACATATTCCAATAAGAGTTAATATAGCTTTAGAATCAGAAAAGCTTCCAAAGCTAATAAGGGTTCCTGGATTGGAAATAATAATATGACCACTTTTTAGCCCTATTAAAGCAATAAAAAGACCAATACCCCCTGTTATGGCTATTTTCAAATTTTCAGGTAAAGCTTCTACTATTTTTTCTCTTATGGAGGTAACAGTAATAATTATAAATATAATTCCAGAGATGAATACGGCTGCTAAAGCTTGTTGCCAAGTATATCCTAATGTTAAACATACACTATAAGTAAAGAATGCAGTAAGTCCAATACCAGGAGCTACAGCAAAGGGCAAGTTACCATAAAAGGCCATTATTATAGTTCCTATAGCTGATGTAATACACATACTTGTAAATATAGCAGCTACTACAGGATCATTTAAAGTAGAAAGTTTAGCTGCTTCATCTCCTTTTAATCCTAAAGAATTCATTCCAGAAAATTTTAGGATGTTAGGAATAACAAGTAAAGCATAGGCCATAGTAATAAAAGTTGTAAAGCCAGCAATAATTTCTGTCTTTACATTGGTTTTGTGTTTTGAAAGTTTAAAAATTTTTTCAAATAAAGAATTTGTCTTTTGTTTTGATTCCATTTTTGTCCTCCTAAATAATAAACATAAAAAAACTATCCAGGATATAAGTAAATCCTTGATAGTTTTATGCATATAAATATGTATATATAAATATAATATATAAAGGATTCACCCATAGAAAAGGTATTTGTGGTACCTAAGTAGAGACTTCTGAACCTTATTATCAGAATTATATGGATGATATCTATACAATTTTAGTAGAAATAATAACATTTAATAATAAATAAGTCAATATTTATTTAAAGAAAAATTTAATAAATGCTAACAAATAAAAGTAAAAAAGTAATTTTTATAATTATTAATTCCTATATTATTAATGTACATAATTCTAAAAAAAGTACGAATTTTTTACATTATTAAAATAAAATATTTAAAAATAGATAAAAAAAGTTGACTATTAAACATATGTTCGATACAATAGGATTGTAATAAAAATTATTATGAAATTAGGGGTTGAAAAAATGAATATTTGTGAAGTGAAAGATAATTATAATTTATTCGTTAAAATTAATTATAAATCTGGTGATGACAAAATATTAAGCAAAATAAAAACTCATTTAAACAATAAGGTATTAGGTGAAAGATATCTTATTGGAGGTGGAATTTTAAATAGAAACGGATCAACACTAATTTTAAAAATAAATAGTATAGAGGACATAAAGGAAATAAGTAGTGAAAAAGATGTTAGCTACAAGTTGTTAGCAGTACCTAAAATATTAAATTAAGCTATAATAAAAATTTAATTTATATAAATGATTTAGTAGCCATAAAGAGGCCTTTAAGCATAAGTAAAATGCATTTAAAAGAGCAATGAGAAAACTTAGTTTAAGCCTAGTTAATAATTGATTAATATAGTGAGTGGTTAATATAGTTTATGTTAATTATTTTTGTAATAATAAAATTAATTAAATTTTTACATAGGCTATATTTTTTATAATAAATAATAAAATAAAGAAATTAAGGTATAATAAATATATAAAATTTATTATATCTTATTTTTTTTGAATCTATTGTCATATAATATTAAAGTGTTATAATTAACCTATATTCATATATGGTTATTTAGGAGGAATTTCAATTGGAAAAAATTGCATTGATTACTGATACAACTAGTGATTTACCAGAAGATATACTAGAAAAATATAACATAAAGCAGCTAGCTTTTAGAATAATATATAAAGATAGGGAACTTAAAGATAGATTTGATATAAGCTCCAAAGAGGTTTATGAAAATTTAGAAGTAGAAGTTCCTACATCCTCACTACCATCTATGGAGGATATGGATAATCTTTTTACACAGTTAGAGGGAGAAGGATATACCCATGTAATAGCTGTAGTTTTATCCAGTGGATTATCAGGAATATATAATGGAATGAAAATAGTAAGTGAAAACCATCCAAAACTTACAACATATATATGTGATTCTAAATCTATATCCTTAGGTGAAGGCGTATTACTAATGGAATCTGCAAGAATGTTAGAAGAGGGTAAAAGTTTTAATGAAATAGTTGAAGCTATTCCTAAAATAAGAGAAAGTGTTAAAACATTTTTTGTAGTTGGAACCCTTGAATATCTAAAAAAAGGTGGAAGAATAGGAAAAGTTGCTGGAACTATAGCAGAGCTTTTAAATATTAAACCTATAATTTCTATAGACAATGAAGACGGTAAATATTATACATATACAAAAGTAAGAGGAAGAAAACAATCTCTAGCTAAACTTATAGATATAGCTAAAGAATTTTTGGAAAAGGGTAAATGTAAAATTTATGTTATGCATGGAAATGCAGAAGAAGAAGCTAAGACAGTTTTTGAAGTTCTTAAAAATTTACCTAATGTTACTTTTGCTATGCTTGGAGGATGTATAAGCCCAGTTTCAGGTGCCCATAGTGGTCCAGGTTTAGTGGGTGTTGCATGTCTTAGAGATATGGATTATTGTGGAAATTAATTTAGATTTACAAATAAAAATATTAGTAAATTATCTAAGTAAATATAATGAAAAACTAAATAAATTAGGAGCCTTAATCATAAAGTGAATTTTTTAAAAAAAGTACTTTATATTAAGGTTTTTTTGTGTTATAGTATAGCAGTTGGTTGGAAATATGGATTAAATTTGACCTAAAACTTGCGTTTATACACTTGTTTTAATGGTATGTTTGAAGCTTTTAATTCATATTTAAAATTTATATAAATTTAGTGTTGATAGTAATTTTTTATTTTAAATAATTAACATATATTTTTTAAAAATACTATTAACAATTAATCATTTTCCATATATAATATGTTATGGTTGATGACTAGGAATTATATTTTGTATTAAAAATAAGGAGATAGGGGGGGCTGGTTAAATGTTATCATATTATGCATTTATATTTTTTGCTAAAATTATGGAAGTGGCACTAATGACGGTTAGAACCGTTTTAATTACTCGTGGTGAAAAATTATATGGGTCAATTATAGGTTTTATAGAAGTAACTATATGGCTTTATGTAACTAGTTCTGTTTTAAGTGGAATTAAAGATGACCCTATAAGAATGGTAGTTTACGCTTTAGGTTTTACTTGTGGTAATTATATGGGCTGTGTTATAGAAGAAAAATTAGCTATAGGCCTATTAACTATAAATGTTATAACTTCAGAATCAGATGGTAAAAGATTGGCAGAAATATTAAGAGATGAAAATGTAGGAGTAACCATGGTAGATGCAGAAGGGAAAATAGAACAAAAGAAAATGCTTATAATACACGCTAAGAGGAAGAGAAGAGAGGAAATCATAAGAACCATAGAAGGTAGCGATATAAATGCAATGATATCTATAAATGATATAAAGACCGT
This sequence comes from Clostridium sp. CTA-6, assembly GCF_054768115.1. NCBI lineage: Bacteria > Bacillati > Bacillota > Clostridia > Eubacteriales > Clostridiaceae > Clostridium > Clostridium sp. CTA-6. The sequence goes on from NZ_BAAAAU010000004.1 coordinate 197,285, forward strand.
TTATGGGGGATATGGTATAAGAAAATAAAATATATTTAGTTTTAACACTGCAAATAAAAAATACACTAATAAACATATGAGTTTATTAGTGTATTTTTTATTTGCTATATTAAAATTAAATATATTTTTAGGTAGTTTTTTCATAAAAAACCTTATGTTTATGTATAAGGTTTTATTTATAGTTTGCATAATCCATATATAAACATATATAATAATCAAGGGAGAAATATTAAAGAAATTTTAATATTTTATTTAAACCATATACATAGGGAAATTTTATACTAGTATAGGTAAGTCATAATTAATATAAAAAAGTTAATACGTTGATTTTATATTTGGTATACAAATTTAAAATTAATTTTTATCTTTCTATGTGGATTATATAAATAACCATAATGATATTTAATTTATATTTAAAATTTTTATGGGTTTAAATTAATATAATGTTTAGTAGGTAAACAGAAGACAAATAAATTTAATAATAAGTTTTATAAATATTATTAGTGAGGGATGGAAATGGAGAAGGCTTTAAAGTTGAAAAATATAATTAAGAAAATAGTTATTAGAAATTTAGATATAATACTATTTTTGATTTTAGTAAGTTTAAAAGTAATGTTTTATGGGAAAGAAATATCTCCAGAATTTTTTAACTATAAGTATATATTATTACCAGTTATAGCATCTGTGGGGATATTATTAGGTATAGGATATTTTTTACCAAAACATAAAAGAACTAAATTTTTATATGTGTTAAATATAATAATTAGTTCAATAATTTTAGCAGATTTACTATATTACAGATATTATAAAGATATTATATCTATAGGGGCCATAAGGAATGCCTTTTTGTTAGGGGGAGTTGCCTCCAGTATTACAAGTTTGTTTAAAATTATGGATTGTGTATATTTTTTAGATATACTATTGATTATACCTTTCCTAAAAGTGTATAGAAATATGCCTTATAAAGAAAATAAAAAAATTATAAGAATAGGTATGGGATCTTTAATATTAGCAGGGGCTATTTTATTAAATGGTATAAATATATATAAATTATCAGTAGATCAACCGGGATTGCTTAATACTATGAGTAATAGGATATATATAACTAAGGTTTTAGGAAATGTAAATTTTCATGTTATAGATGCTTATCAATTTACAAAAAATAAGATAAATAATAGTAAGAAACTTCCAGAAGATAAAGAGAAGGAACTAGTAAACACTTTTGATGGAAAATCAGAAATACAGGGAAATAAATTAAAAGGTGTAGGAGAAGGTAAAAACTTAATAGTTATACAAGTAGAAGCACTTCAGCAATTTGCTATAAATGTAAAGGTAGAAGGGCAGGAAGTAACACCTAATTTAAATAAATGGATAAATAAAAGTATGTATTTTGATAATTATTTTTATCAAGTAGCAGCAGGGAATACATCTGATGCGGAATTTTTGTCTAATAATTCATTGTATCCAGCAGCTTCAGGTGCAGCTTATTATATGTATAGTGGTAATCAATTTAAATCACTACCAAGCACGCTCCAAGATAAGGGATACTATACAGCAGCTATGCATGGTTATAAGGATGGATTTTGGAATAGAAATGTAATGTATAAAGCCCAAAAATTCCAGGATTTTCATGGAGAAAGTACTTATAATATAGATGAAGAAGTAGGATTAGGACTTAGTGATAAATCTTTCTTTAATCAATCTTTAGAAAAAATGAAGACTTTTAAACAACCCTTTTATAGTTTTTTAATAAGTTTAAGCAGTCATTTCCCTTATGATGATGTAAAAGGATACGGGGAATTTAATGTAGGAAAATATGAAGGTTCATTTTTAGGAAATTATTTAAAGGGTATACACTATACAGATGCCCAGCTAGGTATGTTTTTAGAGAACCTTGAAAAAGAGGGATATTTAGATAATTCAATTGTAGTTATTTATGGAGATCATAATGCTATATCTAAAAATTATATACAAGAGTTGTATGACTTTGTAGGAGAAAAATCACCAAATGATTTAAAATGGTATGAACTTCAAAAGGTACCTATGATGATACATTTCCCACAGGATCAAAATAAAGGAGTAAATCATACTTATGGTGGTCAAATAGATTTATACCCTACATTGGCTAATTTATATAATTTGCCTAGGAAATATATGTTAGGTAACGATTTATTAAATGTAAAAGAACCTAAAGTCACTTTTAGAAATGGATCCTTTACTGATGGAAAAGTTTTTTATGTATCCTGGACAGGAGAATATTATGATATAAAAACTGGAGAAAAGATTACTGAAACAGAAGAATTAAAGGCTAAAAAGCAGGAAAGTGCAAAGGATTTACAGAGTTCAGATGAACTATTAAATCATAATTTAATAAAGAAATTAGAAAGTGAATCAAAAGGGGAAGGGGAAAGTGAGCAAAGTAAATAGGCTCACTTCCAAATCTCAACTTAATAATAACAGGGTTATGTTAAGAAATTATTATACTAACATTATATTTTCTTAACATAACCCTATTTTTTATAATATGACTAAATTCATATTTATAAACAGAGTTCTTGGCTTTGGAGGGAGTTTTTACTCCCTCTAAAGCTTATTAACAGAATTCTTAGGAGTTTTACTCCTTAGAATTCGTTATCCCTTAGGAGAAAGCGTTATCCAGGGATGTAACCGCTCTTTACTCCCACTTTGAAGAAAAGCAGAGAGTCCAAATCTTCGATTTGGTGCGAATCGCTTTCACAGCGTGCGATGGGAGTATTAGAGCGGTTAGTCATCGGATAAATAATGTTTAATTAGTTTAATCCTGTTTATCTTCTAATATTTCATTTAAATCTATATTGTATTTATTTATTTTTCTATATATAGTTGCTCTACTTATACCTAATAATTCAGAAGCCTGTACTATATTGCCTTTACAATGAATTAGAGCTTTTTCGATGGCTTTATGTTCTAAAATATCTAATGGAACTATAGGTTCTTCTTTTCCAATGCAACAGTTATGATGCTCATTTTTCATTAATTTGTTATTTAAAAATTTGTCTGTAATAGTATTATCTTCGCATATATAGTAGCTTCTTTCTACTATATTTCTAAGTTCACGTACATTTCCAGGCCAATGATAAGCCTTAAGTTTATCCATAAATTCAGGAGCTATTTTTTTAAAGTTGCCTGGGTTTTTAATATTTAGTTTATCTACAAAACAATTAGTTAAGGCTTCAACATCTTCTGTCCTATCTTTTAAAGGAATAAGATGAACATTTATAACATTTAACCTATAATAAAGATCTCCCCTAAAATTTTTATTAGAAACTTCTTCTGATAAATTTCTGTTAGTAGCTGCCAGTACTCGAATATCTATTTTCTTTTCGTGAGTACCACCTACTCGCATTATTTTTAAGTTGTCTAGAACTCTTAATAGTTTAGATTGAATATCTAATGGTAGTTCTCCGATTTCATCTAAAAATATAGTTCCACCATCAGCCAACTCAAATTTACCAGGATAGCCACCTTTAGAAGCTCCTGTGAAAGCACCTTTTTCATATCCAAATAATTCACTTTCCACTAATTCTCTAGGAATAGCAGCGCAATTTACTGCAACAAAGGGACCATGGCATCTATTGCTATGGTTATGAATAGCCTGAGCAAACAGCTCTTTACCAGTACCACTATTACCATCAATTAAGATACTGCAATCAGATTCAGAAGCTTTTTTGGCTAATTCTATTATACTTTTCATTTTTTGATTTTTAGTTATTATATCATCAAAGGTATAGGAAGCTTTATAGCCGACTACATTGTTAACTAATTTATGTATATGTCTTGTATCTCTTATAGATACAATAGCTCCTATAATAGAATCCTGAAATTTTACAGGCATTATATTTGTAATACATCTTATAGAGTTATTATCTATAAAAAAAGAGGAGTCTATGCTAAATTTGTGAATCCCTTTTTGTAGGCAATCTTCTATAAAGTTAAAATTTCTTAGGATATCTTTTATGGAATATTTTTTTAATTTATCTTCTGTAGAATTTAATATGTTTAAACCCATAGTGTTTATTTTTAATATGTTATAATTTTTATCAATAAGAATAAGTCCCTCATAAGCTACATTAAAAGCTGTTTGAAGAACAGAAATAGATAAAAATTTTTCACCATTTTCATTAGAAAATAGATTCTCTAAACATATATCATTATCGTAATTTACCAAAAAAATCACCTCAGTATTAATCATTGGTTCTAAAAATGTGATTAATTAAGTATAACATAAAATCAAATATATATTAAGGGCACCTGAATACATATATTTATATAAGGCATTGAATTGTAACCATGGTAACTATTAATTTTTGTATCATTTTTTAAGCTATAGTTGTTCGTAAAATATTTTTAGGAACAACTAACTAATTTCATAAAAATTCTTTCAATATTAAGAGACCATTACAAAATTAAATATATTTTGCAACGGCCTCTATAATACTATTAGTAAATAATTTATTAAAAAACCTTTTATATGCTCATTAATATTATTTTTTCTGCAATATTGTTAGCGAATAATCTATTTATTTTATATTAATATTCCAGCAATACAAGCTGTTAAAAAACTTGCTACAGTACCACCTACTAGTGCTTTAAAGCCAAGTTGAGCAATTTCACTTCTTCTTTTTGGAGCAAGCTCTCCTATACCACCTAGTTGTACTGCTATGGAACTGAAATTAGCAAATCCACATAGGGCATAAGTTAGTATAGTTACTGTTCTTGGATTTAGCGTTCCTTGCTTTATAAGTGTGGATAAATTTGAATATGCCACGAATTCGTTTATAACAGTTTTTTGTCCAATAAGAGAGCCAGCTGTTAACATATCCTGAGAAGGTATACCCATTACATAAGCAAAAGGAGCACAAATATAACCTAATATATTTTCAAAGTTTAAGCCATTAACTCCAACTAAGTGTCCAATACTTTCTAAACCTGCATTTAACATAGCAATTATAGCAACAAAAGCTATTAACATAGCTCCAACATTAAGAGCCATGTGAAGACCTTCAGAGGCACCTCTAGCCGCTGCATCAATTACATTCTTGTCTAATTTTTCTACTTCACAATTAACGTTACCCTTAGTTACAGGTTCTCCTGTTTCAGGCACTATTATTTTTGCTGCCACAAAGGCTGCTGGTGCAGACATTATAGAGGCTGATAATAAGTGAGCTGAACTTATTCCCATGCCTATGTATCCAGCCATTACACTACCGGCGACTGTAGCCATTCCACCAACCATAACAGAATGAAGTTCGGATCTTGTCATTTTTTCTATGTAAGGTTTTACTATTAAAGGAGCTTCAGTTTGTCCAACAAATATGTTTGCAGCAGCAGACAGAGATTCAGCACCGGAAGTTCCTAAAGTTTTAGCCATAAAATTAGCTATATGTTTTATTAAAAATTGCATAATACCTAAATAATATAGAACTGCCATTAAAGATGAGAAAAATATAATAGTTGGTAATACTTGAAAAGCAAATATATACCCAAAACTATCCACATTGTTAACTAATCCGCCGAATAAAAACACTGAACCATTTTTAGTAAATCCTAAAATAGCTGTAATAAAATCAGAAAGTTTTTCAAAAGTTATTCTACCAATAGATGTCTTTAAAATTAAAAAAGCGAAAATAAATTGAATAATAATTCCTGCAAAGACTAGTTTAAACCTAACCTTCTTCTTGTTTTCTGATATTAAATAACATATACCTAAGAAAACAAAAATACCTATGAAACTTATAAATCTTTCCATAAAATCCTCCTTATTTTTTGTAAGTGAGTGCTATTAAATTATAAAAAAATAGCAAAAATAAAAAGCCTTCACAATATGGAAGGCTTAAATATAAACACAATTCAGAAAAATCTAACATACGTATACATTTACAACCCTCATATTATTATAATAATATGAAGAAAAATTTACTTTTCTGAAAAAATATTATAAAGATTTATGTTATAAAAGTCAATGGTTAATATAGTAATTAGTGTCATAATTCAGTGTGGTAGGGGGCTTATAAAGGAATTAATATATTAAAAAATATTAATTATTAATTTATATATTGGAAAGGATTTCATTTATAGCATGTATTATATTTTCAAAATAATGAAATTACAAAATTTAAGGTATTTTCTGAATTTATAAAAGGTATTGTTAAATATCATTGACATATAATATTATAAATATTATAATTTTGTAATAAGTTCAATAATTATTGATAATTACTGTATAAATTTTTAGACAATCACTAATAATTGTAATAAACACTTTTATATAAGATCCATAAGGATTTTAAAGTATTTAAATTAAGTTTTAATTTATATAGTATAATAAAATATTAAACCAAAAACTATGAGGAGAAGAGTAGGTATAGATAATATTTTAAAGCGAGTGGATGAGGGTGCAAGTTCCATAAATATGCTATATTGAAGAACATCTCGGAGTTTCTAACCGAAATTTTTTAAAGAGTAGGCTTAGAGGTTGCCAAAGCCTTATATTTGGATTGTATGATTATTAAAGAGTCATACTTTAAAGTTGGCCTTTTGGCAATTTGGGTGGTACCGCGGAATATATACCTTTCGTCCCTTTTGGGATGAAGGGTTTTTTTATATTATGAAATAAAATCCACAGAGGAGGAAAAAACATGGATATAACTTTAGTAAAATCACTTTACAGAGAAACTGAAAAATACATGGATAAAGAAGTTAAAATTAATGGATGGGTAAGAACAGTAAGAGATTCTAAAAATTTTGCCTTTGTAGAAGTAAATGACGGAAGTTTCTTTAAAAATGTTCAAGTAATACTTGAATCTTCTTTAGAAAACTTTAAAGAACTATGTAAAATGCCAATAAGTACATCAGTAGAAGTAGAGGGAATAGTTCAACCTACACCAAATGCAAAGCAACCTTTTGAAATAAAGGCTACAAGAGTTTCCATAGAAGGTAAATCAAGCACAGATTATCCTCTACAAAAGAAAAGACATACTTTTGAATATTTAAGAACTATAGCTCATTTAAGACCAAGAAGTAATGCTTTCTCAGCAGTATTTAGAGTGCGTTCTTTAGCAGCTTATGCAGTGCATAAATTTTTTCAAGAAAGAGGATTTGTTTATACAAATACTCCAATAATAACAGGTAGTGACTGCGAAGGCGCAGGAGAAATGTTCCAATTAACTACTATGGATTTAAACAACATACCAAAAACTGAAGAAGGAAAAATAGATTTTTCAAAGGATTTCTTTGGATCACCTGCAAACCTTACAGTAAGTGGTCAGCTTTCAGCAGAAACTTTTGCTTTAGCTTTTAGAAACGTATATACTTTTGGACCAACTTTTAGAGCAGAAAACTCAAATACTGCAAGACACGCATCAGAATTTTGGATGATAGAACCTGAGATGGCCTTTGCAGAACTTACAGATTACTTAGATAATGCAGAAGATATGGTTAAGTTTGTAATAAACTATGTAATGGAAAATGCTCCAGAAGAAATGGCATTTTTCAATAGTTTCGTAGATAAAGGCTTATTTGATAGGTTAGATAACGTTATAAACTCTGATTTCAAGAGAATAACTTATACAGAAGCAGTAGAATTACTTCAAAAATCAGGAGCAAAATTTGATTATCCAGTAGAATGGGGAATAGACCTTCAAACTGAACATGAAAGATATTTAACAGAACAAATATTTAAAAAACCAGTATTTGTAACAGATTATCCAAAGGATATAAAAGCTTTCTATATGAGATTAAATGATGATGGAAAAACTGTTGCAGCAGCGGACTTACTTGTACCAGGAGTAGGAGAAATAATAGGTGGAAGCCAAAGAGAAGAAAGACTAGATGTATTAGAAAAAAGAATGGAAGAATTAAACCTAAATAAAGAAGACTACTGGTGGTATTTAGAGCTAAGAAAATACGGAGAAACTAAACATTCAGGATACGGTTTAGGCTTTGAAAGAATATTAATGTATATTACAGGAATGACTAATATAAGAGACGTAATACCATTCCCAAGAACTCCAGGATCAGCTGAATTTTAAAAGAAATAAACTTATTAAAGATAATTTTATAAAAAAGTAGCCTCATTTTTGATTGAGGCTACTTTTTTACATTTTGATAATTATATGTACCCATTGACTTTTTTTTATTTATAATCGTTATATTGTATGAGACGTCTCGGAGGTGATAATAGTGGAAGATTCTAAATTGATAGTAGAAATTAAAAAGGGAAAGATTCATTTAGTTGATGAATTAATAAAAAAATATTATGGGAAAGTATACTACTATTGTTACCGACATTTAAACAATAAGGAGGCTGCCCAGGATTTAACTCAAGAAGTATTCATGAAAGTAATAAAAACTATTGGAAGTTATAAACATTATGGAAAATTTGAAAATTACCTTTACGTAGTTGCAGGAAATACATGCAAAGATTTTTATAAGAAAGAATCCAAATATGTTTTAAAAGAAGCAGAAATAAAGCCAGATTCTTATAAAGAAGAGGAGATTTCTAAATTAGAAAATAAAGTGATGATTGAAGAGGCCTTAAACAAGCTTTCAAAAGATCAACGTGAAATAATAATTTTAAGGTTCTATCAAGATCTAAAAATAAAAGATATTGCTAAGATTATGAATTCAGGTATTTCTATAACTAAATATAGGTTGAAAAAGGCAATAAAATTAATTAGTGAGAGTATGAAAGGAGGACAAGCATGAATAAGAAAGAGAAAGAAATAAGAGACATGTTAAATAATTATTGTGTTCCTAGTTATGATGAGGATGCACCTATGAATGCAATTGAGTTTATTCATAAGAATTATTCAAGTATACCCAAATTTAGAACAAGTAATAAGCAATTTATTTTATCTCAAATTGGCTTTATTAGAAGGAGAACCTGGGTATTTCAAATTTTAATTTTAGCTTTGATTTGCTCAGCTTTTTATAATATAGGAAGTGAAAGTTCTCTAAATTTTGAAACTTTTTCTCTAATATCAATTTTATCGCCTCTTTTATTGATTATAAATATTGAGGAAATATCAAGAGTTTACTATAAAAGCATGTTAGAAATTGAATTTTCTACAAAGAATTCACTAAAAAAAGTTTTAGCTACAAGAATGTTTATTTTGGGTATAACAGATTGCATTGTATTAATTATAATGATGATATTTGCAGACAAATTAATGAATATAGGTACACTTAGAGTTATTATGTATACATTTGTGCCCTTTAATTTAGTGTGTATAGGCTGTATGCAACTAATGAAATATTTTAAAGGACGTGAACTTAATTATGCTTGTACCACTTATAGCGTTTTATTGATGCTAATATTTCTTTTAGAAAAGGTTAACGACTTAGGAATCTATACACAGAATTTCATATCAATCTGGATTTTAATTTATATAATCACTACAATTATCTTTGCTATTGAAATGAAGAAGTTCTGGAAGAGATTAGATTTGTTTGATGATGTTATTAAGGAGGTTACTATATGAATTTATCCATAGAAAGATTGACAAAGAGATACGGAAGTAAAATTGCAGTAAATGAACTTTCTTTAGATTTAAAAGAAGGAGTATATGGTCTTTTAGGGGCTAATGGCGCTGGGAAAACCACTTTGATGAGAATGATTTGTGGGGTGTTAACACCTACTTCAGGTAAAGTTGAATTAAATGGTAAAAATACTATATCTATGGGGGAAGATTATAGAGATTTAATAGGATATCTTCCTCAAAATTTTGGGTATTATCCAGATTTTACAGCAAAAGAGTTTATGCTATATATTGCATCTTTAAAGGGTTTAATACCAAGTTTTGCAAAGAATAAGACTAAAGAGTTATTAAGCATGGTAGGGCTAGATTCTGTTTCAAATAAAAAAATTAGAACTTTTTCAGGAGGAATGAAACAAAGATTGGGAATTGCTCAGGCAGTATTAAATGATCCTAAAATTTTAGTTTTGGATGAACCTACGGCAGGTCTTGATCCAAAAGAACGAGTGAGATTTCGTAACTTAATATCAGATCTTTCCAAAAACAAAATAATAATATTGTCCACCCACATTGTATCTGATGTAGAGTATATAGCTGATGAAATACTTATAATGAAAAATGGAAATATTATTTCTCAAAATTCTGTTGATGGATTAATAAAAGAAATTGAAAATAGTGTATGGAAATGTACAATATCAGAATCAGAAGAAGATTACTTTTGTAATAAATATTGTATAGTAAATCTACAACATAACAGAAATGGTTCTTTAGATTTAAGAATAATAAGCCGTAAAAAACCAATAGATAATGCAGCTAATGTACCTTCCTCTTTGGAAGATTTATATTTATATCATTTTCAAGATAACTTAAAAAATTAGGACGGTGAAATATATGTTTAGTTTAATAAAATTTGAGTTTAAAAAGTTGGCAAAAAAGAAATTAAATATTATAACCATTTTAGTCAGTGTAATACTTACTATTATACTTTTTTCAATGTCTATTACAAGATTTGAATACTTCAATTTAAAAGGACATTATACAGGGCTGAAAGCAATAGAGCTTAAAAAACAAGATGCTAAAAAACTTCCAATAGAGGTAAAAGAAGATCAAGTGGAAAAAGATATTAAAAATTATCAAAGTCTATTTTCAAATCCTACAAATACTATAAAAACCGAAACAGGACAACTTTCACTTAAAAACCATGTTTTCCTTAAATATGTACAGCCTAAATATGATTATCTATCAATGATAGCTGTAAATTACTGTAAGCCAGGTGATGAAAGTGAAGTTTATGATCTTTCCAATTTACTTAGACTTAAATTCCAAAATGGAGCAAAGTTTTATGAAACTAGAAATAATAAAATCTCAACATTTGTAAATATGAATCATAAAGGCGGAAATTATTCTGATAAAGAAAAAAAGTTTTGGATTAATAAAAGTTCTAAAGTACAAAAACCCTATAGGTATGGTTACTATGTAGGCTGGGAATCGCTACTTAGAATGTTCGGAACATTAGTTTTTACACTTTTGGCTATAATTATAACTCTTGCACCAATGTTTGCAGGGGAATATCAATGTGGTGCTGATTCTATTATTTTATCATCTAAATATGGAAAAACAAAAATAATTAAAGCTAAAATAATAGCAGCATTTGGATTTGCAACTATTATATTTGTATTAAATCTAATTTTTGCACTGGCTATACCTCTTTTGAGTTTTGGAACTGATGGGTGGAATTTACCTATTCAAATTCAAAATACAATAGCACCTTATAAAGCTACATTTTTGGGGTCTACTGTTATGTCTATAGGTATTGCTTATGTAGTTATACTTGGCACAGCATCTTTTACACTTCTATTATCAACTAAATTTAAAACACCTTTTACTGTTTTGATAGTTCAGATAGTAATTTTATTTATTTCATTATTTATGAATAAAGGAGCTGATAATGGATTATTTAATCATATTTTATATTTGTTGCCTTCTAAAGCAATGCAGCCTGATTTTTTCACTTATTTGTCCTATCCATTTGGAGGCATAACTATAAGTTTACTTTTAATGCGTGTTATAGTCTATGGAGCTGTTGGAGTTATTTCTTTACCACTTGTAAGGAATACTTTTAGAAAACATCAAGTACAATAAATAGCTTTAGATATTTTATAGTCTAATAATTTATTGTAAAAGACTTATTAGAAAATAAGAAATTATATGCGACATGGGTAAAATAATAGATTTAGGGATAGTATATTATCATTTATAGAAATATAATATATAAATCTAGTTGATTATGAAACTGGTATTACTAAACTTTAAATTAATAAAAATTAGTAGCTTTCCAATCGAGACTGAGGAGCTACTATTTTTTTACATCTTAATCTATAAGTAATCTATAAATGTTAATGGTTCTAGGGAAAAATCCTAAATTAATAAAAAATAATTGATAAATATATCATTTAATGATATATTATATTTAATGATATATCATTAAATGATATAACTAATTAAATTGTATATAAAAATAGAAAGGAGAATTCTATGGCCAGAAAGGATTCTATTGAAATTGGAGAGCTAACGGATTCAGCATTTTATATTTTAGCTAGTGTTATTGAAGAAAAACACGGATATTTAATCATGAAAGTTATTGAAAAATTTACTAATGGTGAAGTGAATATTGGACCCGCATCCCTTTATACCACATTAAAAAAACTTTTAATATCAGGATTAGTTGAATTAAATCCTAATATACATGAAAACAAGAAAGTTTATAGGATAACAGATAAAGGAAAAGAAATGCTTGTACAAGAAATAAATCGCAAAAAACAGATGATTACCTTTGCTGAAAAATTTTTGAAGTAGAAAGGAATGATGTCTATGAAAAATAAATATGTAATGATTGGTGGATTTGCATTTAGTGAAGAAAGTGATATGGAAAAACTAAGAAATTATGCAAAAAAGGGATGGATATTAGAAAGTATAGTAGGAGGATTCCTTTATAAGTTAAGAAAAGATGACCCTCAAGATATAATATATAGTTTAGATTATCAAAAAGATGTAAATGAAGAATATTTTCATATGTTTAAAGAGGCAGGATGGAATATTGTTATTTCTTTAGGCAATGAAATGCATATTTTTTCAGCACAATACGGGACTAAACCTATTTATAGTGATTTTGAATCAAATTTAGGTAAATATATATCAATGCAAAACACAGTAGGAAAATCAGCAATTTATTCTTTAATTGTAGGTATAATATTAATAGTTTTATCATTTTTTATAAATAACATTTTTTTAACCGGATTATTATTAATAGATTTTATTGTATTTATATTTAGCTTTATGCCCTATGTAGCTTATAGTTATAGAATCAAAAAAATGAAAAAATATAATAAAAATAAAAAAAATTTATAATACACAAAATAACTTAAACTGCCTATAGAGTAGTTTAGGTATTTATTTTCTAATATTTAATAATTTATTTTTTAGGTATTTTATTTCCTATTGCATTTATTTGCATAATATATGATAAACAATTAGGAATTATCAATATTACACCTTGGACTGTATTGATTGCGGTACTACTTGGTAGTATTGGTCTTTCTATGATTTTTCATAAACGTACTAAATGGGTTAATACGCAATATAATTGTGAAGATTATAAGTTTGAGAAAATTGGCATAGAAGACGAAAGTCATGTTAGATTTAAGAATTCATTTGGTGCTAGTATAAAATATATAAATTCAGATAATTTCCAGCAGGCAGATTTTGATTGTTCTTTTGGAGCTATGAAGGTTTATTTTGATAATGCAATTATGTCTAATGATAATGATGCTATAGTTAGAATTAATGCTTCTTTTTCAGGAATAGAACTATACGTGCCTAAGAATTGGAACATTGATGATAAAACTAATGTATTCTTAGGAGCTATTAGTGAAAAAAACAAAAATGATAAAACAACAACTAACACTTTAACAATAATTGGTGATATTACTTTTTCAGGAGTAGAAATAATTTATATCTAATTAAAAATAAAGAAGAGAAAAGAAGGTGATTTTGAAACAGATATATAAATAATTCAAAGTTGTAATGATATGAATATAAAGTCTAACAAATATTCCTTAAAAATAATATAAAATATAAGTGAAAAAGAAAAAGTAAATATAGAAAAGTATCTATTAGTAGAGGGAGCTTTTAGATAGTGGTTTACGACTATTCAAAATCAATCGAAAATATAAGTAATTTAATGAATCCGTGACTATAGATAATCTAATTTAATATAATTATACTTGAATATATTGGTGCCCAATGGGTATAATATAATCAATATATAGAGATAATAAAAGCAGAGTGTTGGTAGCACTCTGCAGTATACAATTTTAGTTGTCTTAGACAACTGGTATAACTAATTTAACATGTAATAAAAGTAGCTTTACCAATTGCACCGGTGGGCTACTTTTTTATTTTATCTATAAGTATGATAATTAAATTTATCAAAGCTATCATAAATGACAGAGCAGTAAAAACTATCATAAACATTTCATACATACGTATCACCTCCCTTCTAAAAGGGATAGGGATACCAGTTGCCCACACACAACTATATTAAATTGTATGAAGATATTTTAACATAATGAAATATTAATGGAAACATATGGATATACCAAGCATATTAAAGTAACAGGATAATCTATTTAATTGTTTTCTTTACATATCATAGAATTTCATATATTAATCGCTGTATATGTGATACTCTTTTAAATAATATATCTTAGATTTAAGAGTTACCGAAAAATATTCCATGGGATCATTATCCATACACCTTCTTATAATTTTTTAACAAATCATTTTCCATTTTTAAGCACCTATTTTCTGTTTAAATAAATTTTAATTATGTGATATTTTTTCTGAATAAAATTTATTTTATTAGAGCAATTAAATTATCCTTGTTAGTAAAATATATTTCGAAGAATATCACACTATACCCATTAAACCATTGAAAATTCAACAATGTTAACTTTGGTTGACATATTGCTAAGCTCAATTGGTAGCCATTATTAAAAATAAAATGTAAACTTTGTTGTAAGAAAAAGTATATTTATCTTCATATAAATAATTAGTCGGGGGGCAGAGTTTATGAAAGAAATAATGATGATGATTAATCCCTTTAAGGAGGACGTAGGTGATATTTCTAAGGAATTATATGTAATTAAGAAGTTACTTGGCTTTATTGTAGTATTTATATCATCTAAGATTATTGCAGAGGTTATAGTAATATTGGGACTAGCTGCAGCAGGTTATAATTTTTTGCAGGGAGAGATGCCCAGTAACGATGTTATGACGTTAATTAAGTATTATGGGTATTCGATTCATGTGGCAATAACAATACTATATTGCAAGTTTATAGAAAAGAGAAATTTAGAAAGTATGGGGATTGTAAAAAAGAAAATTGCAAAGTCGTATTTTTTAGGAACAGGAATAGCAGTAATACTACTCTGTATTATATTTGTTTTATGCGTATTCAGTGGGGCTGTTGTATATTATGGGAAAAATGATGATATAAATATAATCCTTATTGTGGCATACTTAGGAGGTTTTATTATTCAAGGGGCTATGGAAGAAATTATGTGTAGAGGATTTTTGATGAATTCACTTCTATATAAAATTCCTACTAGCATAGCAATATTGATTAGTTCAGCTATGTTTGCATTCCCACATTTTTTTGCCCTTTTTCAGTCTAATACAATAGTTGTAATTGTAGGGATAGTTAATTTATTATTATTTTCAACAGTAGTATCTTTATTAATGATTAAGTATAATAATATATGGGTATCATGTGCTGTTCATAGTATTTGGAATTTTATGTTATCAATTATAATTGGAATTAATCTAAGTGGTTCAAACAGTGCATCATCAGTGTTTAAATTTAATTCCAATGAAAATATGAAACTGTTAAGTGGTGGTAAATATGGAATAGAGGCTGGATTAATTTGTACAATAGTATTAATTTTATTTGTTATAGTATTAGGTAGAAAGGGTGAGAGGTAGAGAGGGAGGGAAATGGCGTTTAGTAATAAATTATATTCTTTGAGAAAGCAAAAAGGATTATCACAAGATGAATTAGGTAGTAAGTTAAATGTTTCAAGACAAACGATTTCTAAGTGGGAACTTGGTGAAACTACACCAGAACTAGAAAAATTAATAGCCTTAGGAGATTTTTTTGAAATATCCCTAGATGAATTAGTAATGGACGTAAAAGCAAAAGAGAGTACAAAGACAGAGCCATTAGTAATGAATAGGCTTGAAACAATAATTGATAGCATTGATCGAGAAAATGTTAAGATGTATACAAAGAAGATATCCAAAATAGTACTAATAATTATATTAATAATTCTTGCTATTGATTTGATTTCAATGATTGTGTACTTTATACTTAATGGTTTCCCGATATAAACTTACTATACACAAAATAAATATGAAAAAATAATGAATTAATAGCTAGTAAAATATATTATATTTTACTAGCTATTAATATATATAAATAAAAAATACATTTAAAGTTCTCACCCGGAAACAAAATGGCAACAAATTCATTATATTTGGTAAAAATACCATGGTAATATTTAGGTATACTAAATGGGAGGAGTGAATTTTTATGAGAAAAAAAGCTATAATTTCTTTACTATTAATATTAATATTTATGCTAAGTGTTTCAGGGTGCGGTAAAAAAGAAAAGACAAGTGTATTAACCAACAATGTAAAACAACAAGAAGCTATGAAAGAAAATGAAATAAAAAAATTTATTAAAAATGGAACTAATTTTTTAAATGAAGGAAAATATGATGATGCTAAAAGTTCTTTTGAAAAAGCAGTTTCAATGGAGAGATCTAACAAGGTATCTTATATAGAAATAAAAAATAAATATATGGAAAAAAATAGATTAGATGATGCTTATTATTTTGTAAAACTAGCCGTAAGTAATAATGTTGATACTGAAAATATGAAAAAATTATTAAATGATATAAAATCAAAGTTTGAAGTTACTAAATTATATATTAATGTATATCAAAATAATGAATACAAATTACCAGATAAAATTAAAGCTAAAATAAATGATGAAGACAAGGAGGTTGAGGTTATTTGGAATAATAAAAATGTAGATACAAGTGAAATAGGAGCTATAAAGTACCAAGGTAAAATAGAACAGTATGATAGAATCGCTGAATTAAATCTTAAAGTAATAGAACTTGAAAAAGAGACTAAGAAAGAGATGAAAAAAGAAAATAACACTCAAAAAGTGAAGAATATTCAAGAAGAAAATAAGAATGAAAAAGTAAAAGAAGTTAAAAATGGAAAACAGATAGGATTTATAAATGGAATATATGAAAGAAATGGTAAAAGATATTTAAAATTTGATGAGGTAGAATTCTTTAAAAACAAAGATGCTAATGATAGGACTGCAGAAAGAGAAGTCATAAAAGACGGAAAGAAGGAATATTTACTAGATGGAAGAGTAACAGATGATTATTATCTTAGAAATAATGATAATAGTTTAGAAAATTATGAAATATCTGAAAATGTAGAGGTAGATGTTTGTAAGTATCATATAGATAAAAATATTAATACTATAGATTTGCAAAGAATCAATTATGAAAAATTTAAAACTTTAGATAATGTTTATGGTCAGGGCAATGCTTTATTCTATATATATGTAGAAGATAATGTAATAGTAAAAATACAAGAACAATTTAGACCTTAAGGGTATAAAATATTAAATAAGTTAAAAATAGATTCCTTTAAATAGTGATGATGCTTAGAATATTACTGAAAGAAAAGATTCAGCAATATTCTAAGCATATATTTGTAAAGTATTATATAATTTAAATTTTCACCCGGAAACAAATTGGAAACAAGTTTATTAATTTTGGTAAAAATACCATGGTAATATTTAAATATACCAAATGCAAGGAGTGAAAATTTATGAGAAAAAAAGCTATAATTTCATTAATATTAATATTAATAGTTATGCTAAGTGCCTCAGGTTGTGGGAAGAAACAAAAAACAAGTATATTAGCAAATGATGTAAAACAACAAGAGGCCATGAAAGAAAATGAAATAAAAAAATTTATTAAAGATGGAACTAATTTTCTAAATGCAGGAAAATATGATGATGCTAAAAGTTCTTTTGAAAAAGCAATTTCAATGGACAAGTCTAACAAGGGAGCTTATATAGAAATAAAAAATAAATATATGAAAAAGAATAGAATAGATGATGCTTACTATTTTATAAAATTAGCTGTAAGCAATAATGTTGATACTGAAAATATGAAAAAATTATTAAATGATATAAAATCAAAATTTGAAGTTGTCAAAGTATATGTGAATGTATATCAAGATAATGAATACAAATTACCAGATAAAATTAAAGCGAAAATAAACAATGAAGACAAGGAAGTTGGAGTTGTTTGGAATAATAAGAGTGTAGATACAAGTAAAGTAGGAACTATAAAGTACGAAGGTAAAATAGAACAGTATGATAGAATTGCTGAATTATATCTTGAAATAATAGAAATTGAAAAAGAGACTAAAAAAGAAGATAACACTAAAAAAGTGAAGAAGATTCAAGAAGAAAATAAGAATGAAAAAGTAAAAGAAGTTAAAGAAGGAAAACAGATAGGATTTATAAATGAAATATATGAACAAAATGGTAAAAGATATTTGAAATTTGATGATGTACAATTTTTCTTAAATAAAGATGCTAATGATAAGACTGCAGAAAGAGAAGCTATAAAAGATGGTAAGCTAAAGGCAGAAAATGTAGGAAAGGTACCATATGAGTTTTATATTAGAAATAAAGATAAGAGTTTAGAAACTTATGAAATATCTCCAAATGCATATATATATATTTGTGGATATCGTAATAATTTAAATGCTTTAGATTTACAAAAGGTTAATTATGAAAGCTTTAAAAATTTAGGATTTGACCATGGAAATTTTTTAGCATATATATATGTAGAAAATAATGTAATAGTAAGAATAGAAGAACAGTTTATACCATAAAGTTATAAAATGGTTAATATTGGGCGTTGTGGATTTGTGTTATTAAAAGATAATGTAATAAAATATTAATATAGAAAATTATTTTTATTAATTATTAACACATAATATAATTGATATAAAAAAGAACCTATGGACAAGACCATCTTTTATGTGTTTAGTCTATAAGTATAATTTTAATTTTGAGTAAGATTACTAGTTTCCTTTATATCCTTTAAGAAGAAGGATATAACTAAAACTTTTCTTGGGAAACAAATTGGTAACAAATTTGTTAATTTTGGCAAAATAATAATGATAATATCTGGATAGAGAAGGCATAAGGAGTGATAATTTATGACAAAAAAAACTATAATTTCTTTAATATTAATATTAACAGTTATGCTAAGTGTTTCTGCCTGCGGAAATAAACAAAAAACCAGTGTGTTAACAAATAATGTAGAAAAAGAAGAGGCAATGCAGGAAAATGAAATAAAAAAATTTATTGCAAATGGAACTAACTTTTTAAATGTAGGAAAATATGATGATGCTAAAAGTTCTTTTGAAAAAGCAATTTTAATGGACAAGTCTAACAAGGAATCTTATATAGAAATAAAAAATAAATATATGGAAAAGAAAAGAACTGACGATGCTTATTATTTTATAAAATTAGCTGTAACCAATAATGTTGATACTGAAAATATGAAAAAATTATTAAATGATATAAAATCAAAATTTGAAGTTACCAAAGTATATGTAAATGTTTATCAAAATAATGAATACAAATTACCAGATAAAATTAAAGCAAAAATAAACAATGAAGACAAGGAAGTTGGAGTTGTTTGGAATAATAAGAATATAGATACAAGTAAAGTAGGAACTATAAAGTACGAAGGTAAAATAGAACAATATGATAGAATGGCTGAACTAAATCTTAAAATAATAAAAGCACAAGAACAAGAAAAGTCAAATCCTAAAAACAACAATAAAGTAGATTCTAAAAATAACAACAAAGTATTAGAACACTCTAAAAATAATAAAGTGGACTTTACTCAAGAGAAATCATTAGAATATGCTAAAAAGTACTATAAAAATAATGAGGATTTATCTTATTCAATTATTCCAGAAGTTAAAAATCAAAATGATAAAAAATATTATGAGATTGTAGTAAAGTCAAAATCATTTATAAAACAAGGTGGAACAGGAACTGTTGGTGTTATTAAGGTTTTTGAAGATGGTAAGATAATAGAAAAAAATTAAATTTAAATAAATCCAGAATATATTTATTATTTATAGATAAAAATTTTTTGAAATAGAATATATTTACTAAAAAAGTAATAGTGTATACTTATAGCATATTCATAAAAAATATTATATAGATAAGTTTCAAATTTTAATTTAGTGTTAAATTATAAATAAGTTGGAAAACACACAGATATTTCGGTGTATAAATGTTAATAGTAAGGGGAAATTACAATGGGATTTAAGGTTCTAATAGTTGAAGATGAAGTGTCTATAAATGATATTTTAGTATCTGCATTAAGGGCAGATGGATATACTGCCAAGGGTGTATTTTTAGCCAAGGATGCACAAGATGCTTTAGAGATTTTTCATCCAGATTTAATATTATTAGATATAAACTTACCAGATGAGAATGGTTTTGAATTATGTAGGTATATAAATAATAAATACTGTATTCCAATAATTATGTTAACTGCTCGTAATGATATTGTGGACAAGGTTTTAGGATTAGAGTTAGGCGCGGATGATTATATTACTAAACCATTTAATATAAAAGAGGTATTAACTAGGGTAAAGGTTGCAATAAGAAGAGTTAATAAGTATAAAGAAAAATCAGAGGAAGAGTTTATATATATAAATAAATTTGTTAAAGTGAATTTAGAAGGTAGAATTGTATTTAAAGATGATGAAGAAGTTAAACTAAAACCTCAAGAATATGAATTGTTAGAGTTTTTTATTAAAAACAGAAATATAGTTTTTTCAAGAGAAATTATCTTAAATAAAGTTTGGGGATTTGATTATGAGGGTGAGGTTAGAACAGTGGATGTTCATGTTAGAAGATTAAGAAGTAAGCTTGATAAAGAAAATGCAACATCTATCATAGATACTGTTTTTGGAATAGGATATGTAATGAGGTAACTTTTATGAAAATAAGATATAAATTTATAACTGGTTTAATATTTATACTGATAGTTTCTATGGTAATAATGAATGTTGCAATAACAAATGTTTTAAATTCAAATATGGAGAATGGTATAAATAATTTTTTGAAACAAGTAATGAATAGCACCCACGAGTATGTAAAGTACACCCTTGTGACTAATAGTACTAAGGACAAAAAAGAAGCATTAGTTGAAGAGGGTAATTATATAATAAAACATATATCTTTAAATTATGAATGTAAATGTGATATAAGAGATATAAATTATAAATTGATAGAAGGAAATGTTCCAGAAGAATTCAGAAGTATAACAAAAAAAAGTAAAGAAATAGTCATGGATGGTAAAGCTGTAGTAGATTTGAAGTATAAAAATAATGGAGTAGATGCAATGCTAACTTATCCTATATATATTGATAATAAATATATGGGGATCGTAAGTATAGTAAAGAATTATGATACAGAATATAGGAACTATAAAAATACTATAAATATTATAAATATTATAGAACTTGGAACATTTATAGTTATATTTATATTCTTATTTTTAAGAACAAATAAAATTACTGAGCCAATTACCGAATTAACAGATGCAATAAAAAAACTAGGATATGGGGATTACGATATTTATATTGCTGAACATGGAAAAGATGAGGTAGCAATATTAGCAAGAGAATTTATAAATATGAGAGATAAAATAAAAGAACAGATAGAAACTATTGAATCAGAAAAGAACAAGGTTTATAAATTAGAAAAAGGAAGAAAGGAATTTTTTAATAGTGTAACTCATGAGTTAAAAACACCATTAACAGCTATATCAGGATATGCTGAATTATTACTTACAGGAATGGTTCAGGATGAAGAATTTGATAAAAGGGCTATTGAAAGAATCTATTCCGAAAGTGATAGACTTCATAATTTAGTATTAGAGCTTATAGATGTGTCCAAAGGTATGTGTGTTATTGAAGAAGAGCTTAAATATATTGATATAAAGGAGCTTATTATCCAATGCTGTAATGATATGAATATAAAGGCTAACAAATATTCCTTAAAAATAATACAAAATATAAATGAAGGAACAGTTAAGGCACAACAGGATAAAATTAGGCAAGTATTAATCAATATAATTGATAATGCAATAAAATATTCCTATGGAGGAAATGAGATATACGTTAATTCTTATATATTAGACAATAAATATGTTATTGAAGTAATAAATAATAGTAATCTAATTCCAGATGAAATATTTGATAATATATTTGAACCTTTTATAAAATGTGATAACGATAATAAAGATAGTAGGGGACTAGGGTTATATTTATGCAATGAAATAATTAAAGAGCATAATGGTAAAATAACTATAGAGAATGGTTCGTTAATAAAAGTAAAAATTACTTTAATAATTTAAATATATGAAAAGCACACTAATCTTTGTGGGATAGGTGCTTTTTCTTTTTATGGTTAATTTCTATATGAATTCCAAAAAATTCAATCTTAATATTTAAATTAGAACTAAAAAATATATATATAATAAAAGTTATCATGAGGATTTAAGGAGTTGTATAACAATGGAGTGATTTAATAAAGATGTAAGTTTTGTGTCCGTTTTTTATAAACTTAAGATTTTGTAAGAATTTTTTATAATTCTCTTAAATTCTATCTTCTACAATGAGATTACCATATTAGAAAGGAAGTAGAAGATATGAAAAAAGGATTTAAAAAGAGTTTATTATTTATTATAATAATAATAATTTGTGGATTTTGTTATATGCTAAAAAATACATCACTAAATTTAGAGCATTCAAGTGTTATAGGAATTAATACTAGTTTTGCTGATAAAGATAAGCTAGTTAAGGAAAATGGTGTTAATATAGGACCAGAGAGACTATTAGTAAATAGACAGAATGGGTTAAATAAAGATTACATACCAGAAGGGTTGAGTATACCCAAAATATCATTTTCAGATAATTTAGAGGATGAAGAAAAACATGTAGCAGGAATTATTGTAAAACCATTAGAAGAATTGATAAATACAGCTAAAGAAGAAGGGATAATATTACTTGGTAACTCAGGTTATAGATCTTATAGATCACAAAAAAATATTTATAAAAATAGGGTGAAATTTCAAGGAAAAAAACTTGCAGATGCATATGTAGCTAAGCCAGGATTTAGTGAACATCAAACAGGACTATGTATTGATATTACTAATAAAGATAGATATTTTGTAGAAGGAACAAAAGAAGCAGATTGGCTTGCAAAAAATTGTTATAGATTTGGATTTATTATAAGATACCCAAAGGAAAAGAAAAGTATAACGAATATAGAACATGAACCTTGGCATATTAGATATGTTGGGAAAGAAGCTGCTAAATATATTTATGATAACAAAATTACCTTAGAGGAATACTTAGGTAAATAATTGTATAATTGGAGGAAAACATGAACAATAATATTCTTGTGGTGGATGATGAAAAAGAAATAAGAGATTTATTAGAAATAAATCTTATAAATGAAGGATATAATGTATTTAAGGCAAGGTGTGGAAAAGAAGCTTTAGAAATATTAGAAAGAGAAGAAGTTAATTTAATGGTTTTAGATATAATGATGCCAGATATGGATGGCTTAGAAGTTTGCAAAAGAGCAAGAGAAAAGTATAGCATACCAATTCTTATGCTAAGTGCAAAAGTAGAGGATATGGATAGGATAGAAGGTATTATGACTGGTGCAGATGATTATGTATGTAAGCCTTTTAATCATTTAGAACTTACAGTTAGAATAAGAGCATTACTTAGAAGAGCATATTTTTTAAATACTAAAATGCAAACTACGGATAACATAATAAGAATTGAGTCAATGGTTATAGATAAGAAGCAACACAAGGTGATGATAGATGATAATGAAATAGATTTAACAGCAAGGGAATTTGAAATTTTATATTTATTAGCTAACAATAGGGGAAGGGTTTTTAGTGCAGAAGAAATTTTTGAAAAGGTGTGGAAAGAAAGATATTATCAATCTAATAATACTGTTATGGTACATATGAGTAGACTTAGAGATAAAATAGAAAAATGTATGGAAGGTAGTAAGGTAATTCATACTGTGTGGGGAGTTGGTTACAAAATTGAAAAATAAAAGATTATATAAATATTGTTTATTGTCAGTAATAGATATATTAATTGCACTATTATTAGTGTACACATCATTAGCTATTCTTAATAAAATATTTAACTATTTATATATCCATACTGAAAGTGAAGTTGTTAATTATTTATGGTATCTTTGGAGAAAATTTAAGTATGAAATAT
The DNA here is from genome assembly GCF_054768115.1 of Clostridium sp. CTA-6. Lineage (NCBI taxonomy): Bacteria > Bacillati > Bacillota > Clostridia > Eubacteriales > Clostridiaceae > Clostridium > Clostridium sp. CTA-6. The sequence goes on from NZ_BAAAAU010000004.1 coordinate 221,311, forward strand.
TTGGACAGAACAACTTTAATATAATTATTGTACTAATAACATTTTTTATATTTTATTTACTTATAACATATAGAAAAAATAAGGGGTTAGTTGCCATTATAGAAGAAACTGAAATAATGGCTAATGGTGATTTAGATAGAGTTATACAGGTTAATGCAGAAGGGGATATTAAAAATTTAGCAGAAAATATAAATAATATATCAAAACAACTTAAAGATATAACAGTAGCAGAAAGAAATGCACAGAAAACCAAAAATGATTTGATAACTAATGTTTCTCATGATCTAAGAACTCCATTAACTTCAATAATGGGATATTTAGAACTTATTGATAATGATCAATATAAAGATGAGGTGGCACTAAGATATTATGTTAATATAGCCTATGAAAAATCTAAGGGATTAAATTTGATTATAAAGGATTTGTTTGAACTTACTAAAATGCAAAATAACACTATTAATCTAGAGAAAGTTGATATTAATTTAGTGGAATTATTAGGGCAAGTAGTTGCTTATTTTGAATATCAATTTAAAAGTGCAAATATGGAATCAAGAATTAATTTTTCAAAGGATAAGCTAATAGTAAATGTAGATACAGGAAAATTAGTAAGAGCATTTGAAAATTTATTATCTAATGCAATCAAATATGGGAAAGAGGGTTATTATGTTGATGTAGTAACAAGGCTTGAAAAAAATATGGCAGTAATTCAAATTATAAATTATGGTCAATCCATACCAACAGTAGACTTACCATATATATTTGATAGGTTTTATAGAATAGAGAAATCAAGAAATAGTAATATATCAGGCTCTGGTCTTGGGCTTGCAATAACAAAAAATATTATAGAACTACATCAAGGGACCATATCAGCTTATAGTGATAATGACAGTACTATATTTGAGGTAAGATTACCAGTTAAATAATATTCTATATTGGAAAATGAAGTAACGAATATAATGTTAGTATCATATAATGTATTAGCCATAAACTATTCAATCTATATTATGTTTTTAACAAATATGGATTAATATTTAGGAGGAGTTTAAATGGCTAAGATACAACAATTTGAGTATTTTGAGCTTGACTCTAATAAGTTTAATAATACCAAAATACCGATATCAACTTCACCTTATGTAATAGGAGAAGTATTTATAGATGAAGTTATTCCAGGTGACGTTATTTGGATAAATGCAGTAATTGGTGGTACTGACAATGACAATGAACTTATAGCTGCATCCATTAGCTTTAAGTTATATAAAGGAAATGTATTTATTCCAGGAATAGAAATGTATTCCTTAACTCAGGAAGTGGGTAAGAATGGCTATAGCGATATTACAAACGTACCAATTTCTTATGTTGATGCTATAAATAAAGCTACAACGAAGGTAAGGTACGTTTTAACAGCGCAACTAAATAATAATATAAAAGATGTATTTATAAGAGGTCCTCTTACCTTTACAGTAGTAAGAATCAGACAATAAGTAGTAAAAGTTTTATTTTATTCATTAATTATGAAGTTATTATCTAAGGAGGAATTGTAATGGCAACAATACAACAATTTGAGTTTTTTACAGCGGCAAGTAAATCTACTGATAATTTAATACCAATAACAAATACTCCTACAGTATTAGCAGAAGTAGTTATAGATGAAGTTATAGAAGGAGATCTTATTTGGTTAAATGCTGTAGTTGGTGGCTTGGATAATGATGATGAGACAACCTTTGCTGGATTTGAGTTGAAAATATTTAAAGGAAATGTACTCATTCCAGGGAAAGAGATTTATTTAGCTGTAGAGGAAATTGGTAAGGAAGGCGATGGAGATGTTACGAATGTACCATTGTCTCATGTAGATGTTATAGAAAAAAATGATACAAACGTTAAGTATGTATTAACTGTTCAGCGAACAGATGGGTCTACAAATGTATTCGTTGATGGACCAATTACACTTACAGCAGCGCGAATTAGACAATAATTGAAATACGATTAAGATTTGATAATAAGGAGAATAGGTGGAATTGTTTAAGAAAATCCACTTATTCTCCATTTATTTATAGTTTATTTTTTAGTTCAATTATCTATTTCACTGTATTAAAAAGGTTTAAAAAGCTTTACTTTTAGCAATTAATGTATCAGCAATGTCATCATTGGTATCATTAGCAATTTCACCATTAATATTATTAACATCATCATTTACTTCATTAATTGGAATCTCATCTAACTTGTAGTCTTTTCTAGCAAAACTTTTAAAAACAACTGATCCAACAAGTCCACCTATGGTTCCACCTATTACAGCAAAGGTAACAGCTATAAGAACTTTTTTAGGGTCATTAAATCCAAAGGGTGCCAATAATCCTGGTATAGGAGATGCTGTTCCTGGAGCATTATTTATTATATTAAAATATGCTGCTGAAAGTCCTGCTAATCCTCCACCTAGAATATTTGATCCATATATAGGGATAGGATTTTTAGTTACTATTGGTGCTTGAGTTAATGGTTCTAACATTACTGCTATTATATTACTTTTATTACCTAATTTAAGTCTTTTAAAGATAATACCATTTGTAAAAGAGCCTCCAACACAGGCTATACCTGCGATACCCATAGCTAAGCCTTGTAGTCCAAGCATAGCTGTAACTGCCATTGAACTTAATGGTGAGGTGCATACAACTTTCATTATTCCACCAAGTAAAAATCCCATAACTAATGGGGATTGCTGTGCAGCTAAGGATATCATTTGTCCAATATTAACTAATGTAGCATTAACTACAGGATCTATTCCCATTGCTATAAATCTTGCTAAGGGAGCTATTAAAAGAGCTCCTACTATAGTATTCAGTCCTTCTGGTAATTTTTTATCAAACATAGGTGCTATAAGTCCTATAATATAGCCAGCTACGAATCCTGGAAGTATTCCATATCCACCTAAGGCTACACCTGCTACCACTGCATAAAGTGGATTAGCTCCCATAGATATTGGCACTAAAATAGCTGCTGCCACACCCCCCATAGATCCTGACACTGATCCAACTTTACCTAGAAAAGCAAAGTTTAAAAAATCACCACTTATATATTTATGAATAGCTTCTACTAAAAAAGTTGCTACTGCTGCATTTGCTAGTCCTGACATAGCTTTACTTCCCTTAGGGGCTTTAAAGCTGAATAATGAAAATAATCCTAATGTAAATAACAATAGGCCCATTCCTTTAACAATTTCCACAATATGAAACCTCCCTTGATTCCAACTTTTCTGATAGTTTTCAGAATTAATTGATTATTTAGACTATATAGCCTAGCTTTCAAAAAGTTTCGGAAAGTTTCAAAAAGTATTTTGTTATAATTATAACAATTTCAAATACACTTTATTTATTAATGTAATAGGTTATTCCCTGTAAAAATTTTTTAACATTGACAGATCCTTTTTCAGAATTTTTTCCTCTTATATAATCCATTTCCTTCTTTACTTCTTCAAAACTAAAAATAGAATTTGAAAATTCTACAAAGATGTCATTCATGTAATCTTCTATTCCTAAATTAGCAATATTATTTAAAGCTACAAAGGCTGTTCTTCTTATTCTTTGTTCTATTGATTTGGGTTTATCGGATATTTCTTTAAATAATTCTTTAAGAGTATATGTATCTTTAGAATTATTTTGAATTATAAATTCTATACTTTTTATTATATCTTCGCATCCTGATTCACCTAATATGCCTAATTTATTCATTATACTTTTAATCTTAGATGTAAAGTTATCCTCATCCTCTTTTTTTAATATAGAGTCTATATTACCTAATTTTTTTTTCATAATACCACTATTAATCACCTTTTTTAAAACAGATTTAACTTCAACTGCATTTATGGGTTTGCTTATATAAAACTCAATTCCATTTTCGTAGGCTTTAGCTATCATATCTTTAGAGGATACTTGGGATAGCATTATATATTGAATATGAGGGTATTTAGATTTATATTCTCTAACTAAAGTTAAACCATCCTTTCCAGGCATCAAAAGATCTACAATAACAATATTTGGTTTTTCTTTTTCTATTAAAAATCCTCCATCCTCTCCATTTAGGGGAGTATCTTTTATTACTTCCCCCAGGCATTCATGATTTATTATTTTATTAAGAATTTTATGAACATTTATGTCATCATCTATTATTAATACTCTCAAATTCTTTCCCCCTCTAAAACATCTTTGGGTATAAAAATCATAAATTTAGTACCTTTTCCTTTTATAGATGTTAGCTTCACGATTCCATTTAGCTTAGTTTCAACTATATCTTTTACTATACTTAATCCAAGTCCACGATTCACATCTCCTGTATTAAAATCAATTTTAGTAGAGAAGCCTGGATTAAATACATATTTTTTATCTTCTTTATCTATTCCTTGGCCATTATCTATAATTTCAAAACAATGTCCACTTATATTATCAATGCTGGTATAAGTATGATTTAAACATACTAGTCCATTATTTATGTTCTCCAAAGAATCAATGCTATTCATAATTATATTTCTAAATATAGATATTAAATAATAATGATATATTGTATTAAAATTTTCTCCCTTTCGAATCTTAAAGATTACCTTTGTATTTTTAATTTCTATATTTATCATATGTCTTAATATATCTAGTATTTCATAATAATTCATACTATCTTTAAGTTCCTTTGTGTTTGTTAATTCATTAACACCTCTAACTATCAAATTAAACTCTTTTTTTATTTCATGAATGTCTTTTGTAATTTCCATAGTTTTAGTTTTTAAAACCTCATCTAAATCTTTTTGGCTTACATCCATATACAACTTATAGGATTTTCCCATGACTTTTTCTATGTTATCCATAGATTTTTCCATAAGATAAACTTCACTTTTTAAAGTAGAATTTGATGCTAATAGCTTTATATATCTTTCTGTATGCTCTTTCTTTAGGAGGGTAGTATTATATCTAATCATTAAATTTATCATAACCCATATTAATGTTGATCTTAAGAATGCAACAAACAGTAATCCTATTATTATATTAAGACTAAAGTTTTCTAAATAAATAGTATGTCTAATAGACATTTCAGTAAAATTAGCAAAAAAATCACAGATAATGAGTTTAAATAAAAGGGAATTTAAATTTTTATTTTTAATATTAATAAAGTAGATAGTTATATAAACTAAGTAAAATATGAACTCTGGGAAATGATTACTTATACCTAATTTAAGAGCAGAGTTTATTTCACTATTTTCTAAGAAATAAGCAAAGATTCTTATTATATATACAAGAAAAGAAGAAGTGATGGCCACCATTATTTTATCATCCATTTCAATCATATATAGTAGGATTATTAGAACTATAATACCAAAGGATATATTGAAATGATTAACAAATAATTTTATATATATTTGAGATGAAAACATAACTAAAAAGCCTATAAATATAAGTTGATTTAAATTGCTTTTTGTTTTCATTATTTTCATCTCCTTATAAAGCTTCTTTAATAGTAGTATTCAATAATTTTTTTAAATAACCTTTGAAAAGTCTATTAGAATAGCTGATAGTGTCTATTAATAAAACTTATTTTATATATTAAAAGAATAAAAACTGTTTCAATTATACTGAAACAGTTTTTATCTCTTTATTTATATAAGTAGTCTCTTGTCATAGGAATTTCATTATTTAATCCTTTTGTTAATAAAAATTGATGTAAATCTATTACTCCATAATGGAAGGAAGCAGCGCAGGCATTTAGATATAATCTCCACATTCTAATAAACTTATCATCGAAGCCTAGTTTACTAACTTCATCTAAAGAATTTTCAAAGTTTTTAGCCCAACATTCTAAGGTTTTACAGTAATGTAGGCGTAAACTTTCTAAATCTATTAAATGTAAGTCATTTTCTGCCATGTTATAAACTAGTTCTCTTGTAGAGGGGATATATCCACCGGGGAATATGTATTTTTTAATCCATTGATTGCCTTCACATTCTTTCTGAGCTGTTATACAGTGAAGTAGACATACCCCGTTTTCTTCTAATAAATCACTTATAGTATTTATATAAAGAGGAATATTTTTTCGGCCTACATGTTCTATCATACCGACACTTGCAATTCTATGAAACTTTTCTCCTGTTTTTAATAGTTCTCTGTAATCCAATAATCTAACTTCTACTTTATCTTCAAGGTGATTTTCTTTTATTCGTTCATTAACTTTATCAAATTGTTCATTGCTTAAAGTTATTCCCAGTGCTTTAACACTATATTCTTTTGCTGCAGTTATTATAAGGTCTCCCCAGCCACAGCCTATATCTAACAATCTTTGTCCATCATGTAAATTTAATTTTTTTAAAATATAATCAACCTTATTTAGTTGAGCTTGGTATAGAGAATCATCCTTTGATTTAAAGTAGGAACAAGAATAGTTCATAGTTTTATCTAACCATAATTTATAAAAATCATTACCTAAATCATAATGGTGCTGTATATCATTTTTACTATTTTTTATAGAGTGTGGGGTAATTTTGTATAACTTTTCAAATAGACAAGCTTTATGTAGAAAACTATCCTTATTTCTATATACTGACTCGATAATTTCTTGAATATTACCTTCAAAATTTATAGTTTTATTCATATATGCTTCACCAAAAGTTAAGAAGGGGTCTTTTAAAATATCACTTTTAGATAAATGTTCATTTATTATTATTTTAAACTTTGTATCTCCCTCACCAAATTTTTCACCTGTTCCATCCCAGAATTTTACTTCAAAGGCATCTGAGAATATACTTTTTAAAAACTTTTTTAAAAATAACTTTTCCATTGCTATACCTCCTTAAGTACTTTTTAGAGTATAACCTTAATATCTAAATATATGCTTATAATAATATTTATTATTTGATTAAATATTTTAAACTTTTATACTTATATATGGATTAATTGTATTATATATAAATTATAACATAATTTATACAAATTTAAATGAGAATATTTATTATTTATATATTTATAGGGGAAAAAGTTTGGCTTAAAGTTGCTAAATATCATAGAAATAGAATGCTACAGCATTGGTGATAGTCATTATCAAATAATTTTTGGTTTGTATTTTATTTATATAAGTAGTCTCTTGTCATGGGAATTTCATTATCTAATCCTTTTGTTAATAAGAATTGATGTAAATCTATTACTCCATAATGGAAGGAAGCTGCACAGGAATTGAGGTATAATCTCCACATTCTAATAAATTTATCGTCAAAACCTAATTTTTTTACTTCATCTAAAGAAGCTTCAAAGTTTTTAGCCCAACATTCTAAGGTTTTACAGTAATGTAGGCGTAAGCTTTCCAAATCTATTAAATGTAAATCATTCTCTGCCATGCTATAAACTAATTCTCTTATAGAGGGGATATATCCACCAGGGAATATGTAGTTTTTAATCCATTGATTAGCTTCACTTTCTGTTTGGGCTGTGATGCAGTGAAGTAGGGATACTCCATTTTCTTCTAATAAATCACTTACAGCATTCATGTAAACAGGAATATTTTTTCTTCCCACATGTTCTAACATACCAACACTGACAACTCTATGAAATTTTTCACCTGTTTTTAATAGTTCTCTGTAGTCTAATAATCTAACTTCTACTTGATCTTCAAGATGATTTTCTTTTATTCGTTCATTTACCTTATTAAATTGTTCATTGCTTAAGGTTATGCCAAGTGCTTTAACATTATATTTTTTTGCTGCAGTTATTATAAGGTCTCCCCAGCCACAGCCTATATCTAATAATTTTTGTTCTGGATGTAAATTTAATTTTTTTAAGATATGATCAACTTTATTTAGCTGAGCTTGATATAAGGAATCTTCCTTTGATTTAAAGTAGGAACAAGAATAGTTCATAGTTTTATCTAACCATAATTTATAGAAATCATTACCTAGGTCATAGTGGTGCTTTATATCATTTTTACTGTTTTTTATAGAATGTGGGGTGATTTTGTACAATTTTTCAAATAGAAAAGCTTTATGCAGAAAGCTATCCTTATTTTTGTATACGGATTCTATAACTTCTTGAATATTACCTTCAAAGTCTATAATGTTATTCATATATGCTTCACCAAAAGTTAAGAAGGGATCTTTTAAAATATCACTTTTGGATAAATGTTCATTTATTATTATTTTAAACTTTATATCTCCTTCACCAAATTTTTCACCTGTTCCATCCCAGAATTGTACCTCAAAGGTATCTGAGAATATACTTTTTAAAAATTTTTTCAAAAATAATTTTTCCATTGTTATATCTCCTTAAATACTTTTTATATTGTAGTTTTAAGATTTAAATATATACTTATAGTAAATATTTAAAGTAAAATGGTCAATTAGGATTTTAGGTATGATGATTTAGAATTTTAAAGTAAATAGGAGAATAAAATAGAAAAATAAGTGGTCATACCACTGCAAAGATGAAAATAAGGCATAATAAAAATGCAAAATATTTAAAAATATCTTACATTTTTAAAGAGGTGTTATTATTTTTTGAAAACTATAAATTAACTTTAAATTTTTTTATATCATCTAATCCACGATAGATTTCTTTTCTTGGAAAATTATTTTTATCTAAATATTCATCACTTTTTTCTAGTAATGAATTATAAAATTTAATAGCCACTTCATATACTTCAGGGGAATTATTCTTTTCTAATTCATAAAAAATTAAATCTTCTGCTTTATTATAGTTTCCCTCATGAAATAATTTATTTAAAATTATTTTAAATATTTCTGTTGAGCTCATTTGATTAATATTAATCTTTTTACTGCTTTCTTCTTTTTTATTAAAAATTGTTTTTCCTAATGTTTTTCCAAACTCTTCGATAAGTTTTTCGATATTCATAATACTCCACCTTGATTTTTTTATTAATGCTTGTCAAGTATATATGTATTGTTCATTTAAATACTCTTTATTATTTAATACCTATATATGGTTTGATTGTATTATATTCGATTATAACATAATTTATATAAACTATAATAGATTATACACATATGAAATTGTAAAATTCTTTTATAAGTTAAATAATAAAGTACTGTTTATGGAATTTATTATTAGTTAATATAAAATAATTATATATCATATAAGTAATATGGATAAATATATTAAATTCATTTTTATGATATAATATGGATATTCTAGTAAATTAATTTATGGGAGTGAGTAATATGGAATTTGAAATACTTGATAAGTTAGATCCCATTTGTGAAATATTTGGATTGATTTATATGAGTCATAATTATGAAGAAGTTATTGATCTCTTAATAAACGAACTTAATAATAATGGAGTTAATGGAGAATTATTTCTAAAGAAAAATTTTAAGGTAATTGATAAATATATAAAAACTTTTGATAAATATAAGATTATTAATGAAAATGAAGTATTATTTTTCGATGAAGATGATGCCTCTATTTTTATGCTAATTGCTTTTGTTTTAATTAATAATAAAGAGTTAATGGATTCTTTAGATACTATAACAGATAATCAGTTTAAATCTATAATTTTAGATGCTTATAATGAGATATCTGAGGAAGAAAGGACTATAGATTCTATTAGTACATTAAATAATATAATAAAGTTTTTAAAAGAGCTAGATCTTAAAGAGAATACTAAATGGAAGTTAATGATTATTTTAAATGATCCTAAGAAGTATTATAAATCTCTAATTAAGATAATAAAGGATAACAAAAGTGCATATGATCAAGCTTGCAAAGCTGTTGAAAAACCATTATGTAAATTGATAGGCAATTATATTAAATATGTTAATTCCAATAAATGTGAAGTATTAAATAATATTATAAAAAATAATGATAGTAATATTATTATAATTCCTACTCTAGCCTTTAGTACTTCATTATTTGAGTTTAAGAATACATACTTTATGGGTTTATTATATGAAATTATAGATAAAGAATATATTTATTCCATGGGAAATAAAGGAGAGCTTGTTTTAAAATTAAAGGCCTTAAGCGATAAAAGTAAATTAGAAATAATATCACTTTTGAAAGCTGGACCTAAATATAGTTTGGAGATAGCTGAAGCTTTAAAGCTTACTCCAGCTACAGTTTCATATCATATGGGATCACTATTAGAATGTAGTATGGTTGTTGTAGAAAAGAAGCAGGGTAAGGTATATTATCATTTAAATAAAGTCGGATTAAAAAATTTTATAGATGAACTTAATAATACGTTATTATAAAAAATCTCTCAGTATAACTGGGAGATTTTTTTATTGAATGCAATTAGAAAAACATCTAAAATATTTGACAAATATCTAATTTGGTAATATTATAAAAACATGAATTATACATTCATCTAATTAATTAGATGAATGCATAATTAAATTGATTTAGATTAGGAGAGTTGTTATGAGAGAATGTATCAAAAGAAATAAACTACTATTACTATTAACTATTATATTCAGCATAATATCATCAGCAGCTATGGTAGGGTTATCATTATTTATTCAAACTACTATAGATTATGTTACTATTGGGAATATGGATGGCTTTAAAAGGATATTAATATATTCAGTAGGATATGGTATTCTCATAGGATTGCTATATTTCGTATATGATATTTTAAGTAAGATGTTTATTAGAAATTTATTAAAAATGCTAAGGAATAAAGTATTTTTCGGCATACTTAGAAGAAATTATAAGGATTTTAATTCAAAAAATACAGCTGATTATATCTCAGTATTAACAAATGATATGAAATTAATAGAAGAGAACTATGTTGTTCCATTACTTTTAATTCTTCAATATAGTGTTATGTTTGGGGTAACAGTTATTCTTTTATTATACTTAAGTCCATTGGTCACATTAGGAATCTTTATAAGTATGTTATTAATTTTTATAGTGCCAAGTATATTTGGAAAAACCTTAGAAAATAAGCAATTAGAACTTTCAAACAGATTATCATTTTTTACTTCTAAACTTAAGGATATATTTTTAGGATATGATGTTATTAGATCATACAATTTAAGAAAAAATATAACTAAAGAGTTTCAAGAGGAGAATAATAATTTAGCCAATGCAAAATTTACAGCGGATAAGATATTTGTAATAAATGAATCACTATCTCAAATATTAGGGCTTGGAACACAATTTGTAGCTATATTTTTATCAGCATATTTAGTTATAAAAGGTGATCTAACTATGGGAATGCTTATTGCTATTGTTCAGCTTTCCGCTACTTTTGTACAACCTGTAATAATGATAATGAGTAATGTTCCGAAACTTAATAGTGTTAAACCTATAATTAAGAGAATTGATGATTTTTCTAATTATGAAGATACTGATTTTGTGGGTAAGGATAAACCTTATTTTAATAATAACTTAGAGATATCAAATTTATATTTTAATTATGGCGCTGGAAGACCCGCTGTTGATAATATAAGTCTAAAAATAGATAGAAATAAAAAATATGCAGTAGTAGGAGGAAGTGGATGTGGTAAATCTACCTTAATAAAGTTAATGCTTGGGTATTATTCTGATTTTAGTGGAGATATAAAATTTGATGGAAACAGCATTAAGAATTTAGATATAGAACAGTTAAACAAAATGATTTCCATTATACATCAAAATGTATATATGTTTGATAAAACTATAAAAGATAATATATGCCTATATAAGGAATTCTCGAAAGAACAGATAAATAATGTTTTAAATTTAAGTGGTGCAAATAAATTTATAGAGGAAACAACTAATGGGTTAAATTATTTAGTTGGAGAAAATGGTAATAATCTTTCAGGGGGACAAAGGCAAAGAATTGCAATAGCTAGAGCGCTAATTCAACAAACACCAATACTTGTATTAGATGAAGGTACTTCTGCTATAGATATGCAAACAGCTTATGATATAGAAAGTAAACTGTTAAGTATAGAAAATCTAACTCTAATTACCATTACTCATAAAATGAGTGAAGAATTATTAAGTTTATATGATGAGATAATATATATGGAAAATGGACACATAGTTGAAAAAGGAAATTTGAAAGAGCTTTTAGATAAGAAAGATAAGTTCTTTAAATTTTATACAGTATAAAGAAGTAATTGTTTTAAAGGTGGAAGATTTAAAAGAATAATGAAAAGGAGCATATAAATGAAGAAAAATGGTTTAATCTAAAATATTTTATATAACAAATTTGGAAAGTCATAAGACTTTCCAATTGTTTTGTTTTAAAGCACGTATTGTTTCTGTATTAACAGTGAAGATGTAAACAATAAAATATCTTTCTGGATGATTTTTTAGAAGGGTAGTATTATATATAAAATTAAAGTATTATTTAAACTCATTAATAAAGTTTTGTAATTTTTCAATATACTTACCAACATGGATACCATCTAATAGCATGTGGTTTACTTGTACAGAGTATGGTAACAAAACTTTATTATCTTGTTTAAAATACTTTCCAAAGGAGATTCTAGGTATAGAATCTTCTTTATTCATTACAATTTCATTTGAAATACTAGTAAAGGATATCCAAGGTATACAAGAAAAGTATATTAGTTTATCTTGATTCTCAGCTACTTTTGGAAAATATTCTTTTTGATTTATTGAAGCTTCCTTTGCAGAATTTGAAAATTCTATAATATTATCTTTAAGAGGTAAGGTAACAATTTTAAATAAATTTTTATTAGATTCTATATCTGTAAATGATGGTTGTAAAGAGTCATGCAGAATGATTTTTCCATCTCTCATTTTATAACGAAAATCTTCTATTTCATTCATCACATGTGTAGAAGCGTAGATCATACTATAATAGAATGATATTTTATTGCTTTTTACAAATCTCAAAAAATTTGTTACATCAATATTCATGCATATATTAAATTGTGGATTATCAACATTTTTAAAAAATTTATAATGCTCTATTCTTTCAAAATCATTAAAATCAATATACTTCATAATTCCTCCTAAATATAAATTTATTATTTTAGTTTAATACTATTTGATAAAAAATAGTTATTTTTATTTGACAAGTAATAAAAATAACGATATATTAAATAATAACATAAAAACGACAGCAGTGTATAGTTAAACATATAATTAAGAAATTTAAATAAGGAGAAGAGTAGATGTCACCAAAAGTAAGTGAAAATTATAAATATGAAAAAAGAAAAGAATTATTAAATTCTGCTAGAAATGTTTTTGTGAAAAATGGATATTTAAGAACGAGTATGCAAGATATTATGGATGAGGCTAAAATTTCTAGAGGGGCTTTATATTCATACTTTAAAAATAGAGATGATGTATTTTTAGAAGTTCTTAAATTAGATGATTGTGAAGATATAAAGTCATTAGATTTTAGCGATAATGAAAACATATGGAATCAACTAATGATATGGATCGAAGGTATGCTAGATAATATATGTAAAATAGATAGAACTCTAACTCTTGCTAAAACAGAATTTTTTATATCATTAAATTATAAAAATCATAAAGATAAATTTACCTATATAAAAGATAGACACAATAGGCTAGAAAAGAAAATTGAAAATATAATTGAAGCTGGAATAGAAAGGAAAGAATTTTATCCACAAATGTGTATTAATTCAATTGCCATATATTTCATATCATTTTTTGATGGATTAATGTTAAATAGATTTAATTTAGATATGGATAGAAATAAGTTAGAAAAACAAGTTAATATATTTAAATATTCTCTAGAAAAAATACTTGGGATAAAAAAAACAGAAGTTCTATCATAAAAATTTACATTCTGTTAAGTAATTATAAAAAATTATTTATAACAATGGCAAAATTATAAATTTAATCCTTATAAAGGGGGAATTTAAAATGAATTTTAGAGAAGCTAATGCAAATGATGTAAATGAATTGGTTTTATTATTTAAAAATTTGCAGGATATGCATAGTGAAAATGTAACTAATGTATTTAATCAAAATATAGATGAATATATATTAATGGATTATGTAAGTAAGGTTATATCAAGTGAAAATTATAATTTTTATATTGCGGAAGATGAAAAAAAGATAATAGGTGCATTAGAGGTAATAACTATTATAGAAAAAGATAATCCAGTATTTAAGAGTAGAGAATATGCATTAATAGATAAGCTTATAGTAGATAATTATTATAGGGGATATGGCATTGGAAGTAGGTTAATTGAATACGCTGAAAAGGATTTGAAATCTAGAGGAATTAAAGAGATAGAGATTTATGTTTGGGAATTTAATAAAGGTGCTTTAAATTTATATGAGAAAAAAGGCTATAAAACCATATGTAGAAGAATGGCTAAATCTATATAGTTTTAATGAAATAGGACTTACTGCTATAAAGTAAGTCCTTGGTTTATCTATTAATAAAATTATGTATTAACCTAACTTATCACCTTTTTTAACAGGCTGTTGTGGTTGAATTAATACCACTCCTTGTGTAGAATAAATGCCTAATACTAGTACCTCTGACATAAAATCGGCAATTTGTCTTGGAGGAAAATTTACCACTCCTAAAACTTGTTTACCTACAAGCTCTTCTTCTTTATAACATTCAGTAATCTGGGCACTGGATTTTTTTATACCAATTTCGTTACCGAAATCTACCAATAGCTTATAAGCAGGCTTTTTTGCTTTTTCAAAAAATTCTACTTTGATAATTTCTCCAACTCGTATGTCTAATTTCATAAAATCCTCAAAATTAACCATAAAAACACCTTCCTTTATTCTATTATAGCTTTTTGGATAGATAAGTCTTTTCTAAAATCTAGATAGTTTTTAGCTTATTTTTTGATTTTTTTCTAAATTCAGTAGGTGATGTTTTTTCTAAATGCTTAAATACTCTAGTAAATGATGAATTATGGTCATAACCCACTATTTGGGAAATTTGTAGAATTGTTAAGTCTGTATTCAAGAGAAATTCTTTTGCTTTTTTCACTCTAAGATTTTGTATATACTCAACAGGGGAGATCTTCATTTTATTTTTGAACCATTCACTATAATAACTAATATTGTAATGCTCAATAGCTGCTAATTTTTTTAAATCTATATCTTCTGTAAAATGTTCATTAATATATTTTATAGAATCAGGTATGCTTTCATCCGTAATAAAATGATAACAGTATAGGAATAAGTCATTGATGGAACTAGAACTTTTTTTATTGGCAGCTTCATTTAACAATAAATATCTTATAGCTTTCCATTTATCATCAAACAAAAATTCCTTTCCACCTACCATTTTTTCCATATCGTATTTATTAAGTATATTAGTAGGTATATCTAAAACCAAAAATTCATTACTCTTATTAGCTCCAAAGGTATGTTTACAATCTGGAGGAAGAAAAAACAAGTGCTCATCTTCTAATGGTAGTTTTTTATAATTAGTTTCTATATAAAGCACTCCATGAATGGGTAAAATTAATTGAGCATATGAATGAGAATGTGTATTAAATTTATAATCATATATTCTACGTTCACATTTTATACTATTCAAAAGTATTCACCTTTTTCTTTTTACATAATGTAATTGTAAATTGATGTAATAAAATTATTATAACATAAGTTTATTATTTTCTACTCATATAGCCTGTCATATACTCGTAACAGAACTGGATTCCAACTGGTTTAGATTTGTTAGTTGTAAGTTACAAGTGGATACTTATAAAATATTTTAAATCAGCTTATTCCTTTTATCTGATGACTACACGCTCTAATACTCCTATCTTCTTAAAGTTAAGAGTAAAGAGCGGCTACGTACCTGGATAATGATTTCTAACTTTTAGGAGGAGTAAAACTCCCTTTAAATCTAAGAACTCTATTTATGATAAAATAAGGATATTAAGAATGGAAGAATGTTCAATATGCTGAAAATTAAGGACTTATATAAAAAACATAAAAATAATGTAATAAAGGATATTAATATAGATAAAGGCAGTTCTATAAGTATAGAGTGTAACAATGACATAAGCGATTTACTAATAGATTTAATTTTGGGAAGAGATATACCAGCTAAGGCCGAAATATATAGAGAAGATATAAAAAATTTAGATTATGTTAGGAGTAATATTGCTAGTATTGGTATTGTGCAAAGGAAAGATGCTTTTTATGATAGAATGACCATAGGTGAATATATGAAGTTTTTTGCAGAGCTTTTATGTATAAAGTTGGATTATAAAGAAGTAATGTTAAAACTTGCATTGTTAGACCTTGGGAATAAAAAGATAAAGAATTTAAGTTACTCCCAAAAAAGAAGATTAAGCTTTGGGCGTGAAATATTAAAGCAGCCCAAATTTCTAATATTTCATGAGCCAATTCTTAATATGGATAGAGATGGTGCTAAAGTGATAATGGAAAATATAGAGGAGCTAAAGGCTAAGGACACTGCTATTTTGATTACATCTGTGGTATTTAAGGATACACTTATGCTTAGTGAAAAGGCCTATAGATTAAATGATGAAGGGTTAATAGAGTTAGATAATGGCTTAGAGGAAGCTAAGAATGAGAGAGAAGAGGTTTTGGATAAAAAGCCAGTATACAAAATAGAAAAAAATTCCTGCCAAATTAGATGAAAGAATTTTATTATTCGATCCTATAGAGATTGATTACATAGAAAGCCAACAAGGAGTTAGTAATTTAAATATTAGAGGGGACAAGTTTCCTTGTAGTGTTTCTCTTACTGATTTAGAGGAAAGATTAAGATATTTTGGATTTTTTAGATGTCATAGATCCTATTTAGTAAATTTGCAGAGAGTGAAGGAAGTAATTACTTGGACAAGAAATAGTTATACTTTAAGTTTAGATGATTAAGAAATGGAATGTATAAATTTGTTAATTTTTAAGAGAAAACATAATAATAAAGATATGTCTTATTAGATTTTCTTTTGTAGAAGTTTTATTATAGAGCTTGAGGCTAACAAGTATAAAGATTTAATTTTATTTATGTTGTATTTAAAAGTTTCTTTTAGAACTTGAAATTAACAAATATAAATATGCAATCCTAGGGATAACTTCATTGTTACTAGGATTGCATATAAGTTAATATTTATTTTTTATCTATATCTAAAATTGTTTGGAGCAGCACATTAGCTCCTTTTAAACAATTATCAAGAGAGGTTTTTTCTATTTCACAATGGCTGTGCCCCCCAATGCTTGGAACAAAAATCATAGTTGTAGGTAACATGTCCGCTGCGAATTGGGCATCATGACCGGGACCGCTATACATTCTCATATTAGAGTAACCGTAAAGATTAGCATTTTTCTCTACGAAATTAATCAATTCATTATTGAATCTAACAGTTTTACGAGACCATAATTTTTTATAGCTGACTTTACAATTTGCTAATTCTTTCGGTATATTCTCGATGATTTCAACAACTTTTTTTATTACTTTTGCTTCTTGATGTCTTGCATCTAGTGTGAACTTAACATTATACGGTATAATTGTATGTATATTAGGAAAACAGTTTATTCTACCTGTGGTATACACTAATTTATCATCAAGTTTATCAAGTTCTCTATGCAAATATTGAATAGCCTCAGAAGCTGCTAGAAGAGCATCTTTTCTCATTTTTTGTGGAACTGTTCCAGCATGACCAGCTTGACCAATAAATTCAAATTCATAGTTTACCATTCCTACAACGCCTTCTACTACACCTATATCTACTTTTGAAGATTCTAGAACTGGACCTTGTTCAATATGAAGTTCGATAAGAGCCATATAATCTTTAGGATTTATTCTGTTTTTTTCTTCACCTTTATATGCGCTTGCATCTAGTGCCTCACCAAAGGATATACCATTTATATCTTTTGAATGTAACATTTTTGTTTTATCAAATTTACCTGTAATAACACCAGAGCACATCATAGCAGGGTCAAAACGAGCGCCTTCTTCGTTAGTCCAAATCATAACCGTAATTGGATGACGATGTGGAATTTTTTCTGTAACTATAGTTTCAACTACTTCCATCGCTGTAAGTACTCCTAAAATGCCATCATAATTTCCACCTTGAACTACTGAATCACAATGTGATCCCATTGAAATATAGGGAAGGTTTTCTTCAGATCCTTTAAAAGTAGCATACATATTTCCCATATCATCTGTTGTTATAGTTGCCCCTAGTTTATTCATTCTTTTTGAAAATTCTGCTCTTGCTTCAAGGGCGGGTTTAGATAAAGATAATCTTGTTATTCCACCATTTCCTGTAGTACCGAAGTTGCTGAAAGTAATAATTTTATCTTCTAATCTTTTTGTATCACAAGTTAACATATAATACACCCCATCTTTTATTTTTAGTGAGAGAATGTATTCTAAGCACCAAACTCTCACTATACATTTATTCTTATATATAGTGTACAACGTACTAAAACACTTGTCATGTTTATAATTATCTAATAATTACCAATTGTAATGTTTTCATCTTCTTAAAATTAGGGTAAAGAATAGCTATGTCTCTCGTATAATGTACTTAATAAATTTTTCATTTCTTGAATTTTATATAATTAGAGTTGCAGAGGGACTCTCTAGTCCAAAGGCTTTATTAAAAATTTATTATTTCTTATTAATATAGTTTACCTTATATCAATTACAGTGAACCGTATTATAAATAGTTTGAATTTTTTTATTGTAAATTATAATTGGATTTATTATTGGCCTATTATTTTCTTTAATATTATTGTTATTTATTTCTAAGCTAGTTAAAAGGATAATATAAGAGGAAGTAGAATTGTAGTTAATATAAAAATAATTTAATGTGGAGGAGAAATTATGAATATTAGGTTTAATACAATTACTGTAAAAGACTTAGATGAATCATTAAAGTTTTATAAAGAAATTTTAGGATTTATAGAGATAAAAAGATTCAATCCTATGGAAGGGGTGACTATAGCTTTTTTGAAAGATGAAGATTCAGGACTAATTGAATTGATTGAGTATCAAAACACTTCCAAGGATGATGATATTAGAGAATCAATTGTATCAATCGGTATAGGAGTTGTAGATTTAGAAAGAACTTTAAATGAACTAAAGGACAAAGGAGTAGAGCTCATACGTGGTCCAATAGAAGTTCCAAGTGGCGAAAAGTTTGCATTCATAAAAGATCCTAATGGTGTTGAGATAGAATTAATCCAAGGATTCGATATACTTATGTCATAGGAAAATTTAAGTTTTTAAAGCTATAATCTATTTATAAGTCAAGTAGAGAGACATTCTTTTGGGAATGACTGTTAGTTTACTTATAAAAAACTCAGTTAAAGAGAAACTGTGCATGGTGTCATAAATAAATGGATTTTACTAATATTAGATGAATAATAAAGATTAAAAAGATTGGTATAACTATATATAATAAAATTGACAATTAGACTGGATTTAATGTATATTATATTTAAGATAGATTTCAAAAGAAGAGAGGGAATTTTGTGAGTGTCTAGTATCTAAAATAGTTAAGTTAATATTAATTCTAAAAAATAGGGGTTTTATACCTTTTATTTGTTATGGAATTAATTTGTACTATTAAAGATACAAGTCCACGAATTTACTTTAAAGGGGTAATATATTACCTTTATTAATTGTTGAATTTTAAGCTGTGGGAGTATCCATAGCTTTTTTTATTATATAAAAATAGAAATCTATCAAGATTTCGTAGACTTGTATTGTAATAAAAAATACAAGGAGAGATCATTGAGATGAATAAAGAAACATTAGAAAAATTACATTATTATGAATTAAAAGAAATGATAAAAGAATATTGCGTCAGCGGCTTAGGAAAAAGATTGATAGACAAATTAGAACCTAGTAGTAATATAAAGATTGTAAATCAAAGACTAGATGAAACATCTGAGGGAAGAAGATTATTAGATGCCTCTTATAATATACCATTAGAGGGCATTTTCAATGTATTACCTCTTATCGAAAAAATTGAAAAAGGAGCATCTTTAGAACCCACTGATTTGACTATGATGTCAAATTTTTTAAGAGGATGCAGGAAGGTTAAGTTATTCATAAAAGACAAAGAGGGATATGCGCCTACATTGAGTGCTTATGGAGAGAATATTTGTGATTTGAGTTATATTGAAGAGGAAATAAATAGATCAATTAGAGGTAGTGTAGTTGACTCAAATGCTAGTAAGGAACTTAAAAAAATAAGAAGAAATATTGATATATGTGAAGGTAAGATAAAGGAAAAATTAGATAAGTTCCTTAAAAATAGTGCAAATAAAGAGTATATTCAAGAATTCTTTATTAGTCAGCGTGATGGAAAACATACCATTGCAATTAAGACAGCACATAAAAATAAAGTAGAGGGAACTATCGTTGAAACATCTTCAAAGGGAACAACAGTGTTTATGGAGCCAAATGTTATCTCAAAGTATACAAGTGAATTAACAGTATTAAAAGCAGAAGAAAGTGTGGAAGAATACAAAATCCTAGCTACTTTAACAGAGATGATTTTTGAAAGAATAAAAGATCTGAAGATGAATGTTGATGTTATATCTGAATATGATATGATTTGGGCAAAAGCTAAATATAGTAAAGTAATAAATGGAATTAAACCTAAATTAAATGATTATGGATATATAAAAATAATTAAAGGGAAATATCCTCTTATTAAAGATAGTATACCTTTAGACTTTGAAATTGGAAAAGATTATAGAGGATTAATAATAACAGGGCCAAATGCAGGAGGTAAAACAATAGTATTAAAGACAATTGGGCTTCTAACATTAGCAATACAATCTGGATTTCACATAGAAGCTAAAGAAGGAACAGAATTTTCAGTATTTAAAAAGTTATTTGTTGATATTGGTGATAATCAAAGTGTTGAAAATGCATTAAGTACATTTTCATCTCATGTAAAAAATCTAGCTGAAATAATTAGAGAAAGTACAAAATCAACACTATTATTGTTTGATGAAATCGGTAGCGGAACAGAACCAAATGAGGGGTCTGCTTTGGCTATTGCAATATTAGAAGAATTGTATCACAAGGGCTCTATAACTATATCAACTACTCATTATGGAGAAATAAAAAACTTTTCAAAAGAACATCCTGATTTTGAGAATGCAGCTATGGAGTTTGAGAAAGAAACTTTAGAACCATTATATAAGCTTAGCATAGGAAAAGTAGGGGATAGTAATGCTTTATATATTTCTAAAAAGATGGGATTATATGATTCAATTATTAATAGAGCAAAAAAATATATGGACACTAAAAGTTATAATTATAACTTAATAGAAGACAGCAAAATTATAAAAAATAAAAAGTTACAAGCAGAGGAAGATTTTTATGAATACTCTGTAGGGGATAAAATTATTCTTTTAGAAAATAATGAATCAGCTATTGTGTATAAAGAAAGAGATAGATTAAATAATGTGACTATACTATATAATAAAGAATTTATTGAAGTTAACTATAAAAGAATAAAACTAGAATTAAAGGCAAGTGATCTTTATCCAGAGGGGTATGATTTAAATCAGTTATTTATAAGTTATAAGGAAAGAAAGTTAGAAAAGGATATTAAGAGAGGATCTAAAAAAGCATTAAAAAGAATAAAAAAAGAAACTTTAAAACGTTCTAAATAATATTTATTAAACCTGTAGGCAATTTAATTAAAGATATAAAAAGTGTTAGAAAAAATTTATCTAAAGCAAAAATATTAAATGAATCAAGCAATAATTTTAATGAAGGTATGGATGATTTTAAGAATAAAAATTATGAATCTGCAATCTAAAAGAATAGCAGAATCAGACAACTACAATGTTTGGTCTGTATATCTTAAAGAAGGGGTAAATACACTTAAAATAAATGTACCAAATGAGGATGCAGAAAATGTTATAGCTAAACTGGAAGGATCATTACTTATAAATAATCTTTATTGGAGGATTTGCTTTATGGTAAAGTTTGAATTTCAATACACAGAGATTGATGGATTGCTGTACCCTAATATTGAAATTGCATCCCATGCCGAAAGAAGATACCATGGAACGTATTCATATCTCTATACAAGCTCAGATGGTTTCAGATGAGTTTGTAGTAGCTAAACTTATCTGTATTTAGGAAAAAAGGCGAACGCCAGACAACGGATTTGTGTCTGGCGGTCGCTTTTGCTATTTGCTGTGCGAGGGCGAATATTTATAAAAAGAGATCATTCATAATACTTGCCCGTCAACTCAGCAATGCTGATTCGTATTACGGCAGTACCTCGGACCATATTTTCGGGAAGCGGTGCGTCCGTCAAATGGGGAGTATATTTTTCCACAATTTTCTGTAGCACCATTTTTTTCTCTCCCATGTCCTCGACCAAAGCGGCGCTTCCTGTTGCAATTGCACTCTCATATTTTGTATTCGTATCACAGGGCTTACCGTTTGCATCAAGCAGGAGCTCCTGCATATCATACACAGTAAATCCTACTTTACTGTCACGAATGATATTGTCAATCTTTTGTCCCTTCGGCAGCCCATGCACATAAATGCACTCATTTATATGGACAAAGTGAACCGGCGTATTATATGGGGTGCCGTCTGCATTGAGGGTTGCCAAGCTGCCCGTTTGTACTCTTGACAATAAATCATTCAACCCTTCTTCTGATAAAGGGTGCGTTTTCATTCTGTATTGCATATCAATATCCTCCTGTAGTTAGCTATTTTGTTTTAATACGAAAAAAGAAGTACCACCAGTGAAAGAGCATGACTGCAATGAGAAAACATCTCGCAGGTAAAATACGGATCGTCGCAAATGCAATCATCATAAAGGTGGACGCGAATATTAAAATTGAAAGCTTTGCTTTAAGCGTCATCGTTCTTTCCTTTATATAGTTTTCTATATACTTCTGATAGATATGGGTATTACAAAACCAGTGATGGAACCGGGAAGACCCTTTCGCAAAGCAATAAGTAGTGATCAGTAGAAATGGCGTTGTAGGAAGAACCGGCAGCACTACACCCAGCAGTCCAATTCCCAAAGATACAAATCCCACGGTGAGGTAAATAAATTTCACTAATTTAGATCTGCGCTCATATTTAATTATTTCTTCTTCAGATTTTTTGGAAACCATCCTTTTTCACCCTTTCCTTCTGTCGACGTAGTTCTCTGATGCTCCAAAACAGGGAAAATCCCAAAACAGCCAACAGAACAGATATCACTATATGGCCTACTGCTAGAGATACAACATTACAATCAATCCCAAGCAATAAAAATGCGGGCCACACCTTTTTGCCAAAATAATACTCTATTTTAATCACCACTGGATGCAATACACCAATAATGAAAAACGATCCGATTCCTATTGCAATTCCATACCAATTCATCGCTTCCACTCCGCTTCCACTCCGCTTCCACTCTATCTCAGATTATGAAATCGTACATCTTCTCTACGCTTTTAATCAGAAAGCATTTTGTTATAGTATTATAAAATTTTTTTGTAGATAATAAATAATTATACAGTAATATCGTCCCCTTGATAAGAGACGGTATTGGCATTTTTATAGGATACAGTTTTGCATTTAGGAAGTTTTATATTTAACTAACTTATAATGTTACCCATATTATTTTTGCAACTGTATCCTAAATAAAAGTTCATTCCGGCTCTTAGCATAGGGATGGTTTTGTAATATACTTAAAAATATATGCGGTACAATTTAGAATTTATCTGTATGTAATGTGGTGTAAATATTAAAGGAGGCGATGGTATGAGGCGAAAAGAAAGAAAAATAAAAGATATTAACGATATTTTCCAAGTTATTGAAAATTGTAGTGCTGTTCATGTTGGTATGGTGGATGAAGGCAAGCCATATGTTGTAGCGCTTAACTTTGGGTATGACCGCGAAGGCGATGACTTAATCTTGTATCTTCATAGTGCCATGGAAGGCAGGAAAATGGATATTTTAAGAAAAAATCCAGCAGTGTATTTTCAAATGGATTGTGTAAATGAACTGATCAAAACAACACCGGAAAACCCTTGTGCGTACAGTTGGAGGTTTGACAGCGTAATGGGCAGTGGAAATGTAGAATTTATTGAAGATGAAACAGGTAAGTCACATGCGCTCAATCGCATTCTCCAGCATCTTGACAAGACCGATGCGCAATATAATTTCCCTTCTCAAGCACTCTCTAAGACCTGTGTTTTTCGGGTTTGCTCAAATGATTTTACCGGAAAGCGCCGTAGATAAAGGAATAGCCGTTTAATTTTCTATGGGTCTACCCATCCTTTCACAAATAATAATGCTTGTGGTATCCTAGTACGAAAAAGGATTTTAAATGATTAAAGGTGTAGCTTTTGACGCATATGGTACTGTGTTCGATGTATTTTCTGTCGCGCAAAAATGCATAGTAGCGTACCCCGGGAAATGGTAAGCCATTAGCCAATTTTGGAGAGAAAAGCAGTTAGAATATTCATGGCTGCAAACATTCCCGGAGATTGTTTTCTGCCTTCCTAAATGTCATACCCAGTTTTTGAAGTTCTTCTAATTCAAGAGAGCAGATAGCATCAGCATCGACAATTTCCAGCCTATCCTCTAGTCTTTTCCAGATTGTCGCTTGCGCCCGAGTGGAGATTTGTTGTCCGATGATATGATGAACGACAGAAGAAAAAAGATCGCTATCGACTGCCCGGTATATATGCCCAATTCGGTCAATTGCCGTCCCCAGCAATTCATCGCGGCTTTTTAAAAATTCAGTTTCTTCGCGGCCATATTCAAAATACAAAACATCACCTCCATCCATTACAATTTTAGCATAGGCATTTGGTAACTTTCTTCTCAATTTTGGATATTCAATTCGAGGTATAGCAAGCTTCTGTTTTAAAAGTTTCAGCTATAAAAACGCCGGTGTATGCGGTTCTATTCACTCTTGAAACCATGCCTTGTTTAAAAGTTCTACCGCAGGTACAATATCTTTTTCTTTTATCTTTCCATATCCCAGCACGACAGCATTGCCCGAATAACGGCCCTTTTCTAGCCAGAACGGAGATACTGGGCGCACCTGAACACCATACCGCATAGCTTTTTGTACAAGAGTGTCCTCTTGCTGTCCATCCACAAACTCAAGTAATATGTGCAATCCAGCATGATGACCGTAAACCCGAACTCGGTCGCCTATGATCTGCTGGATAGCGGCAATCAAGGTATCATGCTTTTTTTTCTGACTCAGGCAAACCCTGCGGATATGTTTTTCCCAATGGCCGTCTTGCATGAAATGTAGGAGTACCTTTTGCTCAATCAGCGGAATCGTGCATTGATACCCTCTGTATTTCTCCTGATAAGCAGCTAATAGCCAAGTTGGCAACACCAAGTAGGATATTCGCAGCCCCGGTGATAAAGCCTTAGAAAAAGTCCCAACATAGATCACGCGCCCAGCTTGATCGATAGATTGCAGTGACGGAATGGGTCTTCCCTTGTACCGAAACTCGCTGTCGTAGTCATCCTCAATAATCATCATGTCTCGCTGGTGTGCAAGATTTAATACCTCCATCCGGTTATGAATAGGCATAACCGCACCTGTTGGGAACTGGTGTGAGGGAGAGAGATAAACCATTGGAATCGATTGTGACGAAAGTTTTTGTAAATCAATGCCGTCTTCACGAACCGGAACAGGCAATATTTTAAAGTCGTTGCTTTGAAATACTGCTCTTGCACCGTCATAACATGGTTCTTCCATCGCTACGGTTTTTTTGCCCGAAAAAATTCTTATAATGGTCTCCAATGCAGACTGTGTACCGCTGCAAAGGATAATCTGTTCTGTTTCGCATTGTACTCCCCGGCTGTGATAAAGATATTGCTTTATCTGCTGGCGCAACTGAGGATCACCTTTCCCATCTCCGTAACTGTGCATTGAATGTGCCAGCGGTTCATCCAGAACGTTCCCCACATACGTCCCCCAGAGTTTCTTTGGAAAATTGGTTTCATCAAGCTCGCCATATTGAAAGCTATATTTGATTTTATCGGGGATCACGGCGAGATGTTCCGTCAACAGCTTGCTTTGCCGTTGCTCCTTGGGTGATTCCTGAATCAAATCAAACTCCAACTTGTTTACGATATACCCAGACCCCGGTATGCTCGTGATATATCCTTCCAACCTAAGTTGATCATAGGCATTTTCTACCGAGTTTCTGCCGACCTGCAATTCGCTGGCCAGCACTCGTGTGGAGATGACGCGTGATTCCACAGGTAAATTTCCGCTTATAATGTCCCGTTTCATTTGTTCATAAATTTGCTGATATATCGGTATATTGCTCCCACGGTCAATGTACAGCATATTTCACCCTCCTCACAATTTTTTTCTATTATTATAACACAATTTAAAACAGCCGTATCCTATAAAATGTTCTAAATCGTCTCTATGCTATAAGACACTTAATACAGTATGTGGGAAGAGTTTAAGACAAGAGAAACGCCGTAGGACTTCAAAATCCTACGGGAAATCTCAAAAACTGAAAACATTCTTATTGGCACTGGGCATTAATTCTATTCAGTTTTTTATTTGTGAGGATAATAAGAAATATGTTTTTTTCTTCCCACTATATATATTTATACAACATAGTTTTAATAATTATGATCAAAATACAATGTTTATAAATTAAAAGCGGTATTATTAGGTTATAAAAAAGTAAAAGTTTAAACTTTTATAAGTATTACTTTTTGTTTAATACTTACTAAATGGTATGCAACTTTAGTGACATAAGCTTTATAGAAAAGTATATTGTAAAATAAAGGTTGATATGTATATAATAAGTAATATACAAAAAGTGTAAAAATATATGTTAATTGGAGGTATATTATGAAAAAAGAAAAGATTTTCAGAAAGTTTTATTTGCTATTGATTGGAATTTTTATAATAGGAGCTATGTTTATAGATAATAATGTACAAGCTATGAATAAAAATTCTGAAGGTAGTACTAATTTAGTGATTTTATTTAATAACAATATCGATAATGATGTTAAAAACTTTATAAGTGAGTCTGGGGGGAAAATAACAAAAGAATTTACGGAAATTGGAGGAATGGAAGTTGAATGTAATTCTAAGTTAATACCTGAAATTCGAACTTATGATACAGTAAAATCAATAGCACCAAACCATAATATTGAAGTTCCAAAAGAAAAAACAATAGACTTTAAAGATTATATAAAAAGAGCAATAAATGTGGATAACAATGAAGATGGTGATTTATATAATGAATATCAATGGGATATTAAAAGAGTGACTAATAGTGGAAAAAGCTTTGAGTTAAATAGTGGAAATCATGATATAGTAATTGGTATTATAGATTCTGGAATAAAAAAAGATCATCCTGATTTAGAAAAAAATTTTATGGGTGGAGAGAATTTTGTACCTAAGGAATTTAATAGCGATAAAACAGAAACCGGAACCCCTAATGATATAGAAGATAGAGTAGGCCATGGAACATATGTAGCTGGAAATATTGCTGCCAATGGTAGGGCTAAGGGAGTTGCCCCTAATATTGGATTTAAAAGTTATCGTGTTTTTGATTCAGAAAAAACTACAAATGCCACAATAGTATCATCAGCAATAATAAAAGCAACTAATGATGGTGTAAAGGTTATTAATCTAAGTATGACAGGTTACGACTTAAAAGGAAAGTGCTATTGGACTGATCCTGACACTGGAATCAAACATGATTTAGGTGATGATGCAGCAGAATATGAGTTATATAAACGTGCAATTGGGTATGCAATAAAACATAAAGTTACTGTAGTTACCGCTGCTGGAAATGATGGCCTTGATTGTAGTGATACAAAAAAATTAACAGAATTCCTTAATGAAAAAAATGGGAAATATGGATTTGAATATGAAGGATTGACTTATGTAGTTCCTGGAACCATTGATGGCGTTATAAATGTTTCAGCCACTGGAAAAACTGATGAAATTTCTGCATATTCGAACTATGGCAAAAAATTTATTGATGTGGCAGCACCTGGAGGCGATTTCCCTGATTTGTGTTTAAATACGGGAATCAGTGATACTGGGTATGTGTTTGGGGAAGGAACTTCAATATCAGCACCAAAAGTTTCAGCAATAGCAGGTCTTATTTTATGTAAAAATCCTCACCTTAAACCTAAAGACGTAGCAAAAATAATTTATAAAACATCTGAAAAACTACATGATAATGAATCGAAGGAATATTATGGTGCTGGACTAGTTGATGCACATTCAGCATTAGTAGAATAAAAAAGCAAAATTTCTGCAAAAATTAGAAATTTAAGTTTAATAAATATAAATAAATCACTAAATCCATATATTGACATATTTAATAAAATATGTATAATGTATATAGAAGGACAAGCTCCTACAACTATAGTACCTTGTA
Source organism: Clostridium sp. CTA-6 (assembly GCF_054768115.1). Classification (NCBI taxonomy): domain Bacteria; kingdom Bacillati; phylum Bacillota; class Clostridia; order Eubacteriales; family Clostridiaceae; genus Clostridium; species Clostridium sp. CTA-6. Next base: position 249,615 of record NZ_BAAAAU010000004.1, read on the forward strand.
AAGATTATAAAGAAAATTTCATATTTTAAAACTTTTCTTAAGCTTTTAAAAAAGCCATATATTTAGATTGTTTGGATAGACACACTTAAAAAATTTATGGCTGTATTAGTTATTCATATAATTAGCTATTTACTTAAAATTAATAATAAAAATAGGATTAAAATTCAATAAATTAAGGAGGATATTATGATTGCAAGAACAACTAGTGAGTTAGATATTATACATTTCAAAGAATTCTTTTATAAATTAAAGAACAATAGTTATTTTGGGAGATTAGGGAAAACATTCCACACTGAAAAAAATTTATATTTTTTAGATACAGGAACTGGGAAAATAGCTAGACTAAATGAAAATGTATATAAAGTTTTAAAATGTTTGTTAGAAAATGATAGTTTTGATTCTTTATTTGAGCTAAATATATCAGAAGATAACTTAATTTTAGCATTAAATGAAATTAGAGAAGCAGTTGAAAAAGAACATATTTTATCTGCACCAATTCTAGAAACATTAACCGGAAATCCAGTGTTAAGGTTAGATGAAATGTTATCTAATAAAATACAAAATATTACTTTGGAACTTACAGAAAAATGTAATCTACGATGTAAGTATTGTATCTATAATCCATCCCATCCAGAGCATAGAGAGTTTGGACATAGGGATATGAATTTTGAAACAGCTAAAAAAGCCATAGATTTTTTTAACAATCATTCAGGTGATACTAAAGAGGTTTATATAGGTTTTTATGGTGGAGAGCCTTTATTAAATTTTGAATTACTTAAAAAGTGTATTGATTATGCAAAAATTAAAATTAAAAATAAAGACCTTTCATACTCTATGACAACAAATGCTACATTAATTACAGAGGATATTGCTAATTTTTTAGTTGAAAATAAGGTAAGTATAACAGTAAGTTTAGACGGTCCTAAACTTATTCACAATGAAAACAGAGTTTATGCCAATGGTAAAGGAAGCTTTGATGATACAGTAAGAGGTTTAAAAAACTTAGTTAAAGCATATAAAAGAATTGGCGCTAGTCCTTCTTTTGGATTCAATATAGTTACCTCCGGTCCTAATTATGAAGAAAAGTATGACCAAATTCATAACTTTTTTAAAAATTTAGACTGGCTTCCTAGTGATCTACCAATTTTATGTAGTACTGTAGATCCAGGACCAAAAGAGATGGAATATGTATTACCTCAAAGCAAAGACGAAAAGTACTATATTAATAATATCCATGAACCATTATTTGACTGGAGTGATAGAAAAAAACAAAAATCACCTAATGAGCAGCTATTTTCGCAAGGAGGTTTAAATAAAGAATTATTAAGAATTCATAAAAGATTATTAACTGATAAACCTGCTAAACAATACGGAATGAATGGCTGCTGTGTTCCAGGATATAGGAAAATGTTCGTGACAGTTGATGGAAATTTTTATCCATGTGAAAGAGTTGGTAATATTCCTTCACTAGGAAATGTAGATATAGGTTTAGATATTCCTAAAATAAAAAAATTATATGTTGAAGATTTTATAAATGAAGCCAAAAAATATTGTAAAAATTGCTGGGCAGTAAATCTTTGCAGTGCTTGTTATACCAATAGCTATGATGAAAATGGTGTTCACTATAGCTATAGACATGAGAAATGTATTGATGAAAGAATTGCCATAGAATCTTCTTTAGTCAGATATCACTCTATATTTGAAAATAACCCACAAGAACTAGGAAAATTGAATGAAATGGAACTTACGTAATAGATCATTTAAGAATAAATACTTTTATTAATTATAAAAGTTATTTATATAAAATTATATGTTTGTAATAACTATAATAGTGACATTTTAGAAAGACATTATTATAAATGTTAAGGGGGTGAAATTATGAAATTTATTAATCCTTTTGGAAGGACAGTTGGAGATGGTGTTCAACCACAAGCTTGTATGTGTAGTTTAAATGAGTATGCATCATATAGAGGTAGTGATAGCTGTTTTCATTGTGGCTGTGGCTGTGAAGATGGCAGTAAACAACATAGAGCTGGAAACAAGAAAACTTCTGCTAACGCCGATCGTAAAAGTTAACAATTAAACCTTATTTTTATATAACGAAATATCTAAATTATTTAGATATTTCGTTATTTCACTAAATTAGTATTTTAAGTATATGATTAAATAAATCTATAGATATACAGGTGGGGCAAATATATAATTTAATAAAACAATGTATATGGTAAAAAATCACTAACAAAGGAGCCTTAGATAAATAGGCTCTTTTTATAATTATACATAATTTTTATATTAAATATAATCTTTTTAGTTTAGTTCTAACTAATGTACAAAATGAAATTATTTAATGTACACTAGATAAATTTATGTGGGAGGCTATTGCTATATGACTACAAAATTCAATTTTAAAAAAATTTTCAATTTATATAGAAGAATTTATCTTTTGTTATCAGAAATTGATAAAAGAGTTTTATACTTAATCATGTTTAACCAAGTTATAATAGGAGTTATACCTAGCTTAAGGGTAATACTTATTCAATACATTTTAAATGGTATTCAAAAACCCTCCATTTCCCTTAGTAAGGTTTTTGTTCTGGTTATAGCCTATATTACAATGGAGATATGTAATGACTCAATAAATAAAATTATAAGTTATATAACTTTTAAATTTAAAAATAAAGCAACCTTAAAACTTAACTTATTAGTTTTGAATAAAACTAGTGAGCTTAATTTGAAAAATTTTGAGAATACCGATGTATATAATATGATTCAGAGAGCTCAAAGCCAAGCTGATGAAAGTGTATTTACTTACTTTATGTCAGTAATTTCATTAGTTTCTTCAATTATAACATTAGCCACTAACATCGGAATATTATTAGCCTGGAGATGGTGGTTACTTGTCATAATTGTATTCATCTCGACTTTTAAGACAATTGTAATGATACATTATAGCAAAAAACAATATGAATTAATTCGAAATCGTACAACGGAAGAAAGAAAGAAATGGTACTACCAATTTTTGTTGACTAATGATTTAGCATTTAAGGAAATTAAAATGTATAAACTTTTTGATTATTTTATAAAACAATTTAAAATTATATATAATAAATTTTTCGATCAGGATAGAAAAAATTATAAAAGCATGTCAATATCTGATGGAGTTATTACACTAATAGATGATTTATGCTTGGGGGGGATCTTTGTTCTAAGTATATTAGACGCTAAATATGGTCGGATAATGATTGGTGATGCAATTGCATACATTACAAGTATTTCAAATATAAAAAGTAGTATAGAATTATTTTCTGGAAAATTTGTAGAAGTTGTACAACAAACGCTGTATATAAGCCAAATATTTGAGTTTATTGATATGAAAGTAGATAGTAACAATGATAATGATAAAAAAATCACTATAAATAAAATTAATAGTATTAAAATTGAGAATTTAAGTTATAAATACGAAAATTCGAATCATTATGTTTTGAAAAATATAAACCTAACATTATTAGATGGTGATATAGTTTCCTTAGTTGGTAAAAATGGATCTGGGAAATCTACTCTCGTAAAAATTATAGCTGGATTTTATGATGATTATGAGGGGAATATATTTGTCAATGATATTAATCTAAGACTTATTGATATAGAATCATATCAAAAGGTAATAGGTATTTTTTTTCAAGACTATAGTAAATATGAATTATCTCTTAGAGAGAATGTAGCTATTGGAAATCTTGAGGATATCAATTCAGACAAAAAAATTAAAAAGGCATTATCATTGACAGGAATGGATAAAGTTTTTTCATTAGAAACTCAATTAGGCTATTGGTTTGAAAATGGAACACAGTTATCTGGTGGGCAATGGATTAAAATTGCACTTAGTCGCACTTTTATGAGAAATTCGGATTTTTATATATTAGACGAGCCTAATGCCTCTTTAGATGGTATTTCAGAAAAAGAAATACTTGAAAACTATAAATTATTAGTAGGAAAAAAAATAGGTTTAATTGTAACACATCGACTTTCTAGTGCCAGATTTTTATCTAATAAAATAGTCTTGCTAGATAAGGGCGAAATAATAAGTATTGGTAACCATGATGAGTTACTTGAAAAATCAACAGTATATAAAGGAATGTATGATCCCGAATATCTGAGATCTACTAAATCTTCATAAGCACTAATTAATTTATGAATAAATTCTTTTTTATATTAGTTATACTAAAAATAAAAGGAATGTTTTTATTCTTCTAATAAGCAGTTATTTAACTTTAAATACATTTAAAATCAATCTACCTAATGAGAATGCAGAAAATGTTCATTACTTATAAATGAAATTGGACAAGGAACTTATGCGAATAGTACTAAAATTCCTAATGATGGATGGTATATATTGGAAATAACGGCCGCCAATGGATATAACTGGAAGTTTGAATAATTTATAAAGAAGACTGGATAGTTAATTCTATTCAGTTTTTTATTTGTGAGGATAATAAGAAATATGCTTTTTACTTCCTGCTATATATATCTATACAACATAGTTTCAATAATTATGATCAAAATACAATGTTTACGAATTAAAAGCGGTATTATTATGTTATAAAAAAGTAAAAGACCAGAATTATATAAATAACTTTCAAAATGGTGAATAGCTTTTAGTTTAATAAATTTATTTTAGATTATGGTTTGAAATTAAGTTAATAGGATATGTTATAATAATGTGTATTGTAATTTGTTAAATAGTTTAAATAATATAAATAAAACTAAAATTTGTAATTGCAAAAGATAAAGGAGAAAAAATGTTATTTGAAAATTTAGAGATAATTAAGCCTATTCAAAAAGCTTTAAAAGAAGAAGGATATAAAAAAACTACCCCAATACAAGAAAAATCTATTCCTTATATATTAGATGGAAAAGATTTGGTTGGTTGTGCACAAACTGGTACTGGAAAAACAGCAGCCTTTGCAGTTCCTGTATTACAAAATCTTTCTAAGGATAAGAAGGTTAATAAAAATCCTAGAACTATTAGAGCATTGGTATTAGCCCCTACTAGAGAACTTGCTATTCAAATAGGAGAAAGCTTTGAATGCTATGGTAAATATATAAATCTTAAAAGTGCAGTTATTTTTGGTGGAGTATCACAAAATCCTCAAACAAAGGCACTTAGAGAAGGTGTGGATATACTAATTGCAACTCCAGGAAGAATGCTTGATTTATTTAATCAAAAGTATATTGATTTACGTAACATAGAATGTTTTGTTTTAGATGAGGCAGATCGTATGCTAGATATGGGTATGATTCATGATGTTAAAAAAATAATATCAAAGTTACCTAAGGTTAGGCAAAACTTATTATTTTCTGCAACCATGCCATCTGAAATTACAAAGCTAGTAGATTCTATTGTAAAAGATCCAATAAGAGTAGAAGTGACACCAGTTTCATCTACAGTAGATACTATTACACAAGAAGTATATCATGTTCGTAAAAAGCAAAAGAGATCTCTACTTAAACATTTGCTTAAAGATGAATCTATAGAGTCTGCTTTGGTATTTTCAACAACAAAACGTGGAGCAAATATGATTGCAAAAGATCTTGTTGAAGCAGGCATAGAAGCTGAAGCTATCCATGGCAATAAATCACAAAATGCAAGACAACGTGCTTTAAATAATTTTAAGGAAGGTAAAATAAGAGTTTTAGTTGCAACAGATATAGCAGCAAGAGGTATAGATGTTAATGAACTATCTCATGTATTTAATTATAATCTGCCAGATGTTCCTGAAACTTATGTTCATAGAATTGGACGTACTGGAAGAGCTGGAGCTAAAGGTGTTGCAATTTCTTTTTGTGATATTGAAGAAATAAAATCTCTTAAAGCTATTGAAAAACTTATCCACAAGGAGATACCAGTAGTAGAAGATCATCCTTATAAAATAAGACATATTAATGAGGATGAAGTTAAGAAGGAAAACACTAAAAATAATTATAATAAAAGACCTTCCTCTAAAAGACAGGGTGGAAATTGGAGATATAGTAACAATAGAAGAAAGAATAATTCAACAAAACAGATTAAGAAATAAATTAATATAAATATAAAAAAAGATGATTTCTGTATTAACAGGAGTCATTTTTTTATTTTGGGTGGAAATAAAAAGTTAACAATGCAATTTAAACATGATTCAGTAAAAATTCAATTATGTTAAAAGCAGTGGTGTTTATTACATATAAAATCCTATGTAGAATTTTATAGAAAAATTCAGAATATTTAGTGAAGAATAAATACATAATATGATATAATATATTCATATTAATTTTATAAGTAAAAAAATATAGGGTATAAATTGTGTATTATAAGGTTGCATTAATTAATTATGAAAAAATAGTTTTGTAAATAAATAAAATTACTCCATTATTTATTTTAGGTATTAAAATATAAGATTTATATTTTATTGGATTTTATTGATTATAGTATGATAAATCAATAGTTTATAGTAGTTTATAAATATGCTACATATAGGTCAAAGATGGATATTTTTTTCGCTAGATTTGTTCATTGATTCTGCTCTCATTTCTGGTAGGTAATATTTTTGTACTAAAACCACTATATTTCAAAAAGCTCAGAGTAATCAATGTTCATATAATTTCACAGAACTTACTATAAATATAGGAGGTAAAATTATGAATAAGGAAGAATTAAAGACTATTAAGCAGGCTATAATAAATGAAAATGAAGGTTATGAATTTTATAAAATGGTGTCAAAAGATACAAATTCAGAAGAGGCTAAAAAAGCATTCCTAGAATTGGCAGAAGAAGAATTAAAACATGTGAAATGGTTAAAAGATTTATTCACTAAACTAAAAGATAATAAGGTGGATAGCATAGACTTAAAAGAGATTCAAGTAGCTTCACCAAAGATATTTGCTTGGGAAAATTTAGATAGGGAAGGTGCTTCAAAAGCAGTGTCAGTATTTGGTATAGGGATTCAAATGGAAAGAGATTCTGTAGACTTTTATAAAAAGGCTGCTAAAGATACAGAAGTTCAAGAGGCTAAAGTAATATATGAAGAATTAGCTAAGTGGGAACAAAGTCACTTAGAACAATTTTATAAAGAATATGAAACATTAATGGAAGAATGGTGGAGTGAGCAAGGATTCGAGCCATTTTAAAGAATAAAATTACCTGCATCTTAATTTTTAGATGCAGGTTTTTAAATTATAATAGAATGTAAATAAATTGTATATAAAAGTACAAAAATCTCATCTTAGATATAGTTGACTAATCAACTATATTGTGATATATTGAAAAACAGTTGATAAGTCAACTATAGGGGGATTATACATGAAAAAAAGAAATCTTTTAAACAAATATATAGCAATGATAGATAGATCGTCACAAGGCTATTTAGATGAAGCCTTAAAGAAGTATGAGTTAAGTTCAGGAACATATCCTTTTATTTTGGCACTATATGACAATGAAGGCATAAATCAAAACGCTTTAAGTGAGTGTGTAAAGGTAGATAAGGCTCTTTCTGCTAGAGCTATAAAAAAGCTTATAGAACTTGGATATGTAGAAAAAATTATAAATAATAAAGATGCAAGAGCATATAAATTATATCTTACAGAAAAGGCTAAGGCTGTTGTTCCAAAAATTAGGGAAGCCTCAGATGGTTGGTTACATATAATAACTAATGGATTAACAGAGGAAGAGAAAGAAACTGCAGAATGTTTACTAAAAAATATGTATATGAATATTAAGGAGTCTAAAGCTAAAAACTAATATAACTAAAGAGGAGGAAAACTACATATGGTTAATAGAACTAAAGAAGAAACTAATACATATAAAAATAATTGGATAATACTTGCTATAGTAGTTATGTCACCGTTTATGGCATGTCTTGATAGTAGCATAGTAAATGTAGCTTTACCAGTTATGGCAAAAGAACTTTCTACATCTATGGCAGGTATCCAACAGGTTGTTACAAGTTATCTTATAGTAATTTCCGCAGCTATACTTATATTCGGAAGATTAGGAGATATAAAAGGAAAAACAAGTGTATTTAAATATGGATTTATAATATTTGTTTTGGGATCTTTTTTATGTGGAATATCAACTACACTTAATTTTTTAATATTTTCAAGAATTGTTCAAGCAATAGGAGCAGCAATGACTATGTCTACAAGTCAAGGAATTATAACACATACATTTCCACCTAATGAAAGAGGTAGAGCACTTGGAATTTCTGGTACATCTGTTGCACTTGGAACTTTACTTGGACCACCTTTAGGAGGATTAATAATATCAGTAGTAAGTTGGGAATATATATTCTTGATAAATGTTCCTATAGGATTAGTAGCATTTATAGCAGCAATGAAATATTTACCTAAGGATAAGGTGAAAAGTGATCAATCTCTAGATATTAAAGGCGCAATACTTTTTATTATATCTATAGTTGCTTTATTTTGGGCAATGCTTAAAGGTCAGCAAACAGGATATAATCATATTAATATAATTGTATCATTTATAATATCATTAATATGTTTTATTGTATTTATTATATTAGAATTAAAAATTGAAAACCCTATGTTGGATTTATCAATATTTAAAAATAGAGTGTTTTCTGTTAATATATTTAGTGCTTTTGTAATGTTCATAGGAATAAGTTGTATAAATATAATACAACCATTTTATCTTCAAGATGTACTAAAATTATCACCAGGAAAAACAGGACTTATAATGATGGCATATCCTATTGTTTTAAGTATTGTAGCCCCAATAAGTGGATATTTATCAGATAAAATGGGGAGTAAAAAACTTACATTAGCAGGGATCGTAGTAGCATCTATTGGATTATTTTGTATGGTATTTTTAAATGAACAATCAACATTTTTGATGATTACATTATTGTTATCTGTAGTAGCATTAGGAAATGGATTATTTCAATCTCCTAATAATTCATTAGTTATGTCATCAGTTGAAAAAACTAAATTAGGAATAGCAGGTGGTGTAAATGCTCTTATTAGAAACTTAGGATTTATTTTTGGAGTTTCAATTTCAACCACCATATTGTATAACAGAATGAGTTATACAATAGGTTATAGAGTGCTAAGCTATGTGGAAGGAAGAGGAGATGTATTCATCTATGGAATGAGATGGGTATATTTTATCGCAGCAGTGTCATGTATTATTGGATTTTTAGTATCCTTAATTAGTAAAATAAAATTAAAATCAGATATATAAAAATATAATAATAGAAATGATTTTTATATGCTCTCTTTATAGTAGATAGTTGAAATAATAAAGCTGCTACTATTAAGGGAGTTTATTTTTATTAATTACATATGTTAAAAGTTTATGTCACATTCATTTCAATACGGAATATCGAGTATTCTGTATTGGTGGATAAAAGAAGTTATGATAGTACATAAAAACTTTATGATTTTAATCATAAGAAGGTCAGAATTTAAAATATTATATTAACATAGTTTCTTGGGAAATATTATATAATTTTAAAAAGGATATATGGAATATGAAACAGGATTTAGTATTTTGGTATCATTAACACCAAAATAGATATTTCCCTAAGAAAAAGTAGGGTTTAAAAAGAATTTTTGTGATGTCTATTTGGGACTAAAGTTTGTCGGAACAGAGCGGACAAGGTAATTAAATACTAGTATAATAATATTAGGTTATATGAGACTAACTTTAGTATAAACAGAGTTCTTGGCTCTAGAGGGAGTTTTTACTCCCACTAAAGCTTAGAAATCGTTATCCAGAGACGTAACCGCTCTTTACTCCCACTTTGAAGAAGACGGGAGTATTAGAGCGGGTAGTCATCGGATAAAGTTTTCTAATAAGATTTATAAATAGAATTTTACAGGGGGAATTTTTATGAAAATAACTGTTTTGGTAGAAAATAATACTAGTAATCCTAATTGTGAGCCTAAGCACGGGTTGAGTTTACATATACAAACAACCCATCACTGTATTCTTTTTGATTTTGGACCGGATGGGTCTACTTTATTAAAAAATGCTGATGTTTTGGGTATTGATCTGTCCAATGTAGATACTGCTTTTCTTTCACATGGACATATAGATCATGGTGGTGGATTGAATACATTTTTGGAGGGTAATGCTAATTCTATGATTTATGCTCGTCCAGACGCTTTTTCATCACATATAATAAAAGTGTTTGGAAAAGACTATGCTGTAGGAGTAGATCCAGATTTAACCAATTATCCTCAGATAGTGCTAACTAAATCATCCCAGATTATTGATGAAGAGCTACAGGTATTTAGTAGTCCTTGTGGGAATGTGCTTAAGCCTATGTTTAATAACACTCTTTATGCTGAAAAAAATGGCGTGATGGTGGAGGATGATTTCTCTCACGAACAGAGTTTACTTATTACTGAAGGAGAAACAACTGTATTAGTAGGTGGTTGTGCTCATGGAGGGATTGTAAACTTATTAAACAAAGCAGAGGAGCTATTAGGTCGTCATGTAGACTTTGTGGTGTCTGGATTTCATCTATATGATCCACCTACTAAAAAGACTGAGCCAGAAAGTCGAATTGATGAACTAACTGCAAAGCTATCTAAACATTCAACACGCTATTTTACTTGTCATTGTACAGGTGAGACAGCTTTCAATCGACTTCATTATTTGTTAGGAGAGCAAATACATACACTTTCAACAGGTGAAGTAATAGAATTATAAATATTTTTTCTAAGACCATCCATTTTTATGGGTGGTTTAACTTTTTTAGATATCTAAAAGTTTAATGTATGGTAAAATATTTAGAAGAAAGTTAGAAATCATATAAAACTAGATAGTATTTATATAAAATAGATGTACTAGAATAAATAGGAAAGTAGGGGATTGGTGTTGAAAGAGAGTGATATGGCACAAGATCATGAGATTTTAAATAAAATAGCATCCATTCAAAAGCGTGATAAGGATGGGTATGAAACTATATATAAAATGGATTGCCCAAATGGAGTAGGGTCCATGACGGTTTATAAAGTATTTACTGGTATTGAGTTAATCATTAATGAATTTGAATCAACAACTTGTTTGTGTAATGTACCAAACTATGACAATATTATAGAAATCAATCACTGTGAAGAAGGTCGTCAGGAATGCGAGTTTTTAAGTGGTTCTTATTTGTATTTAGGTGAAGGTGATCTATCTATTCATACTATGAATAATCATGCTTATACCATGGGATTTCCTCTGAAATATTACAAAGGAATTTCTGTTCTATTATATTTAGATGAAATTGTAAGAGATGTACCAGAAATTTTGAAAGACATATCTATTGATATTTATGGACTCAAAGAAAAGTTTTGTATTAATAATGAGTGCTTTGTCATGCGGGCAAATGATAAAATTAAAAATATTTTTCCCGAACTCTACTATATACCGGAATCTGTTAAAAAAGCATATTTTAAGTTAAAAGTTTTAGAATTACTTGTGTTCTTGAATATAATAGATGTTTCAAAAAAGGGTCAAGGAGAATATTATTCCCAGCAACAGGTTGAAACCATTAAGCAAATTAAAAAGCTAATTACGGAAGATTTCAAACATAGATATACAATACAAGAGCTTGCAAAACAATACTGTATTAGCCAAACTACGTTGAAAACATATTTTAAAGGTATTTATGGAACTTCAATGGCTGCATATATGAAAAAATACCGAATGAAACAGGCTGCGGTTATGTTAAGGGAAACATCAAATAGTGTGGCTGATATCGCAATAAGTGTTGCATATCAAAGTCAAAGTAAATTTGCTGCCTCCTTTAAAGAAATTATTGGGATAAGTCCTTTTGAATATAGAAAAAAGTGTTTAGTAGAGACAAAAACTTCTCATCAAGAGTATATTTTTTTAGAATAATATAACTTGTATTTTTTAGATTGTCTTATTTTATTAATTTAAAAATATTTTTATAAATTTGTGCTATAATTTTTATGATGTATTTACCTTCTTTCGTTATTTTATTTTCCAATTAATTTAATATAAAAATATTACAGAGTATAAAACTATGTGATATCAAATCTTAATAAATTTGTTTGCTAAATTCAAATCAAAGATATTTATTTAAAAAAGACAATAAATAGAGGTTAGTAAACTTCAAATTTTTAAAATCACCAAAATTATAAAAAATATATAAATATTTATAGAATTAGAGGTTAAGAGAATGAAGTTTTGGAAAAAAATATTTATTTATTCAATGGTTTTATTTATTATTATATTTAATGGAGCAGGAATATTTATTATTGAGAACATATATAAAAGAGGTTTAGATAGGACTATAAAAATAGCTATAGATGAGCATAGAGGAATAGAAGGAAGTATTTATTTAAATAGAGATGTAATTGAAAAAGATGGTTTTTTAAAAGATTTGCAATTAAGACCTTTTTTGCAGATAGCCATTGCTAAATATTTTTATAGCGATAGAATAAACGAATCTGCTTTAGAATTCTATGATGAAAATAACAATCTGATATTTTCAAATTCCAATATAAAAATTAATAACGAGCGTATGGAAATAAATAATGCAAAATTAGAAGAAAGACTTTTTTTAATTAGAGAAATTAATGATAAAAAATATCTATTTATAACCTCTAAAATAAAAATACAGAATAATACAGTGAAATTTGTTTTAATAAAGGATATAACATATATTAATAATGAAAGGATAGAAAATTATAAAGTTTTTATATGTTTAGACTTAATTGTTTTTACAATACTTGGCTTAGGAATGTATTTTATTTCTAAAAGGGTAACAAAACCTATATTACAGTTTAGTCAAATATCAATGGAGATAGCACAAGGAAATTATACCAAACGAATTAGAATTAAGAATAAAAAAGATGAAATTGGTGAATTAGCAAATAATTTTAATATAATGGTTCAGACAACAGAGGAAACCATAGATGAATTAAAAAATTCAAATGAAGCAAAACAACGATTTATAAATAGTTTAACCCATGAATTTAAAACACCTCTTACTTCAATTATTGGATACTCTGATTTGCTTATAAAGGGAAATGTTAATGATAAAATTAAATTAAAAGCATTAAATTACATAAATTCAGAAGGCAAAAGATTAGAACAGCTATGTTCTACTTTAGTAAAATTAATATTGCTTAAACAGGAAAATTTAAATTTTGAAAGAGTATCCTTAAATGAATGTATTGCAAAGGCATGTGAGAGCCTAAATTTAAAGAAAGACAGTAAAAATATAATTATAAAATGTGAAGTGAATGATGTATATGTTAAAGGGGACAAGCAATTAATAAAGACACTATTAATTAATATTTTAGATAATGCAATAAAGGCATCAAAAGATGGAGGGATTATCGAGATAAAATCTAATTCTGAGGAAGAAAAAATTCAATTAGTGGTGAAGGATTATGGTGTTGGTATGTGTAAAGATGAACTAGATAAAATTAAAGAACCTTTTTATATGGTTGATAAAGCTAGAGATAGGCAAAAGAATGGACTTGGACTCGGATTGGCAATATGTGATGATATATGTACTATAAATCATATTAAGTTTAATATTAATAGTGAACTAAATAAAGGTACTGAAGTAATAATGGAATTTAATAAGGAGAATTAATAATTATGAAAAAATTTCTGATACTAGTTTTTGCTATATTATTAGCAGTACCAACTTTAACTGGTTGTTCTATAAGAATTAATAATTATGAAAATAAATTGTACTCTGAAAAAGATATAAATAAAAATATAAAAGTTGGGAGTATACAAGATAATATACTAACTAGAGAAAAAGCTATGGCAAAAGCCTTAGATATTTTTGATAAAGGATTTAATATAAAATTAAATAGAGAAAATTTAAATGAGAGTGTGAGAATAATTAGAAAACCTGAAAAAGATATACTTTACTGGAATATAACATGGACATCTATTAATACAAAGAAAATGTATAATTGTGTAATAGATACTTCTAATGGAAAAATAGAAAGCATATCACTATACAATCCAAATGAGGAAAATAAAGGAGAAAAAGTAGAGTATATATTAAAGGAAAAAGATATTCTTAGTGTAGTAAATCCTTTGTTTAAAGCGTTAAAAATTAATCCTAATAATTATCATATTAATGATGGTGGGATAGCTTATGGTTATATGGTACAAAATCAAGTATTCAATTTCAAAAATAAAAGGGATGATAAGGAAGATATTACAATAATAGTGAATTGTAATGATAAAGCAATTACTAGTTTTTTTATAAATACATATGAGAATTAGCATTATGACAGTTAAAAATAGAACAATTGGAGGTAGGTAAATGAAAAAAGTTTTAGTGGTTGAAGATCAGATTGCCATTAGGGAGTTAATAGCTATCAATCTTGAAATGGCTGGGTATGAGGTGATTGAAGCTAGTGATGGGGAAATGGCAGTTAATTATATTGAAAATACATATTTTGATATTATTCTTTTAGATATTATGTTACCTAAACTTGATGGCTTTAGCATAATTTCAAAAATTAAGGGCAAAGGAATACCAGTTATTTTTGTTACTGCTAAGGATGATGTATTAGATAGAGTAAAGGGGTTAAAGCTTGGAGCTGATGACTACATAACAAAGCCCTTTGAAAGCATAGAATTATTAGCCAGAATAGAAGCAGTTTTAAGGCGATGCGGCAAAATAGAAGAAGTTATAAAATTGAAGCACTTGGATATTTTCCCGGAACAAAGGTTAATAAAAAGTAAGGGGGAAATAATTGATATAACCTTAAAGGAATATGAGCTATTAATGTTGTTTATAAAGAATAAGAATATAGCTTTGTCTAGAGAGCAGATTTTAGAGAGAGTTTGGGGATATGATTATTTTGGAGAAACAAGAACTGTTGATATTCATGTATTGAGAATAAGAGAAAAATTAAATTTAAAAGATTGTATAAAAACAGTATATAAGGTTGGTTATAGGCTTGAAGATTAAATTTTAAAAGGTTGCTGCTTAGTGGTTTAGGTGTACTAAGCATGCAATCTTTTTTATGGATTTTACAACTATGAAACAAGTAATAAAAATTTTTGAAACTTATTTTTGTTAAAATTATCTATAAGACTGGAGGATATAAGTATGAAAAAAAACATATCTAGAGTTATTGTTTTTATAATGATTATTATTATAATTTTGTGTGTAAAAGAGGTTTTGGCAGATGGAGATAGGGATGTTGGATATGCTAATGTAGTGGTTAAATCTTGGAAAAAAGATATTGTCCAATAAAAAGAAGATATTATTTTATAAACAGAAATTTATTGCCAAAGATAAAGGGAGAACAAAATGAAAATTTGGAAAAGAATAATATTTTTTGTAATATTTCAACTTGTATTTATAATGGTGACTTTCCCCCTATATACTTTCTATGGACCCTTTAAAAAAGTTAGAAATGTAGTAGTTACATCTGCCATGGGCACAGGAAATCATAGGTATATAGCAAAAATATTTTTTAGTGATAAAAAGATAAATGAAATAATGAAAGAAGATACAGAGAGTTTGAATGATAATTTAAATATTAATAATTTAAATAGTAAAAGTGTAGAAATTAGAAATGTGAACAATGATATCAAAAGAATGGAAATTAATAATTCTAAATTTGAAGGCGAGGCATTAATTATACATGATCCTAAAAGAGTGAAAGTAGGATATTCTTCTAAACTTGGACAAGTAGGTGAGACTACTTCTGATATGGCCAAAAGATATAAGGCTGTTGCGGCAATAAATGGTGGAGGATATTCAGATGTATCTCCCAATGGAAAAACTGGAGGAACTGGAGGAATTCCAATAGGGATTATAATATCTAAAGGCAAGGTAGTTTATCCCCTAAATAAAGAGGAATATAAAAAGAGAGAAAATTGTGTTTTTGCAATAGACGGTGAAGGGTATGTACATGTAGAGCCGGCTTCCGTAGAGGGATTATTAAATAAAAATATAAAAGAAGCTATATCATTTACTCCAACATTAGTTGTTGATGGTGAGCCACATATTTCAGATAATTCATTAGCTGGAATTCATCCAAGAACTGCAATAGGGCAAAAAGCGGATGGAAGTATTATATTTCTTGTAATAGATGGTAGAAAGGGATTTAAACTTGGTGCATCTATTAAGGATATGCAAAATATTATGTTACAGCTAGGTGCTGTAAATGCAATGTGTCTTGATGGTGGAGGATCTACAACTATGTATTATAATAATGAAGTTATTAATAGACCTTCTTGTGTTACTGGGGAAAGGGCTATACCTACAATTGTATATGTAGAATCCTAAGGGAGAATTGAAATGAGAAAGAAAAAAACAAAGTCAAAAAGGAAGTTAAAAATTATATGTAAGTGGATAATAGTATCTTTTGTCATACAAACAGGTGTGTTATTTTATTTAAGTAATTATTATTTTACAGATAAAACTAAGGTTACATTTAAAACCATTAATCAAATTGAATTGTGTAATAAAAATGATATCACGCTTCCCAAAGGGGCAAAAAAAATTAATTTATCCCCTAGTGGGAGATATGCTACATATTATTTAGAAAATACATTACATGTAATTAATTTAGTAAATGGAAAAGATAATGTGGTAGATTTAGAGGAAAATTTAAAAGATACCTTTGTAAAATGGTATGAATCGGAAGACAAGTTAATTATTTTGGAAAAGAAAGAAATTGATGATAAAGCTGCAATAAAAATATACACTTATGAAGCTAAAGACGATTTAAAGCAAGCTGTACTAGATTTTAATAATAAGAGTAGACTGTATAAATTGCCTACAAGTACTTCAAAAGTAGATGATATACAATTAAATACCTTAAATACAATAGTATATATTAAATCTTGCGATTACAATTCAAAGAACATAAATAGGCTTGATATTTCAGCTGGAATACACAAATTGCCAA
The DNA here is from genome assembly GCF_054768115.1 of Clostridium sp. CTA-6. Lineage (NCBI taxonomy): Bacteria > Bacillati > Bacillota > Clostridia > Eubacteriales > Clostridiaceae > Clostridium > Clostridium sp. CTA-6. The sequence continues at coordinate 266,529 of NZ_BAAAAU010000004.1, forward strand.
TAGATACGGATAATATAGAAGATTATTATATTATAAAACAACAAGATCAAGTGGTATTTGACAATATTTTAAACAAAAAGGTTTTTCTTTTTAATTCACAAGAGACTAAAGAAATTGTAATAGATGGTGTGGATAAATCAAAGCTTTTATATGTAGATAATAATGGTATTGTATATATTGGACAGTTAGATAATGATAAAGTAAAGGCTATTTATTATAAAAATTATTATGAAAAAGATAATAATAATTGGAAAAAGATTCAGTTAGAAAAACCTTTAGAAGTAAAAGATATTCATATATTTAGTGAAGAACATATATATTATGTTGACAATATAAATGGTATGATTATAAATTTAAAGAATAAAAAGAAAACTAAATTTATAGGTGAATTTGTGGACATGAATTGTAATAGCATTATGTCTTTAAAGGATCAAAAAGTTGTTTTATCAAATTTAAAATAAATTAAGAATGAAAAGTCATAATTAGATTTATGGCTTTTTATTTTTTAGTAGAAATTTAAGTGATAAATAATCTTATTAAAGGTTTTTATTCACACTTGGTGATATGTTTTGAATATGCTAAATAATTAATTTAACAACTATGAAACAAGTAATAAAGGGTTTTGAAACTGTGCTTTGTTAGAATTATTTAAAAGAAGATTAGAGAAAATAAATTGGAGGACATAATATGATTGAAAAAACACTTGTAAAAATATTTAATAACTTTATTTTTTTTATAGTTATTATTGCAATTTTATGTGTTATAGAGGTTTGGGCAAATAAAAAGAATAATAATGTGGGACATGCTAATACTATTGCAAAGCCAGAAAATAAGCATACTCGTCAACAAAATAAAGGTAGAATTAGGGATAATAGAAAAGAAATTTTATTAGTAAATAGACAAAATAGGTTATATGAAACTTATTTACCTAAAGATCTTATTGTACCCAATATAAGATTTATATCAAATGGAGATCCGGGAGTAAGAAAAATGAGAAAAGTAGCTGGTGAAGCTTTAGAGAAACTTTTTAATGCTGCTGAAACTGAGAATATAGTATTATTAGGAGTATCAGGATATAGAAATTATAATTATCAGGTAAATGTTTATAATAGTTCAGTGTATAGAAATGGAAAACAACATGCAGATAAATATGTTGCACAACCAGGAACAAGTGAACATCAAACCGGCTTAGCTATAGATATAGTTTCAAACGAGTATACAAACTTAGATGAAATTTTCGTTAATACTAGGGCATATAAATGGCTTAAAGAAAATTGTTATAAGTATGGATTTATAATTAGATATCCAAAGGGAAAAGAAGATATTACTGGTTATAAATTTGAGCCTTGGCATATAAGATATGTAGGAATAGATGTGGCTACAGAAATTATGAATAGGAATATTACTTTGGAGGAATATTGTGGAAAATAAAATATCCATTAAAAGTTATTACTCTTTTGCATAACAAAACATATTTTTAGATTAGTTTATAAAATATTTTTGTTGTGCACTCTAAAATGTATATAAATTATGAGATGCCATGACCTTGTGATCAGTATAAGTTAAAATAATATATGTTATAAATAAGAGTATCTTTAAGAGGGAATTTCAAAATTAAATTTATTTTGAGACTTCCTCTTAATCTTATTTTTAAATTTTGATGCAGCAAATATGAAGTTATAATTTTTTCTTCATACTCTTGATAATTATTTTTGTCTCCTTATCTACTCGTAAAGATTCAGTAATTTTTTGTAGTGATTTGTTGTAAGTAAAATCATCTAAGGTATTATTTTTCAAATATTCCATAGTTTGTTTTGGAAATTTTATATAACATATAGAAATAGTCCAAGCAACTGCCATTTTTGCATAATAGCCAGGGTGCTTTATAGCATCTAGGGATTTAATTACTTCATCTATGTATTTATCATTAATGTAAAAATCTAGTAGCATTACAACACCAAAGCGAACCTCAAATTCTTTATTAGAGGATAAAAATGGTTGTATAAAATTCCAAACACGTTCCATATTATTTTTAGTAAATTTCAAACCAGCACAAAAGCTATCACAGACAGACCAATTATCAATTTTGGGTACAAAATCAGCAGCGTATTGAAGAATTTCTTCAATGTCTGCTTTTGCATAACCTAGCACGAGCCCTTGAAGCATAATTTCCTCAAAATATTTACTGTCATAGTTTGCCATAAATTCACGCCAATCATGTTTTGCAATTGCTTTTGCTAATTTGCGAAGTTGAGGTAGTCTAACTCCTAAAATATTATCCGTATTAGGTAAAAGTGATGATGAAAATTTTTGATATTCTTCATCTGCTAATTCAAAAATTTGCTCTCTAATTGTTTTATTCAAAGTTTTGCTCCTTTTCTTCAATTTAAATTTGTCTTAATTTATTGTTTTAGATCCTATAAAAGCCTTACTGGGAATTTTTTTATCCTATAAGATTATTCTATACATAAAGGTATTTTTATTCAAATTTATACCAGCACCTATATAAGAATATATTGCATAAACTTTTAACCATTCTTATATTATTATTTATTTTTTATAGATTTGATTTTATTTAATGCCATGTTTAGAAGTTTGTTTATGATTGTCATTAAAATACTGTAAAAATAACGCAAATAAAAATATAAATATTTAATGACTGCTTTAGACTTTAATAATTTTAAAAACTATATGAAATTAGCTATTCTTTAAATTTTTTGAAGGTACGAATTAACTTCTTAGTGTAGTCCTGCTGAGGATTATTATATACATCATAATTTTTGCCTACTTCAATAATTTTACCTTTATGCATTACAGCTATTTCATCGCAAAAGGCTGTAACTAAATCTAAATCATGGGATATAAACAAATAGGTTATACCAAATTCCTTTTGAATTTTTTTTAGTAATTGGATAATCTGAGCTTGTACAGAAACGTCTAGCATAGAAGTTGCTTCATCTAAAATTATAAATTTTGGCTCTAAGAGCAAAACTCTAATAAGACCTATTCTTTGAATTTGTCCACCACTTATTTCATGAGGATATCTACTTAAAATTTCTTCCTTTAAATTAACATAATCCAAAAATTCTTTGATTTTTATCATTGCTTCATTTCTATTCATTAAATTGTGAATTAAAATAGGTTCTAGTAAACTAAATAGTATAGTTTTACTAGGATTTAAAGAGGTATCAGGATGTTGAAATATTATTTGCATATCTTTTCTTAAACTTATCATATCCTTTGAGGAATATTTTGTTATGTCTATATCATTAAAATAAATTTCTCCACTGTCTAAGGAAATAAGTTTAAGAATTACTCTCCCTAAAGTAGATTTACCACAGCCACTTTCTCCTATAAGTCCAAGGGTAATTCCTTTTTTTATATGCAAGGACACATTATCTAAAACTAAAGATTGAGTTTTTATAAAATTATTTCTTTTAAAGGATTTAGTTAAATTATTTACTTTTATCAAACAAAAAGCACCTCACTTTAGAGCCATTTTCCATTGTATAAAAATCTGGTTTTCTTAATGAACATATAGGAATTTTATTAGGACATCTTGGTGAAAACTTGCATCCTGTAGGAGGACTAATAAGACTAGGAGAAGAGCCTTCCATAGGTTTTAATCCTTTGTGAGGCTGAGAAAATATGAGTCCTTTTGTATAAGGATGATTAGAATCTTCTAAAACATCATAAGCTTTTCCCATTTCAACTATATCACCAGCATACATAACTGCTATGTCATCACATAAATTTTTAGAAAGCATTAAATCATGGGTAATTAAAAGCATACCGCAGTTACTAATATTAGTTATTTTTTTCAAGGTTTCATATACCTGATCACGAACTATAGCATCAAGTCCCTTTGTAGGTTCGTCTGCAATAATCCAATTAGGATTACCACATATGCCCATAGAAGCTAAAACTCTTTGTTTCATACCACCACTAAGTTCAAAAGGATAGGAATCTGCAACTTTAATAGGATTAGGAAGAAATAAGTCTTTTAGTAAATTAAGTACTTTAATCTTACGAGTTTTTTTATTAGCATTCATTCCTTCACTTATTTGTTTTCCTACCTTCATTATTGGATTTAAAGCAGTACCAGGATTTTGAGGAATTAAAGCTATATCACTTCCTCTTAAATTTCTTAGAAAATTTATATCTAATGATAATAAATCTGTACCTTTATATAATATTTCCCCAGAAATAAGAGCATTACTAGATAATAAACCTAATATGGATAGACCCAATACAGATTTACCACTACCTGTTTCTCCTATAAGGCCTAATACTTTTCCCATATTTATTTTTAGAGAGATATTATCTACAGCCTGTACATTTCCTTCTTTTGTGGGAAATTCTACTTTTAAATTTTTTATAAATATATCCTTATTCATGAAAATTACCTCATTTATATATTTAGGCATATTGAAAAAAATAATAGACCAATCTAATGGATAATTTTGTTTAATATATTATTTTATTTCATATGCCATATTATGAATATTTTTTTCTTTGTCCAAATAATCTCGTGCAAAATCTCCAATTATATTTATGCTTAAACTTAAGAGCATAATAGCAGCCCCAGGAGCCATTATTAGTATTGGATGACTAAGATAATAGCTTTTAGCATCACTTATCATTATTCCCCAATCAGGAGTAGGGGGTTTTAATCCCAGTCCTAAAAAGCTAAGACTTGCTATGGACAGTATAACTTTACCTATTTTTACTGTAAATAAAACTATAAAAGGACCTATTATATTTGGAATTATATGATGAATTATTATATAGAAATCCATAGCACCAATAGCTTTAGCCCCTTCGATATAATCTTCTTCACGTATACTTAAAACTTCACTTCTAACTATTCTAGAAAAACCAGCCCAGGATGTAATAACAACAGATAACAGTATGCTTTTTATACCAGAACCCATTATACCTATTATGGCAATCATAAAGCTCATTGAAGGTATGGATTGTAATATATTTACTATTATTTGTATAAAGGAATCTAGTTTTCCAGCATAATAACCGGATAATATTCCAATTATAAAGCCCAAAGTCATAGTCATTATTGAAGCTACAATAGATAAAAGAATGGAACTTCGTCCACCATAAAGTAATCTACTAAGTACATCTCTACCTAAAGCATCTGTACCTAATAAATGCTCTGTGCAGGGAGGAACTAAAGCATTTGTCATGTCCACTTTTACAGGATCATAAGGGGAAATTAATGGAGCGAATATACTTAAGAGTAGAATTATAGCCAAAGTAATAATAGCAAATTTATATATTTTCATGTTAGGATTCACCTCCAAGTCTTATTTTAGGATTTAAAATAAGGTAGGATAGATCTATAAGTAAGTTAAAAGTTATATAGACAATGCCTGTAAACAAAACATAGCCTTGTACTACAGGGTAATCTCTATTAAATATTCCTTCAATAACAAATCTGCCCATGCCAGGAATAGCAAATATGCTTTCGATTATGGCGGTACCGCCAAGTATACCAGCAAAGTAATTTCCTATAAGAGTTATTACTGGTAATAAAGAATTTAAAAATGCATGTTTCATAACTATAATTTTATAGGAAAGACCTTTTGATTCTGCAGTTATAATATAATTTTTATTAAGTTCTTTTAAAACATTGGCTCTTGTAAGTCTCATTATTACTCCTATAGTTCCTGAAGCTAATATAAAAGAGGGCATAATAAGGCTTTTAAAGCCTTCTAAACCACTGGTAGGGAGTATTTTAAGTTTTTCTGAAAAGATTGTTATTGAAATAAATGCAAACCAAAATCCAGGAATAGAAATAAAAATTAAGGCTATAATTCTGCCTATATTATCAATATAACTATTATTTTTTACTGCCATAATAACCCCTAAGGGTATTCCAATTAAAATGGCTAGAATTACTGAAAATATAGCTATAGAAAAAGTTACTGGAATTCTTCTAACTAGTTCATCAAATACTGGTTCTCCAGATATATAAGATTTTCCTAAGTCACCATTAATGGCTTTTTTCACCCAATTTATATATTGTATAGGAAGGGGATCGTTTAACCCCATTTCTTCTCTAAGATTAAATATTTCTGTTTCTGTAGGCTGATTTATACCATCCATAGAAAGAACTTGAAGTGCCGGGTCTCCCGACGCTAATATTCCTAATGTAAAAGAAATTAGAGAAACTCCTATAAGTACAGGAATTGAGTGAATTAATTTTTTAAACAAATATTTTAGAGATTGTTTCATTTATTTGCTCCACTGAAGTTCTGGAAGGGTAGTTCCATAAATAAATGCATTGTGTCCAGTAACTTGTTTATTATAAACTACTAAATTTACTTCATTAAAAAGAGGAATTGTAGGAAGTTCTTTAGCTGATATATCTTGAAGCTCATTATATATTTCTCCTCTTTTTTTCATATCTATAGTTTTAGTAGCAGTTTGTAATAATTCATCAGCGTGAGAATTTTTATATCCTAAGTTATATTCTTTATTTGTATCACCAGTACTTTTCATATGTGTTTCAAGTATGGTATATGGTTCCATATTTGGTAGTCCACGTCTGTCCATAAATAAATCAAAATTACCTTTTTTAGCAATTTCTCTAGAAGCAGCTAATTCACAATTAACTATAGATACATTTAATCCTATAGATTTTAAAGTAGCTTGTATGTATTCAGCTTCTTCCTTATAAGGATAAGCTTTTACCAAGTGAGCAGGAACTATAAGTTGAACATCTGCAGTTTTACCCTTTAATACTTTAGATGCTAAATCTTTTGCTTTTTCTAAATTGTGTTCTGCTTTTATATCTTTATAAAAAGGAGAAGTATAGTTTAAAATATTTTGTGTAGATTTTCCAAAGTTGTTATAGAATTTATTAACAATCAAATCTCTATCTAAAGCAAGGCTTACCGCTTGCTTCATTCTAACATCATTAAAAGGTGCTTTATTTCCATTAGCATAAAGATAATGAGAAATTGTTGATTTTTCATATGAACTTGCAAATTTATCATCTTTTAAAAGTTCTTTAGCCAAATTAGGTGGAATTGCACCTAAGTCTAAAACTCCCATAATTTCTCCAGATTTTAAAGCTGAAAATCTTGTTTGAGGATCTGGAATAGTTTTAATTTTAATTTTTTTAGATTTAGCTTTGCTTCCCCAATAATTATCAAAAGCTTCTAATACACAATAAGAATCTTTTTTGTATTCAATTAGTTTAAAAGGACCTGTTGCATTAGGTTTATCCACTACAAAATTACCATCTTTACCGAAATCCTTTGGATGGAATATAGGGCTTCCGAAGTTAACCATATTATATGGTAGTGTAGGTACTGGGTTTTTAAAATTTAATTTTACTGTGTAATCATCTACTTTAACACAATCAATTAATCCAGGATATATTTTATTTACTTTAAAAGTGTAGAAATTAGATTTACCTTTTTTAAGTTTTTTATATCTATCAAAGTTAGCAACTACTATATCTGCATTAAACTTTTCTCCATTGTGGAAAGTTACTCCCTGTTGCAGCTTAAAAGTCCATTGCTTTGCATCTTTTGACATTTCCCAAGACTTAGCTAATTTAGGAGCTGGTTCACCTTTTTTGTTCATAGTAACAAGTGGTTCCCAAACATAGGATATAATATTAGTGAAATGTATATTTTCTTTTCCTGGAGCTATATCTCTAGGAGCAGCTAGTACTATTTCTTTATTATTATCAGTTTTTGTAGTTGTTTTTTCAGATTTATTTGTACACCCTGATAAAATAATGCACGATGCCATTAAAAAAAGTAACAATTTACTGAATATGTTTTTTTTCTTAGATAATAGTTTTGTCATAATCAATCCTCCGATTTTAATTTGAAAATAAAAAAATCTTCTCTTTAAGGAGAAGATAATTGCAGCTTAATAAATATCAATATCTATTAATAAACAAAAAACAAACACCCCCTCATCCGCGTGAGCAAAGTTGTACAAGTTTTTATGGCAGGTATCCTGACTTGAGATCATAGTGATATCATTACCTTCCCATTAATAAATAACAGTGGCATCCAATGATATACTCCCTCTTACAGTGGCGGGACCGTGTTGGATTTACACCAAGCTTCCCTATTAAGCAATATAAAATAAATACATTGCACCATAAAAATTCATAATATTACATTTTTCCCTTAATTATACCATTACATTATGAAACTTATCAACACAATCTATTTTATTTTATTCCATGGCTATGTTACTTCTTATCTAGTTATTAGGAAAACAAATGGTTAGCAAGTAGTATTTTATTCAAATGGTATAAAATGTTGGGTATACTATTAAATATTGTAAATACATAGTTTGTTCAAGAATAGATTAGATATGCTTAATGCAAAATAATTCAACAGGAGCTTGGAGGCGAGGAATTAAAGGAAGTATTAATCCTTGTTCTAGGGAAAAAATATATTTATATAGTAGGGCTATAAAATAATTATATAACTATCTTAATATTGTGATAAAATTTAATTTAATAGAAGGTATACTAATAAAAAGATGGTTGTTCTAGGATATTTTAAAAGTAAGATATATTTAAGGAGGGTTTATAATGGAACCATCAGTTGTAGTAAGTAATGTGAGCAAAAGTTTTGGTAAAAAATTAGTATTGAATAACATAACTTTAAATATAAATAAGGGCCAAATTTATGGACTAATAGGACCATCTGGATCTGGAAAAACAACTCTAGTAAAAATGATAGTGGGAATGGAGGTTCCTGATAACGGAACAATTAAGGTTTTAAATGAAAATGTTCCTAATTTAGAATTATTGCAAAACATAGGGTATATGGCTCAATCTGATGCACTTTATACTGAGTTAACTGCACAAGAAAATCTTAAATTTTATGCTTCCCTATTTAAATTAAATAAAAGAACTATGGAAAATCGTATTGCTTATGTGATAAATATGGTGAATTTGAACAATGATTTATCCAAAAAAATTTCTACTTACTCTGGTGGAATGAAACGTAGATTATCTCTTGCCATAGCTTTAATTCAAAACCCGGAAATACTTATATTAGATGAACCTACTGTGGGAATTGATCCTGAATTAAGACTAAATATTTGGAATGAATTACTACGCTTAAAAAATGAAGAAAATAAAACAATTATAGTTACAACACATGTTATGGATGAGGCTAAAAAATGTGATTTTCTTGCAATGGTTAGAGAGGGTGTTATATTAGCAAATGGTACTCCCTCTGAGTTGATGGAATATTACAAAGCTAATGATTTAGATGAAGTATTTTTAAAAGCAGGGAGAAAAAAGATATGAGAATACGTGCATTAATAAAAAGAATAAGTTTACAAATGTTGAGAGATAAAAGAACTTTAGCATTACTATTTGTTGCTCCGTTACTCATACTAACACTAATGTATTTTTTATTTAATAGTAGTACAGTTAATCCTAAATTAGGAGTAGTTGACTTGAACAAAGATATCATAGAGGCATTAAAAAATGAAGACATCAATGTAATAGAATATTAAACCGCTTCTAATGAAGTTATTATTAAAGATAAACTTGATGGTTTATTAGAAATAGATAATAAAACTTTAAAATTGACTCTTGAAAATAGTGATCCTTCTAAAGCTAAGCTTCTTAAAATGAAGATAAATCAAGTTATAGCTTCTCAATCTAGAATAACTAACAGCACTTTACCAGTTAAATTTAAGACACCAACTATTGATGCAACCTATATTTATGGAAATAGTGAAACTACATTTTTTGATGTGTTAAGTCCTATTTTAATTGGATTTTTTGTATTCTTCTTTGTTTTTTTAATATCTGGAATTGGTCTTTTGCGGGAAAGAACTACTGGAACCTTAGAACGTTTAATGTCTACACCTATAAAGAGATACGAAGTAGTAATAGGATATTTAATAGGTTATGGTATCTTTGCAGTTATTCAAACATTGATTGTAGTTTTATTTTCAATAAATATTTTACATATTATACTTGCTGGATCTATTTTTAATGTAATACTAATTAATTTACTTTTAGCTTTAGTAGCCTTATCTTTAGGAATTTTGTTATCAACTTTTGCCTTTTCTGAATTTCAAATGATTCAATTTATACCTTTAGTAATAATCCCTCAAATATTTTTTGCAGGAATTTTACCACTTGAAGGTATGCCTAATTGGTTACAGATAATTGATAAAATTATGCCTATTTATTATGGAGCAGATGCACTAAAAAGTGTAATGTATAAAGGATATAATTTAAATCAAATAACTAACGATTTATTATTTTTAGTTATATTTGCAAGCATATTTATTATTTTAAATATAGTTGCTTTAAAAAAATATCGTAGATTATAATAATAGGTGAGTACAATAAAGTATTTTTCCACAAAGGTACCAGATGTTATTGGGAATATGTGGAAAAGTAGGAAGCTGCCTTTACAAATATGCTTTTAGTTTTAATAATTAAATATAATAACATGAAATAAAATAGAATTTTAATCCAATATATTATGGTCATAATCTAACACCTCTGATTAATTTAATCAGGGGTGTTTATGATTTATAACATGTAAACTTCTAATATTCGTTGCATATTATATAATGAGAAAGGGGGCAATTTTGAATATGGATGAAAGTAAAGACAAATCTAATATAGATGACAATGGAATAATAGAAGGGATAGGCAAAAGTTTAAGCTGTAAATGTCCAGAACCTACAGCATTAATGAAAGAATCAGCAAATCTTCTATTTAGAATACCTGTATTTTTGAGCCATCCAAGTAGATTAAATGAAGTACAGCAGGAGTTTGTGGATGCCATAATCAGGAAGATTAGAAAAGTGTTACTCTTTCCAAGAACACTACCTGTAACTGAACAATATCCAGAAACACCATTAACAAATATCCGTAGAATGATTTTATCTAGTTATGGAATGGTAGCACTTAATTTGAGGCAACGAAGAGTTAATCTTATTGAGAATAACCTTAACCAACCTCTAGTGGGAACTGTTTGGGAGGAAAATCCCTTTGCACAAATTGAACCTTCAATGGCTTATCAATATGGACTACCTCTATTGCTAATTAGGGAAATAGGGGTAGAACAAACTGGAATTTGGTCTTTTGGAGTGGGACCATTCTTAATATTAGAATGGGATTCTACCGCACCAAATCCTATTGAAACTTTTTTTACCAGAAATGATTGGAAGTCTATTTTTGAAAACTGGGTTGGTCAAGTAAGAACAGGTTATTATATTCAGACTCAACCACAGTTTCAATACTCATGTCTTCATAATAATTTATAGTAGATCTAGATAAGACACTGTGAAAAAGATATTCTATAAGAGATTAGCTAAAATTATTGGAAGGCTCAATGGATTGTTTGTAGAGAGAATAAAAGAATAGTTGATATAGATAATTTTTAAATGAATAAGAATAAAATACCCTTATGTATATATAACTAAGGGTATTTTTATATTGATAAAATATGAAAATATTAGCATATTTGATTTGTTATATACTTTTATCCTAGGTAGATGAATTTAAAAAATAACATTTACATAAAATAAGTGAGGTGATATTTATGGATCTTACAATGGAAAAATATATATTGATACTGTTAATTTTTTTTGTAATAATTGGTGTAATAATTTTTTTTATCAAGGGATTTATTAAAAATTATATTATAAGATTAAATATAGATACTATTGAAGCCCCTGGAAAAGCGGGGAAAGTGATTGTTTTTGCTCCACATAATGATGATGAAGTATTAGGAGCAGGAGGGTTTATTAAGAGAACACTAGAAAATGGAGGGAAAGTAAAAGTTGTTTTGATGACAAATGGAGATGGGTTTAAAGCTGCAGTTCAATTTGATTGCCTTAATTTTAAGCCTAATCCTAAGGATTATATAAAATTTGCATATCAGAGACAAAAAGAATCTATAAGTGCCCTTGAAAAGTTAGGGCTATTAGAGAATGATATAGTATTTTTAGGATATCCAGATGGTGGGATGAGGGCTCTTTGGGAAAAATATTGGAATAAAACTAAGTCATATACAAGTAAGAGTACTCAAAGTAATAAAACGCCTTACAACAATAGTTTTACAAGGGTAAGTAGTTATTGTGGAGAAAGTGTAGTTAGTGATATAAGTAAAATCATTGAGGAATATAGACCAATAGAATTGGTATATCCACATCCTAATGATAGGCATCCAGATCATTGGACAACTGATGCTTTTATAAAATATACGCTAGCAATTTTAAATTATAAACCTAAAAAAGAGCTATTATATCTTGTTCACAGAGGGGATTGGCCCACACAAATGAAAAGAGAACCTAATATGTATTTAGTTCCTCCTTTAAAGCTTATTGGCACGGGAACTAAATGGTATGCTTTTGATTTAAATAGTGATGATATATCTGAAAAAACTAAAGCAATTCACACATACAGAACTCAAATTAAAATATTAAAGCCACTATTAACGACCTTTGAAAGAAAAAACGAATTATTTGGAAGATATGATAACTTGAAAATTCCTTTTTCAAATAATAATAGTGAAGAATTTATAACCCGCAATTCTAATAAAATAATAATAGATCCATTGAAGGATAAATTGAATTTGAAAATAAGTAAAGGTGCCGACATATATGCAGTATATATTGAGAGAAATGAAGATAATAGTTTAAACATTGCAGGAGAAATGAATGATGAAATCGAGGAAAATACTAAATATGGTTTCAATATAATATTTTTTAATGATAAATGTGTTTCAAGGCTAAATTTAGAAGTGAAAAATGGGAAAATGCATGCAAAAGAAATTGGAAAACAGTCCATAATGAATATAGAAGGAGTCAAGCTCAATATTAGAGGGGAAAAAATAATCCTTAATATTCCTGAAAATACAATAGGATATTTTAGCAATGTCTTTATTAATATAAGTACCCATATAGGACATAGGATGATGGATAAAACAGCATGGAGGATGTTAGATATGTAGAGCAGGTTCTTTATTATTTAGTTTATGTTAATCTTTGACCAGTTAAGGGTATTCAATATGGTAATGTCATGTAAATAGAAGGGATAAAAATTTATAAACACATTATTTTTTATTTGATAGCATAAGAAGAAGGTATCAAAATTTAAAAGATTTAGAAAATCTTAAAAACACTCCTTATTATAAAGATTTGTATTCTGGATTGTTCAAATTTTTACAATAAGGAGTGCTTTTTATTTAGTTTATATAAAATTTTTTACAGTTTTTATTTAGTATAGTTATCAAAGTAACCTTGTATAAATATTATAGGAGTACCTTTGTCTCCACTTCCAGAAGTTAAGTCAGAAAGTGAGCCTATAAGATCTGTAAGTCTTCTTGGTGTAGTTCCTTGAGATGCCATAGAACCTACAAGATCATCTTCTTTATTTTTTATATATTCAGATATAGCTTTTTTAAGTTCATCGCCTTTTAAATGAGCAAAGTCATTATCAGCAAGGTATTTTAATTTAACTTCATTTGGGGTTCCATCAAGTCCTTTTGTATAAGCAGGTGCAACTACTGGGTCAGCAAGTTCCCATATCTTACCTACAGGATCTTTGAATGCTCCGTCTCCGTAAATCATAACTTCAACATTTTTACCTGTCTTTTCTTTAAGCTTAGCTTGTATATTATCAACAACAGGTTTGCAGTTACGAGGGAATAACTTAACAGTATCTTCAGTAGATTTATTTGATCCTAAAAGACCATAGTTTTCATTAAATCCACCGCCATCAACAGATGAAGATAATATATTATCAAGGCTGTATATTTTTTCGCCACCATTGTTTTTTAGTATTTTTTTAGTTCTAAATCTTGTATGTATATCACAAGTAAGAACGTTCTTTGTATAATTTAATATAGTTTTTGGATTATTTGAGAATATAACTTCACATTCAACACCATATTCTTCAATTAAAGATTTATAGTATTCAACATAATCAACTCCAGTAAATGTATGTTTAACTTCTCCAAAGCAATCACGGAATTGTTTTTCAGTTAAAACATCACTCCAAGGGTTTATTCCTTTTTCATCTAACATGTCTATGTCAACAAGATGATTACCAACTTCGTCAGATGGATAGCTAAGCATAAGAACAATTTTTTTAGCACCCTTTGCAATACCACGAAGGCATATAGCAAAACGGTTACGGCTTAGTATTGGAAATATTACGCCTATGGTATCATCACCAAATTTTGATTTTACATCCTTTGCAATCTGATCTATTGTAGCATAGTTACCTTGGGCACGAGCAACAACAGATTCTGTTACAGTAACAACATCTTTATCATTTATTTCAAATCCTTCAACATCAGAAGCTTTTAATACGCTATCAACAACGATATCTTCTATACAATCTCCTTCGTTAATAATAGGGCAACGAAGACCTCTAACAACAGTTCCAACTACTCTTTCCAAATTTATCTCTCCTTAACTTCAAAAAAATTTTGAATTAAAATTACTTCCTATACTTGTAATATACAACATTTTTATGGTATAAGTAAAATAAATAGTATATATAGTGGGTATAAGGAGGGCTTATATGATAAGCAAATTAGATTTATATAGAGTATTTGGTTGTGTAGGAAAGTGTAAAAGCTTTTCAAAGGCAGCTAAGGAGTTATATATGACACAACCGGCCGTAAGCCAATCAATAATGCAATTAGAAAAAGAACTTAGTATAAGACTTTTTACAAGAACTCCTAAAGGGGTTATTTTAACTAATGAGGGTGAAATTTTATTTGAATATGTAACTTCTGCTATAAGTTTAATAGAAGCAGGAGAAAAGAAGATGTTAGATTCTAAAAATCTTATGATAGGGGATCTAAAAATAGGGGTAGGGGATACTACTTCTAAGTATTTTTTACTATCTTATTTAGAAGAATTTCATATAAAGTATCCAAATGTAAAATTAAAAATATTAAACGGAACTACTGTAGAGTTGTGTAACTTGGTTAAAACAGGGGATATTGATTTGGCTATCTGTAACTTACCAATAGAAGACTCTGCTCTAGAATTTAAAAAGTGTATGGAAATACAAGATATATTTGTTTGTGGGGAAAGGTTTAATAAAACTATATCTGAGCCTTTAAGTTTTGTAGAAATCTCAAAGATGCCCCTTATATTATTAGATGGCAAATCTAACTCAAGACAATATGTGGAAAAGTATTTATTGTCAAAGGGGGTCAATATTAGCCCAGAAATTGAGCTTGGTGCTCATGATTTATTATTACAATTTGCAAAAATAAATCTAGGAATAGCCTGCGTTGTAAAAGAATTTTCACTAGAATATTTAGAACAAGAAATTTTGTTTGAGGTAAAGACTAAGGAGCCTATACCTAAGCGTAATATAGGATTTTGTTATTTAAAAAGTGTTTCATTGTCTCCAGCTGCAAGAACATTTTTAGAAACCCTATAAAACTTTGCCTATTATTATATATAGGGTATGCTATATTTAAGATTTGGTAAAAGTCTTTTTATATCAATGCTTGAAAACTATTATGATATAAATAAGAAAGATAAATTTGAAGAATTATTTGGTGATTTATATATAGGCAGAAGACCTACAGAAGGGAAAAACAGTTTTCTTGTATGAAAAATAAGTTTTGCAGGGGTAGATGCAGGGCATGGTGAAGAAGAATTAAGAAAGAGTTTTAATTTTAAAATTTCATCAGCAGCAAGAGGATTTTTATATAAATATGGTGATTTATTAGGTAAAAATAAATTATCTATGGAGGATATGAGTGCAGAAATGGTTGTAGCACATATAAATATGCTTAGCAAAATCAACAATAAGAAAGTATTTGTCTTAATAGATGAATATGTACTTTAAATGAAACAAAATCAGAATTAAAAAAGAGACAAGAACTATGTAGAGGACTTAGACTAGAAGTTAATCAACAAGGTGAAAAAGTATATAGTTTTGGTGTAAACACTTTAACTATAATGGCTAATGAAAGTTACGAAGATTTTGCTAGAAAGTTACAAAATGAATATGAAGAAGATGAATGAAGGTAGTGAATTTATGGCATATATTAAATAAGAAATCGTTGACAACTAACGTTGTAATATAGTACAATACAGATGTAAGATATGGATTGTAATAGTGATTAGCTTGCTACACAAAACCTATTTACAGATATTTTGTTATGTCTGGAAATAGGTTTTTTTGCTTTTGGGGGAGGTTTTTTATGGTAATAAATAAGATTTTAAATAATAATGCTGTAATAACATTTGATGATAAAGGAAAAGAAATAATTATAATGGGTAAAGGAATAGCCTATGGTAAGAGAAAAGGTGATTTTATCGAAGAAAGTAAAATTACCAAGAAATTCATTTTAAGTTCTATGGAATATTCTAATCATCTTGTTGATATTTTAAGTAGTATTCCTACAGAATATATTGAACTTTGCCATGATATTGTACAATATGCAAAACAGAAATTATCTATAGAACTTGATGATTCATTGTATATTTCTTTAATGGATCATATAACTACTAGTATTGAACGATATAATAAAGGAGTTATACTAAAGAATAAGTTATTATGGGAAATAAAACATTTTTATAAAAACGAATATGAGATTGGATTATATGGAATTGATATTATTAAACAAAATTATGGTTTGACTATGGATGAAGATGAAGCTGGTTTTATAGCACTTCATATTGTTAGTGCTGAAGTCAGCAATAATATTAAGGATGTATATGAGATAACTGGATTTATACAAAATATCACAAATATTATTAAATATTATTTTAACAGAGACTTTAATACAGATTCATATAATTATTATCGCTTTATTACTCATTTAAAATTTTTTGGATATAGAGTTTTTTCAAAAAAATCTGATAAAAATGATAATATTAATAATAATCTGTTAGATATTATAAAAGAAGAATATAAGGAATCTTATTTATGCAGCTTGAAGATAAAACAATTCATTGAAAAAAAGTATTATTTTTATTTAAATGATGATGAGATTCTATATCTTACAATACATATTGCAAAGCTTATAAGTGATTAATAAATACAATTTATAGGAGTTTTATAATTAGTGATAATACTTATGTATTGCACACATTCTCTATATTTTTTTACATAAGAGTTAGATAAATTTTTAATAAATCTTTAATAAATCTTTATAAAAGGGGGGATTACAAAAAATAAAATATTTATTGTTGGGTAGTAACATTAGGTTGGCTAAACCTTCATTTTATAAAATAAGAAATGGAGGATTTTAAAATGAATTATGAAAAAATGGCTAGTGAAATTTTAAAAGCTATAGGAGGAGAGGAAAATATTAATTCTCTAGTGCATTGTGCAACGAGATTAAGATTTAATATTAAGTCTGAAGAAAAGGCTAATGATGAAGAAGTTAAGTCAATAAAAGGGGTATTGTCTCTAGTAAAAAAGGGAGGACAATATCAATTGGTAATTGGTAGCGATGTAGATAAAGTCTATAAAGAAATAATGAAAATTGCTAAATTAGATTCATCAAAGGACAATAATGAGAAGAAAAAGGAAGGAATTGTAGACAAAGTTTTATCAGTTATTACCGGATCCATTGCACCAATGATACCATTACTTGCTGGAGCAGGAATGGGAAAGGTATTACTTTTAATTTTAAGTTTACTTGGGATTTTAGACAAATCATCTCAAACATTTATTATATTAAAATTTATTTTTGATACAGGTTTCTACTTTATGCCAGTATTTGTAGCATTTTCAGCAGCAAAAATATTTAAATGTAATCAGTATTTAGCATCATTTGTCTGTTTATCAATGCTTCATCCAGAGTGGGTTTCTTTAGTAGCAGCAGGAAAACCTGTATACTTTTTAGGAATACCATTATCATTAGCAAAATATTCTTCTCAGCTTGTAACTGCTATATTAATTGTATGGGTAATATCTTATATTGAGAAATATGTTTATAAGTATGTTCCAGATATGATTAAAGTCTTTATGGCACCATTGCTAGTTATATTGATTACTGCTCCATTAGGATTTGTTATAATTGGACCAGTAGGTAATTACATAGCACAATTAGTTGCAGATACTGTATTATATGTACAGCAGCATTTTGGTATTGTTGCTATTCCGATTTTAGCAGCTGTATATCCATGGTTAGTGTCAATAGGTATGCATAAAGCGTTGAGTCCAATCTGTGTTATGCTTATTGAACAAAATGGTTTTGATCCTGTTACCCGTGTTATTGCACTATGTTCTAATATTTCTCAGGCAGCGGCAGCTTTAGCAGTATCACTAAAGACTAAGAATAAAGAATTAAAACAGATTGCTTTTTCATCAAGTATTACAGCATTTTTAGGAGGAATTACTGAACCGGCAATGTATGGTGTTACTCTTAAATTAAAAAAACCAATGTATGCTTGTATGATTGGTGGAGCAGCAGCAGGTTTATTTGCAGGAATAGTTAATTTAAAGGCTTTCGTTTATGTAACACCAGGGTTATTAAGTTTACCAATGTGGGTATCTGAAGGTACAAATAATTTAATACATGCTATAATTACACTAATTATAGCTGCAGTAGTAACATTTATAGCTACGTTAATTATTGGATTTGATGACCCAGTTGAACAAAATAAAGAAGAACAGAGAAAAGTTATAGAAGAAAATATATATAAAAATATTTTAACACCAGTAAAGGGAGATACTGTTCCCCTAAAAGATATTGATGATGAAACCTTTTCAAGTGGAATAATGGGGGCTGGAATAGGAATTATTCCTAGCGAAGGTAAAGTATATGCTCCTGGAGATGGCATTGTTAGTGCTTGTTTTAAAACAGGACATGCTATTGGAATTACTATAAATGATATAGAAGTACTAATTCATGTAGGAATAGATACTGTATCTTTAGATGGAAAGTATTTTAACTTAGCTATTAAACAAGGACAAAATGTTAAAAAAGGTGATTTACTATTGAAATTTGATATTGATAAAATAAAAGATGCAGGATATGATTTAACAACGATTGTAATTATAACTAATAGTAATGATTATATGGATGTACTGCCAACTAATAAGAACAAAGTTGACAAAGAAGATGTTTTATTGACAGTAATTTAGGAGGAATAGATATGATATACGCTGATTTGCACGTACACACAAATCATAGTGATGGTATTTGTGAAATTGCTAATGTTCTTGATATGGCTAAAAAGAAAGGAATAAAAGCAATAGCTATTACTGATCATGATACCGTTGATCAATTTGATGAAATTAATGAATTAGGCAGAAAAATGGATCTTGAAGTAGTAAAAGGTGTAGAAATGAGTTGTTATGATTATGATGTGTTTAAAAAGGTTCATATTGTTGGATTATGGCTTGATGAAAATGCTACACATGTAAAAAAATTATGTGATAAGACTTTAAAATGTAGAGATAATTATCATAGAGATCTAATAAGAGAATTGTCCGAAAAGGGATATGATATAACATATAAAGATGCCAAAAAATATTCCAAATACAGTATTGTTTTTAAAATGAATATTTTTCAAGCTCTAAAAGAAAAATATAAAGATGAGATGACAAAAGAAAGATATAATGAGCTTTTTGCTTCAAAAACATCAAAGGAAACTGATTTAAAGATGGGATATACTCCTGTAATGCAAGGGATTGAAGCAATAAAAAAAGATGGTGGTATACCAATTATTGCTCATCCTTGCCAATATGATAATTATGATGAGATTGAAAAATATGTTAAGTATGGATTACAGGGAATTGAAATAAATCATTCAAAGATGAAGAAAATAGATTACAAAAAAACCTTGAATTTTGCAGCTAAACATAACTTAGCCAAAAGTGGAGGAAGTGATTTTCATGACCCAGATTTAATTGAATTTGGGTGTTATGGTTTAACCAAAGGGCAGTATGAAGAATTAAAACATTTTAGATAAATTCCGGTAGGGCTTCTACAGAGGATGAAAATACTTACTAATAGTAAAGAAAAGCAAAATAGAACAAAACCATTTAATGATACTAATATATCAAGAAATCGTAAGCGTGAAAAACTTATCGTATAGAATTTAAAAATGTTTTTTGGTAAAATAAATCCAGTAACAAGCAGTAAATGCTAGGTTACTGGATTTTATTACGTTTACGAATAGAAATGATATTAAAAAAGCTGTGGTAATTAAAAATTATTACAGCTTTAAATTATTTTATATACATTAAGATATTTATAGTTAAACCCTTAAATTTGGGATAAATTTAAAATATATATCTTATAATTCCATAGATTATAACAATATAGGGTATATGTTATATCTGCCATAAAGGTAATTTGAATAATAGTTATAATAACAAAGGGGAATCCTTTATATGGACATAGATAAGAGTTCTATTATAAAATATAACTGATTAAATATTCATTTTAATTAAAATCTAAATGAAATGATTAAAGAAATAAATATGCTTAAAATATAATTTATTTGTAGAGCGCAATATTATATTAATGATATACTAACAGAAACTATAGTTACAAATATAAATTAGTTTTTTATATTAAATAAAGGGGATGCTTTTTATGAAAGAGTGTACTTGTGGAAGATGTCATCACAATATTTGTGCAAGGAAAGTTCCTATATTTTCTTCTTTATCAGAAGAAGAGTTAATAAAAATTGTAAATATGACAGGGCATGAGGCTTTTAAAAAGGGAGAAGCTATTTGCAATGAAGGAGATAAATCAGAAACTTTAATTATTATAAATGAAGGGAAAGTAAAACTTTGTAAGCTTACTAAGGAAGGAAAAGAACAAATAATTCATATACTTTCCAGTGGAGATTTTTTTGGAGAATTAAATCTTTTTAATGATAATAAAAGTTATAATTTTTCTGCTTATGCTATATCTGATGTAAAAATATGTACCCTTACAAAAAATAAGATGAACGAGATATTATTAAAAAATCCAGATATATCTTTAAAGATATTAAAAGAAGTTACTAGAAGACTTGCGGAAACGGAAACTCTAGCTCAAAATTTAGCTACCAATGATGCAGATATTAGAATAGCTAATATGATATTAGATTTTGGTGAAAAATATGGAGTAAATAAAGAACAATATATAGAAATAAAACTGCCTATAAATAGGGAAGAGATGGCAAACTATGTAGGGGTTACAAGAGAAACTATAAGTAGAAAATTATCTAAATTTGAAGATTTAGATATTATAAAACTTGTTGGTAATAAGGTAATTATAATTAAAGATGAAGATGCATTAAAAGAATTTATAGAATAGATTATTTTAGAGAAAAGTGCTTTGCACTTTTTTATTTTTTTGAAAATTTGATTTGAATCATATTTTTAAGTTCCAATAGTTTATATAATGAAGCCATAACAAACAAGAAAATAAAGCAAACAATATAAATACTAATAAAAAATTGGGGGTAATGAATATGATGAAAAATGTAAATATTAAAGAAAAAATTTATTTAGTAGGAAAAATTGATGATAGAGATGTACCATTTCATAGATTAACTTTAACAAAGGGAACAACTTATAATAGTTATCTTTTACTTACAGAAAAACCTACAATTATTGATACTGTAGATATAAGTTTTGGAAGAGAATATATTGAAAGTCTGAAAACTTTAATAAACTTAGAAAAAATTCAGTATATAGTAATAAACCATACAGAACCAGATCATTCAGGAGCATTAGGGAGTTTGGCTTACAATGCTAAAAATGCAACTATTGTTTGCACTCAAAAAGCAGTTGACCAATTAAAAGCTATGTATAAACTTCATAATAGAACCTTTTTAGTAGTTAAAGATGGGGATACTCTTGATATAGGTGGAAAAACTCTTGAGTTTATGGAAACACCTTATCTTCATACAGAAGAAACTATGATAACTTTTGCTAAAGAAGATAAAATATTATTTCCATGCGATATATTTAGTACTCATATAGCAAATTATGAATATTTCAATGATAAGGCTAAAAAGGATATATTAGAAGATTTTAAAACATATTACAGCTTAATAATGCATCCTCACAGAAGATATGTACAAAATATGATAAAGAAAATAAGAAGCTTAGATATAGAAATTATAGCACCATCTCACGGGTTTATATTAAGAGAGAATGCTAAAAAGTTTATAGATATTTATGACGAAATGAGCAAAAATACAAATGTAGATAAAAAAGTCTTAATTTTATATTCTACAATGACAAACAATACTAAAAAGATTTCGGAATTAATCAAAGGACATTTTGAAAAAGACAATATAAATGCAGAATTAATTAATGTTAATAAGACATCAGATGAGGACATTCTGAAAAATGTTAAAACATCAGATGCAGTACTTGTTGGAACATCTACAAAATATGGAGATATGATTGGAAGATTAGAAGATGTCTTAAAAAGTTTAAAGGACATGAACTTAGAAAATAAGATAGCAGCAGCCTTTGGATCTTATGGATGGAGTGGAGAAGGTATTGAAGTTGTACAAGATTATTTAAAGGAAACAAACATGAAGGTTTTAAGCACTTCATACATTATAAAATCTACAGGAATGACAGATGTGAAATTTCCAATAAGAATTAAATTTTCACCAGAAGAAAATGATAAAGAAGAAATAAAGAAAGCAACTATATTTATAGCAGATTTATTATTAAATTCAATATAAGGATTATGATAAGTAATTATTAGAAATAAATTAGTTACTTTAATTTAGGAGGAATTGTTATGAAAAACACTATTAATGTAAATCAAAAGATTGGGGAAGTCGTTTCTATATTCCCAGGATCAAGTAGAATATTCAATGATGTAAAAATAGATTATTGCTGTGGTGGGCATGGTACTTTAGGAGAAGCTTTAAAGGAAAAAAGAATAAATTCAGATGAATTCATACAAAAACTTAATGAAGAATATGAAAAGTTTGTAGAATCCAATGAAGAGTATATAGATTGGAGAAAAGAAAGACCAGTAAATCTTATGAAAAATATAGTAGATACTCATCATGATTATACAAAAAGAGAGCTTAAAGAAATAGATGGATTATTATCAAAAATATTAAAAGTTCATTTTGGACATCATGGAGAAGAATTATTAAAAGTTCATAGATTATTTGGACTTTTAAAAATAGAATTAGAGGAGCATTTGATAAAAGAAGAAGAAAATTTATTCCCATTAATAGAAGAGTATGAATTAACTAAAGATGAAAATGTAAAAAAAGAAATAGACAAATTTATAAAAGAAACAGAAGATGAACATGATAAAGCCGGAGATATATTAAAAGAATTAGAAAAAATAACAAGAGATTTCAAAGCACCAGAAGGTGCATGTACAAGCTATAAATTAACTTATGATAAGATTCATAGCTTAGAAAAAGATTTGTTTATCCATATATACAAAGAAAATAGCGTATTATTTGAGATGCTTTAAAGCTGGTATAAAGGAGATGATTTAAATGGACAATAAAAAAATCCAGGAACTAAAAGAAATTTTAAAAAATTTAAATAAAGTTGGAATTAATGATGAAATAAGAAAAGAAGCTTTAGACCTAGTAAAAGATATTGATGCTATAGATTTATCCATAGCAGAACAACAACTTATAGAAGAAGGAATGGAGCCACAGGATTTAAGACATTTGTGTGATGTACACATGGAAGTTTTAAAGGACGAATTAAGTAAAGTAAAGGCCAATATAAGCAAGGGGCATGTGGTGTATACTTTAATAGATGAACATGATAAGATTCTAAGATTTTTAGAAGATTTAGAAAAAGTGAATTCAGATATTCAAAAGAGTAAAAGTTATGATGAAGCTAAAGAAAAAATTCATAGTATTAATAAATTAGCAGAAAATATATTAGATGCAGAAAATCATCATCAAAGAGAAGAAAAAGTTTTATTTGTAGAGATGGAAAAAAGAGAAATAACAGGACCTACAAGAATAATGAGAATGGAACATGATGACCTAAGAATCAGAAAAAGAGAATTAAAGAGACTTTCTGAAAATGCAGATAAAATGGAATTTGATGAATTCAAAAGTAAAGTAGATAAAGTTTCAAAATATATAATTTTTAATTTAAGAGATCATATTTTTAAAGAAAACTATATTTTGTATCCATCATCCTTAGAAGCTATAAAGGGGAAGGATATATGGGATGATATGAAAAAAAGATGTGATGAAATAGGATATTGTAGCTTTACATTTGAAAATTAAAAATAGCTTGATATTTATAAATTTAACAGATATTATATAATTGCATTGGGATAAACTAATGCGATTATTTTTTTATATATAAAAATTATTATATAAGGTATCGGCTGAAAGTATAAATCAAATTTGCCTATGGCTAAATAGGTTTGTATTAATAGCGTGGCTACTTTTAAGGCATTTTGAGCGAGTAAGATTAGAAAGTAGAAAAGATTAAAATGATAATTTATATAAAATTGAGGTGAGTGAAATATGGAAGAAATGCAGTATTGTGATTGGGCTCTAAAAAATGAGGCAGAAAAGAAATATCATGATGAGGAATGGGGTATACCGGTGCATGATGATAGAGTATTATTTGAATTTCTTGTATTAGAATATATGCAGGCTGGGCTCAGTTGGGACACGATTCTAAGTAAACGTGAAAATATGAGTAAAGCCTTTGATCAATTTAATCCATTGATTATAGCTAATTATTCTGAAAGTAAGATTGAAGAATTGATGCAAAACAAAGGCATAATCCGGAATAAGTTAAAATTAAAAGCACTTCCTGTAAATGCAAAAATATTTTTAGAGATACAAAGAGAGTTTGGAAGCTTTTCAAACTATCTTTGGAGGTATGTAGATGATAAACCTATTATTAATCAATGGAAAAAGAGTGAAGATGTGCCCTCTAATACAAAACTATCTGATATTATTAGCAAAGACCTGAAAAGACGGGGATTTAAATTTGTAGGTACAACAGTTATTTATGCATTTTTACAGGCAGCTGGCGTGGTTAATGATCATTTAATCTATTGTCATAAACATAAAAACTCTGCTATATCTGCCAGCCTGTAGAGAATATTTACTTTGATTATAAGGGGAATATATAGTAGATTGTATATAATTGTTATATTTAATTTCACAAACTATTATATAAAAAATACATCTCCAAAAGTTAGATTTTTAGGTCTAACTTTTGGGATGCATCTCATATTGGCTGTCTTATTTTTTATAATTTATATTTAAGCTTTTAAATTAGTTTTATTATTTGCATTAGGTTTCTTATGTACTTTAACTCTTCTTTTTGCCTTAGCTTTATTGTTTATATTTTTTTGGTTTGCATATCCTACGAATCCTAATATAATACTTGGAATAACAAAGAATATATAAGGAATAAACATAACTCCTGCAACAGTATATAATATAGATGCAGTTAAAGCAAATCCTGAACTGCTTAATCCGAATGCTAACCATCCAAACATAACGCTAATAGCTAAAACTACTATATGTGGTGTTACTAGTGCAGTAGCTAGTCCACTACCTATTTGTTCTGCTGTATCACCTTGACCTAGTATACCATAGAAGTATGATATTATATAAATTAAATATATAGTAGCTAAAATGATACTTGTAAAAAATGCTTTACTTCTTTTTTTAAACAATGATTCCACTTCCTTACTTAAATAATAATACCTTAATATATTACAATATATTACCTAAATTTTCAACTTGTTGTTACATATAATAGGTTTGATTGTCGTATTTTCCAATATCATTTTTTTAGCTATTCTTTTGTTTGTAAGTATTTTTTTATTTTAGAAAAGTAGATGTACATAGTGGATCATAAAAATTTTAAAGATAAGTCCAGATACAGAATATATTAGTCTATATTATTATATATACTGTAGTAAAGATAATCATCAAAAGAATATTTAACATTTAGTATAAGATAAATTAACCTGTTGTGCTAAAAGATAAATTTTCATTGCAAAATTTATTAATATCTAAGTTTATTTACTCATTCGCACAAATAATTTATATAAACTCTCTTGATTTATTTTTTTTATTTTTCAAAAAAATTTAATTTTATTTTTCTTATACTAAAATTTTTTCCATTTCTCATACTTTTATGAGGTTTTTATAAAAATTTTGTATTTTAGTAGAATATTTTTAGAAAATCCTATATAATATCCATAAGAATTTTATTTATAAATATGAAATGTTTATATAAATATATATTTGAATTTTCATATTTATGAATATTTTTTTTTATTTCTATCATAAGTGATCATATAAACATAATATTGATTACATTATAAGGGGGATTTTTTATGACACTAGAGTTTGATATGATTCAAACCACTACCTTAGCTATATTTTTCTATTACATAGGTGTATTTATAAAATCTAAAGTTTCAATTTTTGAAAAATTTTGTATACCTGCTCCAGTTGTAGGTGGACTTATTTTTGCTATTTTAAATTTAATCTTTACAGAAAGTGGTTTTATATCTATATCTCTAGACACAACTCTTCAAAAGCCTTTTATGCTAGCTTTCTTTACAACTATTGGCCTTGGGGCAAGTTTTAAGATGATAAAACAGGGTGGTCTTCATGTAATAATGTTTTTTATAGCGGCTCTTCTTTTAGTAATATCACAAGATGTTCTTGGAGTAGTTATGGCTAAATTTATAGGCGAAGATCCACTTCTTGGATTAATTGTTGGATCCGTAACCATGACTGGTGGTCATGGAACAGGAGCCACTTTTGGAGCCTTATTCGAATCAGAATACGGCCTTGTAGGCGCTTCCACTACAGCTATGGCTGCCGCTACCTTTGGGCTTGTATGTGGTAGCTTAATAGGTGGTCCGATAGCTAAAAACCTAATAAGTAAAAATAACCTAAAAAATAACTCAGATGAGTTTTTTGAAGCAAATTCTGATGATTGTGAAGAAGTGAGTTATAAAACGCTATTTAATACATTTTCTCTTATATTTATATCAATGGGACTCGGTTCTATTTTAGAGATGTTTTTTACAAACCTTGGTATAGTCCTTCCTTCATACGTAGATGCTATGATAGTGGCAGCTATAATACTTAATATAGGGGAACAAACAAATAAATGGAAAATAAATTCAAAATGTGTTGATATAATTGGAAATATAAGCCTTAATGTGTTTTTATCCATGGCACTCATAGGTCTTAAATTATGGGAATTAAAAAGCACAGCAGGTCCATTATTAATTTTATTAATAGGCCAAGCTATATTAATGTTTATATTTGCATACTTTATTACTTTTAGACTAATGGGAAAGGATTATGATGCTGCTGTTATGAGTTCTGGGCATTGTGGATTTGGAATGGGAGCTACTCCTAACGGTATAGCAAACATGGAAGCCATAACTTCTAAATATGGTGCATCACCAAAAGCATTTTTTATTCTTCCAGTTGTCGGGGCATTTTTAATAGACTTTTCTAATTCTTTAGTTATAACATTATTCGTAAATTTATTTAAATAATCCAATAAAAAATATAGCTAAGTAATATATAAATTAACCTGTTGTGCTAAAAGATAAGTTTTCATTAACAGGATTAATATACCATATCACATAGGCACTGGAGTTTCTTTTTGGTAGATAGTATCAATTATAAAATAAGTGACAGTAATAAAATCTTTCTAGTAATTAACTTCTAAAGATAGGTGCTAGGTATAGAAAGTATTAGGACATATTAACAGTATAACGAGTGCCGAATTTATTAAAGAATCATGAAAAATGTGAGTAGTAAATTGCATGATAAACAGTGAAGTTAATAAATTTAGAGATGTTTATAGAAATAAAGAAGAGTATCTTCCGTGGTTGAAGATACTCTTTTAGCGCTATAAAATACATTGACAAAAATAGGCGTCAATGATACAATTATCTATTATAAAACATACCATTTTAATCATAACATATTTTAATGTGAAAGTCAATACTTTTAGGAGGAATTCTTGAAAATGAAAAATTCTATTGATTTATTTGAAAGCAATTTACTAGATAAGAAAGTCTTTAATGACATAATTCAGTGCAATGAAATTACAAGAGAATATGGATTGAAACTTTCAGAAAAAGACGTAAAAGAAATTATTGATACAAGAAATATAGCACTTCAAAAAAGCGGAAGAATAGAATTAAATGGTCAAATTATAAATAAAATTGTTACGGCCTTTTGTGATTCACCATATATATCCCAATATAATTACAGTGAAACAATAAATGAACTTGTAGAAATTTTTTATAACTATAAAAATGAAACTTTAGATTATATAAGTGATGATGAATTAATAGAAATTATGAAAGAAAATTTTGATAACTATTGTCAAGGATCATTGGAAATCTTAGAAGGAAAAGCATTATATAGAATTGCTAACAATATAAAAAGCGGTTTTAAGGATTATACAAATCTTGATAATGAAAAGGATTGATGAGTTATGGGGAATAATATTCAAAAATATGACTGTTCTGTAGAGAATAAATTTAGTGAGGAAAGTTTTTTTAAAGATGTTTTAGTAACTTGTTATGAGAAAAAGTTACTAGATGATAATACTTTAGCTAGAATATATTATGAAAGAATGGAGCTTTTAAGAGTAAAATTAAAATATTACACAAAAGATGAGAGTAGTTCAGTTATGACAGAGGTGGCTGAAAGTATTTTACAATGTATTGATTATACCATAGGAATTTATTTAAAAAATTTTGAGAATATAGAGTTAATAATAGAAGAATTGAAGCATACCAGTTTAGCTGATATGTTAAAAATGGGACAGGATTTAATTAAGGATAAAAAATTAGAGTGTAAGAAATTATTTAATGATATTAAAGCAAATAAACTTAAGGTTGATAACTATTCCTATAACGATACTGTAGATGATGGCTTTTCTCTATTTTTCAAAGAATATGATGATTTTTTTGCACCTCATGAAACTCCAGGATGTTCAATAGATTATCAGCTTTACATTGATACTATGAACTTTATGGGTATTGAGTATGTGTATAATTATTTATATGATTTAAGTTTAGAAAATGAGTTTTGTAATAAATTTAATATTGATGAAATTAATAAATTATTAAAGGGTTATGATAAAAAATGTGAATTGTTGCTTATAAATATATTTGAACTAGTACTTATCAATTCACTAGGGTTAATCATATGTAATAAAGATTTAAACAGCCTTAATATTAATGATTTAGATAGAGAGATTATAAAAAATAAATTGGAGAAATTAGCCATAGAGGAACTGAAGGCAGAATTAATAAAGGATTCAGAAATGTGCTTAGAAGTTTTAGATATTAAAAATACAGAATTGATGACTTATATAAAGAAGGGTATTTTAAATATAGCTTTGCTGATAAATGAAAGGATAAAACTAAATAAATTAGAAACAGTATTTATATCCTTTAATGAAGAGGAGCCCAGTGAAATAATAGAATATATTGATGGTATAAGAATGGCCAATTCTAAATTTAAAAAGTTAACGGAAGAAATTCGAGAATGTTCTTTAGTGGAAGATAAAATTTTATTAATTAAAAATAACATTAAGAGCTTAGAAGATTTAATGGATATGTTAAATGCTGATTGTTTATTTGGAGATGAATATATTACGCTTTTCAAAAGTTTATCCAAAATGGAAATAGTTCTTTTATCTAAATATATATCAGATTTAAGTTTTGAAGATGAAAAGGATCTATATGTTGAGTTTAATAAATATATTTTGAGTTTAGGAAAAAAAGAACAGAGAGAAATAAGTGAATTAAAAGAAAGAATAAATTTATAATATGGTAGAAAATTAATGAGGATAAAGCATATGGAGAAAGCAAAGTGGTAAAATAGGAACTTGAAGAGAATAATTTAATAAGAATGGAAATAGAATAAATAAATCCCTAAAAATTGCATGGTTAAAATTACTTGCTAAATTTATATGTTGTCCAAAATTTAAACTGAAAATAAAGGGGCTGTCGCATTAAGGAATTTACACACAATATATTACTTTGCAAATTTAAAGCTAACACAATATATTGTAGGATTTATTTTTAGTGCAACAGCCCCTGTATTTTTTGCATTAGATAAATAAACCGTAATTCTACTTACAAGTATTCCATGTGGAGCTCCAATGACAGTTTCTGCAAACATAGTATATAGTACAGTTATCTATTTTCCAGCTATCTATGTTGGGATTAGGACAGCTACATACAGGACGAGCACTAACAGGATTGAAAAGTCCCATACCTAAAAGTAAACATAAGGACATAACACCGATAGAAGCTTTTTTTATTATCTTTTTCAATTAAAGCACCTCCATATAAAATAAAAATATTATTTAGTGGGTAATGTTTATTTCTATACTTTACTAATTATATTCAAGAACTTCATATAAATTACTTATATTTTGATTTAATAGACTATGGTTTTGTTGTGAACGACTTAAAAATTTATAGATATAACTTTTGTCTTTTACAGTTATAATATTTTCTACAATTTTAGAAATAGTTTACTGCCTTGTAAATCTACTAATCCATCAATTCTACTGGATAAATGATAAAAATTGTTATTTGAATATTCCATATTTTATAGCATTTAAGTGATTTTATACCCCGTGTTATTAGTTAAAATATTATTAAACAGTGTTTTATTTAAATGATACTAAATATGGGGTATACTATAAAATGTAAAGAAATTATTGGAAATGTTTTAGGGAAAAATAAAGCATAGTTTTAGTTGGTGTATTAATTTAGCTAAAGTTAAGATAAAATAATAGAAAGATTTATAAATAAGACTGATAACAGCTAAGGTAATAAGAACTTAGGAAGGAGAAAAAAATGAGAGAAACATATGAAAATATTTATTTAGAAGAACTTCCATTGCCAAATAATCCTTTAAAATATCTAAATTTTTATATTATTAAGGGAAAAGATAAATCTATGATTATTGATACAGGATTTAATCGTGAAGATACGAAAGAACGTATGATGGAAATTTTTAAAGAATTAGATTTAAAACCAGAGAACACTATTCTTTTTCTAACTCATTTGCATTCAGATCATACAGGATTAGCTACATATTTTCAAGATATGGGCTTAACTGTATATATAAGTAAGACAGATGGGGATTTGTTAAATGGTAGTGTGGAAAAATCCGGTCCTATGTGGAAAGGTACTATTCAAAGAGCAATGTGGCAGGGATTAGAAGAAGAACAATTAGATATTGAAGATAATCCAGGATTTAAGTTTAGACCCATATCTCATATAAATTTTGTTCCTGCAATTCCCGGGGAATATATTCAAATAGGAGAATATAATTTTGAAATCATAGATTTAAGAGGCCATACCCCAGGAATGGTTGGGCTTTATGAGAAAAAACATAAGATATTATTTTGTGGAGATCATATTTTGGGGAAGATTACTCCTAATATTACATTTTGGGGCTTTGAATATGGTGATATGCTAGGAACTTATTTTAAAAGTCTAGATTTTGTTTATAATATGGAGATTGATCATTTGTTTTCTTCTCATAGATTCTTGATAGAAGATCATCGCAGGCGTATTAATGAACTTCATCGTCATCATGAAAAAAGATTAGATGAGATTAGAGAAGTGTTAAAAAAATTTGGACCTTGTACAGTAAAACAAGTAACAAAAGAACTTCATTGGGATATTAAAAGTAAAGACTGGGATGAATTTCCCAAGAGCCAAAAATGGTTTGCAGCAGGAGAAGCTCATGCTCATTTAGAGCATCTTAGAGCTTTAGGGGAAGTAACAATGGAAGAAAAAGATAGGATTCTATATTATAAAATGCGCTTGACATAATCAAATTCACATGATACACTTTTATAAAAGTTTTAGGAGAAAATAATTATGGGAAAACTATTAGCATTAAAAATTAATGTAGTCTTTAATAGCCAATTTAGATAGGGTTTGTATCTTTTAAATTTAACATAGATACAAACCCCGCAATTCATGCATGTTAATGCAATTGAATGGTTTGTATCTATGTTGGCTAAGATAAGTTTTTCTATAATATATATAGAAAGCCACATAGATAATCTATGTGGCTTTTTCGATTCTCAGATATTATTTATTTGTATTTTCTAAAAGCCACATGGGTAACATGTGGTTTTTTTGTACCTAAAAATAGAGAGGAGAATTTTATGGAAGTAGTATCAAGTATATTAATGCAAAGTTTAATTTTATCAATTATGGTGATGGGGGTATACATAAGTTATAAAATACTAGATTTCCCCGATATGTCTGCAGATGGAAGCTTTACATTAGGAGCAGCTATAGTTGCTGTATTATTAACAAAAGGAGTGTCTCCAATTACTGCTAGTATAGTTGCTTTAATAGGTGGATTAGTGGCGGGATTACTTACAGGAATACTTAATGTAAAAATTAAAATATCAAATTTGCTTTCTGGAATTTTAGTAATGGGAATATTGTACTCATTTAATTTAAGAATTATGGGAAAGGCTAACATTCCGATATTTAGTGAAAAAAATATATTTTATGATTTTAATCCCCTAGTGATTATGTTGTTTATTGTAATACTAATTAAAATTTTAATTGATTTATTTTTAAAAACAGGATTAGGCTATTTACTAAAAGGAGTTGGAGATAATTCTCAAATGATTAAGTCTTTGGGTATAGAAGTTGGAAAAATTAAAATACTAGGACTTATGCTATCCAATGGACTTATAGCTTTTTCAGGGGGAATTATGGCTCAATATCAAGGTTTTAGTGATGCTTCTATGGGGATAGGAACTTTGATACTCGGAATAGCTTCAATAATTATTGGAACATCTATAATTAGAAGAAAATCATTTATTAAGGAAACTAGCATGGTAATTATGGGGACGATTATTTACCAAGGAACAATATATTTAGCTATGACTTTAGGTCTTACTACAGTGGATTTGAAGATGATAACATCACTAATTATCATAGTATTTTTGGCTCTTAGGGAAATTGATAACAAATATGAAGAAAAAAGTTGGAGGTGGATTAAAAATGTTAGAAATTCAAAATTTATCAAAAAGCTTTCATAACTCTTATATGGGTGAAAATAAATTATTTTATAACTTAAATTTGACTATTAATGAGGGAGATTTTGTAAGCATAATTGGAAGTAATGGCACAGGTAAGTCTACTTTGCTAAATATATTATCAGGAGTTGTTAAAGAAACTTCTGGAAATATTATTTTAAAAGGGGTGGATATAACTAAATTACCAGAACATAAAAGAACTAAAATTATAAGTAGGGTATTTCAAAATCCAGAGTTAGGTACATGTCCTTCTATGACAGTAAGAGAGAATTTATCTTTAGCCTTAAATAAAGGGAAACTTACTAATATTAAATATTGTCTTAGATATAAAGATGATTATTTGGAGTCATTATTAAATGATATATCCCTGGATTTTAAAAAAATGTTAGATATAGAAGTTAAATATCTCTCTGGAGGTCAAAGACAAGTTTTATCATTGATAATGGCCAGTGTGAATAATCCCAAAGTATTACTTTTAGATGAACATACTGCAGCATTAGACCCAAAAACATCTGGTGAAGTTATGGCGATTACTGAAAAAATTGTAACTCAAAAAAATATAACTTCATTAATGGTAACTCATAATTTAAGAGATGCTATAAACTATGGAAATAGACTCATTATGTTACATAAGGGAAAAATCATATTAGATTTAAATGAGAAAGAAAAGAGAAATCTAAGGGTAGAAGATATATTAAAGAAATTTGAATATGCAGTTTAAAAAATATAAATATTAAAGGAGATGTATATTATGAAAAAGATGGTAACAGTAATATTATTAACAATTAGTATTTTAACTTTAGCAGCCTGTGGAAAGACAACAAAAAAAGATAAGGTTTTGAATATAGGAATAAATCAAATAGTAGAATATGTAGCATTAGATGATAATAGAAAGGGATTTATAAAAGCTCTTGAGGAGGCTGGATATAAAGATGGAGATAATATAAAAATAGATTATAAAAATGCTCAAGGAGATATAGGGGTGTCCCAAACTATAGCTAAAAAATTTGCTTCAGATAAAAAGGATTTGGTTTTCGCCATAGGGACACCTGCTGCTCAGAGTGTATTTAATGCTACAAAGCAAACTCCTATAATAATTAGCGCGGTTACTGATCCAATAAAAGCGGGACTTGTTAATTCTTTAGAAAAGCCAGGTAAGAATGTGTCAGGAACTATAGATTATTTACCTGTAGAAAATCAGTTAAAATTATTAAAGAATCTTGTACCAAAAGCAAAGAAAATAGGATTTATATATAATACAAGTGAAGTTAATTCAGGAGTACAATTAAATGAATTAAAAAAAGCTGCAAAGGGATATGAGATTATAGAAACAGGGGTAACAAGTACTAATGAAATAAATAATGCTATAGCTAATTTAGTAAATAAAATAGATGTTTTATATGTACCAACAGACCAATTAGTAGTATCATCTATGCCTATAATAGCAAAACATACTCTAGATGCTAAAATACCTATAATTGCAGCAGAAAAGGGAAGTGTAGAATCTGGAGCATTGGCAACAGTGGGAATTGATTACTATCAATTAGGTTATGAAACAGGAAAAATGGCAGTATCAGTATTAAAAGGAGAAGATATTTCTAAAATGCCAATAAAAATGACAAGTAAAACAGAAATATATGTAAACAAAAATAGTTTAGAGAAATTAGGTATTGATAAAGGGAATTTAGGAAATTTAGGTAATGTTAAGTATGTAGAAAAATAAAGAACAAGCATCCCTGAGGTATGTAAATAAATTGTAAATACAATTTATTTTGCTAAAATATATAAAGGAAAGCGAAAAGGTACCTTAGGGTGCTAAAAAAGCACTATATTATTGTTTACTAAGATGATTTCTGTATTGAACAGGAGTCATCTTATTTAAGTTCCATTGATATCTATAATTATACAAATTTTAACTTGACAATGATGATTTACAGTTGTAGACTATCATTGTGGATCTACAATTGTAAACTTAAAATGGAGGAATAAGATATGAAAGATATGCCAAAAATCTCAGCGGCTGAGTGGGAAGTAATGAAACTTCTTTGGAAAGAAAGTCCTTTAACATCTGAAAAAATAATTAATTCACTAACAGAAAAAATGGATTGGTCAACACAAACTGTAAAGACATTTATAACTAGACTTTTGAAAAAAGAAGCAATAGGTTTTGAAAAAATAGGTAGAGCTTATAATTATTATCCATTAATATCCGAAGATGAATGTATAAAAGCTGAAAATAAATCTTTTCTTCAAAAGGTATACGATGGAGCTGTAGGGATGCTCTTTACAAGATTTTTAGAGGAAGAGACTTTGTCTGAAGAGGAAATTGAAGAGTTAGAACAGATTCTTAAAGATAAGAAAGAAGGAAAGTAAGGCTAGGCTTTTCTAGTTGAAAATGGGAGGATATTAAATATGGATATCTTAGTCAAAATTTTTTTATGGGTTCTACAGGCTTCATTAATAGCAAGTATTTCAGCCTTAGTAGTAATTTTAATTTTAAAATTATTTAATAGACATATTGGAGTAAGATTTCGGCATGCTTTGCTACTTATAATTATATTAAGACTTTTAATACCTGTGAATATTCCAAGCAATATAAATTTAATTCATATTTTATCTGATAAATATGAAAATAAACTATTAAATATTGAAAGCAAAAGTAATACTAAAGCTGCTTATGATGTTTTTACAGAAAGAGAAGGTTATTTAAATGATAAAACAAGAGATGATAAGATAATTTCAAATTCATCGTTAGAAAGTATAAGTTATAAGCAAGAAAATACAACAAAAGAAAAAGTAATCACTAATACTTTAAATATAGCTTCTTGTATATGGCTAGTTGGTGTATTTAGTATAGCGCTATTTTTTTTAATAATTTTGTGGAAATTCAAGATGAGAATTTCAAATTTAGAACAAATCAGAGACCCAGAAATTGTATCATTATTAGAAGAATGCAAAAAGAAATTAAGCATAAATAGAAGCATTCCTATTTATGCTTGTGATGACTTTAAAGCTCCCTGCATATTTGGAGTTCTAAAGCCAAAGATCTATATTCCCAAATATAAGTATAGTACAAATGACTATAAATATCTATCACATATATTTTTGCATGAACTGGTACATTATAAGAGAAAAGATTTGATCTATAATTTTCTTGGAACTATTACTATTTTGATATATTGGTTCAATCCAATAATATGGTTTATAGTAAAGAAAATGAAACTTCAAAGAGAGTATGCTTGTGATGCTTATGTACTTGAAATTTTAGACAAAGAAGAATCTATAGAATATGGGATGACACTGATTAATTTTTCAAAATTGATTTCAAGTAGCAAAAAAGTACCACAGTTAGCGATCTTTTTTGAAACAAGGAATCAAATTAAAAGGAGAATAAAAATGATAAAAAACTTTAAAAAAGGATCTTATAGAATGTCAGCAGCAGCAGTTATATGTTGTGTATTAGCTGGAGGCATTGTATTTACAAGTAATGTAACTGCTAAAAATAATAGTATTGTTACAGGAGTTAACAATAAGGAATCAATAAATAAGCAGCAAGGTAATAAGCTTCTTATTGATGCGCCAGTGAAATATTATCGTGACTTGAAAAAGGTAGAAAAGGGTGCAGGATTTAAATTTAAGGTGCCAGATTTTATTTCAGAAAACTATAGAGTAGGTGATATTGGTGTCATAAAAGTTTCTAACAAAGTTAATATGTTAGAGATATTGTTTAATGAGAATAGAGAATTTAAAGTATTTAGATTCTTAGCATCTAAAGAAAATATGGAGGATGTTTTAAAACAGAATGCACAACAAATGTACAAAGATGCAAAAGTTGAAATTAGCAAAGAGGCAAAAAATTTGTCAGGAATAAATGGATTTAATATAACTGTAAAAAGTAGTGGAGCACAGGAGCAAACATCTAAATTTTTTGTATGGCAAAATGAAGGTGTATGGTATGGAATAGAAACAGAAATGAAGTATAATAAATATTTC
Source organism: Clostridium sp. CTA-6 (assembly GCF_054768115.1). Classification (NCBI taxonomy): domain Bacteria; kingdom Bacillati; phylum Bacillota; class Clostridia; order Eubacteriales; family Clostridiaceae; genus Clostridium; species Clostridium sp. CTA-6. Next base: position 303,562 of record NZ_BAAAAU010000004.1, read on the forward strand.
AGCGATGGCGAAGGTCAAGTTCATATGAATGGCATTGGTACAGCTAAGGTAGATAATGTGGGGAAAATTGCATCTTCAATAAAACCTGTTAAAGATATAAAGAATGTAAATTATTCTGTAGATGATAATCGTTATAAATTATTTGTTTATGATAATGAAGATCTAAAAAAAGCTGAAGAACTTTTAGAATTTGCTCCTAAATTACCATTAAATGTTGGCAAAGATATATCTATAGAAGATTCAACAGTAGAAAGCTTAGGAAATCTTAATTGCCAGTTTAATGTATTTTATAGGTTTAAAGGAGTAAATCCAATACACTTTACTCAAAGTAAAAATTCAGATATATATAAGAATTTAAAGAAAAAGGGATATGTTGAAGTTAAAGATGCATCTGGTAAAATACAACACAAAAAAGCCCAAACATTAAAAATTGGTAATAAAGAAGTTTTTAAATATGAAATTTCTTCTGAAGATGCAATAAATGAACAAGAAAAAGTAGAAAATTATATTTGGAAGGAAAGTAATTTTTATTGCAAAGTTTCAATATCTTCATTTAATGATAGCCAAACTGGAAATCCAGAAAACCCAGATGGAATAGCTAAGGAATTCGTTAATTCAAAATCAGTAAATTAGATTTAATTATATGTTAAAAAAAGGACAGCGATATAGTAAGATTATATATCGATGTCTTTTCTAACTTATTTGAAATACAGTAAAGAAATTATTTTTATTATTTAAAGGAATTTTTTAACATATGGAGAATATTAAATATAATAGTTTTCTATAAGTTACTCATAGACCTCCTTATTTCAAAAAAAGAACCCTGATAAACAGGGTTCTTTTTGCATGGAATTTTCTATATTGGTGCTATGTTTTGGTCATTTTTATTATATCCAGGTATGTATTTTTTAATCAAAGTTTTTATATTTATCTAAAATATATTAAATCAATAGTAACTACATATGAATGAGGGAATTAACATAAAAAAGTAGTATCAATTATAGTATATGTTGGTATTACTTTTAGTAATTTATAAGATGCAAATTTAGAGGAAAATGCAGCTAAAATATGATAGAGTAACTGCCATTTTATAAGAAAATAATGAAGTCAATTTGTGTTTTCCCTATTAATATTTAAAATATGTTATAATAAGTGCTATAAATATGAAGAGATGTATAAGTAAGTTTAAATATATAAAATGAAATTAAGGTGATCCATCTATGGAGAAAAATTTGTTTGATAAGAATTATATTAAAAAATTTATAAATATTATAGATAATGATTTTATTCCTAATTTAAAGATGAAAAGTATTAATCCTTCAGATCCAATAAAAGTAGAGTTTGTTCCAAAGCCTTGGATTCTATTAGGTTGTGGTAATTATGCAGGGGTTTTTACTCATCCAGACTTTGATGATTTAGCTATAAAGATTTATGCTACTGGAAGAGATGGTTTAAAAGAAGAAATAGAAGTTTATAAAACTATTGGGGATCATCCTGCTTATTCTAAGCTTTTATATAGCAAAAATAATTATCTAATATTAAAAAGATTAAAGGGTATTACTTTTTATAATTCCTTAATAAAAGGAATAAAAATTCCTAAGCATATTATAAAAGATATAGATAATGCTCTTGAATATGCTAGAAAAAAAGGGCTAAATCCTCATGATGTTCATGCAAAAAATGTTATGATAGTTAATAACAGAGGAGTAGTGGTGGACATTTCAGATTTTAAACACAAGGAATATTGTTCTTTGTGGCATGATTTTAAAAAAGCTTATTATAAACTCTATATTCCTTTTGTATATAAGCTGGCTATACCTATTCCTAATTTTGTATTAGATACTATAAGAAGAATGTATAAAAGATATAAAGGATTTACCAAATATTATGCTAAATAAAAATTATTTTGTATAACTTCACCAATAAATCCACGACAATTTTGTTGCGGATTTTTAGTTTGAGAAAAGTTCATTTTAAGTAGTTAATTTGTAAATTTTTTTGCTTAAGTAGTATACTAAAACCAGATAAATCATAATAATTAATGTTTAAATTAATGCTATAAAAAATTGGAGTAGATTTATATGAATAAAGATTATATTGTAGCTTTTTCCAGAATTATTGATAACAATACTGAAGCAGTTATATAATATTTATAAAGGAGTTATTACATGTTATCTTTAGTGATTATATTATAAGTATAACCATATAAGGTAAGTGTAGATGAAGCAGAAAGGTATATGCATTGCTTAAAATAGATGTAGAAAAGCTGTTGCACTAAGTGCAACAGCTTTTTATTATTTAACTTTTGGATCTAATTCTCTAGCTATTATATTTTCTGATTCTTCTGCTACTTTTTCAGTGAAATGAATGCATTATTCCATAGCATCTTTAGGTTAAACTTTACCAAAAAGTAAAACTAATTATTATTAAAAATTAGGGACTAAGTTTTCAAGGAAAAACAGTTAAAAATTATTTGATTGTTGATGGATCTATATCTATTTCAAAAGGACCAACTGAAGAGAAAAATGCATTCATTTCATTTAATTGTAATTTGTTACCTATGATGTTTTTTCGCTTCATAATCGTCTTAATAGTATTATCATCATTAAATGGTTTAGTAGAATCACAACCATTTTCTCCTAAAGTAGAGCTACTAAGCCGCATAGTTGAAGTTCGCAATTTTGAATTTTTGTCATTTACATAATTGTAAACTAATTCTATACTGCTATCTGATAAACGCTCAATACTAATAATTTTAAATTTAATTCCCTTATATTCACCTAATTTGTTCAATATGCTTTTACCTGATTTAGGAACATCTAATTCAAATTTAAAATCGTTATCTTTACTCCTGCCATCATTCTGAATGCGATAATTTACATTTAAAACAGTTAATTTTAATTTTTTACCAGTGAGTTTGCTCAAATCAAATAAAGATTCATTTTCTTGATCTAAATAATTATTATTGTTATGTCCATATACTGCGTTATTATATTCATCAGAAATAATAATACTAGGAGCTTCTGTAGGATTATGATTTATTAATTTTGTATTAATTGGTTCTTTAAAACCATATTCTTGTAAACTCCATTGTTTAGCTTCTTCAAAGGTTCCATAATTAAGTGTATCAATACTTTTCCATTTAAAATCAGGTAATTTATCTGTAAAATAATAATCTACTTTTAAAATATTTCCCTCCTTTTTTAATGAAGTTACGTTTAATGTAGTTATTCCATTAGTTGCAGTATATAAAATTTTTGTTTCAGGGGCTTCTTTAAAATCAGAATTTTTTAGTTTAAAAGTTGCTTTAGTAAGTTTTTTATCATTATCTATAATATTTAAAGTGTATTTATTAGCTTTTTTTACTTTACCATGGTATTCTGCTCTGTATGAACCTATGTGATTATCTGGCATCATAGCAAGATTGTCGCTTCTATTAAGTTCGTAGGAATTACCATGTTCGTCTTTAATGGTGTAATAAGATGGTTTAAGTTCTTCTGGCTCAATAGTTAAAGTAATTATAATTTTATTGTTATCTACATACATATTAGCTAAAGTTATATTACCTTTTTTAAGACTATTTTTAAGAATTTTTGGTTTATCTGAAGAAACCTTTACTTCTCCAATACCAGATATGACAGTAAGTTTTTCTAACATATTGGCTAAAACATTTTTGGGAGATATGAGTAAAGAGATACTTATTAAAATGATAACTGCAGCTGCAATAAAATTTCTTTTACTTTTAAATTTCTTAGGTTGTACTTTACTAATAATATTTTCACAGATTTTTTTATTTTCAATCTCATTAAGTTCCGCATTGCTAAATTCATTTTCGTTTATAGTAATATCATTTAAAAGCATTAAAATATCATCTTCATTTAAATTTAGTTTCATTTTGATACCTCCACTTCACTTGAAATATTTAATTTTCTTATAAGTGAGTTTTTAGTACGCCACAATCTATTGTAAACAGCGCCTTTGGATAAATTGAATTTTTTACATATGCTATCCATATCTTCATCTAAAATGTATTTTCTTATAAATAGTTCTCTGTCCAGTTCATGCTCACGTTGCAAAAGCTTTATTAATTCTTCCTTTTTCTCTTTTAAAATATATTCATTTTCAACATCAATTTTTGAAATTAATACTTGCTCTTCAATCTGAAGGCTGTCCACTTTAGATAAGCTTCTTTTATAATCTATAGCTTTATATTTACTTACAGCTAAAAGCCAATTTTTAAATGAAGATTTTTCAGGATCATATAAATGGTTTTTATTCCATATTAAAAGATATATATCATTAACACATTCTTTTACATTTTCATAGTTATCGGTTCCTAGTACGGTTAGTACAATTTTAAAAACTAAGTTGCAGTAAGTATTAATTATGAATTCTAAGGCCTTAGGATTTTTATTCTTAAGCTCTAATAAAAAGTTTTTATCGTCAATTTTCATTTTTAACTCCTTTCGTTTTGTTTTATCACTAATTAATACGGGTAATAGAATCAGTATTTCACAAAAATTATGCTTATATTTTAACATTTTTACTATAATAACCAAGATATTTATAATAATGAGAATTTAGTTAGAAGTTTTTATAGCACATAAATTAATATTGAGTAGATAATAAAAAAGAAGATTGATATAATATACTTTTTAGAATATTTATAAAGGAGTTATTAAATGAAATATTATTTAGCGCCAATGGAAGGGATTACGGGGTACATATATAGAAGTTCTTATGAAAAGTTTTTTAATAATATTGATAAGTACTTTACACCTTTTATTGTTCCAAATAAAAGTACAAGCCTTAAAACTAAAGAATTAAGAGATATTTTGCCGGAAAATAATAAAGGAATGAATATAGTACCTCAAATACTTACTAACGATTCAGAAGGTTTTATTATCACTGCTAGAAAGTTACAGCAATTAGGTTATAATGAGATTAATTTAAACTTAGGATGTCCTGCTGGAACCGTTGTTTCAAAAAATAGAGGCTCAGGATTTTTAGCTAAAAGAGAAGAACTTGATATATTTTTAGATGAAATATTTAAAATAGATGATATGAAAATTTCTATAAAAACCAGGATAGGAAAAGATAGTCCAGAAGAATTTTATGAGTTAATAAAAATTTATAATAAATATCCTATAGAAGAATTAATTATTCATCCTAGAACGCAAAAAGATTTTTATGGACATAAACCTGATTTAGATGTATTTAAAGATGCCTTATCTTTAAGTAGTAATCCTATATGTTATAATGGTGATATCTTTACTGTTAGTGATTATAACAGATTAATAAAAACTTTTCCTAAAGTAAAAACAATAATGCTAGGAAGAGGAATACTGGCAAATCCAGGGCTAATAAATGAGATAAAAAATAATACTACTATAGACAAAGAAGTATTAAAAGAATTTCATGATGAAATTTTAAATAAATATATAGAATTATATAATGAAGATAGAAATGCACTATTTAGAATGAAAGAACTCTGGGGATATATGATTCACATATTTTCAAATAATAAAAAATATGCTAAGAAAATAAAGAAGGCACAAAAGTTAAATTGTTATAATGCAGCTGTCTTAAGTTTATTTAGAGAGCAAGAAATTATAAAAGAGATAGAATTATTTGGGAACTAATATTAAAATTTAAGTAAGCTAAACTTAAGGTTTCGCTACCAGAGTTATGTCCTAGTGTAGTATAATATTTCATTAGTATTTTACTATATAGTGTATAATATTAACATAACATATCTTGGGGAGGATTATTTGTACATGAAAAACATATTGACAGAAGAAAATATGAATAAATTAAAAGAAGAATTAGAATATAGAATGACTAAAAAAAGAGCTGAAATAGCAAAGGAAAAATTAGAAGCAGCTGCTCATGGTGATAGGTCAGAAAATGCAGAATATAAAGAAGCCTGTGCCAATTATAGAGAAAATGACAATAGAATTCAATATTTATTAACTATGATTTCAACTGCAAGTGTAATAGATGAGAAAAATCAGAATAAGTCAGTACTAGGAGTTAATAGTAAATGTAAAATTAAATTTATAGAAGATGAATTTGAAACAAATGTATCACTAGTAACTACCATGGATGCAGACCCAGAAAAGATGCTTATAAGTGTAGAATCAGATTTAGGAAAAGCATTAATGGGAAAAAAAGTTGGAGATGTGGCTGAAGTGGATGCGCCAGGTGAAAAATATACAGTAGAAGTATTAGAAATTATATAATTATTTGTTAACTTATCAGTTTTGTATTCTTTCTGATTTAGATAGTAGATAACAAATAATGTGAAATAGAGGGACTGTTCTTAGATTCAAATAAAATTAAGAACAGTCCCTCTATTTTAGAATAATATATAAAGTAGAAGTATTTTTTAGAGGAGACAGTTATGTTTTATTGTCCTTATTATTTTTTTAGAAAAAATATGGGTAACAACGAAGTGTATATAATAGATAGAAAAAAAGGTGATGTAAATGGAGATAAAGTAGAAGACACTATACTTTTGATAGGAAATAAACCTTCAGGTACAGATAGTCCTTTTGTAAGTAACATAAGGCTTGTAATAAAGGATGGAAAAACAGGTAAAGGCATTACGGTACCTCTTAAAGAAAATTCAGGTTATAATCCAACTATATTTTTGGGAGACTTTACAGGAGATAAAATTAAGGATATATTAGTAAGCATAGATTCTGGAGGCAGTGGAGGATTTGGATTCTATTATATTTACTCTTTTGCAAATAATCAATTAAAACTAATTTTTGATTTTGAGAAATTTGGAGAAGAGTATACTTATGAGGTTAATTACAAAGATAATTATAGGGTTGAAGTTATAAGTGAAAATTTGAAAATAAAATATATAATTGATATTACTTATAAAGGTAAGGAATATTTAAATGAAATATATGATTTAAATGGAAAACTTAAAGAACCTATTTCAGGATTTGTTATTCCTTTAAGTAATTTGTATCCTATTGATTTTGAAAGAGATGGAACTTATGAACTATATGTATTTCAGAGAATAGCAGGTAGGTATAATGCGGATGGGCTAGGATATGTTCAAACTGCCCTTAAGTGGGAAAAAGATAAATTCACTACATTCTTCCAGAATGTTGGCATTCAAGGAAAATATATAGGGGGATAATACAGTGACGTAAACAAATTGAAATTTGAAATACACAATAGCTTAAAAATTATTAAAAAACAAACTCAATTTAATAAATAAATGAATTTAAAATGAAAATTATTTGATAAAAGCGTATAAAAAACAATATTATTTACTATTTTTATAGCTGAAATAATTATTTAATGTTTAATTGGTAAATAAGCTAAAATCAGAGTTTTGCAAGTATTCCTAAGAGCATTCATGCTTATATGTTGTGAGTGCTTTTAAAATTTTTAGTATTATTACTTGTTAGCTTATCCATTTATTTTGATGGAAGAGATAAAGTTAAAAAAGGAATAAAAAAGAATTAGAAAATATGACTACACAGGATTTATAGTATTTGTATCATGAAGAATATTAACATATATAAGAGAAAAAATATTGTAAGTCATAACTAACTTAGGTTATAATAAGCTCAATCATTAAGATTTTTATAAATGAGTGAGCTATTTTTTTAGAAAATATATTATGGGAAATTACTATAAAATTTAGTAAAAAAAGGGGAGCATTAAATGGAAGTAGACTTAATGGATATAGTAGAACATTTTGCACATACAGCTTTTAAAGTAGAAGGAGTATATAATTATAGCATTGAGCCAGGTCGTTCGGGCAATATGAAAACTTCTCCATTCCCAGGTTTTATCTTTCCTTTATCAGGTGAGGCGAATTTTATTTTTGATGGTACTCCTTACACAGCAGGCCTTGGAAATGTGATTCATGGTGGAGCCAATATGAGGTTGAGTAAGAGTGTGATTGGTAAAAAGAAATGGAATTATATTTTGGTTCTTTACAGTATTCGTAAGCCAGAACCAGAAGGGTTTTCCCTAGAGGACACAGATTTTGAACTTGTTATAGGACAAAGTCCTAGGCTGGTTGATCTGTTACAACGATTATGGAAAGTATCAAATCAACCGGGAGCAATTGCTATATTTCAAACGGAAACCATATTTCACTCTATATTAGATGAAATTTTTATATGTGCACGTAACCAATCAAGTGGTAATGATCGCATATTGTTTAAACAGGTTTCGGATTATATTCACGAATATTATATGGACACGCTTACTATTCGATCTCTTGCTGAATTACATGGAGTAAATGAGAATAGATTGTTTTACGTCTTTTCAAAATATTCAGGAATGGGAGCAGGAGATTATCTTATGATCCACAGGCTAAATAGAGCAAAGGAATTGTTGGTAACAGGAGATGCTCCTATAGTGGCAGTAGCCAAAAGTGTAGGTTATCATGATCCATATCATTTTAGTAAGAGATTTAAAAAGCAATTTGGTATTTCACCAAGTAAGTTTCGTGATAAATTTAGATATAAAGTACAATGATTTTATTATATTTTGTTTTACAATGATTTAAGTTAGATTTTAGTATTTTTCATTTTATTATAATTAAATAACCCTATATTAGTTATTAATTATATTTAAAATATATAAATAAAAAACCTATATGAAAATAAAATTATCCTTAATTTTATTTTATATTAAATAATAGTGTCTATAATATATGATTTTTAAGGGACTGTGGTATTAAGAATAAATTCTACAATATATTGTGTTAAATTTAAATTTGCCAAAGAATATATTGTGTGTAAATTTCTTGATGCAACAGTTCCTTAATTGTATTTTAGGAATAAATTAAAATATCTTTATTCTAATTTAGAATGTTTGTCTGATGTTGAAATATTGAATTAGGTATTTAAAGAATTCAGGAATAATACATCATAAATTCAGTAATTATCCATTTTCATATGATTTTTAATTTGATATATTAGTCACAGTTAAGTTAGTTATAACTAACTTAACTGATGTTGTTGTACTTAAATATTATTTAATTTATTGGTTATGTTAAGTAATTATAAAAAATAGTCTTAAAAATAATAGAATTATTTAATAAAAATTAAGAGTTATATAGCTTAACAGAACTAAATTATTACATAGGGGGAATGAAAATGAAAAAGTTTATGGGACTATTTGTCTCACTTATATTAATCATAGGTATACTATCTGGTTGTAGTGGAGCTAATAATAAGGATACTAAAAGCGAATCAGATAATAGCTCAAAAGAGCAAACAAAAGATGTTGGAAAGTCTCAGTGGCCAAGGACTATAAAAGATGCAACAGGAAAAGAGATTAAATTTGATAAAAAACCTGAGAGAGTAGTAGTTCTCCATTCATTGTTTTTAGATTATTTCTTTGCTTTAGAAACACCACCAACTGCTTGTGCTGGAGCAACATTTAGTAAAGAAAACAAGGTTTTAGATGGATTTGAAACCCTTAAGCCATATGTGGGTACCGCTAATATTATAGACTTAGGTGATGCTAGAGCATTGAATTTAGAGGCAGTTATTAATTCAAAACCAGATGTAATTGTGACATTTAAGGGTCACGTAGATAAGACCTATGATAAGTTGGTTAAAATAGCTCCTGTGGTTCAAATTGATATGAAGGATTCTCTACAAGATAAAACTATGCAATGTGCAAAAATTGCTGGAAAAGAAGAGTTGGCTACTAAAATTATAAATGAAACTGAGAAAGATATAGAAAATACTAGGAAACTTTTAGAAAATCATAAAGATAAAACTTTTGCTTTACTTAGAGTTGATGGCAAGGGAAATTTTGTTGCTGTTGGTTCAAGTAATACACTTTATTACGATAAAGCTCATGGCTTTAACCTGTCAAAGCCTAATGGTTATCCAGAGAAGAGTAAGATTATTTCCTTAGAGGGTTTATCTAAGATGAATCCAGATTATATTATATTCAGGCATTTTTCTGACAGTGTTAATTCTGCTGTTGAAAAACAAAAAACTTCTCCTGTATGGCAGTCACTTAATGCAGTAAAGAAGGATCAGATTTTATTTTTCGATAATTCTTTAAATAGTGAAAGTCCACTGGCGTTAAAGATTGCAGCTAAGAATTTAACAAAAGCCATATCAAAATAATAGTATATTCTTAAATTATATTTAATAAGTGGAATTTAATTGTAGATTTAGTGGATCTTAGTTTGTAGTAATTTTAATTATTGAATTGGATATTTAAAAGAAATTCAGGAATAATGCATTATGTATTCAGTAATCATCTATTTTCATATGATTTTTAATTTGCTATAGTAGTCATAGCTAAATTAGTTGTGACTAACTTAACTAATATAAATCGCGATTATATATTATTGAAAATATTAAAATTTGTTAAGTAATTATAAAAAATAGCTTTAAAAATAATACAATTATTTAATAAAAATTAAGGTTTATATAGCTTAACAGAACTAAATTATTACATAGGGGGAATGAAAATGAAAAAGTTTATGGGACTGTTTGTATCATTTATATTAATCATAGGTGTACTATCTGGTTGTAGTGGAAGTAATAATAAAGATACCCAAAGCAAATCAGATAATATATCAACAGAACAAACAAAAGACAATGAAAACTCTCAGTGGCCAAGAACTATAAAAGATGCAACAGGAAAAGAGATTAAATTTGATAAAAAACCTGAGAGGGTAGCAGTTCTTCATGCAGCGTTCTTGGAGTACTTTTTTGCTTTAGAAACACCACCAGCTGCTTCTGGTGGAGCAACAGTTGGTAATGCAATGAAAGCTTTGGATGAATTTGAAACCCTTAAGCCATATAAGGGTACCGCAAGTGTTATGGATTTAGGTAGTGCTAGAGATTTAAATTTAGAGGCAGTTTTAAAATCAAAACCAGATGTGATTGTAACATTTAAAGGTCATGCAGATAAGGTTTATGATAAGTTGGCTAAGATAGCTCCTGTAGTTCAGATAGACTTTAAGGATTCTTGGCAAAATAAAACTATTCAATGTGCAAAAATCGTTGGAAAAGAGGATTTGGCAAATAAAATTATAAATGAAACTGAGAAGGAAATTAAAAATACTAAAAAACTTTTAGAAAATAATAAGGACAAAACAGTTGCTTTACTTAGAGTTGATGGAAAAGGAAATTTTGTTGCCCTTGGTTCAAAGGATACTATTTATTACAACAAAGAAGATGGTTTTAACTTGTCAATACCAAAGGGCTATCCTGAACATAGTAAGGTTGTTTCATTAGAAGGTTTATCAAAGATGAATCCGGATTATATTATATTTAGACATTTCCCTGAAATTGTTAATTCAGCCGTTGAAAAACAAAAAACTTCTCCTGTATGGCAATCACTTAATGCAGTAAAGAAGGATCAGATATTATTCTTTGATGATTCTTTAAATAGTGAAAGTCCACTTGCATTAAAGATTTCCGCTAAGAACTTAACAAAAGCCATATCAAAATAATCTTTCATTGACAATTTAAATGTAATATAAATGGAAGTTACCCATTGGTTTGGCATAATAAAAATAGTTTATGGTAATGAGGAGGTAGCAGTTAGATGAAAAAGCCAATGGAAAAGGTAAGCATAAACACAAATAAAAAAGATAATATACGGAAGATGTGGTTTATTGTAGTGGGAGGATTAGGATTACTTGCTTTTGTTATGATGTTTTCTACAACTAAGGGGACAGAGAATATCCCCTTAGCTTTCTTATGGGATGCTTTGTTTCATTTTAATGGAAAAGAAATGAATCATCTTGTTATACTCAATTTACGTATTCCTCGTGTTATAGCAAGTGCCTTAGTTGGTGCAGCTCTTGCTGTTTCAGGAGCTATCATGCAAGGAACTACAGGAAATCCCCTTGCTGATTCAGGATTATTAGGGTTGAATGCCGGAGCGGCTTTTGCTCTTTCTATATGTTTTGCCTTCTTTCCTGGAATGAAATATATTCATATTATTTTATTTTCTTTTTTAGGAGCAACTTTGGGGGCTGTATTAGTTAATGGTATTGCTTCTATGAAAAAAGGTGGACAAACACCTATTAGGCTTGTATTAGCAGGGGCAGCTGTTAGTACACTGCTTGTGGCCATGAGCCAAGGAATTGCTCTTTATTTTAATGTGGCTCAAAGCATTATGTTTTGGACCGTTGGTGGTGTTGCAGGTTCTAATTGGGAACAGGTTAGAATAATGCTTCCGTGGATAATAGGAGGACTTATAGGATCAGTTGTACTATCACCTTATATTTCTATTTTAAGTTTAGGACAAGATGTTGCAAAGGGATTGGGAATAAATATAAAGCTAGTAAATCTATTATCTTCACTTATAGTTCTTATATTGGTAGGAGCCTCAGTATCTGTAGTAGGTTCAGTTGGATTTGTAGGATTGATTGTTCCTCATATTGCACGTTTTTTTGTTGGCATGGATTATAAATTAATTATTCCTTCTACAGCAGTAATGGGAGCTTTATTAGTAGTATTAGCTGACTTAGGAGCCAGAACTTTAAATCCGCCCTTTGAAACTCCCATAGGAGCTATAATTTCTCTTATTGGTGTACCATTATTCCTAAATTTGGCTCGTAGACAAAGGAGTGCAATGTAATGAAAGAACAACAACAAATAATTGAAGCATATAAACGTAAGGTAGCTATTCGAAATACATTAATTGTAATTGGATGTATGTTATTTTTAGGAGTTTCTTTAATCGTAAGTATGGATACAGGATATATTAAAATGTCTCCATTTGACGTTTTAAGGACATTATTTGGTAAAGGCACAGAGAAAGAAAAGCTAATTTTATTTGATTTTAGGCTGCCTCGTATAGTTATTTCAATGTTAGTAGGAGCTGGACTTGCCTTGTCAGGATGCATAATACAGAGTGTATCTAAAAATCCTCTAGCTGATCCAGGAATTTTAGGAATTAACGCCGGTGCTAGTTTGATGGTAATTTTATATGTACTGATTTTTAGTGCTGAATCTTTCCTATCTGTGTTTACTCTTCCTTTTTTAGCACTAATAGGGGCAGGCATTACAGCCGTTATAGTTTATATTTTTTCTTATAAACGAGATGAAGGTATTTCAACTATGAGGCTTGTTTTAACTGGTGTAGCAGTACAGGCAGGAATTTCAGCATTAACCACTTTACTAGTGGTGAAATTGGATGATACACAGTACAACTTTGTAGTTGCTTGGCAGGCAGGAAGTATTTGGGGGTCTAACTGGAAATTTGTGATTACATTACTGCCTTGGTTATTGATATTGATTCCATATATACTAACAAAATCTTCTGTTATGGATATATTGACTCTTAGTGATGATATAGCTTATGGTCTTGGTGCTTCAGTAGAAAAAGAACGTCGCAAATTGCTTGCAGCGGCAGTAGCTCTTGCTGCTTCATGTGTAGCAGTTAGTGGAAGTATCAGTTTTGTAGGTTTAATAGCACCCCATTTATCAAGACGACTTGTTGGACCACGCCACCGTATACTTCTATCCACTAGTATATTGATTGGAGCTGTATTAGTATCTTTGGCAGATACTATTGGACGTGTTATTATTCAACCTTCTGAGATTCCAACAGGAATTGTGGTAGCTATTATTGGAGCACCATATTTTCTTTATCTTCTTTCTAATAGTAAGAGTTGATTATAGGATTGTTAATAAAAATAAATATAATATATAAAAATTTTAATGGTATTAAATGCATTTTGAGTAAATCATGTTTGCAAATATTTTAATAATATTAAATGAATTCTGAGTAAATCAAGTTTGCAAGTAGTTTAATAATATTAAACATACCTTCAGTAAATTAAGTTTATAAAAATTCAAAGTTTAACAGTAGATATAGCAGTAGATAAAGGTATACTTCATAGAATTTTACTATGAATAAATTATGTATTTGATATAAGGAGTAAGGGCTTATGAACAGTATTACAACAACAAATTTAGCCATCGCTTATGAGGACAAACTCATAGTGGATGGTTTGAATATGAATATACCAAAAGGGAAGATAACTACCATAATTGGACCAAACGGTTGTGGAAAATCAACTGTACTTAAGACTATAGGCCGTATTTTAAAACCAAAAGAAGGATTAGTCTATTTAAATGGGGATGATATTAGAAATTTATCCACTAAGGAAGTAGCACAGAAGATGGCTATATTGCCTCAATCGCCTCAAGCACAAGGAGGACTTACTGTTGGTGAGCTTGTATCCTATGGTCGATTTCCACATAAGAAAGGATTTGGCAAATTGTCACCAGAGGATAAGAAAGTAATTCAATGGGCATTAGATATTACAAAGCTAACTGAACTTGAGGTTACAATGGTGGACAATCTTTCTGGTGGACAGCGTCAGAGAGTATGGATTGCAATGGCATTAGCTCAGCAGACTGATTTGATATTGCTAGATGAACCTACTACCTATTTAGATATGGCATATCAGTTAGAGGTATTAGAGCTTTTATACAATCTGAATAGGGAAGAAAGTTGTACAATTGTCATGGTACTCCATGATTTGAATTTAGCCGCACGTTTTGCCGACTACATGATAGCAATACGTAGTGGAAGTATTATAAGTCATGGAACTCCAGAAGAGATTATGACAAAAAAGGTTTTAAAGGATACTTTCAATATTGATGCGGAGATTGTGTGGGGTTCCAAAACAGGGCGTCCTACATGTATTTCCTATGAATTGATTAAATAATAGAAATAGTATTAAGAGGAGATGGTTATATGAAGAAAATTGCTATTTATGGGAAAGGGGGCATTGGAAAGTCTACTACAGTATCCAATGTATCTGCAGCTATGGCAAAAATGGGGTTAACAGTAATGCAGATTGGATGCGATCCTAAGGCGGACTCTACTCGAAATTTAACTGGCGGTAAAAATATTCCCACGGTATTGGATACTTTGAGAGAAAAGGGTGATATAGAGTTAAATGACCTTGTATTTAAAAGTAGTACTGGTGTCTTGTGTGTAGAATCAGGAGGACCAGTTCCAGGAGTGGGCTGTGCCGGCCGTGGAATAATCACTGCCTTTGAAAAACTGGAAGAATTAGATGCATATGAAATATATAAACCAGATGTTATCCTCTATGATGTATTGGGTGATGTGGTATGTGGTGGATTTGCTATGCCTATTAGAGGTGGATATGCCGATGAGGTGTGTATAGTTACATCCGGGGAAATGATGTCACTTTACGCAGCTACAAATATTGCACATGCTGTTAAAAGCTTTGGCAAGCGGGGATATGCATCCCTACGAGGATTGATACTAAACTCTAAAAAAATTGAAAATGAACAAGAGTTGGTTAGAAAAGTTGCAGAGGAAATTGAAACTCCAGTAATTCATTGTATGGCACGAGATCCTTATGTACAGAAGGCTGAAGCTTTAGGAAAAACTGTAGTTGAAGCCTTCCCTGAATGTGATATGTCAAAGCACTACGGTACTTTGGCAAAGATTCTATTAGAGGGAGGGAAGTGATAATGAAGAAATTAAAACATCTAAAACACTTATCTTCAGTTAAAACAAATGCCGGAGTAAAGTTTTTGACACCCGCAGCTTTTCCGGGAAATCATTGTCCCATGCATACTGCACTGGCACTTAGTGCAAGGGTTAAGGGGATGTCTACATTGGTTGTAGGAACACCAGAATGTGGAACCTATAGTCGTAATATTGTTTCGGGTATTAAAAGTGAGGAAGGGGAGCTACATTGGACATATATTTTGGATTCAAATGAGGTTGTATTTGGATGCCGCAGAGGATTAATTAAAACTATCAAAGAAATGGATAAGTCTGGTGCAAAAGCTATTATGATAATTTTAACTTGTGTTCCTGAGATAATTGGTGAAGATATAGAGGGCATTGTACATGAAATGCAGCCTCAGATTTCAGCACAACTTACATTTGTATTAATGGCACATTTTAAATGTAATAGTTATCCTTCAGGCTATTGGAAAACCTTAGTAGCATTTGGAAATCTAATGAAAAAAGGAAAAAGAAGCACTGATACAATCAATATTCTTGGTCGTAGTCCAAGAGAAAAGCATGTTCCTATGCCAGGATTATTAACAGCATTAGAAAAAAGAGGATTTTACCTTAGAATGCTTGCTCCAAAATCTGATGTTGAGGATTTTATTGTTTCACCGGATGCAGCTCTTAATATTGTACTTTCACCTTTCATGAATCCTTTAGCTGAAATGATGTGGGAAAAGTTTAAAGTTCCATTTATAAGTCTTCATGAAACTTATGATGTATTTGAAATTGATGGTCTTTATGAAGCTATAGAAAAGGCATTGAAAATCAGGTTTAACCATGAATTCGATGAATGGAGAGAAAAGGCTATTGCGCTGCAGAATCAGGCAAAAGATGTGTTTAAAGGGAAAAGTTATATTTCAACTCACATTGGTGCTATGATGCCTTTACCCCTTGCAGTATATCTAGCTAAATTTGAAATGGAGCCTATGCTTTTACATATGGATGAATTTTATCCTGATGATAGAAAGTGGGCAAAAGCTATTAAAGAGCAAGGGTATGATCCTATGATATGTCATATGGTAAATGATAATGCTGATATAGAGCTTTTGGAGGGTATTAAGGCAGATTTTTCTTTAGGAAAGCTTTTAAAGGATTCATCTTCAACTCCTTGTGTACCATATTTAGAGGATTTGTATGGACAAATAGGATATGAAAGAACAGTAGCTTTATTAAGTAGGATGTTAAAGGTTTATAGTAAAATAAATGTTAAAAAATAAGGAGGTAAAGTAAATGTCAAAAAATAAGGAGGTAAAGTTTTGGGAATTCATAAGTTTAAACCACCAATGTCAGGTAGAATGGGAGTATTATGGACTCTTGCTTCAATTCGTGATGCTGCTTTAATTGAATACGGATGCATGGGACATATGCAGTATGGGAGAATGTTTCTAAATCAAACTGGTATATCCAGAGGGTGCAAACTATATTCTACTCACATTGACGAAACAGACATTTCATTAGGAGATACTAGAAGACTCAATCGTACTATTGCTCAAATTGTAGAAAGAGATAAGCCTAAAATTATTTTTTTGTTGCCATCCTCAGTGCCAACAGTTATTGGAACAGACTTAGTGGCTATATGTGAAGAGCTACAACCGGAATACCCTAATACTTTTTTACTTCCATTTGGATGTGGAGGCTTTGATATAGATGGGCATCGTGGTGTAAAGGAAGCACTTTTACTTTTAGCAAAAACATTGCCAAAGGGTATAGAAAAAACAGAAGAGCCTACATTTAACATAATTGGATCTTGTGCTGATTTATTTCGTTTTCATGCTGATGCAGAAGAGATTATCCGCATAATGAAGGGTGCCTTTGGTATGGAGAAACTTTGCGTTATGACTTCTGATACATCTGTAGAGCAAATTGAGAATATGGGGGGTGCCCACATTAATTTAGTGATACGACAGGAAGGAGAGCCCGCTGCAAAACAATTGAAGAAGCAATTTGGAACCCCATATTTATTTGCTAGGCCTTATGGAATTGAAGGAACTTTAGAATGGATAGATAAGATAGCTAAGATCTCTGGATTAACTTTAGATAATAGTTTTATAAAATCAGAAAAAGAAAAAAGCATGATTCAAATTTCACCTGCAATTTCTGCTTTTCAACATGTAATACGAGAACATCCTGATGAAGCAAGAATTTCATTAGGAGGTCATAGAGATGTGGTAAAAGGTATTATTTCTTATGCAGAAGAAGAATTATCTTTAATTAGAGGAACCTGTTGGTGCAACTCGGAAGGTATGGCAAGTGAAGAAATTCCTTATTTTTCGGAAGATGAATGGGCACAGGCTATAGTATCTGAGGAAACAGGACTTCTAATGGCAAGCGGAGAAGCTTTGAAATGGGCAAAAAGAAATATAGATCTTCAAATATCTAATCCTGATATAAAATGGAGATTAAACCCTTATGAATCTCCATTTATTGGGTTTCGTGGATCTGTAAATTTAGTTAACTTATGGCTCAATGGCCTTTTAGAGCAAATAAATGATTAAATATATACTCTTAATATCTTATATTAGAAAAAGTTGTTGGATTTAAACCCAATGCTGAAATAATTATTTAATATTTAATTGAAATATTAGGACTTACTTTAAATAGTAAGTCCTTTTTATGTGTAATTGAGAAGTTGCATATAAAGGTAATAGATAATTGAATATTATTTTTTATTGATAATATTTATTAATATAGCAGATAAGTGTATAATTATGATATAGTATAATAATGAGATAAGTGTTATCAATTAGAATTAGAGGATAATTGTTACTTATATAGCATTAGAAGTGTATCTTATATTTTAAGGGAGGAGAGGATTTTTATGAAATCATTAAAAACTAGACTGATAACTATATTTACGGCGGTTATATTTGTGCTAACAGTAGTACTAGGGTTCATAGTAGTAAATAGAGTTGGTAAAAATCTAACAGATGATTATTATGATGATTTACAGAATTTGGTTGTAGAGAAGGCTAATTACATAAGATCTAAGATAGATAGTGAAATATTTTATATAGAAGCTATAGCTCAAGATGATAAGATAATTAATAAAGATATTTCTTGGGAAAAGAAGGCGGACTATTTTGAGAAAGAGGCTAAAAGAGCAGGGTATATGTACTATTCCTATGCAGATAAAAATGGAAACGCTACATTATTTAATAAAAAAAGAGATACTGTAAATGTTAAGGATAGAGATTACTACAAAAAGGCTATGTCAGGTAAGGGAGCTATATCTGATGTTATTATAAGTGCTGTAACAAAGAAGCCCACAATTATTGTGGCATCACCTATTATAAAAAATGGTCAAATTCAGGGAGTTTTTTATGGGGCAAAGGAAGCAACTTTTTTAAGTGATATTGTTAGTAAAATTAAATATGGGAAAACAGGTTTTGGTATTATTATAAATGATAAGGGCACCACAGTTGGACATGCTAATAAAAAACTTGTTTTAAGTCAAAGTAATACTGTAGAAATTGCCAAAAAGGATTCATCTTTTAAAAGTTTAGCAGATTTAATAGAGAATATAATTTCCGAAAAGAAGGTTGGTAAGGGAGAATATGAATATAAGGGAACAAAAAATGCAGCTGGTTTTTCTCCTATAGAAGGTACCAATTGGACTATGGTTTTTGGAGGAGAAATTTCTGAAGTATTAACTGATGTACATAGCATTAGAAATATTATTATAATATTATCTTTAATGACAATAGTCATTGGAGCACTAGTTACTTATTTTATTAGTGGAACAATAGCTAGTCCTATTATTGCTGTAACTAAAAGGATGAATGAACTGTCTAATTTGGATTTCACTATATATGGTAACGAAGATGCTATAAAATATCTTAATCGGGAAGATGAAATTGGTAGTATGGCAAGAGCCTTAAGAAAGATGCGAGATAACATTGCAGAGTTTATTACAAAGACCGATGAGTCAGCACAACAAATAGTAGCAACATCAGAGGAACTAACAGCTACATCACAGCAGTCAGCTACAGCCTCTGAAGAAGTAGCAAAGACTATAGAGGATATAGCAAAAGGAGCAGGTAATCAAGCACAGGATACAGAAAACTCTGCTTCAAGTGTAGAGGAAATGGGAAGTTTATTAGAACAAAATAAAGAATATGTAGAAGAGTTAAATAATGCAGCTAAAGATATAGGGGAGAGAAAAGAAGAAGGTTTTTCTATATTAAAAGAACTTATTGAAAAGACAAAAGAAAACAATGAGGCAGCTACAAATATATATGAGATTATATTAAGCAATAATGAAAGTGCAGAAAAAATAGATAGTGCTAGTTCAATGATCCAATCTATAGCAGATCAAACTAATTTGCTAGCTTTAAATGCGGCCATAGAAGCAGCTAGAGCAGGAGAGCATGGAAAGGGTTTTGCAGTAGTAGCAGATGAAATTAGAAAACTTGCAGAACAATCAAATAGTTTTACAGAAGAAATAAAAAAGGTTATAGGAGAATTAAAGATAAAATCCCAAAATGCAGTGGATAAGATGGAAAAAGTAAAGGAAATAAATCAGTATCAATCAGAAAGCGTAAAGGGAACAGAAGAAAAATTTGAAAAAATAGCATACTCTATAGATGTAACCAATAATGTGATAGAAAAGCTTAATAGGTCTGAAGAAAATATGAGCAAAAATAAAGAAAAACTTATGAATCTAATGCAAAATTTATCAGCTATAGCAGAAGAAAATGCAGCAGGAACAGAAGAAGCTTCAGCTTCCATAGAACAACAAGCAGCAAGTATAGAAGAAATAGCTAATTCCAGCGAAGGATTAGCCCGTATTGCAGAAGAATTGGATAGTTTAATTAAAAAGTTTAAAGTATAAAAATTAACTATTGGAAGGCAAGGATTATTCTTAATACCTGTAGTTATAATTTTGACCAAATTGTTAGCATTAGATGGAGTTATTTACACTCAGCCTGTGGCAGATATTATTTCTACATTAATAACAATTCCATTAGCTATTAAAGTTAAGAATGATTTAAAAAGTGCTTGAATATTGTGTTTTATTAGATGATATTGTTATAGAAAATATAGAATTAAATTTAGGATAATGAATAGTGAACCGTATCATAAATAAATGAGGTTTTTACTAAAATAAGATTATAGTAGTAAGGTATGCTTTGTTTAACCATTGAAATCCATGAAAAAGTAGTATCATAACATTATGGTAATATCTTTTGTTATATGAATAGATATTCGTTTATAAGAATGGTATAATAGGAAAAGAATATATAGAAGTATTTGTTTTATAATCTTAGGTGAATATGAAAAAATAGAGAGCGTAATTTAATTATTTATGTCTAAAATATTGACACAGATTCACTTATATATAAGAAATAATAAAGTTTAAGGAAGTATCTTAGAATGATAAAGAGAATTAAAAAGTTTAGGAATGTGGCAGTGTGAATTAAGTTAAGGGATATTTAAAAGATTAAATTTAGGAGGATAAAATGAATAATACATTTAATCATTGGACAGAAATAAAATATTTAAAGGATACAATAAAAAATCCCTTAATTGAAGTTGGAGAATACACTTATTATTCAGGATATTACGCAGGTGGAGATTTTGAAGATATATGTGTAAGATATATCTGGGGCGATGAAAAATCTAAAGAAATGTATAATCCTATAGAAGATTATGGGTGGACTTTAGATAGAATAAAAATAGGTAAATATTGTTGTATTGCTAGCGGAGTAGTATTTATGATGGGAGGAAATCACAATCATAATCCCAAATGGATAACTGTATATCCATTTAAAGATAAGTTAATAGATTCATATAAACCCAAAGGAGATACAATTATAGGTAATGACGTATGGATTGGTACAGAAGCAATGATTATGCCAGGAATTACAATTGGAGATGGTGCAATAATTGCATCTAGATCAGTAGTTACAAAAGATGTAGATCCTTATACTGTTGTAGGAGGAAATCCTGCAAAACATATAAAAGAAAGATTTGATAAAGATAAGATAGATATGTTACTTAAAATGAAATGGTGGGATTGGGAAGAAAATCATATTAAAAATAGCATGGATATATTGTCTAGTTCAGATATAAATAAATTGTATAAATACTATGAAATTAATATAATGTAATGTATATTTACTTTATTAAAGTGTGATGTAAGAATATAATTATAAAAACTATTACATTTTAAAAGACCAATAGCGAAAAAGTTATTAAATCAAGTATTAGCAAAACTTTATACTATTATAGCCTTAGCCATTGATATTACTTGGCTAAGGCTATTTTTATAAGTGAAAATACCCTGTCATAAGTAATGGCTGAGTTAAACTTTTAATAAATTAACTTATGGTTAAGTTAGTTAATTACAAATTAACTAGGGTTCAATTGTATAGGGCTATCTTACTTAATAAAATAGTAGTGTCAAAAGTTTTTGTTATTATTATCTAAATAGGGAGTATATATTAGAATGAAAATAAATGAAATTATCAAAGAAAAAAGAAGTTCTCAGGGTCTAACTCAAGAACAAGTTGCCAATTACCTTGGTGTATCAACACCAGCAGTGAATAAATGGGAAAAGGGTAGCTGTTATCCAGATATAACTATATTGCCAGCATTAGCAAGACTTTTAAGAGTTGATTTAAATACATTACTTTCTTTTAAGGAAGATTTATCAGAACAAGAAATAGGTAAATTTACAAATGAGTTAGTGGAAATAATAAGTACTAAAGCCTTCAAGATTGCTTTTGAAAAAGCTATGGATAAAATTCATGAGTATTCTACTTGTAATAAGTTAATTCTAACAGTTGCGACAGTATTACAAGGGAGCATATATATGTTTGGAATTGAAAAAAAGATTATTATGAAAATCAGATTGAAAAACTATATATTAAAGTTGCTGATTCTGATGATATAGAGGTGAAAAATCAGGCTATTTCGGTGCTGATTAATAAATATTTAGAGAAAGAAGACTATCAGAAAGCAGAAGAATGTATTAATAAATCGCCAAATATTACTTATGATAAGGAACAGTTACAAGGAAATCTTTATACTAAATCAGGTGAACTTACAAAAGCATCAGAACTTTTTGAGAAGAAGTTAATTTCTGCTACAACTGATATATTTACAGTTTTAATGTCTATGATGGAAATAGCATTAAAAGAAGAGCGTAATGAAGATGCTAAATATTTTGCACAGATTTTAGAAAAGACAACTAAATTATTTGATTTATGGGATTACAATGCTTATGTTGCGTATTTTCAGTTATATAGTGCACAAAGAGATGCAGATAATTTTATAATTGTCTTAAAAAAAATGTTAGATTCAATGAGTAAAAAGTGGGATACATCAAAATCTAAATCATATAAAAATATAAAAGTCAAAGAGAATGAAGATGGATTCAATCAATTGTTACTTTTTAATTTCATAAATATGCTAAAAGATGATAAGAATGATGAGTTAAGATTTTTGAAGGATAACAAGGAGTTTAATGAATTATTAAATAAAAACCTTAATTAATTATTAAAGGTAATAATGGATACAGAGAATACTTAGAAAAAGTGCTACTCTTTGAAGGATGGGGCACTTTTTTCTTTGATCTTAATTTCAATATC
Source organism: Clostridium sp. CTA-6 (assembly GCF_054768115.1). NCBI lineage: Bacteria > Bacillati > Bacillota > Clostridia > Eubacteriales > Clostridiaceae > Clostridium > Clostridium sp. CTA-6. The sequence continues at coordinate 326,691 of NZ_BAAAAU010000004.1, forward strand.
AAGACAAATAAACTTTATTGATATCTTTAAATAAAGAATAAAAAGATTATGTTTTAAAACTAATCTAACAATATAAACAACAACACAGCTTTTTATAATTAATTCTAGCATATCCAATACCACCCCCTAACTATGATGAAATATTCATCAATAGTCCAAGGGGGAGAAAACTTTCAAAGCCCCCGTAGCCATCCACTACGGAATTTCTAAATAATACTTTAGAATTATACCAAAATTATGTAGAAAATATAAATAAGAATAAAATGGAAAAATCTCATTTAGAATGGTTACGGAGAACCGTATCATAAGTAAATGAGGTCTTTACTAAATTTGGTTAATGAAGAGAAGTGGTGTATATAATTTATACAAGTTAAACTCACGATAGGGATTGTCGTGAGTTTTTTATACCTTAAATGAAATATTTTTCAATATATAGTATAATTTAAGCAATAAAATAAGCTTAGGAAGGATAAAAAAATGTTTAAGATAGGTGAATTTTCAGTACTTACATCTATAAGTATACATATGCTTAGAAACTACGATAAAATTGGATTATTAACACCTAAATATATAGATAAATCAACAGGATATCGATATTATGAAAGCGATCAATTGCCAATTGCAAATCAGATTGTGGCTCTAAAGATGATGGGATTTGGCTTAAAAGAAATAGCTGCATTACAACTAGAAGAAATGCAAATAGATAATTTGAAACAGATATTAAAAAATAAAATTGAAGACAAAGAACAAGAGGTAAAGGTAATTAGAAGACAGTTGGCTCAAATGGAAAGTGCACTGAAGGATTTAACTAGTGAGAAGGAACAGGCACTGTCTATAGTAATTAAAAGTATACCATATAGAAAAGTTGCTAGCTTTAGAATGAAAATTGAACAATTCCCAGATGAAGGAATTCTATGGAAAGCACTTGGAGATCAATGTGAAAAGTTAAGTGTTCAATTTTCAGATTCAAATTATTCTATTGCTATTCAACATGAAATAAATTTTGAGGAAAACTACATTGATGTTGAAGTTCAAAGATTAGTTGAAAATATTTATGAAAGTACAGATAAGGTGAAATTTTATAGTATACCATCTTGTGAGGTAGCTTCATTGGTATATCAAGGTGGTTACAGCAAACTTAAAGATATAAATATTTATTTGGCTAAATGGATAACGCAAAATGGACTTGAAATTTGTGGACCTGCATTTAATATTTATTATGTTTCTCCAGAGCACGAAGTAAATGAAGAAAAATTTATTACAGAAGTATGTTTTCCCATAAAAAAAAGATAGGGTATTGACTCTAGTATAATACGAAGGTATATGCTTTTTCTATAGAAACTAAATTTTTATAGAAGGAGTGATAAAAATATGCCTAAGAAGGTAATTGAACTAAGACATAAAGTTTGTGATTATACTTGTATGTGGAATGGTATTGAAGATTTATATCAAACAAGATTAGGTGAAGATATACCAGATTATTTTTTCTTTTGTTTAAGTGGAATAGGAGAATTTATATACTTAAAGTTTAGTAATGGAAATATGCGAAGAATGGCTTCATGGAATGATGGAAGAACTAAAAAAATGTATGCGTCAATTAATGATATTGTAGGATTTAAATATAAGCATATAGAAGGTAGAAAATTTGATTATATAATAAAAAGAGCAAAGAAACAGATTGATAATGAAAGGCCTGTTGTTCTTGGATGTTTAGATATGTATTATTTAAGTTATTATCCAAAGTTTTATTATAAAGAACATATACCAATTCATTATATACTAATGGTAGGATATGATGATGAAGAGCAGTGTGCATATATATACGATTGCGGAATTGAAGAAATACAAAAAATTAAATATGAAACTCTTAAAAAGGCTCTTAATATTGAAAAGACCTCTCTATCTGATAAAAATTCAATGTGTCTCATAGAGTTTGATGATGAAATTAAGAGTATTAGAGAAATTGCTATAAAAGGATTTTATGAAAAAGCAAACCAAATGCTTAATCCTAAGGTGGGATTCTGCGGAATTCCTGGTATGCGAAAGCTTAGCAAAGAAATTCTTAATTGGAAAGAGGAATTAACCGTTCTAGAATATGAAACAGCTCTTAGAAACATTGTTATGTGTACAGGTACTGTTCCGATTATTCCTAATAGATTGCTTATGATAGAGGAAAAGGATGAAATAGAACACCAAGCAGCTCGAAAAGAGTATGGAGCATTATTAATAGAATTAGCAGAAAAATATGGTTTTCAGGAGTGGAAAGAAGCTGGCAACCTTTTTAGTAAGAGTGGTATTATTATTCAAGAGATGACGGATTTAATAGTAAAATACTTGCTTAAAGAAAGTAAAGAACTTAATGGATTACCCAATATGATTAATCAGATAGCAGATCTTGAAGAAAAAGCATATCAGAATATTTTGGAGGGAATAAAGTATGAAGCATGAATGGAGAAAGCATGAAAAAGAACTATATGCACCTAAAGAAATGCCACAGTTAATATGTGTTCCAAAGCAAAAGTTTTTTATGATTAAAGGAAAAGGTAATCCTAATGATGAAGATTTTTCAGATAGAATAGGCGTTTTATATTCTCTATCATATGCTGTTAGAATGATGCCTAAAAGTGGATTTGTACCAGATGGATATTTTGAATACACTGTATATCCACTTGAAGGAATTTGGGAGGAATGTGATATAAGTGATAAGTCTACATTTTCCTATACAATCATGATGAGACAACCAGATTTTATTACAGAAGAGGTTGCAGAGAAGGCCTTTGAAATAGCAAATGTAAACAACCCAAATCCACTTCTAAAAGAAGCTTATTATGGTGAAATTGAAGAAGGACTTTCAGTACAAGTTCTTCATATAGGTGATTATGATGATGAACCAAAAAGCTTTGAAAAGATAATAAAATTTATGAATGAAAATAATTTAGAAAGAAGAGGGAAAACCCATAGAGAAATATATTTGTCAGATGCAAGAAAAGTAGAACGTAGTAAATTAAAAACAATATTGCGATACAAGGTTAAGAACATTATATAAATGCAATTTTAATAAATGAAAAAGAGTAAAGAAAAATAGCAAACTTTATTTTAAAGATTTGCTACTTTTCTTTATTAATTTATATAACTTAAATCAAATCATTTAAGCCATTGACTGTAGTTTGTTCATTCTCATCAATAGGAATAACTATGCATTTTTGACCATCAATTATTTGAGCTTTGATTTTAGGTATTTTTTCAGGCTTTACTTGAAGTATAACATCATAGTCAGGAGTAAGGTCATTATCCTCTGGATTGGCATCCGGAGATTCTTCTAGATTATCATCTAAGGAATCATCTTCAAAAGCATCATCTAAATCATCCGTTAAATTATCATCTAAAGGTACATTGTCCTTATCGTCTTTTTTAGAATCCTCAGATTCCTTATCAATAGCGGCCTCTTTCTTTACTTCTTCAAGTCTATGTTGTAGAATTTCCACTTGCTTTTCAAGCTGTTCTTCCTTTTTCTTTTGAGCATTTGCCTTAAGTACTTTTGAGTCAATTAAATGTTCTGCTAAAGGCAGGTCCTCACCAAAGTTTTCTACATAAGATTTTTCAATTTTATAAGTAGCTTCTTCAGGAACCCCACTTTCTAGTAAAAGATTTTGTATGTCCTTTTGTTTTAAGGTTATAGGTTCATCATCTTTATCATCATATATTGAATTGTACTCATCTATCATAGTATTTAGATTTTCTTGTATTTCCATAAAAGTTTTTTCAGCTTTTTTTTCATCGGTGCTAATAGAATCTTTAATAATTGTTTGAAAGGTTTCTTTTTGGATAGTGGCAGTTTGTTTTGAGAAGCAACCTAAAGTCTCTTCCATTAATTCAGGATGTGGATCCTTTGCATTTTTAGTGTAGTACATAACAGAATTAACATCTGAAGTACGATCAATAAAAGCAGGGAACACAAAGCCAAGGGTTGGAGTATTCACCACCCAATCTCTAATACGTGCCTTTATTTTCTTTTCTTCTTCAAAGTATCTAAGTCCAGGATCTGAAAGTGAAACAGGACATATTGCACATAGTATATACTCATATATTTCTTCAGATTCATCTACTTTAGAATTATCAGTAGTTTTAGTAATAACATCATAAGCATCATGAAAAACTAGGATTAAAAAATTACCAGTATAATCATAACTATCTATTATAGATTTATAAAAATCTTCAAGTAGAGCATCGTCTTTTAATTGGCTTTTTTTAAGCTTAACAAGAGAAAGTTGTTTTTCATTTTCAAGATTTTCATTAAGTGGAAAGTTAAGTTCTAAAATATTATTTCCAATGGTTCCAGATAGTACTTTCTTAGCAATTTCTAAGTACTTAAAATACTCATCCTCATCTAAATTTAAAAAGGATTCTCTAAAATTTAAAATAATATTTTTTTCACCATTAACATAGCAACCACATATTTTAGTGAAGGTGCAATGATCTTTTTTAAAACGTTTTTTTAACTCAAGTATATCTTTTTTTCTCATATATAAACTCCCCAATCTAGTCTTTTATATTTGTAGGTATTAATTAATATATTATAGTATTTTTTTTGTATTAATTAAAGATTTTATTAGTTAAATTTAAAGCAGATAATATGCAATATCATGGTAATTATACAAAACTATCTGAAAAGGTGAAAATGACAACTATATTTATATCAGATAGCTAAAATCAAATTTGGGATGAAGAAAAATATATTAAGGAAGTGAATTGACTATAATTTTCCATGTAAAAGATTTACAAACAAACAAGAAAAGGTTATTATAATATAAAGGAAGGTTTTGGAATTAAAATAAACCTTATAACTTGGTTTTACACTAAATAATTTTCATAATTTTATTAAAACATATATATAAATATTTATGGGTAAATAATTTTAATTGGGGGTAAAACACATGGAAAATTTAAAAGTTACGCCTTTAAGAGGGGTGTATGAAGAGTATGGCGGAAAAATTGTAGATTTTGCAGGATATGAACTTCCAACACAATTTAAAGGTTTTTTACATGAGCATCATACAGTAAGAGAAAAAGCAGGTCTTTTTGATGTTTCTCATATGGGAGAAGCGATGGTAACAGGAAAAGATGCTGGAAAATTCATTCAATACTTAATGACTAATGACATAAATGTTCTTAAGGATAATGAGGTTTTGTACACATTTATGTGCAATGAAGATGGTGGAGTGATAGATGATTTATTGGTTTATAAATTTGCAGAGGATGAGTTTTTCTTAGTTATTAATGCAAGTAATAAGGATAAAGATGTTAAGTGGATAATGGATCATAAAGGGGATTTTAATGTTGAAATTGTTGATGAATCAGATAATATTGCTCAACTTGCATTACAAGGACCCTTGGCAGAGGAAATACTTCAAAAAATAGTAGATATAGATTTACAAGAAATAAAATTTTTTAAATTTAAAAGAGATGTTTTGGTTGATGGGAAAAAATGCTTAGTATCACGAACTGGTTATACTGGAGAAGATGGTTTTGAAATTTATTGTAAACCAGAGGATGCAAAGGGACTATGGCACGCTATATTAAATGCAGGAAAAGAAGAAGGAGCAGAACCAATAGGATTAGGTGCTAGGGATACTTTAAGATTTGAAGCTAGTCTTCTTTTATATGGAAATGAAATGGATGAAACAGTTACCCCATTAGAAGTAGGTATGGGATTCTTTGTAAAATTAAAAGTTCAGGAAGATTTTATAGGAAAAGATGCTTTAATAAAACAAAAAGAAGAAGGTGTAACTAGAAAATTAGTAGGATTTGAACTTTTAGATAAGGGTATTCCAAGGCATGGTTATGAGGTTATTAAAGATGGAAAAGTTATTGGTCATGTTACAACTGGATATAAATCTCCTACATTAAACAAAGCAATTGGATTAGCTTTAGTAGAAGAACAATATTCTAAAATAGGAACAGAGTTTAACATAAAAGTTAGAAAAAAAGAATTAAAAGCTGTTGTTATAGATAAGAGATTCTATACTAAAAAAACAAAATCTAAGTAATATGTACAATAAAAAATTAAATGTAAACCTGTAGAGCATGTCTTAATATATATAAATTCACACTAATATTTAGTTTTTATGTTAAAAGTTATCGTTAATAAAGAGTTTTTTCACTTCAAGAGAAGTTTTTACTTCTGCTAAGTATAAAAATGGTTATCTGAGGACATAACCACTTTTTACTACCGCTTTAAAATAAGATGGGAGTATTGGAGTGGATAGCAATGAAATAAATATATAATGATTGAAAAAATGGGGGTTAGTAGAATGAAGGTTTTAAATAATTTACTTTACACTGGTGATCATGAATGGGTAAGGGTAGAAGATAACAAAGCATATATAGGAATCAGCGATTGTGCACAACGTATGTTAAGTGATATAGTTTTTGTTGAATTGCCAGAGGTTGATGATGAAATAGCAAAGGGTGAAACTTTTTCAACTATAGAATCTGTTAAAGCAGCATCAGACAGTTACATGCCTGTTAGTGGAACAATTGTAGAAATTAATGAAGAACTAGAAGATAATCCAGCAGCATTAAACGAAGACCCATATGGAAGCTGGATTGCTGTAGTAGAAATGTCAGATAAAAGTGAATTAGAAGAATTAATAAAACCAGAAGTTTATGAGAAAATATGTGAAGAGTTAGACAAGGAGGCATAATTATGTTTCCATATATTCCAAACACAGAAAAAGAAACAAAAGAAATTTTAGATTTTCTTTCAATAAAATCTGTAGATGAATTATTTAGTGATATACCAGATAATCTGAAGTTAAATAGGGAATTAAAACTAGAGAGTTCTTTATCAGAACTAGAGGTTGAAAAAAGATTAAAAGCTTTAGCTTTAAAAAATAAATCTATGGAAGACATGACATGTTTCTTAGGGGCTGGAATTTATGATCATTATATACCTTCTGTAATTAAACATATAACAGGAAGATCAGAATTTTATACAGCATATACACCTTATCAACCAGAGGTAAGTCAAGGAACACTCCAAGCTATATTTGAATATCAAAGTATGATTTGCGCTTTAACAGGCATGGAAGTTTCAAACTCTTCTATGTATGATGGAGCAACAGCAACAGCTGAAGCAGCTATACTTTCTATTGTTAGTACTAAAAGAAATACTATTATAGTTTCTAAATCAGTAAATCCTGATACAAGAAAAGTGCTTAAAACTTACTTAAAGTATAGGGGTTACAATATGATAGAAGTTGATTTAGAAGAGGGTACTACAGATGTAGATAAAGTTATTAATAGCTTAGATAAAAATGTAGCGGCGGTTATAATTCAAAGTCCAAACTTCTTTGGCTTAGTTGAAGATGCCCAAAATATGGTAGATGCTATTCATAAAAATAAGTCACTATTAATAATGAATGTAGATCCAATATCATTAGGTATATTAAAAAGTCCAGGAGAATTAGGTGCAGATATTGTTGTTGGTGATGGGCAATGTTTAGGTGCTAACATGAGTTATGGTGGCCCAGGTTTTGGATTTATGAACACTACAAAAAAACTTATGAGAAAAATGCCAGGTAGGATAGTTGGTGAAACTGAAGATGTTGAAGGAAAACGAGGGTTTGTCTTAACACTTCAAGCTAGAGAACAACATATAAGAAGAGAAAAAGCAACTTCTAATATTTGTTCAGACCAAACAGCAGTAGCTATAGGTGCAGCTGTTTATATGGCTACTTTAGGAAAAGAGGGAATAAAGGAAGTAGCAAAACAATCTGCAGCTAAATCACACTATGCATATAATGAGTTAATTAAATCTGGAAAATATAAGCCTGTATTTAATAAACCATTCTTTAAGGAGTTTGCAGTAAAAGGAGAGACTTCACCTTGTGAAATTAATGATAAATTATTAGAAAATAATATTTTAGGTGGATATGATTTAGGAAAAGTTTACTCAGAATATGAAAATTCTATGCTACTTTGTGTTACAGAAAAAAGAACAAGGGAAGATATAGATAATTTAGTAAAAGTGATGGGGGCGATATAAGATGAAAGATTATAATAAAGTTATATTTGAGCTGTCATCAGAAGGTAGAAAAGGCTATAGACTTCCTAACCTAGATGTACCAGAAGTAGAACTTTCAGAATTACTACCTAAAAACTTATTAAGAGAAGATGAAATAAATCTTCCAGAGGTAAGTGAAGTTGATGTTGTAAGACACTATACAGCTCTTTCAAGTAAAAATTATACTGTTGATAACGGATTTTATCCATTAGGATCATGCACTATGAAATATAATCCTAAAATAAATGAAGATATGGCTGCATTGAGCGGATTTTCAAAAATACATCCACTTCAAGATGAAAATATCTCACAGGGTGCATTAGAATTAATGTATGATTTAAAGACTAGATTATGTGAAATTACAGGATTAGATGATTTTACTCTTCAACCAGCAGCAGGTGCACATGGTGAATATACTGGCCTTTTAGTTATAAAAGCTTACCATAAAAAAAGAGGAGATACAAAAAGAACAAAAATTATAGTTCCTGATTCAGCACATGGTACAAATCCTGCCAGTGCATCAGTAGCTGGATTTGATATTGTAGAAATAAAATCTGGTAAGGATGGCAGAGTTTCTATTGAAGAACTTAAAAAAGTATTAAACGATGAAATAGCAGGGTTAATGCTTACAAATCCAAGTACTTTAGGATTATTTGAAAAAGATATAAAACTTATAAGTGAGTTAGTTCATGAAGCTGGTGGATTATTATATTATGATGGAGCTAATCTAAATGCAATAATGGGAATTGCAAGACCAGGGGATATGGGATTCGATGTATGTCACTTAAATATGCATAAAACATTCTCAACTCCACATGGTGGTGGCGGACCAGGATCAGGGCCTGTAGGAGTTAAAAAGCATTTAGCTAAATTCCTTCCAGTACCAACAGTTGAAAAAGAAAATGATAAATTTATATTAGATTATAATAGACCAGATTCCCTTGGAAAAATTAGAAGTTTATATGGAAACTTTGGTGTTATGGTTAAAGCATACACTTATATCTTAACAATGGGTAAGGAAGGATTAAAAGCAGCTTCTGAAAATGCTGTTTTAAATGCAAATTATATAAAAGAATCTTTAAGAGAGTATTATAATATTGGAAAAGATGATATTTGCAAACATGAGGTGATTTTAAGTACTCTTAAGGAAAATCCACATCATATAGCTACATTAGATATTGCAAAGAGATTAATAGATTATGGTATGCATCCACCTACAGTTTATTTTCCATTAATAATTGAAGAGGCACTTATGATAGAGCCTACTGAAAGTGAAAGTAAAGAGACCGTTGATGAATTTATAGATGCTATGAAAAAAATAGCTGTAGAAGCTAAAGAAAATCCAGAGCTTTTACATGAGGCACCAGTAAATGCACCAGTAAGAAGATTAGACCAAGTAAAAGCAGCTAGAAAACCTATATTAAGATGGAAAAAATAAGTAAGGATATGTCTATGCAATCCAATATCACATAGTTTAGTGTATAAAATATAGATATAAACAGAGTTCTTGGCTTCAGATGGAGTTTTTACTCCCACTAAAGCTTATTAACAGAATTCTTAGGAGTTTTACTCCTTAGAAGTCGTTATCCTTTAGGGGAAATCGTTATCCAGGGACATAGCCGCTCTTTACTCCCACTTTGAAGAAGATGGGAGTATTAGAGCGGGTAGTCATCGGATAAATCCTAAGAACTTTACAACTTTAGTGGTGCGAGATTCAGAAGAGTTAAGATTTAAGAAAAGTAAAAATACAATTCTTATTTCTTAGCTCTTAAATTTTAAAATTGATTAAATCATAGGGGGAATAATTTTGAAGGATATTATAGTTATAGGTGGAGGTCCTGGTGGATATGTAGCGGCTATAAGAGCTGCACATTTAGGTGCTGATGTATCAGTTGTTGAGATGGATAGCTTTGGTGGAACATGCCTTAATAGAGGTTGCATACCAACAAAGACTTTATATAGAACAGCAGAAATAATGAATATATTAAAACATATAGAAGACTTTGGAATAGATGCTGAAAACTATAATCTAAATATAGAGAAGGTTCAGGAAAGAAAAAATAATGTAATAAAAGAATTAGTAGGTGGAGTTGAGAAATTACTAAAAGGAAATAATGTTGAAATTATAAGAGGCAAGGCTTTCTTAGAAGATAAAAATACTGTTTTAGTAGAAACGAAAGATGGCCAAGTTACATTAGAGGGAAAAAACATAATTATAGCAACGGGCTCAAATGCTGAAATACCAGCTATAAAAGGTATAGAGAATAAAAACATAATAGTAAGTGATGATATTTTAGAATTTGATAGAATTCCAAAACATTTAGTAGTTTCAGGTGGCGGTGTTGTGGGAATGGAGTTTGCTAATATCTTTAAAGCTATGGGAAGTGAAGTAACAGTAATAGTTGCTAGGGATTCTATATTATATGATATTGATAGAGAAATAAGTAAAAGGTATAAAGTTATAGCGAAAAAATCAGGAATAAATATATTAACATCAACTAAGATATTGGAGTTTGCCGAGGCTGATAATAATGTAATTATTAAATGTGAAGGTAAAAAAGGTAAGCTTGAGTTAAATTGTGATATGGTTCTTATGGCTAAAGGTAGAAGAGGAAACTTTACAGGTATGAACTTAGAAGAACTAGGAATTGAACATGATAAAAAGAAAATAATTGTAGATGATAATTATAAAACTAATATAGATGGAATATATGCAATCGGAGATGTAAATGGAATTTGTCTTTTAGCTCATGCAGCATCACATCAAGGAATAGAGGTTGTAGAACATATAATGGAAAATAAAGAATGTCATAAATCTGTGATTCCAAATTGTATATTTACATTCCCTGAAATAGCTACTGTAGGTATGACAGAGGAAGAAATTAAAGCAAAGGGTATAGATTATATAAAAAATAAATTCCTATTTGGAGCTAATGGAAAAGCCTTGGCATTAGGTGAAGGTGAAGGGGTTGTAAAAGTTATATGTGAAAAGGAAAGTAAAAAGATTTTAGGTATTCATATAATGGGACCGCATGCTTCAGATTTAATACATGAAGGTGTGGTAGCAGTTGAAAAGGGTATGACAGTAAATGATTTTAAAGAAGTAGTACATGCTCACCCAACATTAGGTGAAGCATTCTATGAAGCAATAATGGGATTAAATAAGGAAGCTATTCATAGCATAAACAAAAAATAAAATATTTTTAGTTGTTAATTTTAAAGTAGATATACGGCGGAAAAAGAGGATATAATAAGAGCATTAAAATTAGCTAAATGTTTATAAAGTAGATAGATGGGGGAAAAAATTATGAAATATATTGATAACTCAAATACTGATCCATATTTTAATTTAGCAGCTGAAGAGTATTTTTTAAGATATAAAAATGATGAATACTTTATTTTATGGAGAGATGAGCCTTGTGTTGTAGTTGGAAAAAATCAAAATACATTATCAGAAATAGATATGGATTATATAGAAACTAATAAGGTTAAAGTAGTAAGAAGACAGACAGGCGGTGGCGCTGTATTTCATGATTTAGGAAACTTAAATTATACTTTTATAGTTAAAGATGATGGGAAGAGTTTTAATGATTTTGAAAGATTTTGTAAACCTATAATAGGAGTTTTGAAGACATTAGGAGTTAAAGCAGAATTCTCAGGACGAAATGATTTATTAATAGATGGGAAAAAAATTTCTGGAACAGCTCAATGTAAGTATAAAAATAGAGTCATGCATCATGGAACACTTTTGTTTTCATCGGATATAGTAAACTTAAGTGGTGCCCTAAAACCTAAAAAGATAAAATTTCAAGATAAGGCGGTTAAGTCAGTTATAAGCAGGATAACTAATATTTCCCAACATTTAAATTCAGAAATTGATGTTTTAACCTTTAAAAATAAGATATTTGATTATATTCTAAAAAGTGAAAAAGATGCAAAGGTTATGCCATTAACTCAGGATGAAATTGATGAAATTGAAAAAATTAAAAAAGATAAATATGAAACTTGGGCTTGGAACTTTGGAAGCTCTCCTAAATATGATTTTTACAATGAAGGAAAGTTTACAGGCGGAACTATAGAGTTAAATCTAAAAGTAGAAAAAGGGATAATTACAGATATAAAGATATTTGGAGATTTCTTTGGTGTTAAGGATATAAAAGAAATAGAAGATTTATTAAAGGGTACTGAACATAAAAAGGAAAAAATAAAGAATGCAATAAAGAATGCTAATATAGATGAATATTTTTCTAGAATAACTATGGAAGAATTTTTAAGTTTATTTTAATACAATAAAAAGGTATAAAAGAATATATTTTTGAAGTGGTTAGAGATGTTAAATACTTGAAAGTAGATTCTTTTTTATATTTAATAGTTAGAAAAGTTTAGAATATGATATGGAGAAGCGTATCTATGGAGAGCCAAAATTAGCAGGTAATTTAAAAGAGAGTAGGTTTATTATTTGATGAATTCGGTATATAATATTATATAAATAACTTTCTTTTAGGAGGTACTTTATATGGAAAATAAGGATATTAATTTATATGATATTTTTACAAGATATTCCTATAATGATATTATGAAATTACTTCAAAGCTCAAAAAGCAAAGAAGAACAAGATTTTTATGCGAATTTATCCAACATTATATTACAACGAGAACAAATGAAAGTTATAGGTAAGTAATATGAAAAATTACACTATATTTGCAGGAGTTAATGGAGCAGGAAAAACTTCTATATATAAATCTATTTATTATAATGAAAATATAGATGAGAAAAGAATAAACACTGATGAAATGGTTGCAAGAATAGGTTCTTGGCAAGATAATAATATTCAAATTAAATGTGCAAGAGAAGCTGTAAAATTAATAAAAAAATATATACTTGAAGGTATATCATTTAATCAAGAAACTACTTTATCAGGGAAGAGTATAATTAGTAATATAAAGCTGGCAAAGGAAAAAGGATTTTATGTTACTATGAATTATATAGGGGTTGAAAGTGTTGATATTGCTAAAGAAAGAGTTGCAATACGAGTGAGCAAAGGTGGTCATGGAATACCAGATGAGGCTATAGAAAGAAGATATGGTGATTCATTAGCAAATTTGAATAAAGTAATCAGTATGTGTGATAAAATTAATATATATGATAATACGGAAATGTTCAAATTAGTAATGGTTGTTAACAATGGAGAAATAATTTGGAAAGATAGGAATAGGCCTAATTGGTTAGATATGGATTCGAAGAATAAGTAGTAGAAGTTGAGTAAATTTTACTACTTATTTTTTGCTGAAAATTAATTAGGACTTGAAATTGAAATATTATTAATTATATTGTATATGGATCTAACCTTTTTTACTTACGATTCGGTGAACCATACCACAAGTAAATGAGGTTTTTAAGCAGTATAGTATCAATACCATATTAAGGTTTAAAGCGAGAACTAAATATTAAAAAGACAGTTGACTTTAAGTTACATATAATAGTAAACTGTCTATATTTTTTTTATAAGTAACTTTGGCAGAAAATCAATTTTGGTTTCAGCCAATATTTTTAGTTAGTTGATTAACTTTGATAAAGCAATTATAATTAACATACTGATATAAGTAAAATTAATATCTAATATAGGAGGCATACTATTATTTATTTGAACTGTATTTTTAAGAGGCGATAAGTATGGACAAAAATATTGCATGTTATATTGAAAAGCAAGTTGAGAGAACTATAAAAAATGCCTCTGTAGATTAGTGCAGTGGCATTTTTGAGTCTAAATTTATTAGTTAAATTAGTTGGCTATCTAATCTAGAATTTACTATAGAATATTGCTAATCTTCTTTTTTTGAGCATATATTTCATTGAAAAAGGTTGCCCCAAGTATCAGAATACCACCAATTATCTGTACAATCGTCATTTTTTCATGCAGAAATATGGATGCTAAAAGGATAGCGACTACCGGATCAATATAACTTAAAGCTGCTACGCTCTGAGCAGAAAGTTCTCGCATAGATGAAAAATATAATAGATAAACAACTCCAGTATGTATGACACCTACAATCAAAAGCAATACAATCGGTGTTACTGTCATTTCGTCAAGCTTAAATCCTTCGCTCATAAGTACGTAGGCAAGCAGTGAAATAGCTGAAACCCCTAATTGTACAATAGAGCTTTCAATTCCTTTAATATCCTTCAAGCACTTATTTAAGAATATTACAGTTGCATAAAGAACCGCTGATCCAAGACCGTATAGAATACCTACAAAATCATTGGCACCGGCTTTTTTGCTTACCCCTGCAATACAAGCCAGTCCCACTAAGGCAGCAACGATACACAGTACCTTTAATACACTTAATGGCTCCTTCAAAATGAGTGGAGATAGAATCATTACAAGTACAGGAGCGAAGTAGTAACATATGGTCGCATTGGATATGGTTGTGTACTTATAAGCTTGAAAAAGAAGAATCCAGTTTACACTGAGTGCAATACCTGAAGCAATCAAAATCCATAGGTTTGCCTTTATATTCTTTCCACTTATCTTCTGACCTGACATTAAACTAAAAACAAAGACAAACGCACAGCCCAATATGCCTCTTACCAGTGCAATCTGCGCAGATGAGAACGGAATACTCCTAACGAACAAACCAATGCTTCCTACAATCAACATTGACAAAAGAAATTGAATCCTTGCTATCTTCATTATTATCCTCCTTTAAACTGCCTTTTGCCTGCAATCGCAATGGCAATTCGATAAAATATATTTTACAACTATTCGTTTTATTGAACGTTAGTTATATTTTACGATTGTACTATATATTTGTCAATAGGAGGATTACTATGAACTTGAATGATATAATTTCAGCAAATTTAAAGAAGTTAAGAACAGATCGTAATCTTAGCCTAGGTCAGTTATCCGAGTTATCCGGTGTTAGTAAGGTAATGCTCTCTCAGATAGAGAAAGGAGAATCCAACCCAACCATCAACACAATTTGGAAGATTGCCAACGGACTACAGGTCACATATACTAGTTACATTCATTGTATAAATGAATCCAGTTGGTATTTTATCTTGTAAAAGACTTGAGCGATGTGTATCATAAGCTAAATATTCCTTAACGTAAGAAGGAATGACATTAGTACCAATTCTTGAACTTATGAGCAAATGGGGAAACGAACATATTAAAAGATAGGATTTTTTGTTAACTAAGTATTATCACTTGCCACTGATACGGTGGACCCTACCACAAGTAAAGGAGGTTTTTACTAAAATTGTAAGTCCAGTATCACTATGAAATCTACAAGAATCATAATATTATGATTTTCGTAGGTTAATTTTATATTTATATATAACTAGAATAAAGGGCTAAATTACTTTTACATTTAGTCTAATAGTAATTGTAAATGAATCATCTGTTTTTTTAGTATATAAATTACCATTATGCATTTCTATGATTTTAGTGCATGTTTTTAATCCTATTCCTGATCATAAGTAATGCTACATTTACAAAATATGCTATAATTAAGTGGAAAAAATAATTTTTTAGTGTAAGATAAATAGTAATTTGAAAGAAAAGTGGAGGTGTACAATGGAACTAAAAGTAATTAAGTTATCAGAAGAATATTTGGAAGAATGTGTAGATTTATTTATAGATACATTTTCAAGAGCCCCCTGGAATGACGAGTATGATTCCAGACAACAGGTAAAGAATTTTTTCATAAATCATATGAAAAATAATTATTTTTTAGGATATATAGGATTAATAGATAAAAAAGTTGTAGCATTAAGTGTAGGAATGAAAAAGCCTTGGATTTGTGGTATGGAGTATTACATAGATGAATTTTGCATAGGGGATGGTTTTCAAGGAAAAGGTATTGGTAGCCTATTTTTGAAAGATATAGAAAAGTTATTATATGATGAAAAAGTAGAAGGAATGATACTAAATACAGAAAGAGATTATCCGTCTTGTAAGTTCTATGAAAAAAATGGCTTTCAAGTCTTAGGAAATCTGATTGTTTTGGGCAAATAAAAAATTGTGAGAACAGACAAATTCCAATTTGTGGTAATTTATATAGGAGTTGAGTAGTTATGTTTGATGATAATATATTGAAAAATCTTTGGGATGATTGTGATTATTCATATAAAGAATATATATCTGACTATCCTACAGATGAAATAATAAAACAGGTAGAGAAGGAAATATTGTACAAATTGCCTGAATCATATATAGAGTTAATGCGTATTCATAATGGAGGACTTCTCAAGAAAGATGCTATTCGTACAGAAACTCCTACAAGCTGGGCAGAAGATCACATAGGCATAACAGGATTATTTAGTATTGCTTTAGAGAAATCATGTTCATTGTGTGGAGAATTTGGAAGTAGATTTTGGATTGAAGAGTGGAAATATCCTGACATTGGGGTTGCAATAGCTGATTGTCCATCAGCTGGACATGATATGATATTTTTAGATTATAGGGAATGCGGACCTAAAGGGGAACCAAGTGTTGTACATATTGATCAGGAATATGATTATGCAATAACTAAATTAGCAGATAATTTTAAAAAGTTTATTTGTAATTTAATTAGTGAAGAGGAATTTGATTTAGAGGATGAGTCATTAGGAAATGGCTCTTAAATATCATAGCATGGAGAATGGCAACGGTGCAGACAAAAATTTCTTTGATAGAGGTATTAAAAACCTCATATTGCAGGCCAGACGTAAAGATGCAGAACTTAAAAGAGAAAAATGAAATAACAGCAAGTAAAATCAAGCAGTAATCTCTTTATTTCTTTATAATAAATGTAGAACGGTTGAAACGAGGTGAACAGACGAATGTACGAGTGGCAGAAGCAAATTCAAATAATCGTTGATGAAATTGACAAATGTATTAAAACTTATAATGATGAAGCCTTGACACTACGCTTTCTTTCTCGCAGGCTGGGTTATTCCAAATTTTATACAACGAGAAAATTCAAAGAAATATCGGGTATGCAATTTAGGGATTATCTGCGGTATAGAAAATTAGCCTTTGCACTAAAAGAGGTTCGGGATAGTGAAAAAAGCATTTTGGATATTGCCTTTGATTATGGTTTTTCATCACATGAAGCTTTTACCAGAGCTTTCAAGGGAACATATGGTGTAACTCCAAGTGAATACCGAAAAAAGCCTAATCCTGTCGTTCTTCGTACAAAAATAAACCCTTTCGACCGCTACTTTTTAGGATTGGGAGAGATTGGTATGATGAAATCTACAGATGATGTTAAAATTTATTTTGTAACCATTCCCGCACACAAATTTTTGCACATTAAAAACTATGAGAGTAATGGGTATTGGGATTTTTGGCAAAAGCAAAGTCTTATTCCGGGACAGGACTGCGAAACAATTTGCGGTTTACTCGATAGTATCAAGGGCAAATTGGATGATGATGGTGGGAGCGAATCTAACAGCGGCAGCGGTCAGATTATGGCGTACATTAATGACCCGGACGGCAGACTCTGCGATTGGGGTATTCCACGTACAGAGTGTTATGGTGTACGTCTTCCTTTTGATTATAAAGGCGAAGTACCACCACAAATGCTTATGGTTGATGTTCCCGAAGCCGAGTATATTGTTTTTGAACATGGGCCATTCGATTATGAGCAGGAAAATCGTAGTGTGGAGGAAAAGATTGAAAAGGCAATGGCAACTTTTGATTTTGCAGGCACTGGTTACTGCTTTGATACTTCCCCCGGTAGAATAATTTACTTTTATTTTAATCCGGAACGGTTTTTTAAGTATATCAGACCAGTGCGGAAGTAAATAAAATCAACTGCCTATCCACTATTGTTTCTAACGAGAAAACCAAACAGGAAATAACAAATTCCAATTTGAAAGGAAGTTTTTTATGGGAGAATTATCAAAATTACCTAATATAGGAAAAGAAGTTGAAAGGCAGTTGAATAAAATAGGTATACTTACTTATGATGAATTAAAGGATATTGGCACAGAACAAGCATGGCTGAAAATACAAGAAATTGATTCTTCTGCGTGTATTCATAGATTGTTAGCACTGGAAGGTGCAATTCAAGGTGTTAAGAAAACAGCCTTACCACAGGAACGGAAAGCAGAGCTAAAAGATTTTTATAATTGGCATAAATGTAAGTAGTAATTTGAAATATAGGTTATTTATATAACCTATACTAGGGAGTATGTAGGTAAATTTGTTTTTACACAAATATACCTATATACTCATTTTAGAACAAAAAAGTTTATATCTTACTTTGTGTTTTAATATTAATATCTAAGTAGTATACATGAAGCAACCACACCAGCTCCAACCGTCCATAAAATAACATAATCTCCAGACTTAAGGTTACCATTTGAAACAGAATCGGCTAAGGCAATAAATGGGCTCGTAACACCTGTATATCCAAATCTGTCACCTACGAATGGAAATTTATGCTCTGGTTCTTCTAAGGTCTCTCTTATCATATCAATATTTTTCTTTGCAAACTGAGATAAGCAATATAATTTAACATCATCTTTACTTAGATTATTTCGATCTAGTATTTCATTTATTGAATCAACAGAACTTGCAAATGCCTCATCTGTATTAAAATCTGTCCATTCTATTATTCTATTATCCTTTGGAGTATCTTCATCTATTGGTAATACTTTAGAAAATCCATCAGGAGGAAATTTTATATAGCTGCTTAATGAGCTATCTACATAAGATGAACTATCTATGAAATCTGATATGTTATCTTCAGTGTTTTCTAATAAAACAGCACATGCAGATTCTCCAAAATTAGAATAAGTAATAGGCTCTGATCTTCTTGAATATCTAACTACTAAATCTGAGCCTACAAGTAAGCTATATTTAATTCTGTTATTACTTTTCATTGTTCTACAGATTTGATCCATTGCAATGATCATTCCCGCACAATTGCCATTCATATCATATGCATTTGTATTCTTAGATAAACCTAAAGCATCATGAATTTTAACAGCATTTGTAGGAGATAGATATTCTGGGGTAGAAGATACAAATACAACTAAATCTATATCTTGTACATCTATATTTGCAGTCCTTATTACTTTTTTACAAGCTTCTATAGCCATAGTTAAAGAATTTTCATGAAAATCTTCAGAAACATATCTCTGATTTCTTCCAGTAACATTTAATAATCCGGAAATATCTACGTCTTGCTTTGAAAAATGTTTTAAAAAATATTCATTAGAATAGCTTGTTTTAGGATGGTAATATTCGATGTTTTTAATTTTTATATTCATTTTATCTCCGCCTTATCTTTATTGTTAAATATATTCATTTACAATTATCGAAGAATATTTCAGCAAATTAAGAAAATTATGCAGAAAAATGTTGAATGTGGTAAAGTTGTGTAGTGATATTACGAATAATAATAATGGTATATTGACCAAGGGGGTGTAGTAATGGATTACAAAAAAAACGTGGAATTGAAGAATAAAATTATGTTGGCAGGATTTATAGCATCCGTAGTATTAAGGGCAATTTTTGATATAATTTTAAAGGTAGATAGGAATGCCATACTAATATTAGTTGGACTTTCCATACCTTTAGCTGTAATAGATTTTATATTAATAAAAAAGAAATGCATTATTCAAACAATGTATTATACGGTAATGATGTACACTGCTGTTATATGTATAATGTTTATATCAGATCCAAATTGGGCTAATTTTATTTTGATATATTATGGTGTTATATTAATGAGTGTATATCAAGATTTAAGGATATTAATTATTGAAGCAATTTTGGCTATAATACTTGTAGTGTATTTCTTCTTAGGACATAAAACGACCCTCTTTGCTTCCGTAGAATACTATGAATTAGTATTTTATATAGCATACATAGTAGCAGGAACGGCTATATTATCGATTAATGCCATTACTACCAAAAGTATTTATAAAGATTTAGAGGAAACTCATAAAGCTACTGAAGAAGCTAAATCTAGAGCAGAGTTGTTGCTAGAAAAAATATATAGTACTATAAAAATTTTAACAGCAACCAATGAGAAAATAAAAAGTGGAATTTCTGTAGCAGGACAAATAGCAGAAGAAATAACTAGCTCTACAAGCGATGTTGCTAATAGTGCAACCAAAGAAGTTGATGTAATGATTGGAATGAAAGCCTCAATAGAGGGTGGAGTAGAAAAAGTAGAAGAAGTTACGAATGCTATTAAAACTATGGAGGAATTATCTAAATCAACTGAAAATGTTGTATTAGAAGGTAATAATAAAGTAGATATATTATCTTCGGAAATGAATAAGGTAAATACAAATATTTTAAGCGTGGTATCCATGATAAATGAATTAAGTGATGAAAATACAAAAATAGTTAATATTATTAACAGTATTACAAAAATATCAGAGCAAACGAATCTATTAGCCCTTAATGCATCAATAGAAGCAGCTAGAGCTGGAGAGTATGGAAAAAGTTTTGCTGTAGTTGCAGAAGAAGTAAGAAAACTTGCTGAGGATTCGAAAGTATCTACAGATGAAATAGAATTAATATTGAATAATATATCTAATAAAACAAAGGTAGTTGCAGAAGAAATATTAAAAGAAGAAAAGTCAATCGAATTATGTAATGAGCATACAGATGATGTTAAAGAGTTATTTAAAGATGTTAATAAGAATACTTCTAATGTATTAAGTTATTCAAGAAGTGTTGGATCACAATCTATATTGCTTGAAAGTACGATGGAAAGTACATTAAGTTTAGTAAATGATATTAGCCAAACTGTAGAATCCACTACAGCTGCTATGGAAGAAATTTTTACGTCAATTGATGAGCTTAATAATAGTATAATAGATATAACAAGTAGTTATGACGAAATAGATGATATATGTAATGAATTAAATTCTATAAGTGGATAAAGTAGATAATATAAACAGAGTTCTTGGCTTCAGGGGGAGTTTTTACTGCCACTGAAGCTTAGAAATCGTTATCCAGGGACGTAACCACTCTTTACTCCCACTTTGAAGAAGATGGGAGTATTAGAGCGGTTAGTCATCGGATAAAAAGATGGTTATTGCAAATTAGCAGTGACCATCTTTTTTGTATAGCATAGTTATAAAAGATAATGTTAAAAGATAAGACTAATGGATAACTATCCTTATTTGCTTATCTATTAAGTTTTTTAGGTGGGATTAATTTGAAGCTTATAAATAAACATTAATAGTTTAAACAGTCTTATAATAGTGTTTTCAATACAAGAAATTAAGTGAATAAATGTAAAAACCTCATTTAGATAAGATACGGTAAACCGTATCATAAGTAATACTATATTTACAAAATATGCTATAATTAAATGGGAAAAATAATTTTTAAATGTAAGATAAATAATAATTTGGAGGTAAATTCTATGGATAACTTGCTTTTTATTGGATATGAATTTTTGACAGCGTTTGTTCCTTTTATTGTGACTTTCTTGATATTCAATAATATGAATAAACGTAAGGGTATATTAACATCAAGAATTCATTGTGGAATT